>NZ_DFQS01000037.1 GCF_002377905.1 Psychrobacter sp. UBA3483 | reverse complement strand
ACTTTTATAAAGGCTCTACTATACAAGACTTATAATCACAACATTACCTATACTAATGAAAATTAATTTTATTCGATAAAAAATCTAATTTTAAATTAAAACTTTCTTTCTTACTTTATAATTAAAACCCAATAATAATAAGAAATCTATGAATACTCTTAGACTCCATATCACAGCTGCACCTACAAGTCCGAATTCTTGAGTACTAAAAAAAATTAATATTAAATAAGGAAAAATCTCAATTGCATGAATTATCGCGGTATATTTTGAAAACCCTTTCGACTGTAAAATGGTATAAGGTATTTGAGCTAGAGAATTAAAATAATAACCTACAAATAAAATCTTTAGTATTATAGAGGATTTAACTCCGTATTCTACCCCCATCCATATAGTCATTATACTTTCTGAGAATATTATTCCAATTATGGCTATTGGTAAGCAAATTAAAGATATTATTGCATATGATATTTTTTCTAGTGATCGCTGTTCTTCAATTGTTTTAGCATTACTAATTTTAGGAAATAAAGCCATTGTAAGAGCAATAGGAACATTAATCAATCTATTTACACCTTCTGCGGGCGCCGTATAATATGCAACTTTTTGAGAGCCTAATAAATTAGAAACTAGAAACTTATCAAAATATACCATCAGAGGACTAATGATATTGCTCACTGTTATCCAGCTACCAAATTTTACAAGCCTTTGGAAAACTAAATGGTTAAACCTAAAGCTACCTTTATAAATAATATCTTTGCATAAAATAAATGATAATGATACTGAAATTACTCTTCCAGCTATTAAACCATAAGTTGCATATAATATAGACTTATCAAAAAAACAAAATATTACAGGTAAAAGCATTATTGAAGAGTTGCTTATAACCTTTTGAAAATTTACGGTGGAAAATTTTTCTATTCCTTGTAAGTAACCCATCCATATGAGATCTAATAAATAACAAGGTAGTATAAAAGATAGAACCTTAAACGATTCAGTTACAACATCTTTATATCCATCAGATACTCTTAAAAAATCGGTCAACGAAGCTGATGAATAGAAAAGTATACAACTTGCAATTATTCCCATAATTAAAATTACAATACTTGCTGTACCAACAATTTTAGATTTCTCATTTTTGTCAAATCTGAAAATTGATATCTCTCTCGTAACCGCTCTTGATAATCCTGCATCAAATATACTTGCATATCCTACAAGAGCAAATGTTAGAGTAAAAATCCCAAATTCTTCAACACTCAACCATCGAGCTAATATTCCGAACGATGGGATTGCAATCATAGTAGGAATTGCAAACCCGACAATATTGTAAAAGCTATTTTTAATTAGGCTCATTTTTAGACTCTAAATTATATTTTTGAAAGCTTTTCCGATATTATCTTTTTCTGACACACTTATGTTAATCCCAGAAGTCGGCCAATCAATAGCTAAATCGATATCGTTCCATATAATACTTCGCTCACATTCTTTAGCATAGTAATTAGTCGTTTTATATAAAAAGTGCGTATTGTCTTCTAACGTTAAGAACCCATGCGCGAACCCTTCTGGTATCCACAGTTGTTTATGGTTTTTAGCTGACAGCTCAACACCAACCCACTTACCAAAGGTTGGGGATTCTTTACGTATATCTACAGCGACATCAAAAACAGATCCACGAGTCACACGTACAAGCTTTCCTTGCTCATGAGGCGCTATTTGGTAGTGTAACCCTCGCAATACACCTTTATTTGAGCAAGAATGGTTATCTTGCACGAATGCATTAGGAATTGATAAGCCAAGTTTAGTGAGTTCACTATGAAAGCGTTGTTCACTGAAGCTTTCCATAAACCATCCACGCTCGTCAGAGAAGATACTAGGTTCAATAATAATTACATCAGGAATATCTGTCTGAGTTAGTTTCATTTCTCTACCTCATTTAGCAATTTATAAAGATACTGACCATAACCTGTCTTTTTAAACTTATCGGCTTGGTTATTTAAAGTTTCGTCAGTTATCCAGCTATTATTCCATGCAATCTCTTCTAAACAGGCTACTTTTAGGCCTTGACGATGCTCAATTGTATGTACAAAATGTCCGGCTTCTAATAAAGACTCATGTGTGCCCGTATCTAGCCAAGCAAAACCTCGGCCTAATAATTCAACATGTAACTGCTCATCATCTAGATATTTTTGATTGATATCGGTGATCTCTAACTCACCTCGCGAAGATGGTTTTAAGGATTTCGCAATCTCAATCACTTTATTATCATAAAAGTATAAGCCAGTTACCGCATAATTTGACTTAGGTCGCTCTGGCTTTTCCTCGATACTAAGCGCTTTGCCATTAGCATCAAAATCGACTACTCCAAAACGCTCTGGATCAGAAACATGGTAACCAAAGACAGTAGCGCCTTGCTTCTGTGCTGCAACTGTCTTAAGCTTCTCTGAAAAGCTTTGCCCGTAAAAGATGTTATCACCCAATACTAGACAGCAGCTACTATCACCGATAAACTCCTCACCGATGATGAATGCTTGGGCTAATCCATCAGGACTAGGCTGCTCTGCATATTGCAAGTTAATACCAAATTGGCTGCCATCGCCAAGCATCTTTATAAAGTTAGGCAAATCTTCAGGGGTAGAAATTAGCAATATATCTTGAATCCCTGCCAACATTAGTACTGATAATGGATAGTAAATCATTGGCTTATCATAGATTGGCAGAAGTTGTTTAGATACACCCATAGTTATAGGATGCAAACGGGTGCCTGAGCCACCAGCCAAAATTATACCTTTACGTTGTGTCATACCTACCTCTTAATTACAATTAATTTCATCAAGCATTCTTATTACACCCTGCTGCCACTTAGGTAAAACTAAATCAAAGCTATCGCGAAACTTTGCAGTACTAAGCATTGAGTTATATGGCCGTTTTGCAGGTGTTGGATACTCTAAAGTGCCGATAGGCTTTATTTCAGTTACTAGGAGTTCCATACCTATATTTCGAGCGTGCTCAATAACAAGGTTGGCATACTCATACCATGTAGTTTGACCACTTGCAGCCAAATGATATAAACCTGCAAGCTCTGGGTTACGAATAGCTTTAAGTAAGGCATGAGCTGTACAATCTGCTAACAGAGCAGCGCTGGTTGGTGCACCAACCTGATCATTGATGACCGATAATGTCTGCCGCTCATTTGCTAAGTTAAGCATGGTTTTAGCAAAGTTTTTACCTCTACTACCAAAAACCCAACTGGTGCGGAATATTAAATATTTGCAACCGCTGTTTTCGATAGCTTGCTCACCTGCTAACTTGCTTCTGCCATACTCACTCAAGGGATTAGATTCATCTTTTTCCTCCCAAGCATTATTGCCAGAACCATCAAATACATAATCTGTTGAATAATGCACTAACCAAGCTCCTACCTTTAGCGCTTCTTCGGCTAATACTCTTGGTGCTTGTGCATTCACTATATTTGTATTAACTTTATCATTTTCAGCCTTATCAACAGCAGTATAAGCTGCAGCATTAACTATAATGTTTGGCTTCACAATAGATATGGTTCTGCACAGACCTTTCAAATCAGTAAGATCACCACATAGCCCATCTTTACCAGCACGATCGAGAGCTATTAACTCTCCTAAAGGAGCAAGAGAGCGTTGTAGCTCCCAGCCTACTTGTCCGTTCTTACCTAATAACAAAATTTTCATTATTTTATGCCCAGTCTTTCACGTTGATAGCTCCCATCTTGAACGCGACTGCACCACTCCATATTATTCAAATACCATTCGACCGTTTTTCTAATACCACTATCAAACGTCTCTGTCGGTGTCCAATTTAATTCATTAGCAATTTTGCTGGCATCAATAGCATAGCGCAAGTCATGTCCTGGGCGGTCTTTTACAAACGTAATTAATGACTCATATTGAGTACCATCAGTGCGGGGTTTCAGCTCATCTAAGATATGGCAAATAGTTTTGACTACTTCGATATTTTGCTTTTCGTTATGACCACCAATATTATAAGTTTCACCCACTTTTCCTTCAGTGACCACCTTGTATAGAGCACGCGCATGATCCTCTACAAACAACCAATCACGTATTTGATTGCCTTTACCATAAATAGGCAAAGCTTTGCCTTCTAGAGCATTAAGTATCACTAGAGGAATAAGCTTTTCAGGAAAATGATAAGGACCGTAATTATTAGAGCAATTACTGACTAATATAGGAAAGCCATAGGTGCGATGCCATGCGCGAACCAAATGATCTGAGCTAGCCTTAGATGCCGAGTAAGGTGAACTTGGCGCATAAGGAGTAGTTTCAGTAAATAAATCAGTCGTGCCCTTTAGATCTCCATAAACCTCATCGGTAGAAATATGATGAAACTTAAACTGTTGCTTATTCAGGTCATCAAGCGTTTGCCAGTATTGACGTGCCACCTCTAATAAATGATAAGTACCTAAGATATTAGTATTAATAAATTCAGCAGGCCCATCAATAGAGCGATCCACATGTGACTCAGCTGCTAAGTGCATAATAAGGTTTGGCTGAAAATCCTTAAAGGCTCGTTTTAATATTTCTGCATTACAAATATCAATCTTTTTAAACTGATATCTAGCGTCTTTATCAATATCATTTAAAGATTCTAGGTTACCAGCGTAAGTCAATTTATCGACATTTAAAACCTTATTATTGGTATTATTTATAATATGACGAATAACAGCAGAGCCAATAAAACCTGCACCGCCAGTAACTAAAATATTCATAGAAAACCTTATCTGTTAATCTTTTTATGATTTGTATCACAATATTATTGTATACACGTAGAATTATTTTAATGAACCGCTACAAACTGCTTAAATTACTGCTTTAAACAAACAGCATTATATTTTTCTGCTAGCTCAGACAATACAATCTCAAGCCCTCTTAAAGGGAAACTATGCTCTATTACTTGCATAATCGATGGATGATGAGTTTTTTTAACATTATATTCACCAATTATTGACTCTTCATAGAACCTTTCAACTGGATGTAATCCAGTAAATATAATCTCGATACTGCCATTCGGGTTCTGAGCATCTTTGGTCTTACAAACACTAAGATAAATCATACGGCGGATAAGCTAAATTCAAATCAATGACTAGCTTGCACATATCACATATTTAGAGTATTAAATGGGCTACCAATATCGAGAACATTTCTGTTTACCACTTACATACAATAGAACCTACTAAAACGTATTTATTTTAAAGCAGCTGCATGAAGAATATAATCGACACCACGGGTGGCACTAAGCAAACTGTAGTAGTCCCTCACATCACCGATGTAAAACCTGATCTTAGAATTTGCGTAGGCTATACGCATGTCTTCCTGTTTTTTCGTCACGACTAAAGATACGTATTTCTGCGATATCATTATATAAAAAGCGTTTTAGAACAGCTCTACCAAATGATCCAGTACCGCCGGTAATTAGCAGAATTATATTTTTAAACATTAAATTACAGTTATACAAGTGATTTATTTTTGACTTTGTTTTGCGTAAACAAAACAAAGTATACAAGCATCGAAACAACTAAAAAATTAACAAAGTAGTAAGGTTGAGATACAGAGGCATTAATCATAGACTGTAAAAACAATGAACTAAGAAGAATAAATATAAACATAGATCGTTGATACCTATAAGCAGTACCCAGATCGTTTGTTTTTACAAATCTTCTAATCAATAATCCCATAGTTATATAAATTGACAGAAAGCCAATAAGACCTATACGATAAATTTGATCCAGAATAAAATTATGAAAACCTGGAATATCTCTCTCACCCCCGCCAAAAAACAAAACTAAAAGATTATTAGTAAAGAAGTCAAAAGCAGAACCTAGAATATCTACTCGACCTGAGTCAAAAGTATTTTCTCTAATAGATTCTAATACTCTTTGTGAAACAGGTGTATTTATATAAAATATGAAAAAGGATATGAACAATGATATAAAAAGCAGGAAATACCAAAGAGTTTTCTTTGCTACATATCTTCTAGATATACCATATACAATCGAAAAAGTTATTATAACCATAAAAGCACTTATGAACTCTACAAGGAACGCACGTCGTCCACTAACTGCAAGTAAATAAAGCAGTATGAATAGAAAATAATAATAAAAATACTTATACTTACTTAGTGCAGGGAGTATATCTTTTCTAGCCACATAAATCATTGCAAGAGTAAGACATAGATATAGACTCATTACTGCAGGATAAGTAATCAAAGATTGATAAATCAGAATACCAAAGATATTAGAATATTCTAAATTAGGATCAACATTCAAAAAATCTACGGATGTGGAAATGACAGATATAAAGTGAATATTAAAAAACAAAAACGCACTTAAAAATGTATTTTTCAACACACCCAAACGATCTTTCATCAATACTGGAAAGCTGAGCAAACTAATAAAAGTCATCGGCAAAATTAACTGCACTAAACGAGGTAAACTGAGGTCAGAAACAAAGACAATATAAAGAGATAAGGGAAGCACTACTAGAGAATAAAAAATTAATAGCTTTGCAGGAGGAAAAACGCTCCTAAATAGATTTGGATTAGCAATAGCAGAAATATAACCAATTATTATAGAAAGAAAAAATGCTATGGCGCCTATTGGCATAGGAATTATCGGGCTATCAGCGATAAAATCATAATCGTCTATCTTAATATATAAAAATCTAAACCTTCCAAAATCGAAGAAAAAAGGAATAGGTATAAATATGTACATTAATTTATATAGAAACAGTAGTATCTTGCTCATACACTAAAACTCTAAAACGCAAAAAAATGAAATAATAGTAATATTATTTACCTATAAACATCTGTAGTCTTTTTCAAAATAAATCTTGATCTTTTCTTACAGATTATAAAAAACCAATTACAGCTCTTCTTAAAATCGGTAAAAGAAAAATAATCAAAATATCTCAACAAAGCCTTTTCAATATTATTATTATGTTTGATACACAACTCTAATGAATACTCTTCAACTATCTTTTCTAAAGCTATACCTTCATAACATAAACAAGGTGTCTGAAATAAAACTGCAATATATAATCCATAAATGGTAAATATAGTGAGTGAAAAGTAATATCGATACATCACGCACTGCTAATATCAATTTTTCTTGCTTGCTGTGCCTGCGCAGACAGAGGCTACAAAAAATTGATATCAGCAATACCGTAGCGTTTTTAGGATATTTTGATTATAGCATGCGGAAATATAGTATAGCAGCATTTTTTGCTATGCCTTTATAGTTGATACTATTAGACTTGGATAATGACATTTACTATTATGCATAATTTTAGTATAGAAAGACTCAACAAAAAGCTTATAAGATAGTTATTATAACTTTAACAAAACACTCTAAGAATCTTTACTAGGCTGATTATAACCTGCTACAAACTGCTTAAATTTCTGCTTCAGCCAAGGAACATTAAATTCTTTTTGTTTTTCATTAAGCTCAAACAATACCGATTCCAGCTCATCTAATGGAAAGCTATGCTCTATCGCTTGCATAATAAGAGGGTGATGAGTCGATTCGACATTATCTTCACCGATGATCAGCTCTTCATAAAGCTTTTCCCCATCCCTAAGCCCAGTAAAGATTACTTCGATATCCCCTTCAGGATGTGCGGCATTTTTAATATCAAAACCACTTAAATGAATCATTCGGTGCGCCAAGTCAACGATCTTGACCGGCTCGCCCATATCAAGGACAAAGACTTCACCACCTGACGCCATTGCACCCGCTTGGATGACTAAGTTTGCCGCCTCTGGAATCGTCATAAAGTAACGAGTCACATCAGGATGGGTGACCGTAATCGGTTTGCCTTGCTCAATCTGTTTGGTAAATAACGGCACTACAGAGCCTGACGAGCCTAGGACATTACCAAAACGCACCATACTGATACAGGTCTGGCTATCTGTCTGGCTTAATGCTTGGCAGACCAGTTCTGCTAAGCGCTTAGATGCACCCATCACATTGGTTGGTCTTACGGCTTTATCGGTCGAGATAAGGACGAAGGTCTCTACATTTGCTGCGATCGCCGCTCGGGCACAATGATAAGTACCTTTGGTATTATTAATAACGCCTTCAAATGGATTGTGCTCAACCATAGGCACATGTTTATAAGCGGCAGCATGATAAACCGTTTGGATATTATAGAGATTCAGTATTCTAAGTAGGTTCAATTCATTAGTGACATTACCGATGACCGCAACGATTTTAATATCTTGATACGCTGGCGTATTAGCTTGTTTTATGGTTAGCTCTTGATGGATGCTATAAAGCGCAAACTCGGACAGCTCATAAAGGACGAGACATTTGGGCTGGTTCTTGATGACTTGACGACATAGTTCGCTACCGATAGATCCACCAGCGCCTGTAACTAACACGCACTTATCTTTAATATTCATCTGCAACAATTTAGCATCAGGCTCGACAGTCTGCCTGTCTAACACATCTAAGATGTCTACTTTGCGCATGCTACTAACGGTTACTTTTTCGTCAGCGATCTCTTCTAAGCTTGGTAGTTCTTTAATTTTGATGGCAATACCAGACAGTTTATCTATAATCTGTCTTTTTTGCGCTCGGCTAATAGAAGGAATAGCCAAAAATACCTGCGCAATCTCTAACTCTTCTACCAAACTTACTAACTCATGCGCAGGATAAATCTTTTTGCCGAGTAAATACGCACCGCTAAGCTGTGGATCATCATCAACATAAGCCACAACATTATATTTATGTGAGTTTCTAAGACCTTCTAATAAGTCTCGACCGGCATCTCCTGCCCCGTAAATGACAACGTTATCATAACCATCTTCATTCTTCATACGACGCTGGTTTTTACCTTGTAGCCGTGTTAAAAGCTCACGGATGGTCAGCCGACTATTCCATAACCAAATAAAGAATAGAAACAAATATAAAATAGGTACGGCACGCGGCACATTCGGAAGCAGTTTAAAATAAAGAATGGTCTGAGCGATGATGATAAGAATAAAAAATAGCTGCAATACGCTACCCATCATCGCATCAAAAAAACCTCTAGCTACGCCATTATAAAACCCAATAGCGTACAAGCATATTACTGGTATCAATGCACTCAGGATTAATACCAATAAGCTGACATGATGGTCGATATATCCATATCTTGCTGCAATGGCGAAGAATAGACAAACGGCTGACATGATAAAGTCAGCCATTATTAAAATACTACGTTTAATGCTTCTAGGTAGGCTGAGTAAAAACTCAGCACTACGCTTCGCAAGACCAGTAGATATTATAGAGCTAGTATTACTTAATTTAGATGAGGAGGTAGGATCTATTGACATAACAAACAACTGTTTTATTCAAACATTAATATTTAAAGCAGTCTACATCTATCAACTAACAGTTAGTTATTATTGCCATAGGCATAACTATAATGATAGCTGTACTTACTTAATAATCCCTGCTGTACATCGTTGAGAATAATACCGTCTACTTTGATATTGGCTTTATTCATCTGATTAACTGCATAAACCACCTGACCTTCTATAGACTTATCGTAGCGAGCCACCATTAACACTTTATCTGCATACTGAGATAAAATCATAGCATCAGAAGCTGCCAATACTGGTGGCGAGTCGATAATAATATAATCATAATGCAAATTTAGCTCTTTCATCAAGTGATCAAAACTACCATTAGCCAATAATGATGCGGGATTACGTGGGTGCTGACCGCGTGGCATAAAATCAATATTATCTATACCAGTCGAATTGATAAAGCTTTCCAAATAACCTTCTTGATTAGCAACAACTTTTGATGCTTGAGTGTTATCTCTAGATAAATGAGTCTTATCTTGTGATAAATAATCCCCAAGACCATTATCTTGACTCATACTAAACATCTTATGCAGCTCACCCAAGCGCATATCAGCATCAATAATCAGGACTTTTTTATCTAACTGCGCAAAGACCTCGGTTAAGTTAGACGATATAAAAGACTTACCAACACCAGGACTTTCACCAGTAATGAGAATTACTTTAGCACGTTGGCCCGCCTGCCCTTGGACTGGCATGCCAAACATTAAATTTGTCCTTAAGCTTTTGATAGCTTCATAACTTAAGCTATTATTATCGACGTAAGCCAATAGTCTATTAGGCGCTTTCTTATTCTGACGTAGTCTGGTCAATAATGGTGAACGCGGCACTGTCGCTACCACAGGTACACCTGTTTTAGCTTCTAGACGTTCAGGGTCTTTGACTACATTTCTTAGCATGTTCTTAAGCAGTACGAGCATCGTTCCAAGCATGGTTCCTAAAAGCGTAGCCAAGATTATTATCAATAATTTTTTAGGCGCAATCGCTTTAAAGTTGTTGATAGGAAGATCAATAATACGGGCAAAACCAATTTGGCCAGCTTTAACAATTTTTAGCTGCTCATAGTTTTTGAGTAGAGTTAAATAAATCTCTCTGTTAATAGCACTATCAGCTGATAATTGTAAAAATTCTCTTTGAATCTCAGGTAAGCCCGCAATCGTATCGTCTATCTCATTTTTCCTATCGTTAAGTACTGCAAGCTGCTCATTGATTTGCATAACCAGTGGATGCTCTTCTGTGTAGAAGGTCGTAAGATCTGCTTTCTTTAATTTAAGCTCGTTGAGTTGAACATCAATTTGCGAGCTTTCTGTTAATAGTAATTCGGCTTCTTTACCTACGTCAATAGTGCCGTATTTTTTGCGAAACTCATTAAATATTGCTTCAGAATCCTCTAGCTTTTTCTTTAGGGTTGGAATCTGAGTTTCCATAAAACTAATGGTTTTGGTCGTTTCTTCAGAGCCACGCGACTGATTTTGATCAATATAAGATAAGACGATTTGTTTTAATATCAAGCTAGTCTGCTGCTGGTTAGCACCCGTCATAGAAAGCTGAACAATACCAGTTTGATTTCCCTTTTCAACCACAGATAAATCAGTATTTATCTGCTCTGTCGTTGTTTGGAGAGATTGCTTAGTAATATTAACTGGATATCCCTCAGCTGGCAGATCGTTAACCGTGATTTGAATCTGACCATCGGTTCCTCTAAATTGATGAGCCTTGCCAATCTGCCCTTTGAATTCGTCAAAGTCATTACTTAACACAAATCCTGTCGCAGAGCGTGTTAAGGTGAAAGGCTGATTTAAATACTCTTGTGAGACATTAAACTGACTGATCTCGACTTTACCATCCTCAGTTTTAAGAGAAACACCTTCAGGTTTATTGATTTGAGTATCAGTGCTATTACTTTTAATTCTATCGATAGCACTAATATTAGGGTCGGAAAGTCGGATACGCAAATGTAATAAATTAACCACAGGCTCTAATATCATACGAGATTTTATCAGCTCTGCTTCTGCCTCAGCTTTACTCGCTTGCGAACCAATTAACTCTGAAATATCAGCACCTAAAGCAGCAGCACCTTTAGAGTTTTCTTCAATTTGAATTATCGCATCTGATCTAAAAGTAGGATTGACATACCTGCTATATAAGACACCAACTATCAAGCCCAATATCGCAAAAAAAACAATGATCTTCCAGCCGCGCAAGATAGCAAATAGCAGCGCCATAAGATCAATTTCGTCATTATCTTCTTTAGAGGTAGAGTTTGATAAATTTTTTGAATCTGTATTCATAACGGTATGTTCATCACTTAAGGTTAGTCGTTTAATAGCAGCTTTTTAACTAATTTTGTCTGACCACTGCTCGAGACTATTAACAATATCTTGGTAAGCCGTCTCAAAGGCGCTCATTTCATGTTTATAGGGATCCGCAATGTCTTTATTCATCCAATGACCGAGCTTAAAGGTTTTACCACGGCAAAATGGCCAGCGCTCTTCAATCCACTTCGTTTGTCCATCTGACATAGTGAAAATAATATCAGCTGTTTTTACCAAATTTTCATCGATTTGTTTGGCTACATGATTGGTAATATCAATTTCTTGCTTAGCCATAATCTCTAACGCGGCAGGATCTGCAGAGTGACCAACTAAAGCCCCCACACCGGCAGAATCAATATTTTTATTTGGAAAGCGCTGTTTTAGTAGCGCTTCTGCCATAGGGCTACGACAAATATTACCCACACATACGACTAAAATATTATTAAACGCCATAACTATTATTACCTATAAGCCTGAAAGAACACTAACTGCTGAAGTCGATGGTAGTATGGCACTGATAACACGATTCCAACGCGTCAAGCCAGTAGGATCAACGTATACAATATCATTAGGATGCATCTGGAAACGATTGGCAAGCGCAAAGCTAGTAATCGTTTGCATATCTACATAGTAAATATCTGTCGTTCTCGTATTTAAATTGTCACGCACAACGTATATCTTAGCCGCATTTGCTGTATTAGAATCAAGACCCTTAGACTCACCTAAAACTTGCGCTAAACTGATGCCTTGCTCTTTAATAGGTACAGGCTCTACACGGCCAAACTCTCCTAAAACATATATCTTATTACGGTCTTGGCTATTCACATGAATAGAATCACCATCTTGTAAATATATCTGATTGGCAGACGTGCCAAGTTCGCGTAAGGACTGTAATCCAATATTGTAACTTATCCCTCTACGATTAAATACAATATTGTTCGAATCCCCCGTAGGTGTTGCCCCTCCTGCCATAGAGATTGCACTATATAGCGACACTGGTGCATCATTAATTGGGAATTCGCCCGGTTGTTTGACCTCCCCATCGATAAAGAATTTATTGCCACGATAGTTGACAATCTTTACCTGCGGGTCTGAATATTTAAGATAGCGTTGCAGTTGTTTCTGCAAATTAGCGGTAAACTGCGGCACGCTCATGCCACTGGCTTTAATACGCCCAACCAATGGGAACTGTACAAAACCTTGTTGATCAACAGGAAATCCCGAAACATAAGGGTTGCTGCTATCACTAGCCGCTAAAGGTGTTATATTCGGGTAGCCTGTCAGGACTATACTCAAAATATCGCCTTCAGCAATACGATACTCTGCTCGTCCAGAGCTTCGTATTAATTGAGCTAAATTACTATTTGGTATACCCGCTTGTTTCGGCGGTAATGTTGCTAGGTTCAAGGGCTGTATATTAAAGTGCAATCCATTTTCAGCAATGAATGTACCATTAGGTGGTAGCTCACCTGCTTGCAAGCCAGCATTGATACTAGAGCAACCCGTAAGTATGCTAATTGCCAGTACAGATGCCACACTTAATAACTTTGATGAATTGAAAAACATAGAGAAACCTTTATAAATCACAGATATAAGCAGCGTCTAGCAACTAGCGCAATTTAGACAACCATAATCGATTATTACATTAACTATAAAAAAACAAGGCAATAATACCATAGCTGGTTAAAGATTGGACAGATAAGGTAAATTTTTTGGTGAAATTAGATAAGGGTAACAATCAATTTATATCTATTTTTCGTCAGATATAGAATCTCGATTGAATTTATAGTCACATAATAAGGCCTAACTTACCAATAATGTGAGCCTCAAAAGCTTTCTCTTTAACATCACTTCGATAAATAGCGTATAATAGTCAGTCCAAATTTATACATTGAGAAATGTAAACCCACCGACTCAAGGTTATCCTTATGAAAGATGAAAAACTGCAAAAAGCCCTCGCTCGCATGGGGCTTGGCTCACGTCGGCAGATGGAAGAAGTCATTAAAGCAGGTCGTGTGACCGTTAATAATGGACCTGCGACCATCGGTGACCGCGTTGAACAAGGCGATGAGATCCGTGTTGACGGTCGTCAGATCAAATATACGGCCGAAAATGAAAAACGCCGTCGCGTCTTGGCGTATTACAAGCCGGAAGGCGAAGTATGCTCTGCCAATGACCCAGAAGGCCGTCCAACCGTTTTTGAGCGTTTACCAAAACTGACTCATGATCGCTGGGTTATGGTTGGGCGCTTGGATATTAACTCGACTGGTCTGTTATTATTTACCAATGATGGCGAGATGGCGCACCGATTGATGCACCCGTCTAGTGAAGTAACACGCGAATATGCCGTACGTGTACTTGGTGAAGTCACTCCTGGTATCGCCCGTACGTTGACCGCTGGCGTTATGCTAGAAGATGGTATGGCACAGTTTGAAGATATCAAAGAAGGCGGCGGTGAAGGTGTCAATAAATGGTATCACGTCAGGCTAAAAGAAGGTCGTAACCGCGAAGTGCGCCGATTGTTTGAATCGCAAGGTCTTAAAGTGAGCCGTCTATTACGTACGCGTTATGGGTCGATTGCGCTACCAAAAGAACTGCGTACCGGTCGCTTCTTAGAGTTGGACAAAAAAGACATCAATACCTTAACCGATTTGGTCAGCTTACGACCACGTCACGGTACTGGATTGCATGGTGCAGCTAAAGAAAAGCAAGAACGTATCAAAAACAAGCCACTTAAAGCACGCCGTGTTGACAGTCGTAGCGATAACCGTCCTAGCAGTGCAAAACCTAAAAGCAGTGGCAGTCCTGCCAGTCGCGGTTCACGTAATACTCGTGACCGTAACAACAAGCGTTAATCAGTCACGGATTAATCTTAGCTGATAAAAAGCGGTCAATGATTGATTCATTGACCGCTTTTTTATACGTTTTTTAAGACTATCACTAACTTAAGGCTTAGTCGTTATGACTATGAATATAATTTTTCATCACTCTTAATTCTTGTAGATGTTGCTCTTCCATTCGCTCTAATAGCCCATCTAAACGCTGCTCAATGCTGTCCAATACCTCTTGTAACAGCCTACTTGCCTCAGCCTGCGTCTCTCCATTTTTAGTAGGATTGCTTACATTGATAGTTACTAAATGATAATGACTGGCCAACATTTCGGGTAAGCGGGTATGCAGCATTTTATGTAAGACGAATTGTGACTCGTCAATAACTGAAGTTACATTTTGCGCTTCTAACTCGTTTTGGTAGTTGTGATAATTGGCTACCTTTTTATCAATGTGCTGCAATTGGCGCAGCTGCTTATCAGATAAAGCTTCTAGATGTTTTTTATTTAAATCTAGCTGTCGCCAATTAAGAGAAGTTAACAACAAGGGCGCATTACTATCTTGATAAATCAGCACCCCTGGAGTAATACCAACCATTTTATGCAATGCATGCCAGCCCTTTCTACCCAAATAAAAGACGCTGACAGTGGTAACCACACCAATGCCTAGTAATATACTCATCTCACTTTACTCTTCTTTCGACTTAATTCAGCATAACCATTTATACTTGGGATATTATCATCTCACATTTATAGCTTAATATTTTCTACATCAGTTTCTTTATTAGCTGAGTTTTCAATTGCTTGGACTTCAGCAGCGCTATTATCAATTTGTTTTAGTCTAGAATTGCTGGTTGGGTTATTAAAACGCTGCTGCAAATATCGATTGGTCGCCAGCAGCTTTTGTCCATCTTGATGATAGGACGCATTGAGCAAGTCATCAAACTGAGTATTAATCGTCCTAAGCACTTCTAATAGCGCCTCTTTACCGGTGACATCAGAGTGCTTAATTTTCGTGGTATCAGCAAGTGCACTGCTCCCTACATCTAAGTCATGCAAGCGGCGATAATCGGCTACCGCTAGTGGCACATGCCTATCCATTAAATTTTGAATCATAACGTAGGTTTCATTGACGGTATCTTTATCATCAATTTTACCATCGTTATTGGTATCGCCATAAATAACCCGCAGCTTTTCGCCTTTGTCATTGATTTGATCAAGCGCTGTTTTGACCTCAACTGGCAAGCTTTTTTCAGGAATATAACCCAATTGCGGCATCGCTTTATACTCAAGCATTTTGGGCGCAGTGACTTTTTTGATACCACGATATCCAAGGTACAACCCAGCTGCTGGCAGCACGCCATATAAAATAAACATCACGAACATCGCAGTCAGTTGGGTCATTAGGGTATCCTTGTTGTTTAGTAAAAATGCTTAGCAGGAACGTTTGGCAAAATTATTGTTATTTTAGAAAATACTCAATGGTTATTATTAAACAAAAAAATAAGACTGTATTAAAGCCTTATATTGTTATGTATTGAGCCGATCGTGTTTAATGATGATAACTGGCTTTCGATAAAACCTTCTAAAGACATATTAACTTTGCGTACGGCTTTTGACATAACGGTGCGTTGAAGCCAGTTTATTCATCACCGTTTGATGTAACTCATCTAGCAATTCATCAAGCTCGTAATCAATGTCTAAAAACAAATCAGTCAGCATATCACCGGCGGTCATTTTGCCTTGCACCACAGTGTTCTTCGTGCGATGCGGACTAAAACGTTGTAGCTGCTCATAGTGATGTAGCGCCTCAGGGATACTTTCAGACACCAGCTTATCGATAACAAACTGGCGCTCATTATGTTGCTGCTGTTGCTCAGCGTTGAGCTCGCTACTCCATTCACGGTAGCGCTTTAGCTTACTATTAATCCGGTCTAATATGGCGACCGCTTCAATCGGCATGGCATTTAGGGTGGCTGCATCGACCACATCAACAAGCTCAGTCATAATCGGACAGCGTCCATGTTTGAGATACCATAAGGTATCTGGGTCAAAAGGAGGTCTATTAGTAGGACGCATTTGGGCGCGATTGGATAGATAGCGATCGGTCAAAGGCGTCGGCATTCGGATATCACTCACTTGCGCCAAGGCGTCACAAATACGTTCAGTACGCTGTGGCTCTGTCAGTGACGATGCACTAGAAGTTGCAGCTTTAAGTGCTGGAGAATTGACCTCTTCCTGCTTCTTACCCTTGCTATTACTCCCAATGTTATTATTAGCAGTGTCATTAGCAATGCGACTAGCAGCAGCTTGCTGAGCATTTTTGGCAGCGATGGTTGGCAGGTCATCTTGAGCTTGCCCAAATGACTGTAGCATTCTTGTCAAACTTATGACCATGACCTATTCTGCTCCTCGCTTATTCTTTATAAGTTGCTGACCACTGATGACTTCTTACCATCTATTGCAGTACACATATTGCATTCGACCATTTTATCACTTATCTTAACAGCTTTTTTCGGCACTGCCAGTAAGCAAACGTCACCGTTTTGATTCTTAAAGGATAAGCCAACCATCATGAATATTACCGATTATAGAGCCGGTTTTTTGCTTGGTTTATCCCTGATTATCGCTATTGGTTCGCAAAACGCTTTTGTCCTCAAACAAGGGTTAAAACGCGAGCACATATTTTTCGTCTGCTTATTTTGCGCCGTCAGTGACGCGATTTTAATTTCTGCTGGTGTCGCTGGCTTCGGTGCGGTCACAGCGCAATATCCACAAGTTGTGAACATCGCTAAAATTGCTGGCGTTATCTTCTTGCTAGGCTATGGACTGCAAAGCTTATATGCCAGCGTACGCCTATCGCATGCGCTCACTGTCGATGGTCAAGTAGTCACCAGTTTAAAAAAAGCCCTGTTATTATGCTTTGGTTTTACTTGGCTTAACCCGCACGTCTATCTAGATACATTGGTGCTGGTCGGCATGGTTTCAACCGGTGCTAGTAGTAAATTGGCCTTTGCAGTTGGCGCAGTCAGTGCGTCATTCTTTTTCTTTTTTGCCTTGGGCTACGGCGCGCGCCTGCTCAGACCTTTATTTGCCAAACCAAAAGCTTGGAATATATTGGACGCTTTAGTAGGGTTCTTAATGCTGTATTTGGCTTGGCATTTATACCAAAGCTAACAGCTTATTTAGTTTATTAACGCTAAAAACGAAAAAACCAAATACGCTATGAAACGTATTTGGTTCTTTTATTTATCAGGTTAGACTCAAGACACTTTTTTACGCTTTTTAGGTTTAACAAAGGTTAAGTTTAAAAAGTGCTCAAGCGAATCATCGAGAATATCCAACCAAGGCTCTGGCAATTTAGGTGACATGGTCCCCGTCAAAGTAGAACGATAGGCCTTTTCTCGAAAGGTCATGATGTTCTCGGCTTTGTCCTTTTGCCATTCTTTTAAAATTTCGCCCTGCTTTTCAACGGCAAATTCTGGATAATCGGTAGTATTGGTTAAGTCACGAATATAAGCGGCTTGAAAGTCGATTGAATCACTGACCGTCACGCATTTGGCATAGGTTGCGAGCCATTTTTGCTCATCTTCTTCACGTGCTGCCAAATCAGGCAATTTGATATCACCCATAATCACATCACGTGCATACCACGCTTGCGCATCGAACATATTAAAGGTGAAATATTGGTCTTGCATACCTAAGTAAATCAGCTTTGGGTTCGGCTGCCAAAAGATACCTTTATAAAGGTTGGCTGGATACAAGCAGTTATGCGTCTGCAAACGTAGCTCATCTGGCATAAACGGGAAATGGAACAAGTAACCGGTGCACATGATGATGGCGTCAAATTTTTGGCTGGTACCATCGGCAAAGTGCGCGACATCGTCTTCAAAATGCGTCACTAACGGCACTTCTTTTATGCCTTCAGGCCACTCATAACCAAGCGGTTGACTACGATAACTGATGGTCACTGACTTGGTGCCATACTTATAGCACTGGGTACCGATATCTTCGGCAGAATAGCTACTACCTACCAGTAAAATGTCTTCATCTTTAAATTCTAGCGCGTCGCGGAAATCATGCGCGTGCAGGATACGGCCTGGGAAGGCTTCTAAACCGTCAAAATACGGCATATTTGGTGTTGAGAAATGACCCGTTGCTACCACCACATAATCAAACTCTTCTACTTCTTGCTCATCGGTTTTATGATTCATCACCGTCACGGTGAATTTTTGCGTGTCATCATCAAATGACACCCAACGTACAGGGCACTCAAATCGAATATATTTTTGGATGTCTTGTTTATCGATACGACCCATGATGTAGTCTTTTAAGACTTCACGCGGCGGATACGATGGGATGGCTTCACCGAAGTGTTCATCAAACGAATAATCGGCAAATTCTAAGCATTCTTTGGGGCCATTCGACCATAAATAGCGGTACATACTGCCGTGAACGGGTTCACCGTTTCTATCTAAACCAGTACGCCAACTGTAATTCCACATACCACCAATGGCGTTTTGCTTTTCATAACATATTATTTCAGGTAAGTCCTTTACCCCCGCTAAACGAGCCGCTTCAAAGGCACGTAACTGCGCCAAACCGCTTGGACCTGCACCTAAAATTGCAATTCTTTTCTTACTCAAAACATACTCCTATAATATTGTTGTACCCCTATTATAACATATTTGTATGGATGACGTTTTGATAGCAGACTTTTGGTGATTAATCGAAATTCGTATAGGTATTACTAAGCTTAAAAAAGCAGTTATAAAACAACCTTTTAAGTTAGAATTACAGTATTTTTTGAAAAAAGTAGGTTTTTCTTGATAGTAACTTGAGGAATTTAATAACCCAGCGGCTATGCTTTTCTACATAGCCTAAAAATCGGAGGTTTTAAATATATGAGAATATAGTTCGTGCGAGCGGTGAAGTTAAAGCGCTAGATAAAGTTAATTAAGTAGAGAAAAATAAGACTTACATCAAATCAGGAAATAAGGTACGTAATCCATTAACAATAATTTCAATAGAAACTGCCGCGAGTAACATGCCCATAATACGGCTCATGATATTAAGTCCGGTATCACCCAATAGACGACTGATACGGCCGGCTGCCATCAGCGCCACATAACAAAATAAGCTGATAAATAACCCAGCAATCAAAATAGCAGAGACTTGCAAAATACCAGTGACCTGTGATGAATAGATAATCACCGTCGAGATACCGCCAGGTCCAATCATCATGGGAATAGCAATCGGCACCACCGCTGCAGCCATCGTCGGCGGCGCGCCGTGCAAATGGTCAACATCGAAATTTTCTTGATCAGGCTTAACCGGGTTGCCTTCGCCATTCATCATATTCAGGGCGATTAAAAATACCAAGATACCACCTGCCAACTGGAACGAACCAATCGAGATACCCAACGCTTTTAGCAACGTCTCACCTGCTAAGGTAAAAAAGCTGATAGTGATAAAAATCGTTAGACAAGCCACGCGCGCCACTTTACGGCGATTATTTAGCGAGTAGCCGTGAGTTGAATCCAAAAACAACGTCAAGGCGCCAAAGGGATTAATCAGTACCATAAAGGCTAAGATTATCTTGATAATTTCAGTATCCACTGAGCGCTCGCTTATCTATTGGTCAAATCGGTCAAAAGATAAGGTCATTATGCACAAGTACAGGCACAGGCAAAGACGACCTTATAATCGGTAGCAGCGGCATTGTAGCATAGGCAGATAAGCCTATTAAATCATTAACTTCGCTTAATTCCCCGCCCTTACCAATTCAATAGCATATCCGTACAAATCTGCCCTTTTAATCACCTATTTAATCGATACCTATGCCATAAAATTAGTCAAAAGCTTTAGCATCGATTTAGGCCAACCGTTAATCTTAAGCACTAAAATCCAGACCAATATCTAGTGCCGTAGTGCTGTGGGTTAAATACCCCATGGCAATGAAATCAACGCCCGTTTTGGCCACTGCTTGCACGGTTTCAGGCGTGATACCACCAGAGGCTTCGGTTTTGGCGCGACCTTTACACATGGCGACCGCCTGCGATAAAACTTCAGGTGGCATATTATCTAAAAGCACCAAACTCACGCCAGCCTCTAGCGCTTGCTCTAACTGATCCAAGGTATCGACTTCGACTTCTATCGGAATAAGATGCCCGGCAAAGTCTTGCGCTTGCTGAATAGCAGTTTTGATGTCACCGGCGATAGCGATATGGTTGTCTTTGATTAAAATTGCATCATCTAAGCCCAAGCGATGATTGCGCCCGCCGCCGCAGCGTACCGCGTATTTTTGCACAATGCGCAGTCCAGGAATGGTTTTACGCGTACAGGTAATTTGTGCAGGATACTCTGCCACACTATCGACAATTTTTTTGGTGTCTGTCGCAATACCACTGAGATGGGTCATAAAGTTAAGCGCCGTACGTTCTGCGGTTAGTAAATTTCGCGCGTTACCTCGGACTGTCGCCAGTACTGTACCCGCCTCGACCGTTAAACCGTCATTGACTTGCGCTATAAACTCGATTTGCTCGTCAATCAAAGCAAAAGACAAACGCGCTAAATCCATCCCACATATCACGCCTGCTTGCCGCGCTTTAATCTGTAGTTGCGCTTGCATATCTACTGGTATAGTCGCTTGTGAAGTCACATCACCGCGCCTGCCTAAATCTTCCGTTAAGGCAACTTCCACCAAAGGTTTAAGCAATACTTCAGCCAATGCTGGCTCTTGTTTAACTGTCATGTTTGACCCTTATTTTTGCCTGAAATTTATATGCGTTTGATACACTTAAGAAAACGTCTTTTAATTAAACTCAAAATGAGCATAAATATAGCGCAAAGTGCAAAGCCTCGCAAGAAAAGGGTGTAAATTAATAAAATTAACCAATATGATTTCGCTTTGATAGGAGTATTTAGCTTCAGTATAGGAAGGCTTATGCAGTTGATGCTATTTACGTTTAGGCAATTTACTATCCATCAGTAAGCTTTGTAGCTCAATATCATGGCGGAAGCGATAGAGCTTGGCAGGTCGACCGCGCTGAGCGCTACTACTCCGACCCGTCTCCGTGACAAGGTTCTGCGCATCAAGTAGACGGCGGAAGTTTTGTTTATGTAAAGGGACGCCTGAGAGCGCTTCGACGCTTTGTTGCAGCTGCGATAAGGTAAACACGTCCGGCATCAAACCAAAGATAAGTGGTCGATATTCAATTTTTGCCCGCAGCCTTGAGATGGCAGTGGCAATGACGCGGCGATGGTCGTAATACATCGGTACGCCGATTAACTGCGACCAATTTGTCGGCAATTTCAATTGGTAACTTGGTGGATAAGTCGACGCTTCAGGGATTAACCCTGCTTCATAAAGCATCTCATAACGCAGCAGTACATGCTCAGCCACCCATTCTCTATTTTCATAAGCTTTATCAGTATTGAGTGCTTTGTCGGTATCTTTGAGATTATCAACGGCTAAGATTTGCTCACTGATTCCCCAGCATAAACCAATGCGCTGAAGGCGGCGCTGCTGCACGACCGTTTCTGCGGCGCTATCGGCCCAGCTTAATAACGCCGGCACAATATGATTCATAATCATACTCGGCATACCGTCCAAGTGATTTTCCCACGGGAAATAATCGTACCAATCGCGCCATAATGCTTGGCTTGGCAGCTCCTGCATTTGCGCTTCTTGTACCAACCCTAGGTAGCTCACATACACCAGCGCATGCCCATCGACATTGCGGCGATTGGTATCGACAAAGGTATATAACTGCTCCAAATAACCAAGCGGCTGCTGCGTTTGCTCCTCGACCCATTGACGTACGCCCGCTTGCAAAGAGCGATGTAATGGCATTAATGGCCCATTGGGCAAAAGCTTACCTTGGTCAACCGTCAAAACGCGCGCGGTGTGCTCAGTAATCGCTACCAGCACGGCGACCACTTCTGTCGTGCCGCTACCTTGTTGATGCGAATGCGAATAAGACAACGTCATGGCTTTAAAGGTTTCCTTTATGTTTAAACGTAAAATGAGCGTTTTAAAATGAAGTGTTTCTAACCATGCTTAGTATAGCGTGAATCGAAAACTATCATAGCCTGCCGTTGTAAATAGACATTATTGACGGCAATAAAAGAGATAGCCAGCAAAGTAAGTCTTGACGAATTATGTATCACTTTAAAATAAGATTATAAAAAATACTTGTATTTATGCTCAAAATGAGCATAATTATTAAAACTCGTTATTTACACATATTTTACTGACTCACTTTTAGCGGCTATTGGTTTGCCGTTATCGCAGCAAAGGTTTGCACTTATGAAAACTTATCCATACGACGCGCCAATCATGAGCACTGATAATCGCATTGCGACTCAGATGAATATCGAATACGCCAAAGCTAAAATCCCAGCGGATTTGCCACGTGCAGAACGACTTGTGGTTGAAGAGAATATTAAGCAGCTATTAAAAGAGCATAACGCGGTATTGGTCGCGCACTACTATGTCGATCCTTTTATTCAAGATTTGGCATTAGCAACTGGCGGCTGTGTGGGGGATTCGCTAGAGATGGCGCGCTTTGGGCAAGCGCATAGTGCGCAGACATTGGTCGTCGCTGGCGTCCGCTTTATGGGTGAGTCGGCGAAAATTTTAAGTATGGAAAAAACGGTACTGATGCCAGATTTGGAAGCGGAGTGTTCGCTAGATTTGGGCTGCCCTGCTGATGAGTTCTCGGCGTTTTGTGATGCTCACCCTGAGCGTACGGTGGTGGTTTATGCCAATACCAGTGCTGCTGTAAAAGCGCGCGCTGATTGGGTCGTAACTTCTTCGGTTGGTATCGATATCGTCCGTCATTTGCATGCCAAAGGTGAGCCTATCATTTGGGGCCCTGACCGCCATTTGGGTAAATACATCGCGCAAGAGACTGGCGCCGATATGCTGCTCTGGCAAGGATCATGCCTCGTGCATAATGAGTTTAAAGCGACCGAGTTGCTACAATTAAAAGAGGAAAACCCAGACGCCAAAGTATTGGTGCATCCTGAGTCACCTGATAGTGTCGTAGCGCTGGCCGATGTGGTCGGTTCAACCAGTAAGCTGTTGCAATCAACGTATGAGATGGATGCCGATACCTTTATCGTTGCCACAGATTTGGGTATCTTGCACGAGATGCAAAAGCGCTCGCCAAATAAACGTTTCTTAGCTGCGCCGACTGCTGGTGAAAGCGCCAGTTGTAAGAGTTGTGCTTTTTGCCCGTGGATGGCGATGAATGGCCTAAAAGGAATTGAGCAATGTCTGTCTCAGCGTAGCGGTGAAGTGCTCATGACGCCTGAGCTGGCGACAGCTGCCAAAAAACCACTCCAACGTATGCTTGATTTTGCTGAAGCGCAAAAGCAGCGTGTGGCTGCAAGTGGTGACATTGTCAAAGACCGCGAATTATTTGCCAATGTTGGAGCGGCGTAATATGAACGAGGCATGGTCAGCTGATAAGATAAAGACTAATAATGCTGAGGATACTGTCCAGACAGACGTCCTTATCATTGGTGCTGGCCTTGCAGGACTAAGTACTGCTCTTGCCTTACCAACATCGCTAAGTGTGACAGTATTAAGTAAAGCAGCAATAGATGTTTGCTCAAGCCATTATGCCCAAGGCGGTGTTGCAGCCAGTCTAGATAAGAATGACCGTGTCGCTGATCATATCGCTGATACACTCATCGCTGGCGCAGGATTATGTGAGACTGATAACACCACTAATATCCTCAGTGCCGGGCAACAAGCCGTACAGTGGCTGTGTGAGCAAGGCGTACCTTTTACTCAGATTCCCCAGCAAGAATCAGCAAGTCATATAAAATCGGGCTTCGAACTCTCTCACTTACATCTGACCAAAGAAGGCGGTCATGGCTGTCGGCGAGTTGCACATGCCGATGATGCAACTGGTCGGCATATCATGGAAGCCTTGACTCTAAAAGTGCAAGCTGCATCCAATATTACTATCTTGCCCTACCATGAAGCACTGAGCCTTTTAAAAAATAACGCTAATCACAATAAGCAATGCCAAGGTGCGCGTGTTTTTGATCATGTCAATCAACGTAAACTCACCTTTCGTAGTCACGCTGTCGTATTAGCGAGTGGCGGTTTAGGACAGCTGTTTAAACGCGCTAGTGCGCCGAATGTCTGTGTCGGCGATGGCGTGATGATGGCATGGCAAGCAGGTTGCCGCTTGGCCAATCTAGAATTTATCCAATTTCATCCAACCGGCTTAGCCTTAAATGACAGTAGCTTTCTAATATCCGAAGCACTGCGTGGTGAAGGTGGGCGGCTATATTGTCCACAAACGGGCAAACGTTTTATGCTAGAGGTCGATACACGCGCCGAGCTGGCACCAAGAGACATCGTCGCCCGTGTAATCGCTGAGCAAATTAATAAGAATGGACTTGGCTATGTACATCTTGATGTCAGTCACTTGCCAGCGACGTTTTTACAAGAGCATTTTCCGCAAATTGATCAAACACTACTAGAGCTTGGCATTGATATTACTACTGACCCCATTCCTGTTGCCCCTACCGCTCACTATAGCTGCGGCGGCGTAGTGACGTCTGCCAATGGTTTGACCGATGTAACAGGGCTTTATGCCGCAGGCGAAGTTGCTTATACAGGTCTGCATGGGGCAAACCGCTTAGCGAGTAACTCTCTATTAGAATGTGTGGTCGTTGGGCGCAATATCGCTGCTGACTTGCCACGCTATCTAAGAGCAACTGAAAAGCTAGATATAACGTCAATTTATGCTAATTCAGACCAATCAATCCATGATATTTGGACAGCGCCAACGCTTCGAGATTGTCAGCGCATTACTTTGCCATCGTCTATTGAATGTGAAAGTAGGTGTAATGAAAATGACAATCATAACATCAACGTCAATATAAATGCTGATATCACTGGAATAACTGTAGAACTAAAAGCTTTGATGACCTCTCATATGGGCATTACCCGTGATGCCCAGCAATTAGAACAAGCACTTTTACAAATACAACAATGGCAACAATGGCAACAACAACTTAACGGCTACGACTCTAATCAACTAGCTATCGATCATAAAGACAACGCTACTATTCTAAATGAGCTGCCCTACTTTCAATTAGCAAGACAGTTGCAATTAGCGACCTTGATTATACAATCTGCTTATCAGCGTCATGAGAGCCGCGGTGGGCATTACCGCAAGGATTATCCCAACTTAACAAGCACACCTCGGACGAGTGTGATTGAGCCATTATCAAAGTTGAAAGAAGGTGGTATTGATTGGTTAATTCAGCCTATAATCGATGATACAGAGGCTGGATCGGTATATACAGTTGCTAACGCCTAACAGCAGTTAAACGTTGCCACTTCAGCCATAAAAAAACGGTGGATTACCGTTCTCTATCGACCTCAAAGTGCTAAAAACATGGCTTCTGACTTACGGTTTGTGATGGTTCTAATGCTAGTCGTAAGTTCGGTTTGGGCTATGCTTGCCCTACCTCGCTTGCGTCAGCGCTTACCGAAAATCTATCTTATAGCACGCTCATGGTGGCTCATGTTAGCAGCGCTTTGCGCTTGTTATGTAATCGCTAAGATAACTGATAATAGTCAACACCTACACTCTCGCACATACCCCTATCAGTGGCTGCTCATCGCTTTTTTCTTGTTGATTGGTGTGCGTGGCGGCTACGAGATTAAACGATTATGGCACCTACCTAGCAAAGCTAGGCTTATTAGTAAGCTTCAAGCGCGTGGCTTGCAACCAAATACTCAGCCTTTTATCAAAACGCCTTCTGATTCTAAGCAAACCTATACACGTTTAAATCTTTTAGACTTGCTGTTTAGTTCTGTCTTTATTGCATTGATTATCAGCTTGATTGCCTTACAGCAATTAACGTGGCAGCGCGAACAATATGGCATTTTGTTTTTTGTATTATTCGCCAGCCAATTTAATGATATTGCCCAATATCTATGCGGACGATTGCTGGGTCACAAAATCTTTAAGCGCGGTCTTGCTCCCACCATCAGCCCAAATAAAAGTATCGAAGGTGCTCTCTTTGGCAGTGTGTTAGCAGCGATATTGGCCACACTATTAGGCATTTGGCTCACTTCTTTTAGCTGGTGGGTTTGCTTGTTGGCCGCCTATGGTTTAGCAGTAAGTGGTATCGCTGGAGATTTATTAGAATCCGCCTTTAAACGTCAGCACGGCGTAAAAGACACGGGTACTATGCTCGCTGGACATGGCGGCGTATTGGATAGAATAGATAGCTTGCTGATTGGTCTGCCATTATTTACCTTGTTTTATTGGCTGCTCGGCTAAGCTGTTATCAAGTGGTTTTATCCAATTTATTGCGCAATATCCAGTTAAGCAAAGGCTTAGGTAAATGGTTTAGCGCCCGAGTGATATAGCGCATAGAGCGTGGAAATATGGCCAGCTCGATATCTTTATCAACTGCTTGCATAATCTTCTCAACCGCCGTTTGTGTCTTTATTATAAATGGCTTATGGCTAGCATCACCATTATTCAAATCACGTAATGCTTGGGTATCGATATAGCCCGAGGCGATGCAATTTACTTGAATACGATAAGGCGCAAGTGCTGCACGATAGGCGCTAGCATTGGCAATCATCGCACGTTTGCTTTTGGCATAAAGACTGGCGTAAGGATAATCGATAGTACCTGCTATAGAAGCAATACAAATTAGGCTTAGGCTGCTGTTTTCGTTGATATCCAACGCACAGCTTTGCCGCCTTAATTGCTCACTTGCCCATCTAAAAACCTGCTCAAACGCTTGCAGATTAATCGCGAGCATTTGATTACTGTCTGCTTGACTCAGATGGTGAACACGCTCATTAGTATAACTACCCGCACTATAAACTACTCTTTGAAAACTGATATCTGACAAGCTCTCTAACAAACTTTGTGTTTGCGCGTTATCAGTCAAATCACAGCAATAAGTAACAATATCGGGGTACTGACTATTGAGACGGTCTATCTTTGCCGTGCTATGACCAACCACGCTCACTTGCCAGTCAAGCGCCTGATGATGCAGCGCCAATGCCAAACCAAGTCCACTGGTACCACCAACGACGATAATGTGTGGTTTATCTATTGAGGCGGGCTTTGTGGCATTCTTCATAGGCTATGCTGTTGTATATAGTCAGTGGTTCGCTGACAGCCATACCGCCATTGCGCCTGCATTTGCCGCACAAAGCCATCATAGTCACTGTGGATGAGCTCAACGGTCATTTGTCTGATGTTAAAACGCTTTTGTACATGCTGTCTTGCCAACTGCTGAGCATTATCTGCAAAAGGTAACCAATGTGGTTGATTCACTCGAGGACTGGTTTTAACAGAATCAGCGCGTGGCAGCGTTTCTGTTGAATCAAAACCCTGCACCTGTGCCAAACGCTCGTTGGGGTCAAAACCAAAAACACGTTGAATGGCTGGTGCGGCAAGCCATGAATCATAACCTGCCTTGGTTTCTGCAAATACGCTATGACCCAATTGACACGCCAGCTCAATGGGTGTGAGATTAATCACTCCGCCCAAACACCAACCAAGGGCTGCAATATGCGTCGGTGGTAAGTAATACATATCTGCCATAGAAGCACGAATCGCAGGGGCAAAATCCCATTTGGTCAGCATTTTGACAGACTGATTGATACGTCCATTAGCAAATGTATGAGCCGGTGAATTCAGTTTTTCTGCGATGAGATCTAATGCTGCCAATCGCGGCGGGGCAAATAATAATTCTTGTAGCCTAAAATCATTGTGAACAGAATTACTAGCAGTAATCCCTTGATTAGCTGTTGGATACAGGCGGCTGGCGATAATGGCTATCTCTGGCGCGGTAGGATTACACAAATTATTATTGTGCTTGAGAGAAAAACCAGACAACTCGTCAAGCCATTGTTCCTCATTATCGACTCGAAACATCGCTAGCTGCTGCAATTCATCCAAAATCTGCTTATAGTTACCTGCTTGCTGCAGTCTTTGTCCGTTAGCTTTTTGTTTTGTGAGTCGCCAGCGCTTGAAAGCTTGAGCCATATAACGTATTTTTAAACGTTTATTGGCTTCGTCTGGCGCGACATGTCTGATGGCAGTAATGACACGATACAACTCACGACTGCACATGAGCTCCTGCAAATCCCTGGGATCGGGCGCTAAATTAACCAAATAAGCCGATAGACTACCACCGCAAGTGCCAACAATAATATCCGGCGTCAAATCATGAGCCACCAATGCCGCATAGCTACCTAAATAATAGCCAAAACGGGAACCGCCCCCTGAAAAAAGCTGCACACGCTCATAGGGTTTGGCATGCGTATTATTCATGATTGGATGAGGCGACTTTAATCGCTAGTGACACGGTAAAAATACCAAAGCGATCGATACGCATCGCTATTTTTCGAAAGCCAGCATTTTCAACCAACTGATCCATCTCTGCTTGTGAACGACAACGCATCACCCAATCGCTGCCACGATGATTGTTTAAGGTTTTACTGATAAATTCTTGTTCAGGATGCCAAGGCTGATTGGTATAAAGTAAATAACCACCAGATTTTAAACTATCGTAAATGCCCGCCAAAGCCGTCGTTGGTAGCATATTGTCAGAAAACAATTCAAAAACACCAGAGGCAATGGCGATATCAAATTTTGTTTCATCGACACTGCCAGTCTCTTCCTGCTCATTAATATAACTGGCAGGGTTAAAAGCATCTTTTTGACAGGCAATCACGCGATCAGCAATTTCTAGCTGCTGCGCTTTCGACTGTAAAGCTTGAATATTATGCTGCTCATAATCACGTAGCTCAGCATGCAAGTCTGTAAACTCTGTCAATAAATCAAACGCATAAAAGCCATGCCCACTAGCAATATCTAGCAATCTTGGTTGGTATAACTTAGCGCTATTTTGGTTCTTATCTTCAATATCTGCTAAAGCTTGACGTGCTAGCTCTAATATATGCTCACGGCGGATACGAATACCTTGCCAACCAATATTGTTTAAGTAAAATTTATCGACTGCCTGACCAAATTTATTCTGACCACTCGGCTGATTATAATAGACATGATCGAGCGAATGACCAGAATCAAAGCCATGCACAAGTCCAGTAGCAATGGCATCGCTGACATGACCAAATTTTTGCATGGCAAAGCGCGTAAGTGCAAAACTTGGATTAAAAGGCTTA
This sequence comes from Psychrobacter sp. UBA3483, assembly GCF_002377905.1. Lineage (GTDB taxonomy): Bacteria > Pseudomonadota > Gammaproteobacteria > Pseudomonadales > Moraxellaceae > Psychrobacter. The sequence goes on along the minus strand of NZ_DFQS01000037.1, from coordinate 50,365 downwards.
ATCGCTAAGCGATCAACCTTATCCTTACTGGCACTGTTTAGATGAGCGGCGCTCAAATCAGGCGCTTTAACGTCCGTACTGAATACCTGCTCAGCGAACTCAAGACAATCAGCGAAGACGTCTGCTTTATTGGTTTCATGAAAGATAGCATGATAGCTGTCTGGATATAATTGCCAACGCTTATTAGTCGTATTAATCGCCTCATAAAACTCACGTTCAGCCTGCTTATCGACCACATAATCCTTGCCTGCGCACAATACAAACGTCGGCACGGTAATTGCACCAGCATCATCGAGCAAGCGTTGACCCGTCGCATGAGTATCAATGAGCAAGTCAGTCGAGATACTATTGGAGATAAGCGGGTCGGCATTATAGGCTTGCTGCGCGTCTTTATCATGGGTCAGCACTTGCGCTTTGACGTAGCTGCTCACGCGTGACATCAAACCGAGTGCGCGTGCTACCTTTAAGGATGGTATGGCGAAGGGTAAATACAAACGAATCTTCAATGCAGGTGTACCCAAAATCATCCCGCGGATATTGGGCGCGTAATCATGTACCCATGCTGCCGCGAGTACCGCACCGATACTACTGGCGATGAGTAAAGTATCGTCAATGGCAATGCCAGTTTGTTCAACGACCAATTGCACAAAGTCGTTTAAATCGCGCTCTAGCTCAGTGACGCTCTCGGCGTGGTCTTTGATACCGCCTGAGCGCCCATTACCGCGTGCATCCCAAGCAAATACCTGATAGCCCGCCACGGAAAACTGCTGCCCCAACTCTTCCAATCGTCCTGAATGCTCGTGACCACGATGTAGCAGAATGACTTGGCGCTGTTGTGTGTGTTGCTGACTGGCTTGTTTTATAGCCTCTAAAGGCATCGTCAGCCAGTAACGATAATATATTGCCGTGCCATCATAAGCGTTATAACTGCTTTCACCATGAATAGTTTTGGGTGAGAACTGCTTTGATGAGAGTTTCTTTGATGACGTCTTTTGGGATGGGTCTTTATGATTACTATCGTTAAGCAGATTTATTTTATTTTCTGCATTATTAGAGGTCGCTGACATAATATTGGATTCCAAAAGAGAAGCATTAGTAGAAGAATGAGGTAAAGCGTTATGAGCGATGAAACCATCAATGACGCTAGGAGAAAATTCAACATGGTTGGAAATATTTGAATGATGACAAGTATTTAAGGCACTCAGTGTTGATTTCGGCACTGGCGGTTTACGCATTACGTATAAACTCGCCATGTAACTCAAGCGATTGAAGCAAGTTTTTAAGAGCATTGCTTCTGTCAGTATGGACAGCTGCCCTATTCTAATAGGTGATAGTGATAACGGTACTTTGACACCAACCAAGGTGCCAAGCACACCTAGCAAAAAAGCACGGTCACTTTTGCCCAAAGGCCCATGATTGGCTCGAGTACCTAGCGCTGTATGACTGGCTATACCCAGTAGCTCGGTACCAATACTAAGACCAATCAAGCCGACAATATGGCGCTGACTGTGAGATAGTTTTTCTGCGGTATTTATCAGCCCAACGGGCGTTGCTTGATTATCAACATGCGGCAACAGACTGGCTAATAATGCTATATCGGCAACAATATCGCCCACCTCATTAAGCACTTCACCAAGTTTGGATGCCTGCCCGTGCTCGCGCGCCATCATGCCATCAATAGCATTGAGCGCCATACGTACAAACAACGATGACGGCATTAACAGCCATAGCGCTTGATTTTTGGCTGCGGGCTTAGCTATCACATAGGCCGTTCCTACACTCAACAATACTGCTGACACCGTCACTTGGTTGGCGGTAACACCTTGCCCAGCTAGAGTATCGCTTATAGGACGCAATTGATCTTGGAATTGAGATTTGAGTTGATATAGCGACATAATACGTGCCAAAACCTTTGATGCCTTCAATGTAGCAACAAAAGTTTATCAGGTAAAGAATAACCAGCCATTTAGAGGTCATTTACCACTCAAACAACCGTCACATTTTGCGATGAATATGACGTGCTGATAACCGTATTTACAAACTAATATGATACAATCCCCAACTTCTTAGAAAAGCCCTCCCAAAAACGCCTTGTTTAAAACTGACGAGTCTGCCGACATGCAAAGCCTGATTACCCTTGTTTTGGTCTTAATGCCAATGTTTATTGGCTTTGCCATCCCCTCCAATCCTAAAATGACCAAGCTTGCTGATAAAGGCTTGTCGTACTTGGTTTATGTCATCTTAGCCCTCATCGGTATTGAGCTGTCACAAGTAGAAGGGCTGGGTAGCCAAATAGGCGAAATCGCCCTGTACGTCACCATCCTATCGATACTGACAATTGGCAGTGGTTTATTTGCCCTGATGTTATTTGATCATCTGCGACCGTGGCAGGCAAAGAAACCCAACGTCAAATCCAAAGAGCATCGCGTTAGTATTCGTGGTAGCTTGGCGCAAGTAATTTGTGTGGTGATTGGCATGGTCATCGGCTATTTCTTGCCGGCTGATTATATGCCGCCTGAAAACACCATGACCGCAATGCTGATGGTCCTAATCTTACTGGTTGGTATTGGTCTAAAAGGCTCAGGGATTACCCTTAAAGAAGTACTGCTCAATAAACGTGGCGTCGAGATGAGTATTATCTTTACCCTCTCGATATTGGTTGGCGGGCTTGTTTTTGCGCTGATGTTCAGCGACGTGTCATGGACGAAAGGTTTGGCACTGGCATCAGGGTTTGGTTGGTATTCGCTATCAGCGATTATCATGACCGATGCTTATGGCGCGGTTTGGGGCAGTGTGGCGCTATTTAATGACTTGGTACGTGAGTTCTTTGCGCTATTATTTATTCCCGTCTTTATGCGCAAATATCCATCAGCTGCGGTCGGTCTTGGTGGTGCAACCAGTTTAGACTTTACGCTGCCTATTATCCAACAATCTGGTGGTCTAAAAGTCGTGCCACTGGCGATTAGTTTTGGCTTTATTATTAATATTGTCTCGCCAGTGCTAATGGTGCTGTTTTCGGCGTTGGGGTAAGGATAACTTTTAACGGTTGATGAAAATCAGTCGTTATTATTCAAACAGTTCACAATGCTTAGCGTACTTACCGTATCTTCTTATATAAGACACATATTCAAGACTCTCTAAGTCATGCACTTCACTACTTGCCATTAAAGTTGCGCGGCGTTGTTTTGCCTCAAGACCTTTCAAATTAAGCGCTCTAAAGCTAGGGTTTATATAATCTGTATCTTTAACCAATAATTTATTTGAACACTCATAAGTACGGATACGCTTAGCATCGATATTATGTTGCAAAACTAAATTATTCTTAATAATTAGCGCGCGATTGCGTGATAAAGAATCGAAACCAAAAGTTGCTAAAGCATCTTCATCTATTTCATTTGTAGCTGCATGACCAAAAATAAAAACACTGGCTTCTGGATACTCGGTGATTTTTTCTGCCATTTTTGTGAATTCTGGATCATAAATAGCAGGTAATTGACTACTCATGGATGGAAAAAATCCACTAAACTCCATCTCAAGCGCCTCGCCTCCCTCAATTATTATTTCACAGCCTTTAGTATCAACTACTACGTTAGGTAGCGTTTCAGGGCATTCGTCTATAGCATCAAGCACACCGTCACCATCTGAATCAATCGCTGCTTGCATCGTCCTGATATTTTCATGTTGAGGTAACTCTTTAGACGGCGCAGTTGTAGTGATTTGACACGCTGATAACCCTAAAGAACTACAAAAAATGGTGCTGACTAGATAGAAATTTAGTTTCATATCGAATTGGAGTCCTTATTTAATTAGACTTTATGAGTTGCCTCGAATCGTTTTAATAAAGTTATTTTTTATTTATCAGGTTCAGTCGCAAGTGCATAAACTCGCCGATTAAGCATATTGCCTTCTTCAGTATCGGATGGCGCAATCGGTCTATTTGCCCCATACTCAATCGTAGTGATGCGGTCAGGAGCGAAGTTAAACTTTGAAATTAAATAGTTTTTAACATTATCAGCTCGAGCTTGCGCTAACGAATTGGGATTGTTTAAATCGGCGCTATCAACCTCCGTTCTTGAATTATGACCTTCAACCCATAGAATAGCGCCTTTGTACTCTTGCATTTTCATACCGACCTTATCCAGTTCATCTTGGTACTTTGGCAAAAGCTTACTACTGTCTTTGTCAAAAAAAGCACGATATTCCATTCTTAGACCTACCCCTATAGGCGCTAAAGGACAGCCTCTTTCATCGATGACTACATTCCACGGCGTAGCAGGACACTGGTCGATGTCGTCAGGAACGCCATCGCCATCTGAGTCTAAAATCGCCGGAACGACGGGCGCTATGATAGGCGCTTGCTGATTAGCCGCAACTAATTGTGGCGTAGTTTGACATGCGGATAAGACCAAAGCGCTGCCAAAAACAATAATCGCCGAATATATACTTTTTTTCATAGCAAACTCCTTTTCAGTTAAACCCCACTCGCCTGCTTAGCAAACAGACGCATCAATGGTTTGATTTTGCTGACGCGATACATGCCTTCATTACGAAGTTGTTGAATCGGACGCATCTGAGCAAGCGAGCCGGCAAACAGCCAATTAAGCGCCGAAAAGCTATGCATCATCAGACTATTATGTGGACGACGCAGACGCTCATAGCTACGCAAGGTTTGGTTCGTACCCCACAGCTTATTTCCGCTACGCGCATAGTCATGGGTGAGTTGTTCACTTAATGCCTTCACATCGAGCATGCCCAAATTCAGCCCCTGACCTGCCAGCGGATGTACACCATGTGCCGCATCACCGATTAAAACTAAATTATCGGCGACGTAGCTTTTTGCTTGCTGCGCCGCTAACGGAAAGCTGGCAATTGATTCAATCTGATGGATAGCACCCAGCTCATAATTGCTGGCAGCAGCCAATTTATCAGCGATATAGCGCGGCGCCTCTTCTAACAATGCCAATGCTTGATTGCGTGGCAATGTCCATACAATCGACTGCCAATGTTGCGGATTGGCTTTATCTTCATCAGTAATATCAGCAAGCGGCAACAATGCCAATGTACCAGTCGGTAGCATGGTTTGACGGGCGGTTGCGCGATGCGGCTTGTCGGTTTGAATGGCGCAGCAAATCGCCGTTTGCTTATAATCAAGCACATCGAGCTCAATGGCTGCCTGCCTGCGTACAAACGAGCCGCGACCGTCAGCACCAACCAATAAACGCACGTCAATCACAGTGCCGTCATCTAGCGTCACACGGTAACCTTGTGCGCTACCAAGCCAGTCCATATCGACAACCTTTTGCCCATCGATAACAGTTAAATACTGGCTGACATCAGCGGCAGTTAAACGCTGCCACAATGCATATTCAATAACTGCGGGCTCAACCATACTACCGAGCATTTTTGTCTCAGAGTTTTGATTGCTGTTACTGCTGTCATTACTATTATTAGCATCATCACTATCGCCGAACAGTAACTCGCCGCGACCATTTAGCTGCCAGACCTGCATTTGCGAATAATCGGCTTTACGCTCTGATGCCGCTATCTTTTGCCAAGCGCCCACGTCTTTGAGTAAGTTGATACTGGCAAGACTTAATGCATAAACGCGCGCATCCCGCTTGCCAAGCACCTGCTGCCAATCTGCCTCGCTACGTTCAGGGCGCGCATCAATAATGGTCACTGGCATTTCAGCTTGCGCCAGTTTTAGCGCAAGGGTTGCACCGACGATACCGCCGCCGATAATGAGCGTATGGTTATTTTTCATAAAACATCCTTTGTCGCGTTATTCATGCTATCTAAAAGCGAAAGAGGACTCCACCCGACATTAGGGTGGAGGTGAATTTCGCCTAGTGTTTATTATATTTTTATACAAATTAGCTACTGTATGAAATCTAAATAATATTTAGAATTTATATTCTATCAAACAAAATTAGTTGCGGTAATGAAAATCAACAAGGCGTATAAATTTAGGCTTGAGCCTAACGTAGAGCAACAGGTTATTTTAAATAATCTTGTCGGCTCTGCGCGTTTTGTTTGGAATCAAATACTAGCGATCTCATTTGAGATGTTTGCCAAAAATGAATTTATTAATGCCACCAACTTGGTTAATAAAATCATGGATCTAAAGAACAATCCTGATTTTTCTTTCTTAAGAACCCATGCCAATGCCGTGTCTTTACAGCAGAAAATACGTGATCTCGCCTCTGCTTGGTCACGATTTTTCGACCCTAAAGTTCATGCTAGGCTCAAAGAAAATAAAAAGAAGCTCCGAAAACCCAAGTTCTTTAAGCTAAGCGATGGCACAGAGATTCAACTACGACAACTGATGCCAAGATTTAAACGTAAATCCGATGGCTGCGACTCAATCAGGCTTGTTCAGTTTGATAAGTATTGCCGTATTGAAGGCAACCGCATCAAACTACCTAGCGGTATTGGCTTTGTGAAGTTTAGAAAATCGCAAGACATCATCGGCACCATTAAAAACATCACCATCAGCAAGAAATCAGGTCACTGGTACGTGTCGTTTGGCACCGAAACGCAGCTAACTGAAAATCCACGACACCCTGCCACAAGTGCCATAGGTATTGATTTGGGCATCACTAAACTGATTACTACCTCAGACGGTCAAACCATCAAACCCAAAAACAGCTTTAAAGCCAATCAAATTAAACTGGCCGCATTACAGCGCCAATTAAGTAGAAAAGTCTTATTCAGTCAAAACTGGAAAAAGCAGAACCGTAAGATTCAAAAATTACACCATCACATCGCCAATATTCGCCATGATTACTTGCATAAAATCACCACCGCGATCAGCAAAAACCACGCCATGATTGCTTGTGAGGACTTAAAAGTAGCCAATATGTCGAAATCTGCAAGCGGTACGCTAGAAAACAAAGGGCGTAACGTCAAAGCCAAGTCAGCATTAAACAAATCAATCTTAGATCAAGGCTGGGGCATGATGGTTAATATGCTTGAGTACAAGCAACAATGGCAAGGCGGGTTACTCATTAAAGTAAACCCACGTTACACCAGCCAAACCTGCTTTGAATGCAAGCATATTGCCAAAGAAAATAGACGCACTCAAGCAAACTTTGAGTGCGTCGAATGCAGGTATGTTACGAACGCAGATGTTAATGCAGCTCGTAATATATTAGCGGCAGGACATGCCGTTTTGTCTGCGGAGGGAGGACGCGGTAAAGGTCGCCCTTTGAAACAGAAAACTTGTGACATTCGTGAGAAAGTCGCCTAAGCGCTAACGCTTTTAGAATCCCCCACTTGAGCTTAGCGAAAGTGGTGGGAGTATGTCAACCGCTCATATTTATGTGGTTTAGAAGCAGCTGAAATTATAGATTTTATTTGCTTAATAACTTACCAGTATATTGAACTAAGATTTTAAGCCCATCGCATAATTGGCAATTAATGGCTTAATATTTGGCAGTTTATCAAAGGCAACCAAAGCTACGTTACGTGCCAACTTCACCGCTGGATTTGGATGCGTAAAGCCATGTACGACGGCATCACAAAAGCGAATGACGCGTTTTTGATCGGTTTGACGGGCTTTTTCATAACGTTTGAGCAAAGTCGGATTGCCGATATCTTCGCCTTTTAGCACCTGTCTACTCATCATTTTTGCCAGCACATGCGCATCGCGCATACAGAGGTTAAACCCTTGCCCAGCGACCGGATGTAAGGTGTGTGCCGCGTTACCCATGATGACGCAGCGGCCATCGACTTGTTTGTCTGCCAGCACTCGCGTCAGTGGATAAGCGCCGCGGCGACCGGCTTTTTTAAACGTGCCTGCGCGCGCGCCAAAAGCTTGCTGCAAGGTCGCCAAGAAATGCGCATCATCTTCTAGATATTGTGTCTCTTCGCCAGTTGGGCAAACCCAAACCACTGAGCGTCTATAACCTTTTTGATACTCATCATTGCCGTCGCCTTCTGGATCAGTCAATGGCAACACCGCAAGCGGCCCTGCCGGACTAAAGCGCTCAATGGCAATATGTTCATGCGGCTGATCGGTCTCTACCACCCCAACGATAGCCGTCTGCTTATAATCATAAGTGGTAGTGCTGATACCTAATAGCTGACGTACGGTAGAGTCGCGACCATCACAAGCGACTAAAACGCTGGCTTGCAATTGCTGCTCATGCTCTTCTTCACCGTAATAGCTAAAGCTTAACGTCACGCCATCGCTTTGTTGGCTAACGGCTATCACATTGGCGTTATCAATCAAGGTAATTAGCGGCTCTTGCTGGGCAGCCAATAACAACTTGCGCCCAAGCCACGCGTTTTCCATCACTTGCCCAAATGACTCAACCTGCTCCTCGGCTTTATTTAATTGCGCGCGTCCAAAGCTGCCTTGCTCGCTGATTTTTACCGCGTCAATCCGGCAAGCATGGCTTTGTAGCTCAGCCCATAGCCCAATCTCTTGATAAATCTGCACCGTGCGCCGTGACAGCGCGGTATTGCGACTGTCTAAATAGTGCGTGCGCTTAGCGTCGTCATTGGGGCTGATGGTTGGATAGCTGTTTTTCTCTAGCAAGGTACTGGCGATACCATGATGGGCGAGTAACAGCGCAAACGACAAGCCGACATGCCCGCCGCCCGCGATAAGTACTTGCTGTTCAGTCATAGCCGTTTTATTAGCCTGATCTGATTCGGCAGGATTGGTTGTTGATAAAGTTGCTTCAGTATGTTGCATGGTTATTATTCCTATTATGACCCATTTAGCACGTATTTAGACGCGATGACTTTCCACTCAAAAAAACACTCAAAAATAATGTTTTTTTCTGGCAAGCCTTTCTTTCTTTAATAGTTTTAGCCCAGTTTCATAGCGCCGTTATCTAAACATTAGTATTTAAGCTCTAGATTACCACAATTTGTCCCTTATTCTGTGGCCCTGACACTAACCATAGTGGCTAAACAGTTTTGTTGCCGTTTCCGGTGTAAGGTGTATGATCTACAGTTGCAATCACCATACAAAAACAAAGCCCTGCCCGCCTGTAAATGGCTTGAATTTTAAATTCTATCTACCATAATGAAGACAGCGCATTTACTTCTTACCTTCATTTTATTCATAGCTGTTTTTATTAATAACTATTTTTAGCAACATTTTGCCGTCATATTTATTAGCACTATTTTTAATATTTACATAACCGTTATAAGCGCCATTAAAAAGTATTGAAACACGACTCACTATTTTATCTCTAAAGCCCGCTCGACTATCATGCATAAAAGCACTAATGCACAGAAGCACTAACCATAGCAGCGGGCAACCAAATACAAGGATAATCGCTTGACTGATTCCATAAGCCGCCGTATACATTTTGAATCGTTGACCCCAGCACAGCTGAAAACCGTGCTTGGCGAATATAATAACCACATGAAATACATCCAAGAACGCCTCGATATTAAAATCAGCCAACGCCAAAGCGACTTTTGTTTAAGTGGCGATATTTTGGGCGTTGAGCGCGGCGAACGCATCATTTATAAAATGGTCGATGAAGCACAAAATACCAAAGATATTAGCGCCGAGGAGCTGCACTTAATCATTCAATCGAGCATCGCCCGTGACGAAGATATAGAAGCCGATAAGCAATCGGCTGCCGAGGAAGATGCTGATAATTTGGAAGCCGCTACTGACTTTACGCCGATTAGTCTGCGTACCCGTAAAGGTAAAATCATCCCACGCGGTGGCAATCAGCAGCGTTATGTCAGAGACATTTTAGCCTCTGATGTGTCGTTTGGTATTGGGCCTGCTGGTACGGGTAAGACTTATCTTGCAGTTGCTTGTGCGGTCGATATGCTTGAGCGCAACGAGATTGAGCGTATTTTATTGGTGCGCCCAGCGGTAGAAGCTGGTGAAAAACTGGGCTTTTTACCCGGTGATTTGACCCAAAAAATTGACCCGTATTTACGTCCTTTATATGACGCGCTGTATGAGATGCTTGGCTTTGATAAAGTCGGTAAAATGCTCGAAAAGCAAATCATTGAGGTCGCCCCGCTTGCTTATATGCGCGGTCGTACGCTAAACAATTCGTTTGTTATCTTAGATGAAGCGCAAAATACTACGCCCGAGCAAATGAAGATGTTCTTGACCCGTTTAGGTTTTGGTTCGCGGGCAGTTATTACTGGTGATATCACGCAGGTCGATTTGCCGCGTGGGCATAAATCAGGTCTGGCGCAAGCGATGGATATCTTAAGCGGTATCGAAGAGATTCATATCACTAAGTTTGACTCAAAAGACGTCGTGCGCCATCAATTGGTGCAAAAAATTGTTGAAGCTTATGATGTCTTTGATGAAGAGCAACTTGCCCTACAAGAAAAGCGCAAGTTTGAGCGCATGAAAGAACAAGAGCGTAAACAAGCCATTTCTGATGCCGCCGCTAAGTTATAATCTATTTTAAGCGACGTATATATATGACACAAACCGGATTTGATATCCGGTTTTTTAGTGTTAATCATTTATTGCTAGTTAATTAATCTTAGATATTTTCACATTGACATAAAAAGGAGGGTGACATGAGCCCAACCGAACATAATGACGCTGACAACCACTTAGATGAAGATATTAATAGCCATTTTAATCATGATGAGAACGATAAGAACTTAGACGCACTTAATACTAATGACAGCTTAGCCGTGCTTGATATAAGCGCCGCCGATAGCATTGATGATGAGATACTAGATAGCTTTTATCCTCGCGAAAAACTGTTAAAAGTCATGATAGCGACACTGGATAATATCGATGAGCGTATTAACCATGGTCTGACGCTGCCTTACTTTGATGATATCGATAGTGAGATATGGCAAGAAAAAACCAAAGCGCTCGATATCTATATTACCGATGCACTCGAAGGTCAAGAGCTGAATTTAGAGGCGCGCGGCAAAGACTATGCTACCAATATTCTATCTTACCCAAGCGACTTGCCAGCGGCAATCATTGGTCTCATGCCAACGCTACCACTTGGCGAGCTGGTGATTTGTCATGCTGTAGTGGTACGTGAAGCGGCTGAGCAAAACAAGACCGTGGCACAGCATATCAGCCATTTATTGATACATGGCATACTGCACCTATTGGGCTTTGACCATGAGCTTGGGCAAGATGAGCAAGATGAGATGGAAAGCTTTGAGATTGTTATTTTGGCAGAGTTAGGCCTACCAAATCCTTATCTCTAAGACTTTTAGCCTTGTTTAACTTTTCTTTAACATGGTTTTTTGTGCTTGATCCATCTGATTAATCATCTGATCTAAGCCTTTGACATGCACACTGCGCTGCGGGAATGGAATGTCGATATTTTTATCATCAAGGGCGTTTTTGAATTGTTCTAATAAATCGCACTGCATCGCCCACCAATCATCATTGGTGGTCCAGACATTTAAGGTTAAATCGACTGAATTGTCACCCAAGTTGGTCACACGTATCACCGGCGCTGGATCCGTAAAGGCCATCGGATTGTTTTTTGCCAAATTTAGCATAATATCTTTGGCGGTTTCGATATCAGCGTCATAACCAATACCAACGGTGATATCAACGCGGCGGTTGGGTAACGCCGTATAGTTAATCACCGCTGAGGTGGTGATATCGCTATTAGGAATGATGATGTCGTGATTATTGATGGTCGTTAAATGGGTATTGACCAAGGTAATCTCGGTGACCGTACCGGTATAGCTGCTGATTTGCACATAATCGCCGCGCACAAACGGGCGAAAGGTCACAATCATAATGCCAGCGGCAAAGTTTGATAGCTGATCTTTGAGTGACAAACCAATCGCCACCGCCGCGCCGCCCAAGATAGCAACGACCGAAGTAGTCTGCACACCGACTTTGCTAAGCGCTGCCAAAATCACGATGACCAATAATATGCCATATAATACGCGGCTTAAAAAATTGGCCGCTGTCGCCTCTAAATGGCTGCGTAGCATAATGCGATTGCTGATAGCAACGATTTTCTTTGCTAACCAGCGCCCTATCATAAATATCAATAAGGCAAATGCGATTTTAAGCGCAATGCTAATCGCATTTTCTGTTAAGGTAGCAAGATCGACGGTAAAACCTAAAAATTCCATACTGGCTCTTTATTCCCAAACTGTTTTATCATTAATTTTTGTCTTTTTAATGTTTATTATCATTTAACCTTTTTTAAAAAATGCATAATAACTATATAAGACCGGCACTAAATTTAAACAAAGTTAATAGGTGACGTCTACTCTATCACTGTAACGATAGGTACGTATCAGACGCAGCTCAACAATATCATTCATATCTTCGGTAAATTTACCAAAGGGCGCCGCTTGTCTGACCGACTGCTTGGCCGCCTCATCTAGTATCGTCGAGTTTGAGCTCTCAAGTAAACGAATGGCTTTAATATTGCCATCATTGCTGATAATCACCATCAAACGTACCTCGCCGGTGATACCTTGGGCGCGTGCTTGCGCAGGATATTGCAGATTCCCGACGCGCTCAACGTGCTCACGAAAGGTGTTGATATAATCGGCAGCGGCACCGCGGGTTGTCGAGTTGCTATCGACGGTCACGACTTTTGATTTGGTCGCATACAGCTGTTGCCGCTGTGACAGCTGCGCCTCCAAAGTCGCGATTTGCTTACGCAGACGCTCTTCTTGCGCCTTCATATCATCTTGTTCTTGCTTGCTGTCATTATCAGACTCGACGCTCGCTTGACGCCAGCTGAGAGTGGTACGTAGATAGCTTTCTTGATAGCGCTGCTGCCGAACTTGACGCTGCAGGTCAATCACATCTTGCGTCTCGCTCATTTGCTCGGCTGCCACCGGACTACTCTGGTCGGTTGCTTGGCGTATTTGCTCTTGCACCGTGCCGCCGCCTTGTTGGGACGCATTGGCAATAAACTGCGCATCTTCATTTGGCTGCATATTCTCGGTCAAAGCTTTTGCGACGTCCTGCATCATGCCAGCAGGGTCTTGCCCCAGCGAAAAACTAATGCCAAAAATAATCAGCGCATGAACACTGACGGCTATCACCACCGCCATCGGCAAACTGATATCGCGCTTGGGCGCTTGCGCTGAAAAATGATAGCTTTGCGAGTCTTTAATCGAAGTCACAGTAGGTCTCAGCTGATGAATATAGTAGATTCCATTTAGAAATATTATACTGCCACTGGAATAAATTTTGCGAAGCCTCTGGAATGCGAAGCGCACAGCAAGCGAGGAAAATTTATTCCAGCAGAGTCCTATTTTAAACGAACCACTTTTATATTGAATTGGCTATATAAGGCCGGTTGCTACAAGGCGTCATAGGCGCTATTCGGTAAATTAAGTGCTCGTCGACCAATGCCGGCGCTATCATACCATGAGATAGAATTACGTCGCTAGCACAAGCGTATACCGTTGCTACTTAATCAATCACTTAGATGCAGGCTTGTTTGTCTATTTATCCACTACTAACCTCAAAATTCGTATGTTTAGAAAATAGCCTCACAAAGGCTTTGTACCTTTAAAGGTTTCTACATTTGACAGTAAACGGCCTGACTGCCCAATGATACAAAACGTAGACGTCCATTTTGCCTACTGTCATTTTGATATATACTGTTTTATAAACACTTTTGCGCCTGCCATTAAATAATGAATAATTATAAGGATAATAAGTTTGAGTAACTTTGATCATAGAGACAATATGGATAATTCAGACAGTTTTGAAGAGTTATTCGACAGTATCGCTGACCGTTTTGACGAGTCCTTTAGCGATGGCTGGGAGCGTCTTAGCCAAGCCGTCAAAAGTATCTATGACAGAACCACGGATAAATTCGAGGAAGAGCTGTCCTTGCCGGTTGCCCAAATTTATGTCAACGATGCGCTACAAAAATTTGTCACCGATAACGTCAAAGCCATTTTAGAGCTGCGCGTTGAGATACATGACGACTGGTTTCGCTTGTATTGTACGATTGATGTCGGCGGGATTTATGCAGAAGTAGCAAGTAATTTTAGCTTGGTTCATGTGCAGCTGGATCGCAACGTCCAGCGCTTTGTTTTTGGACAGCTGACTTATACCGATGTGCTTAACTTGCGCTGTGAATCCTTTATCAAACGCCAAGGTCTTAAACTGTTTATTTGGTTCTATCATAGCGTGCTCAAAAAAGATCCGTTAGGTTTTATTTTGTCTTATATCAATATCGCCCGCGCCAAAGAAGAGATTATCTACCTTGATATCAATCGCTGGCTAAAAAAGAACAAAAAAATAATGAGCACCTTATATAAAGTGCAAGTCAATTATGGCGAGCTTGAAGAAGAACAATTGGTGCTTAAAACGCAAATCAATTATCGAGATTTGCTGGCCAGCAATGCCAATGAAGATATCATTAGCGATAAGGATGAGCCTGAATTGATGCAAGGGCCTATCAATCCAATTGCTGATGCTACTGAGCCAAGTTTAGAACCTACTTCATAAGTCTAGTTTTATAAACGTATTAAAAGCCTTCCAAACGCTGCCTACAAAAAACGCCAATACTTAAAGACGATTATCTTTAAGCATTGGCGTTTTTTTAATGAATACTGACTCTATCAACTTGTAGCAATCATCCGCCTACCAATAGTTTTCCACCGCGATATTGCCCTCGCCGCGGCGATTCATCACCAAGCCTAAGCTCTTTAATGTCTCTTTTGTATCTTCGACCATTTCTGGGTTGCCGCATAGCATCACGTGTGTACTATCGACGTCCAAATCAATGCCAGCGCGCTCTTGTAGCGTTCCATCTAATAATAGCTTTGGCAAGCGCTCAGTTAATGCGCCCTCGACAGGCTCGCGGGTAACGATAGGAATAAAGATAAGCTTGGCTGGATTATCCACCAACGAGCCAAAATCTTCTTGTAAGCTTTCAATCTTCTCAATATAAGCGAGCTCTTCTATCGAGCGCGCGCTATAAGCCAAGACGATATGCTCGTAGTCTTCCCAGGTTTTTAAGTCTTGCAGCATCGATAAAAAAGGCGCTAAACCTGTACCTGTCGCCAGCAACCATAAGTCTTTTGGCAGTGGTTTTTGATAACGGGCTAAAGTTAAAAAGCCAAACGGCATGGTGTTGAGTAATAGCTCATCGCCGACTTCTAGGTGTTGCAGCTGCGAGGTAAAGGCGCCATCAGGGATAACAATAGAGAAGAATTCTAGGATTTCATCAAAGGGTGAAGAGACGATTGAATACGCGCGGAAGATATCCTCATCCAATGTTTCGTTCAGGTCTTCGTCTTCTTCAGCATCAGCTACTTTACTCAATTGCTTATAGTAGTTTAATTGACTGGGATTAACGCCCAAACGCACAAATTGCCCTGCGGTAAATTTAAAACTATCAGGACGACTGACGGTAAAGCTAAAGAGATTGGGCGTCCACGTGGTTTTACTGAGCACTGTTACTTTTTGAATATTGTCACTCATAATAATGATTCACCCTCGTTTTTTATGATTTATGATTGCTTATGGTTATAGATGGCTATGTTTTTGACTTTTTAAAGGCTCTAAAACAAAAGATGCGCCAAGCTTATCATAAAGCTGGCGCATCTTGGTTTTCTAACCGTCATTATCGATAAGCAGCGGTTCTCAATATCGAAAACCTCTGCTCATATTTTACACTTACCAAATACGAGCCAAACTTGCCCATTCAATCATACTATTCGGCAATATACCAAAGAAGAGAATGATGGCGGTGACGGCGATAACCATGATACCGCCCGTACGCAAGCCCCACTGCTTTGAGACGTCAAATTCAATAAATTGTTTCGGACGTTTAAATAGCGTGAGCATGACACGCAAGTAATAAAACAGACCAATGGCACTACCCAAGATAATCATGCCAGCCAAGAACCAGTTGGTACCTTGAACGGCGGCAAGAATCGCAAACAGCTTAGTGATAAAGCCTGCGGTCAATGGAATACCTGCCAATGACAACATCATAATGGTCATCACCGCGGTCAATACCGGACGACGCCAGAACAGCCCTTTATAATGGGTCAATTCATCTGCTTCACCCGCCAAGCGATACGGGCTCGACATCAAGGTAACAACACCAAAGGCACCGATAGAGGTAAAGGCATAAATCGCCATATACATGCTTGAGATACTATCAGCGGCTGAGCCAATGCTGACAATCACGATAAGCACATAGCCCATATGAGCAATCGACGAGTAACCAAGCAGACGCTTAAGGCTAGTCTGACGTACCGCTAATAAGTTACCTACTAGTATCGACAAGGTGGCCATAACCATGAGCAGCATCTGTACTGATGGCAATGCCAATAGCGACGTATCAATCAAGAAGCGAACAGCAAGTGCCATCATCGCCACTTTGGTGACCGATGCCAAATAAGTAGCGACAGGTGCTGGTGCGCCTTCGTACACATCTGGCGTCCATATATGAAATGGCGCAGCAGACAGTTTAAAAGCAATACCAAACATCATCATCGCTGTACCGACGATTAATAGTGGCGACTCAAAGAGATCGACCAACGTCATACTGATAGGCTTGAAAGCGAGCGAGCCCACTTCTGCATAAATAAATGCCATACCCATCAGCAGCGTTGCTGATGCCGTGGCTGAGAGCACCAAATACTTTAGCCCCGACTCAAGCGAGCGCTTACGCATATAGGTATAAGCCAGCATGCCGTATAACGGAATCGACAGCATCTCAAGGCTCATAAAGAATGAGGCTAAATGCTGGGCGCTGACCATCAAAAGCGCACCAACAGTCGATAGCAGCATAAGCAAATACAGCTCTTCTTTATGATCATCTAAATCAGCTAGATAGGCATAAGACAGCGTAAAACAGGCCAAAGCACAGATTAAGATGACCACCATATTAAACTGGGCAAAGTTATCAATCACAAATAACTGCTCAGCCGTTGGCACAAGCGTACCGCTATCGATGATGCCAGTCATTTGCCCAAGCAAGGCAAACAGCCCTATGTTTAAACCAACCACCGAAATGGTACCGATTACCATATGTGAGCGCTTAATGGTGATGGCAATCATCACTACCAATACTGTCAATACTACCGCAATGATTGGCGCATAAGGCATCAGCCCCATCAAATCATTCGTCGTAAATTCATTCATGACTTAACGTGCCTCCATTGCATCAAGCAGCTGCGATGCGTCTACTTGTGTCACTTGACTGTACATATATGCGTTATTAATCCACTGCATGGCGTGACTTGAAGTATCAAGGAACGGCTGTGGATACAGACCGAGCCAGACCAAACCTGCTGCGAGCATCAGTAGCAACGACAGCTCGCGCTTACCCAAATCTTTTAATGGACGTGAAGGCAAACCATGGGTTTCGGTCTCTCGTAACGCCACTTCTTTAATATTATTGCTACCGAACATGGCACGGTGAATCAAGATAAGCGAGTATAACCCTGCCAATACCAAGCTAAAGGTCGCAAACACCACAAACACGGGATAATCAGCAAAGGCGCCAAATAAAATCAAGAACTCGCCGATGAAGTTACCGGTACCTGGAATACCAAGTAAAGCGGCACAAAAGAACATCAGAATCGGTGCATAATAACGGAACTGACCCCACATACCGCCCATCAAAGTCAAATCGCGCGTATGCAAGCGCTCGTATAACTGCCCTGCCATAATAAACAGTGCCGCCGAACTTAAACCGTGCGCCAGCATTTGAATCATCAAACCTTGCAAGCTAATTAAGGTACCCGCGTAAATGGCTAAGACCACAAAACCCATATGCGAGATACTGGTATAAGCCAGTAAGCGCTTCATATCAGTTTGCATAAAGGCCAGCCATGCCCCGTAAAAGATACCTATGGTACCCAAGGTCATCGCAATCGGAGCAAAATCTTGTGACGCTGCTGGGAATAACGGTATGACAAAACGAATCAAACCATAAGCGGCGGTCTTAATTAAAACCCCTGCCAAATCCACCGAACCTGCGGTTGGCGCCTGCGCATGGGCGTCAGGTAGCCAGCCGTGAAAAGGGAAAATCGGTAACTTAACGGCAAAACCAAGAAAGAAGCACAGCATGATCGGATATTCCCAGCCACCAAGTGAGGTGCCGAGTAAGTCATTATAATTAAAGCTGACCATGCCTTTTTGCGCATAGCTGATAATGACCAATATCAAAATACCGACCAGCATGATAAGACCAGAGGCTTGGGTATAAATAAAGAATTTGGTTGCCGCGTATTCTTTGGTCTTGCCGCCAACCACATCATGACCCCAAATAGCGATCAAGAAGTAAATCGGAACCAGCATCATCTCCCAAAAGAAGAAGAATAAGAACAGGTCAATGGCTAAGAACACGCCAATCACGCCGCCCAAGCTCCATAAAAGGTTAAGATGGAAGAAACCAACGCGGCGTTGAATCTCATTCCACGAACAGGCAACTGCCGCAATACCTAGCAGACCTGTTAAACCAACCATCAGCAGCGATAAGCCATCTAGTGCCAAATGAAAGCTGATACCAAAGCTTGGTATCCATGGCACCATAAATTCTGCAACCCATGGCACGTTTGCCTGAGGCGCAATCACCTGCCTACTCATGCCGCTATAATCGCCGTATTGCCACAATACCAGTGACAAGGCAAAGGTTAACGTCATACCGATTAGAGCAATCCAGCGCGGCAGACGTTTATTAAAGCGTTCGACCAACCAACATAGCAACCCTGCGATAAAAGGAATTGCGATTAATGCTGGTAGCATCCACGTTTGTTGTAACTCTATCATCTTATACCACCGTCATCATTACCAGCACCAACAGCACAGCCACACCCAAGCCAAAGCTTGCAGCGTAACCTCGAAGTGACCCTGTTTGCGTCGCAGACAATACCTTGTTACCAGCAGATGCCAGTTTCGGCAAAATAAGCCACGTTTTATCGATAGGGTCGGCTTTAAATAAGCGGCCGATGAACAAAAAGGGTTTTACAAAAACTATATCGTATAGCGCATCAAAGCCCATACCGTGATAGCACCAATGATATAACGCTGCACCTATAGAGGTCTCCTTAAAGCGGGTCAGCATGCGACCTTTATCGGCGACATATAAGAATGCCGCGATAATTAGGCCTGCAAGCATGGCACCCATGGCGATATATTCCGCCGTATGTTTATCATGCGCTTGACCCGCTACTTCTAACAAGTGCCCAACACTCTCTGGCAAGACGCCTTGTAATGGCGGCGTAATCCACGCACCAACGGCGGTTGATAATACCAATAGTACCGTCAAAGGTAGCCAATATGACACCCCAGACAGTTTATGCGCAGGAGTTTTTTCTTCACCAAAGAAGATAATCCAAATCATACGGAAGGTATAAAGCGCGGTTAAGAAGGCACCGAATACACCCATATAGAATAAAACTTGGTGACCAGTGGCATAACTTTCCCACAGAATTGCTTCTTTAGAGTAGAAACCAACGGTAACCCAAGGTATCGCAGCAAGCGCACCGCCACCGACGATATAACACCAAAACACTAAAGGAATCTTTTTGCGTAAACCGCCCATCTTAAAGATGTTTTGTTCATGATGGACCGCAAGAATGACCGCACCTGATGATAAAAATAGCAAGGCTTTAAAGAAAGCATGCGTCATCAAGTGGAAAATAGCCCCTTGCCATGCGCCAACGCCGAGTGCCAAGAACATATAGCCAATCTGGCTCATGGTCGAATAAGCAAGGATACGTTTAATATCCGTTTGTGCCAACGCACAAAATCCAGCAACGACGAGCGTCAACGCACCGACTGCCCCAACCCAGTACAAGAGTACGCCTGGGGTAAGGAGAAATAACGGATGCAGACGTGCGATCAGATACACACCCGCGGTAACCATGGTCGCAGCGTGAATCAGTGCCGATACAGGTGTTGGACCTGCCATCGCATCAGCAAGCCAGGTATGTAGGGGCAGCTGCGCTGATTTACCCATTGCGCCACCAACGAGCATAATAGTGGTCAAAATCATTATTGGATTATTGATATCAAAGATTTCTGGCGCGCGGGTAATAATCTCTTGAATATGCAGGGTGCCAAATTCGCGAAATAATAAAAACAAACCAAAAGCCAAAAACACATCACCAACGCGGGTGACGGTAAAGGCTTTCATCGCTGCCCGACCATTGGCACGGTCTTGATAATAAAAACCAATCAAAAGGTACGAACAGATACCGACGCCTTCCCAGCCAAGATAAAGTAAGAACAAGTTATCGGCCAATACCAGCAACAACATGCTGGCGACGAATAAGTTCATATAGCTAAAAAAGCGCGCAAAGCCTGTTTCACCTTTCATATACCAGGCGGCAAACAGGTGAATCAAAAAGCCGATACCGGTAATCACACCCGTCATCGTCAATGCCAAGCCATCAAAGCTTAAGCCAAAACTTGGTGCAAAATCGCCAACTTGGAACCATGTCCATAGCGGAATCTCGATGACTGTACCGGCAGGATTACTGGTCAAAAAGGTGTAGCTGACCATCAGCGTGCATAGCGCTGATAGCAGCATGCTACCGACACCAACAATCGCTGCCACCTGCTCGCTTAATTTGTCGCGCATAAAGGCTAAAATCAAAAAGCCAACGAGCGGGAATATAAAGGTTAATGGTAATAAACTCATGACATCATCCTTTCATCTCATTGGCGCTATCGACATCGAGATGCCCACGCTGATGGTAAAACCGCAATAATATTGCCAAACCAATGGCTGCCTCTGCTGCTGCTAGTGTCAAAATAAAGATAAACATAATCTGTCCATCTGGATCGACCCAGCGGCTACCGGCGACCACAAATGCCAAAGCCGTCGCATTCATCATGATTTCAAGGCTCATCAGCATAAATAAGAAATTACGCCGTACCATGACACCGCACAGACCGATTGCAAATAAAATACCGGCCAAAATCAATCCATGGCTCATGGGTATCATACCCAGTACATTTTGCGCCTCAGTAACAGGTTGCACAAAGCCTGCCACCTCGTGGGCAAACGGCACATTTGCAACCTCCTGTGCCACGCTCGCTGCTAGTACCATCAGTCTGACTCCTTGCGCGTGACTTTTTGTATATCCGCCTGCTTACCGACATTCATACCGACATAGTCAAGCGGGTCAACCTCTTTATATTCGTATGGTTCAGCCTTGTTTAGCGTATCAGTATCGATAGGCATACCATGTTCATCGTAATGTTTGATACTGGCGACATTTGGATTGGATGCTTGGCTTGCTTTGTTACTGTGTCCTTTATCATAGCCTTGAGCGCCGTGACCGATAATCTCATCATCGATAGACTCTTTACCCAAATGATAAGCGGCAACTAAGGCGGCTAATAGTAGCAATGCTGCCACTTCGACCAACATAACGTATTTGGTAAATAGCACCGTACCGACGGCTTTGGCTGAAATCGTCGTACCACCAATCATTGCCGTATCGGTATGATTAAGACCTATCATCGCATACAGCACAACTGCGATGATAATCGTAAGCCCCGTCGGTACCGCCCAAGTGCCAGCATCAAGCCAACGCTCTTCACGCTCATCATTACTCATGCCAAGGTTTAGCATCATGATAACGAATACAAACAGCACCATAATGGCACCGGCATAAACAACAATTTCAAGCGCACCAGCAAACGGCGCACCTAAGACAAAGAAAATACCTGAGATGGCCAATAACGACACAATCATCGATAAAATAGCATGCACTGGATTGGCGAGAGTCACCACGCGCAAGCTGGCAAATATTGCCACCGCTGCCAACGCATAAAACCCTGCCAATTCAGGACTGTTTAAGATATTCATCATGGTAGCAAGCTCCTTAGATCAATCGGTGCCGCTTCATTTTGCGCCGCGCCTTTTGGTTTATCTGCTACCGCCATACCCGTCACGCGATAATAGTTATAATCGGGATATTTACCCGGTCCAGAAATCAGCAAATGCTCTTTTTCATAAACCAAGTCTTGACGGACATATTCGCCCATCTCAAAATCAGGCGTCATCTGAATCGCCGTCGTCGGACAGGCTTCTTCACACAAACCGCAAAAGATACAACGCGAAAAGTTAATGCGGAAAAATTCTGGATACCAGCGCCCATCTTCACGCTCTGCTTTTTGCAAAGAGATACAGGCAACCGGACAGGCTACAGCACATAAGTTACAAGCAACGCAGCGCTCATCACCATCAGGGTCACGCGTCAGCACAATACGGCCACGAAAGCGTGGCGGTACTGGCACCGGCTCTTCTGGATAAAGAATGGTGTCACGCGGCCTGATTGCATGACTATTGACCATCCACATACTGCGGACAATGGTAAACATACCAATGACGGTCTTTTTTATCGTAGTAAACATGGGATTATTATCCTTATCAGCTTTACCCTAGTTCATCAGTGATGGCTAGTAATGACTATAACGTTGGGGAAAAAATCAAAATCACTGCGGCGGTTACCAATAGATTAATCAAAGTTACCGGCAGGCAGATTTTCCAGCCAAAGTTCATCACCTGATCATAGCGCGGACGCATGAGTGAGCCTCGAGCCAAAATAAACATGGTCATAAAGAATAGCGTTTTAATCATGAACCAAAAAGCTGGTGGAATAAAAGGAATATCTAAATTAAACGGCGCAAGCCAACCGCCAAAAAACAAGCAGGTCATCAACGCAGAAATCAGCACGACGTTGACATATTCACCGATGAAAAACATACCGAACTTCATGCCAGAATATTCGACATGATAACCTTCAGCAAGCTCTTGCTCGGCTTCTGGCTGATCAAATGGATGTCTATGGGTGACGGCAACACCCGCCACGACAAAGGTTAAAAAGCCAAAAAACTGCGGAATGATATACCAGCCGTCAATTTGCGATTCAACGATTTCACGTAGGTTAAATGAGCCTGTTAAGGCTACAACACCCATCAATGATAAGCCTAAGAAAACCTCATAACTGATGGTTTGCGCTGCGGAACGTAAGCCGCCAAGTAGTGAGAATTTATTGGCAGACGCCCAACCACCGAACATCACCGCATAAACTGCAATACCTGCCATGGCAAAGAAAAACAAAATGCCGATATCCCAATCAGCAACTCCAAGGGTTGGCGAAATAGGAATAATGGCAAAAGATGCCAAGGCGGTAAACATGGCAACCGCTGGCGCCAAGGTAAACATAAACTTATCGGTAAAGTTTGGCGTCCAATCTTCTTTAAAGAAGATTTTGAGCATATCGGCAACCAGTTGCAATGAGCCAAATGGACCGACACGGTTCGGACCATAACGGTCTTGCCAAAGCGCTAGCATGCGGCGCTCATAAACAATCATCAATGCCGCAACAATCACCACCACTAAGAAGATAACCAGTGCCTGCACGACCATAAAAAGTATCGACCAGCTATCAAAGGTCATCATACCAGCCAAAAAGCTTGGCACATCAGGGATAATACGGGTAACTTGCAAATTACACCTCCTGTGTGGTGATCGGCGCGCTGTTTATTGGCGTGGCGCGGTTATTGTTGTTGGCTGTGACAGCATTATCAGTTGCCATACTGCCCATCATCGTCACTGGCGCATCGACTTTGCGTACTGACGCTGGCATAGAAGGATGGATGATACTCACCTGCCCAACCGGATAACCGATACAGCCTTCTGCTAAGTAACCAACGAGCTCAATAGGTAAAGTGATTTGCTGTTTATCAATTTCAATCGCTAGGTAATCACCCGCTGCAAGACCCCATGCTTTGGCATCGTCGATACCGACGCGCCAAGTGGCTAGCGGTAATTGCTCAGCAACCACGGGGCTACGTGATGCCATCATCGAGCTGGCATACAGGTTATAAACTGGCACCAGTTTGGCTTGTCCTTGCTGCATATCTGTGGTCGTCGCAGACAGTGCTTCTGGCGCAACGTATTGACGCGTGGCTAGGCGCTCTAAGCGATCAAATAAACGGACGCCTGGATCACCATTTCTAAGGCTGCCACCAACTTTATCTTGGTATTTATTCCACGCTTGCGGTGAGTTCCAACCGGCCGCACTGGCAAAAGGAATCATCGAGCTTGGCGTTTGCTTACCGCTATAGCCTTCCATTGAAAAGGTTAAGCCGGTATCCAAATCTTTTGGCTGCATCGGCTCATGCACAGATACCGGCGCACGCATCGAGGTACGACCTGAGTAGCGACGCGGCTGACGGGCAATTTTTAGACCAGTCATGCGGTAATCGGCGTCAGGAGCCGCATCCTTAATACCAGCAAGCTTAGGATGGGTAGCGATTAGAGCATTGATGACATCATCAAGCAGCGTCCAGTCGACATCGCGACCTTCTAAGCTGCTATGAACGGCATGCAACCAGCGCCAGCCTTCTTTGATACTGCTCATTGGATGATAATATTCGTTATCATAAACTTGGAAGAAGCGCTGCGCACGACCTTCAGCAGAGATAAGCGTACCGTCTGCTTCCGCAAAGCTTGCGGCTGGCAAAACGATATCGACGTCTTTATGCCAATCAAGCAATTGATGGTCAAGGGCAATAACCGTTTTGTCCGCCAATAGCTGGGTTAATTTATGCGCATCAATGGCATCGGTTAGCTGGTTTTCAGCCACGATAACCACATCAAAATCAGTCGCCAATAACTCTTCGACCGATTGACCACCAAGCATACAAACACCAATACTATTGGCATCAGGAACCGCTAAATAAATACCCGCTTGCGCGTGATAGTTTTTATTGACCTCTTTTAGCTCAAGCTTGGTTGCAGGCTCACGCTCGACATCGTCTTGCGACTCGGTATCAACGCCGGTTTCTGGTTTGTTCGGCTTGGCAGACAAGTCTTTGTCTTCGCTTTGCTGCGTCGTTGCTGCTTGTGCTTCAGCAGCTTCGACCTTAGCATTATGCGCTTCGACCTGCTGCTGTTCAGTGGCTTTAATCGCCGCACGTTTTTGGGTCAGTGCCTGAGTGATTTGCGCCGCTGCTTCTATCAACGCAGTCGACGATAAGCTAGTACCCGAAACCACCAAGGGTTTATCCGCTTGGATTAAGTCATAAGCGATTTGCTGGGCTAGCGCTTGCATACCATCAGTATTCGCATCATCAGCATCTTGTTGTGCGCTTTGTGCATCTGCTATTTGCGCTAAATCATCTGCAAGATTAGCAATCGCATCGGCGACTTTAAAACCAAGCTTAGTGATATCTTCCGGGGTCGCAACGACGCTGACTTTACTGATATCTTCTAACTTAGTTTGGATAACATCGATAATATATACTGGGCTTTGGACGCCTTGACCAATACGTTTGACGGGCTCAGCCAGCCACGATTGGGTTTTGGTCGCCGCTGCCATTTTAATCGCTTCGTTTTTTGCCGCTTGACGAATCGATAGCGCCACACGCGATGAGGTTTGAGTAATATCCTCACCCAGCACCAATACCGCATCATGGCTTTCAATATCAGCCATACCTGGGTTATAAATACCCTCGGTGCTTAAGACTTCGATACATTTATTGACCAGTGCTTGCTGCTGATGGTTTAGACCGGTTGAGAAGCTATCAAAGCCGACCATATTTTTTAGCGCAAAGTTGGTCTCAAGACTGGCACGTGGTGAGCCAATACCGATGACTTTTTTACCTTTGATACGTTTGATGGTTTCATCAAGCGCATAGTCGATATTGATTTTGACATGCTTGTCATTGATACGTTCGAGTGGTTGCGTTGGACGGTCTGCGCGGTTGACATAACCGTAACCAAAGCGACCACGGTCACATAAGAAGTAGCGGTTTACTTCACCGTTATAACGGTTTTCGATACGGCGCAATTCACCATAACGCTCGCCCGCTGAGATATTACAGCCCGCTGAGCAGCCATGACAAATGCTTGGCGCGTATTGCATGTCCCATTTACGGTTATAACGCTCAGAGTGAGTTTTATCAGTAAACACACCCGTTGGGCAAACTTCGGTTAGGTTACCTGAGAACTCGCTTTCGAACTGTCCGTCTTTATCACGACCAAAATAAACGCGCTCGTTTGAGCCATAAACACCCAAATCTTCGCCACCTGCATAGTCTTTATAAAAACGCACACAGCGATAGCAAGCGATACAGCGGTTCATTTCATGGGCGATAAACGGACCAAGCTCTTGGTTATGGTGGGTACGTTTGGTAAAACGATAGCGACGACGGCTATGACCTGACATATAGGTCATGTCTTGCAAATGACAATGTCCACCTTCTTCGCAAGTTGGACAGTCATGTGGGTGGTTGACCATCAATAGCTCAACCATCGACTTACGAAAGGCTTTGGCTTCATCATCGGTGACCGAGATGTACATATCATCGCTAGGGGCGACCATACAGGACATCACCAGGCGACCGCGACCCGCTTCCATATCTTCTTTATTTTGGTATTGCTTGACCGCGCACTGACGGCAAGAGCCGACTGAACCTAAGGCTGGGTGATAACAAAAATACGGCACATCAATGCCGAGTGACAAGCATGCTTGGAGCAAGTTGTCGCTGCTATCTACTTCGACAGTGGTTCCATCAATATGTATGACTGCCATGCCGCTCTCCTTATTTCACTTCTGGCTGTTGATTGGCTGCAGCCTCAATGACATCTTCACCAACCGCCTGCGCAATTTTTTGGTCAAACTCAGGACGGAAATATTTAATAGCACTCATCAGTGGCTCCATCGCACCCGGCGCATGCGCGCAGAAGGTTTTGCCGATCCATAAGTCACGAGTCAACTCTTCTAATTTTTCAACGTCACCGATTTGACCTTGACCGTCGTTAATGGCGGTGAGCAATTTAACGCCCCACGGTAGACCATCACGACATGGCGTACACCAACCGCATGATTCACGTTGGAAGAAAATCTCAAGATTGCGCAGTAATGGCACCATATCTTGTTCTTCATCAACGACCATGATTAGCCCTGTACCCATGCGGCTACCAGCTTTTTGAATGGTGTCAAAATCGACGACGGTATCTAAATGCTCAGCGGTTAAAAAGTCAGTCGATGCGCCGCCCGGCAGCCATGCTTTAAGCTTTTTACCTTCTTGCATACCGCCAGCAAAATCTTCGATAATTTCACGCGCCGTATAACCAAATGGTAGCTCCCATAGACCAGGATCATTAACCAGACCTGAACACCCAAATAGCTTGGTGCCTGGAGTTTCGACTACGCCTTTGGCTTTGGGCAAATCTTGATACCATTTGCTACCATGCAAAATAATCGCTGAAACGTTATGCAAAGTTTCAACGTTATTAACGACGGTCGGACGTCCCCATGCACCTGCCACTTGTGGAAATGGCGGTTTGGTACGCGGATTGGCACGGCGACCTTCAAGACAGTTAATCAAAGCGGTTTCTTCACCGCAAATATAACGACCAGCGCCGGTATGAACGTGCAAATCAAAGCTAAAATCTGAGCCTAAGATATTGTCGCCGACCAAATTATTGGCACGCAATTCTTCAAGCGCCGCCGTTAGACGCTCTGCTGCTAAGATATATTCACCGCGAATAAAGATATAACCGGCCGTTGCCCCAATCGCATAGGCAGAAATCAGCATACCTTCGATAAGCTGTAGCGGTAGACGCTCCATCAAGAGACGGTCTTTAAACGTGCCCGGCTCCATCTCATCGGCATTACAGACTAAGTAGCGTGGACCACCATCCGGTGGTGCCATCAGCGACCATTTGATACCAGCTGGGAAACCTGCACCGCCACGACCTTTGACCACTGCTTCTTTAATGGTATTCAAAGTATCGTCTGGTGATTGGTTTAAAGCCATCTTTAAGGCTTCAAATCCGCGTAGCGATTCATAAGTGGCTAAATCCAATACCGCATCGTGATGGGCAAGGCGCCATGTTAATGGTTTGGTTTCACTGGTAGCGGTTGCTTTGTCGCCATAAACAGGAATGCGCTGGTCATTTAACTGGCTTGGCGCTTTGCCTTGACCGCGACGAGCAATCTGCTCTGAAATGGTTAAACTCATGCGTATAGCTCCAACAATTGGGCGACTTCGGTAGGCTGCACTGGACCATAAGTGTCTTCGTTAATCAATACAGAAGGACCTTTGTCACAGTTGCCCAAACAGCAAATCGGCAATAGCGTAAAGCGGTTGTCAGCAGTGGTTTGACCATAGTCGATGCCCAGCTGCGCTTTTAATTCAGCCGCCAGCGCTTCGTAGCCCGTTAAATAACAAGCCACTGAGTCACAAATAAGGATGACATTACGACCGACCGGCTGACGATAGATACGGTTAAAGAAAGTTGCCACTCCATCCATGTCGGTCACAGGGATATTTAGAATATTAGCGATGGCATTAACTTGCGCATCATCGACCCAGCCGTTACGCTTTTGCACGATTTTTAGGGCATCTAAAGACGCTGCCCGTGGATGAGGATAATGATGCATAAACTCATGGATAGCCGCAATCTCTTCTGCGGTTAAGATACTTGCCACATCTACTTTTGGCATTTTATCGGAAACAATTCTCATAATCTTCTTCTTTCCTCACTCAGCCCACTGTTTATATAGCGCTTGGTGCAGCAACAGCGTTTTGGTGTGCCAGTCTGGCGATAACATATTAATGAAACGTGTCTTACTTTTAATATTTAACATCTAGCACTTAACGGTCACAATCGGCCATGACGATATCAATCGACGCCAAATACATAATGGCATCGGATACCAATGAGCCATTAATCACCGATGGCATCTGCTGCAGGTGCGCAAATGTCGGCGTACGGATACGAGTACGATAGCTCATCGTCGCTTTATCTGAGGTAATGTAATAGCTATTTAGTCCTTTAGTGGCCTCAACGATGGTTGTACATTCACCCGCTGGCATCACAGGACCCCAGGAAACCGAGATAAAGTGATTAATCAAAGTCTCGATATCGTTTAAGGTACGGTCTTTTGGCGGTGGTACGGCCAATGGATGATCCGCCTTATAAGGACCTTGCGGCATATTATCCATACATTGACGGATGATACGTAGCGACTGGCGCATCTCTTCGATTTTTACCATACAGCGATCATAAGCATCACCGTTATAGCCGACTGGAATCTCAAAGTCGTAATTCTCGTAGCCCATATACGGACGCGCTTTACGCAAATCAAAATCCAAACCTGTGGCACGTAAACCTGCACCGGTAACGCCCCATGCCAATGCTTGCTTGGTATTGTATTGGGCAACGCCTTGGGTACGACCTTTTAGCACACTGTTTTGTAGTGCCGCCTTGACGTATTCATCCAAACGTTTTGGCATCCAATCTAGGAACTCACGAACCAAACGCTGCCAACCGCGCGGTAAATCGTGTGCTGTACCACCGATACGGAACCACGCTGGGTGCATACGGTAGCCGGTCACGGCTTCGATGACGTCATAGGCTTTTTGGCGATCGGTAAACATATAGAAAACTGGCGTCATACCACCGGCATCTTGAATAAAGGTACCGACGAACAGCAAGTTATTGGTAATACGGAAAAACTCACTCATCATCACGCGGATGGTTTCAGCGCGTGGCGGAATGGTGATACCGGCAAGCTTTTCAACCGACATGATATACGGTAGCTCATTCATCACGCCGCCGAGATAGTCAATACGGTCGGTATAAGGAATAAAGGAGTGCCACGTTTGACGCTCAGCCATTTTTTCAGCGCCGCGATGATGATAGCCAATATCAGGAATACAATCGACCACTTCTTCGCCATCGAGTTGCAAGACCAAACGGAATGCACCGTGCGCCGATGGATGGTTAGGACCGATGTTCAAGAACATAAAGTCTTCATCACGGCCCGAGCGTTTCATGCCCCACTCTTCAGGGACAAAACGTAGATTTTCTTGCTCGTATTGTTGCTTGGCGTTATTTAAGAAATACGGGGTAAATTCCGTCGCGCGCGCATGATATTCTTTACGCAGCGGATGCCCTTCCCAATATTTTGGCAATAAAATACGGGTTAAATGCGGGTGGCCGCTAAAGACAATGCCGAACATGTCCCAGACTTCGCGCTCATACCAGTTGGCATTTGGCCAAATCTTGGTCGCGCTCGGTACATTGAGGTCGTCTTCGCTAAGCGCGACTTTGATACGCACATCACTATTCCGCTCAAGCGACATCAAGTGGTAAAACACCGTAAAATCACTGTCCGGCAAACCTTGACGATGCTGACGCAAGCGCTCATCTATCGCGGATAAGTCAAAGAGCATAACGTAAGGTTTTGGCAATTTACGCAGGTATAATAGGACGTCTAATAAGTCGGTACGCGCCACCCACACCGTTGGAATCTCATCCACCGTGTGCTGGACGACAAACTTACCAGCATATTTTTCTTCCAGCTCTTTGATAACTGCTGGGACAGGTTTAATCTTATCCCTGTTGTTAGGATCCATGTTATTAGGATCGATGTTTTCAACTACCGTGACCATGAATGATGTCTTCCTTCATTAATCATAACCGAGCTATGTTAATCATAACCGAGCTGTGATAAGCGTACGCGCACTTCTAAGAATTATGAACCACTGAGCTAATAAACTAAATACTGTCTGGGCTACGCAAGTTTTTCACCGCGATACGGTCCGCTTGTTTACGGTCACGCTCAGGCGTCATTTGCGGCTGATAAATGCCCTGCTCATTGACATGAATACCCAGCGGACGGCGCTCTTTGGTAATCGACTCTTGCAGCAGCATCAAACCTTGAATCAAGGCTTCTGGACGCGGCGGGCAACCAGGCACATAGACATCGACAGGAATGATTTTATCGACGCCTTGCACCACTGAGTAGATATCATACATACCGCCCGAGTTGGCACACGCGCCCATCGAGATGACCCATTTTGGCTCCAGCATTTGCTCATAAAGGCGCTGAATAACCGGCGCCATTTTTACAAAGCAAGTACCAGCGACAATCATGACGTCTGCCTGACGGGGCGAGGCGCGGATAACTTCGGCACCAAAACGTGACAAATCGTGTACGGCGGTTAAGGTGGTGGCATATTCGACATAACAGCAAGAGGTACCAAAGTTAAATGGCCACAGTGAGTGCTTGCGCCCCCAGTTTGCTGTTGAATGGACAAGGTCTTCAAGACGACCCATAAAGACGTTTTTATTAACTTCTTCTTCGATAGGGTCATTGACCGTTTGACTGGTCTGTGCAGGATAGGTATCTGCATCAGGGTTGGCTTTTGTTAATGTGTATTTCATAACATACAACCTTTATTTTAAGCGCTGCGTGACAAGTATTTATCATCACTAGCACCATAACTTCTATTATTAATAAATGACGATTTAGGGGTAAATTAGAGCGCTAAAAGCAATGAACTTAAAGCTAGTCTTGTTGTGCAGCAGTGGCAAAATCCACTGATGTCACATTACCCGTGGTATTAATATGATCGATATTTTGTAAATGGCGACGATTAGTCTCAATATTGTTTGAGACATTAATTTGTCCTGAAGACTGCGCCGGTATCTTGCGTGTTGGGTCAACCATTAGCTCATCAACGCCATCGAACTTGGTAATATCTGCCAAATTGAAACCTGCTGGCGCCGCATGTAAACGCGCTTGTTTACGACGTTTATCCGCTGGTGCCCAGTTTAAGGCGCCCAAGCTCAAGGCATATACCAAACCAATCAATAGATCAATGATAAAAGTCGCAGCGGTTGCATAACCAAGCCAGCCCGTCTCACGTACTGACACGGCATAAGCATATAAATACAGCGCTTCTAAATCGAAGATGACAAAGAAAATCGCCACCAAATAGAATTTTGCAGACAAACGAATGCGGGCATTGCCAGCTCCGACAACACCCGCTTCAAATATCTCTTCTTTTTGTGTGCCCTGAGAGCGACCGCCAAGCAAGCGCGGAACGACCAGCATAAAGACAACTAGCCCAATGGCGGCTAAAATAAAAGCAATTGCTGACCAATTAAAAGCAGACATGATAATACGTGCTCCTCACCCAATCGAGTGTCAAGCGCACCGCGAATACTCACAAGTGATGGTGGTAATGGCGATAAGCGTAACGCAGACGAAAACACAAAGTAACCGCTATAAAGCCACTGTTACTGAGTCACTTTTATAAGTCATTTGATTTGAGTAAATGTATTTAAACAACTCAAGGACTGTGATAAACCGATGACTATTATAGCTACTGTGCTGGTAATAACCAATTATCAAGCTTATTGACGACGATGTCAGACATGACCAACTATAGATATTCCGGCATGCACGCGGATAAAAGGCTGGTCGCCCAACGCATCTTTTAACAACGTAAGATCAACGTATTAAATCAATATCGTATTTATTGGCGTACTTAATTGATTTAATAGCTCATACACGTGGTCAACAATGACGTGACAACTGGCATAAATTATTTACGTACTATACGCATATCGGCAATCAAAAGCTAGTTTTTAACTGCATTGAATGGTCATTTTATCTGCAAAAAAAATATGTTTTTTTTACCATAAACTATGTTATAGACGTTACCTTATATTACGTGTGAATCTGAATTTTTATGTGGACGCTGCTATATATAGTGTAAGCTGCGCAAAGCAAACACTTTTTTGGCTCAAAACCCACTGCCAACTCCTCACCCAAAGACAGGGTTTTTGCTTTATAATAGCCCACCTCATTTTGACGCTTTGGCGTTATTTGAACACACATTTTGTTACCCTTTATTATTGGGTCTACTTTACCGAAAATATCGTCTTTATTAAAAATGCTATTCTCATTGACGTTATGATTTTTATTATTATCTTATTGCCTTATTATCATCTTAATAAAAGTAGCGTTTGATTAAAATCATCGTTGTAGCCCAAGCATCGCAGTCTTTTATCATATTTTGCTTAACAACGCCTTTCGTCAACGATGCTACAATCCGTTTTATCTTCTTTTTTGCTTTTGTCTTACAGGTCATTTTATGAGTCAACTTAATCCCAAACAACAAGAAGCCATGCTTTATGTCTCAGGACCTTTATTGGTATTGGCTGGGGCAGGCTCTGGTAAAACCTCGGTGATTACCCGTAAAATTGCCTATCTTATCGAAGAATGCAACATGCCAGCCGAGCGCATCACGGCGGTGACCTTTACCAATAAAGCCGCGCGCGAGATGAAAGCGCGGGTCAGTAAATTGCTACCGAGTGAAAAAACCCGCGGGCTGACGGTATCGACCTTTCACCAGTTTGGGTTGCAGTTTTTGCGCTATGAGCTGATTCATACGCCGCTTAAAGGCAATTTTTCCATCATGGACAGCGACGACAGTAAACGTCTGCTGATGGAGCTAATGATGCGTGACAATTTAAGCGGCGCTGAAAGTCGCGAGCTGGTCGGCAAAGCGATAAAAATGATTTCTGACTGGAAAAATGATTTGATTGAGCCGGACAAAGCCATGGAAACCTTAGACGATCCAGAAGATATGATCTTTGCCACCCTTTATGCTTTATATGAGCGCAATTTGCGGGCTTATAACGCGGTAGATTTTGATGATTTGATTGTACTGCCAACCAAAATCTTACGTGAAAATGTTGAGCTACGTGATAAATGGCAAAACCGTATTCGTTATTTATTGGTCGATGAATATCAAGATACCAATACCGCCCAGTATGAAATGATTAAATATCTGGTCGGACCGCAAGGGCGTTTTACCGTTGTTGGCGATGACGACCAATCTATCTATGCGTGGCGCGGCGCAAAACCTGAAAATATGGCACTACTCAAAGAAGACTTCCCGAAATTAAAAATCGTTATGCTTGAGCAAAATTACCGCTCAACCACGCGTATTTTGACCTCTGCCAACGCCGTCATTACCAATAACGAGCATTTATTCGAAAAGAAACTGTGGTCAGATAAAGGCCAAGGCGAAAAAATTCGCATTATTAATTGCCGTAATGACGATGATGAATCTGAGCGCGTGGCAAAGGAGATCGTCACCCATAAACTGCGTTTTGGTAATGAATGGGAACAATATGCCGTTCTTTATCGCAGTAACTTTCAGGCGCGGATGCTTGAGGCGCAATTGCGTCAGCTGCAAGTGCCGTATAAATTATCGGGCGGTCAGTCGTTTTTTGCCCGCAGTGAAATCAAAGACATCATGGGTTATCTGCGTCTGATTTTAAACCCAGAAGACGACAGTGCATTTTTGCGTATTATCAATACGCCCAAACGCGGTATGGGCCCTGCTACCCTTGAAAAGCTTGGTTTATTTTCGCAAGAGCATAGTATTTCACTTTTAGCCTCTTGTACCCACGCTGGACTTGCTCACGTCTTACCGTCAAAAGCCTATGGTACCTTAAAAGAGTTTGGCGATTTTATCGAGCATTATACCCGTGAGCTCGATCAGCATCCCGACCCTGTGCCTATCGTCCGTCAAATGATTGATGAAACCGGCTATATTGATTTTGTACGTAGCGACGCCAAAACGCCGCAACAAGAAAAAAATCGTATCGATAATATCGACATGCTCTATACCAGTATTCAGTCATTGATTAATCGCGCTGAAGAAGATGAAGACCGTACCATTGATACTATTATTCGTAAATTGGTACTCCTTGACATGCTCGAGCAGCAGCAAGAAGAAGAGAATACCAATAAAGTGAACCTCATGACCTTACATGCGGCAAAAGGCTTGGAGTTTGATTTTGTCTATATCATGGGACTTGAGGAAGAAATGCTACCGCACCGCAACTCTATCCTCAGTGAAACCGTTGAGGAAGAACGGCGTTTAATGTACGTGGGTATTACCCGCGCTCGCCGTGAGCTGACGTTGACGCTCGCCACCCAGCGCCGTGCAGGCGGGCAAATGCGCGTCACCTCTGAGTCACGCTTTTTAGATGAGCTACCAGAAGATCATATCGACTGGCCGGCCAAAGCAAAAAAGAAAAAAGCCAGCAAAGACCCTGAAAAAGTCGCTGATGAATACTTGGCGAATATTCGGGCATTATTGGGTAATCGTTAAGCCTAGCTCTTAGAAAAGCCGCTTAGACTTATGCTTACCGCGCTTGAAATAAGCGGTAAGCATAATTTTGTATTTATACTTTTTTAAAAACTTGGAAATTTTATGCCCACCTCGACGCCGAATCCTGAACGACCAATGACACGACAGGCTGACTATAATCCGGCAGAAGCAAGCGGCGAATATAAGTTATTATATTTGCAAGAATTGGTAGCAGAAAAAGCGTATGCGGCGATTACTGAGTTTCTAGAAAAGCAATCAGAATATGAGATTGCCAGCTTACTTGAATCCTTTCCTAGCCAAAATCGCTTATTGATTTGGGCGCAGGTACCAGAAGACATCAAAGGTGAAGTACTTGCAGAGCTAGAGTTTGATACCCGCCAGCCGCTATTAGAGAACGTATCTTCAAAAGAGATATCGCTGTTTACCCAAGACCTTGATGCGCAAGATATCTCCGAGATTTTAGATACCGTTACCGAAAGTGTGCGTACCTCGGTAATGGCAACCTTGGATGAAGACATCCGAGTGCAGGTTAATAAGCTCGATACCTATGAAGACTGGGAAGTCGGCAGTTATATGGATCCTGACCTTATTCAGATTCGGGATGATATCACTCTTGCAGAAGTACAAAACTGGCTGCGAGAAAATGCTGATTTGCTCGACGATGAAAGCCAAGAGCTGCTGGTCGTCGACCAAAGCCAGCAACTGCTTGGCCTGTTAAGTCTGGCGGACTTGATTAAAAACCACCAAAGCACCTTAGTCGCTGATTTGATTCATAGTGCCATCACTGTTAATGATCGCTTGGATATTCAAGATGCGGCGGCGATTTTTCGTTCAGAAGATATCCGCTTTGCGCCAGTGATTAATAGTCATGGCGAGCTAGTCGGTCAGTTAAATGGCGAAGACATCATGGAAATTATCCAAGATGATGTCGATAGCACCATGAAAAACCTTGCCGGTGTGAGCCAAGATGAAGAGCTGTTTGCGCCTATTTTAACCAGTGCCAAGAGCCGTAGTATTTGGCTCGGTATTAATTTATTTACTGCACTATTGGCCGCCGCTGTAATTGGACAGTTCGAAGCAGTATTAGCAAAGGTTGTGGCGTTAGCGATACTTATGCCTGTGGTTGCCAGTATGGGCGGAATTGCAGGCTCGCAGACGCTGACGGTGGTTATTCGCGGTATGGCCATGGGTCAAATTGGTGGCTCTAATCGCCTATGGTTATTAAATAAAGAGCTGTGGGTTGGGGCGATAAACGGTATCATATGGGCGATAATCATGGCGATTATTGCCCAATTGTGGTTTCATGACATTAAAATCAGCGCCGTTATTGGTCTTGCTATCGCGATTAATATGACCGCCGCCAACGTTTCAGGCATTAGTATTCCGCTGATGCTTAAACGTATGAATATCGACCCTGCGCTATCTGCCTCGGTTATTTTGACCACCGTGACCGATATCGTCGGCTTTATGTCGTTTTTGGGTTTGGCAAGCGTGCTGATTCTTTAGTCAATCGCCTATGAAAATCTGAAAACCAAAAGTAAGCAATCAGCAGCTATTTATCATAATAATAGTTGCTATTAAGCATTTAAAACCTAAACGTAAAAAATGTGACCCGTTTCGTTTATACAACCATTACATCGTTAAGTGAGTGCGTTATGCAAGCTGTACAAGTTAAAGTTTTAAACCCTAAAATTATTGAAGATAAAGCGTTCTCGCTACCAACGCGCGCCACCGATGGTAGCGCAGGTATCGACTTACGTGCTTGCATTGATGAACCGTTGACGATCAAAGCGGGTGCCACGCATTTAATAGGCACTGGCCTTGCGGTGTATATTCAAGACCCCAATTTTGCGGGCATGATTTTACCACGCTCAGGTCTCGGTCATAAGCACGGTATCGTCTTGGGTAATTTGGTTGGCTTGATTGATGCCGATTATCAAGGTGAGCTGATGGTTAGTATTTGGAATCGCAGTAATGAAGATTTTGTGCTAAATCCTGCCGAGCGTATGGCGCAATATGTGGTTGTACCGGTTGCTCGTCCTGAGTTTGAAGTGGTGGCAGAATTTAGCGATACCAGCGCACGCGGTGCAGGCGGTTTTGGCCATTCTGGTCGTCAGTAAGTATTGAATATAAGCATTAAACATTAAGCATCATTGGATTTTTATTTAGCATCAATCGCAGCAATAAAAATAATCAGCGATTTTTTGTTTCACCACTAGCCCATTTATTACGACTATAAGGAGAGTAAGCGATGCCATCTTTTGCTGCGCAGCACTCCTTATTTCGTGCTTATGATATTCGTGGGTCGCGCCAGCATTTTACTGCTGACTTTATTCATGCATTGGGGCACGCTTTTGCGCATCTTTATCAAGTCCAGCAAGGCATTAATAACGAAAATATTAATAAAAGTAATAACCAAATTGCTAACGAAAAAACCATCGTTGTCATTGGCTATGATGTGCGCTGTGATAGCAATACCATTGCGCAGACACTTGCTGATATGTTGTCCGAGCAAGGCATTCAAGTCATTCAACTAGGTCTTGTTACCACGCCAATGATGATTTTTTGGGCGGAGCAATATCAAGGGCATGGCATTATCGTCACTGCCAGCCATTCTGCTAAAGATATTTTAGGGGTTAAATGGTTAGTCAATCATATCTCTCCTAGCAGTGCAGACATTCAAGTGCTCTATGAGCAGCTAACTATTAATAGTACTCAAAATCAGTCTTTAAGCAACATTGCTAAGCCTATTTATCATAAACAGCAGCATTTACCTACTAAGCAAGTTGCCAGCGCTTATATCGACGCTATTACACAAGTTTTTAAGCAAATCTATCAGCATGGCAATCAGTCAAATAGCCATAACGCAAAAGATAGTCAACCACCCTCCTCCAAACTTGATTTAGTGGTGGTGATTGATTGTATGCATGGCGCCACCAGCAATATCGCCAAGCCTTTATTTGCCCATTTTTGCCAAAATATCATCATGCTGAATGACACACCAAACGGTGATTTTCCTACTGGCAATCCGGACCCGACTGAGCCGCAGCGTCTTAAGCAATTACAGCAAAGCGTACTGCTGCATCAGGCAGATATCGGTATCGCCTTTGATGGTGATGGCGATCGGTTAATGGTGGTCGATAATCGGGGCAAAGTCGTCACGCCTGACCATCTGCTGTATTTATTAGCAAAAATAGCGGTTATTGAGCGCCCGCAAACCTTAAAGACTTCGCTACCATACGCGCACGTGCTTTTTGATATTAAATGCTGTCATCATCTACCCAAGCTCATCAGTGAAATTGGCGCCACGCCTGTGCTCAGTAAAACCGGCAGCAGCCTCATGCGCCAACAAATGCAAGATTCTGACAGTCAAATAATCTTTGCTGGTGAGTTATCTGGGCATTTTATTTTTAATGATAGCCGCTTTATACTTTATGATGACGCCATGTATGCGGCATTGCGATTGCTGCATTGGTTGGCAAAACCTCAAGGCAACGAGCCAACTCGCACAACCAATCTAGCCGATATTATTAAAGGTTTACCGGTTATCGTTAGTACCGCTGACCATTATTTACCATTACCAGAGTCGGCGGTAACTGATTGCTCCATCGTGCAGCAACTGGCAAGATTTTGTCAGTATTTACAGCAATTGGTTCAGGCGACATCGACTGCCATTATTGAGCAACTAGACCCGCAAGCTGTGGTCGCCTGTGCGCCGTCACTTTGTACATGCTCGCAGCAAAGCCAATCTACCACTTTAGAGCAGGCGCAAGCGTTATTACCAATGGGTACCAAGCTTAGCTGTATCGATGGGGTACGTTTGGATTTTGCGCGCGGGTTTGGCGTATTACGGCAATCAAATACCAGTCAAAATCTGACCGTGCGCTTTGCTGGTGACAGCATCGCCGACCTTACCGATATCCAAACAAGATTCGCCGCTTTATGCCGCCCATTTAACGAGCATTTAGCCAGACAAATTTTGGCTATTGTTGCTGAGTAGGTAGTATTTAACTGATTTTTACCATTTATTTTATTAGAGAACGTCTTATTAGAGAACCCCAAAGAGAAACAGAAACTCTTAATCAATCCACCGCTTAACCCTGTCTTTTAGGAGCTTGTCATGACGCTTAATTTGGATGAAGCCAAAATTACCGCAGAAGTATTAACCACGGCGCTGCCTTATATTCAACGCTTTGTTGATAAGCTCATCGTCGTCAAATACGGCGGCAATGCCATGACCGACCCTGCGCTTGAAAGCTCCTTTGCCCGTGATATCGTCTTATTAAAAACCGTTGGCATGCATCCTGTGGTCGTACATGGCGGTGGTCCACAAGTGGATAATTTGTTAAAAGAGCTTGGTCGTCAATCTGATCGTATCGACGGCATGCGCGTGACTGACAAAAGCACTATGGATATCGTTGAGATGGTGCTCGGCGGTAGCGTCAATAAATCTATCGTCAGCTTAATAAACAAGCACGGTGGACGCGCGATTGGTCTGACGGGTAAAGACGCCAATTTAATCCTAGCTAAAAAGCTAATGATGGAAAAAATCGGCGCAGATGGTATAGCGGTTCCCGTTGATTTAGGCTTTGTCGGTGATGTGGTCAGCGTTAATAAAGATGTGATTAACATGCTGATTGCCTCTGATTTTATCCCTGTTATCGCCCCGCTTGGGGTTGATTCTGAGGGCAATACTTATAATATCAATGCCGATTTGGTCGCGGGTAAAGTTGCAGAGTTCTTGCAAGCTGAAAAGCTCATGCTACTGACTAATATCAAAGGGGTATTGGGACGCGACGGTGAAGTCGTCACTGGATTAACGCCAAAGACAGTCGATAGCCTTATTGAAGATGGTACGATTTCAGGCGGTATGATTCCTAAGATTCAATGTGCGCTTGATGCGGTACGTAGCGGCGTAAAAAGTGCCGTTATCGTCGATGGTCGTGTGCCGCATGCCACGCTGTTAGAGATTTTCACCAACGAAGGCGTCGGTACTTTGATTAGCCGCGATTTGGATTCGTCAATGAGCTAGCGAGCTGTGGTAATTTTTAATATAAAAAAGCCCGATCTTAACATTTAAGTTCAGGCTTTTTATTTATCAAAGCTGCTTAATTTAGAATCGTTTAATAAGCGCAAAACTCTACATTACTATGGCTACTATTACCATAAACTTTCATATGGTGATTGCCTTTACGCTGGGTGATATAAGAGTTTTCATTTTCGTAGCGATCGCCATTTAAGCGACCATCTGGCCCTGAGACATAAGCGACACTGATTTGGTCGTCACCGACGTTACGAATCACTAATTTTTGATCGGGCAGCAACCATAAACGAAATACTTTGCCGTTTTTGAGGTTGCCACTAAAATTGCCGCAATAACTGTCTTTAGCAAAGGTAATCTTGGTTGACGTATCAGCAGCTTGCGCGGTGACAGTTAATAAAGGCGCTAACGCTAACGCTGCTATCAATATTAATTTTTTCATAATCCTATCCTCGTCCGTGAATATGATGAGCCAGCAAACTTAATTCTAATAATAATTTATAATTTGCCAAACTGATAGCGTTTTTATGAGCACTTATTTATAAAAAAGCTGCCACAAACTCATCTTCATCAAAACCGCATAATAGTATTGGCTGATTTTTATCTACCAGCTGACCTTCAACGATCGGACGTTTAATCATACTGGTATTTTCTATCAGCAAATCAATGGCGTTATCCACATCGCTATCGGCCGCTTGCTTTTGCTCGTCGGTCAGCTTGCGCCAAGTCGTGCCGCGTTTATTCAATACTTTGTCAATGCCTAAACTTTCTATCCAGCGTTGAACACTTTCTTTATCAATGCCTTGCTTTTTATAATCGTGAAAGTCATAGCTAACGCCTAGCTCATCAAGCTTAGTAAAAGCCTTTTTCATGGTGCTACAAGATTTGATGCCGTAAATAGTGATGGTCATAAAAACTCCAAATCAATGATCATTATTTTGGTTATTATACCTAAC
This sequence comes from Psychrobacter sp. UBA3483, assembly GCF_002377905.1. Lineage (GTDB taxonomy): Bacteria > Pseudomonadota > Gammaproteobacteria > Pseudomonadales > Moraxellaceae > Psychrobacter. The sequence goes on along the minus strand of NZ_DFQS01000037.1, from coordinate 9,471 downwards.
TGACATCAGCATGTGGTTTATGACGACGAAAACAGTCATAAGCGTATTCACTTTGCAGATTTATCGCCTTTACGGTGAGCAAACGCTCTATCATATCGTCGCAATTTTTGCCAAATTACGCTATGCTATGGCATTGTAAAATTTTACCCAATTTATCTGTAATAACCTATTCCGAGCCAACTATGAGCAACGCCGTGACAGCAGAAACTGCTAATACTACCCATACCAATAATACTTCTATCGATAACGCCCAGTATCAGCCGCAACTTATTGAAGCCGCGCAGCAAGCCAAATGGGCAACTGACAAGCGTTTTGAAGTCAGTAATGAGCCAAGTGACAAGCCAAGTCGCTATATGCTGTCGATGTTCCCTTACCCAAGCGGTAAGCTGCATATGGGTCACGTGCGTAACTATACCATCTCTGATGTGCTAAGCCGTTATTATCGCCTAAAAGGCTATGAGGTCATGCAGCCAATGGGTTGGGATGGTTTTGGTCTGCCAGCAGAAAACGCGGCGATTGCCAATCAAACGCCGCCTGCCAAATGGACATTTGCCAATATTGATAGCATGCGCGCGCAGCTTAAATTGCTTGGCTTGTCTATTGATTGGTCACGCGAATTTGCCACTTGTAGCCCTGAGTATTACCAGTGGGAGCAGTGGTTATTTTTGCAATTATATAAAAAAGGCTTGGTTTATAAAAAACTTGCCACCGTCAACTGGGATCCAGTCGACAATACCGTGTTAGCCAATGAGCAAGTCATTGACGGTAAAGGCTGGCGTAGTGGCGCGGCAGTCGAAAAGCGCGATATCCCGATGTATTACTTTAACATCACCGATTATGCCGATGAGCTGCTTGATGATTTAGATCAACTAGAAGGTCACTGGCCATCAGAAGTCATCACCATGCAGCGCAATTGGATTGGCCGTAGTGCCGGTATGGAAGTCCATTTCCCTTATGAGCTGGCTGGCGAAAGCAATACCTTAGATGTGTTCACGACGCGTCCTGATACCTTGATGGGCGTGACTTATGTCGCGGTCGCAGCCGAGCATCCATTGGCACAATATGCCGCTGAACAAGATGAGGCGATTGCCCAGTTTAATGCGCTGTGTAAAAAAGGCTCGGTTGCTGAAGCTGATTTGGCCAAAGCGGAAAAAATCGGCATGGATACCGGCCTTAATGTCACTCATCCGCTCACTGGCGAAGAAGTGCCCGTATGGGTTGCCAACTATGTACTGATGAGCTATGGCTCAGGTGCGGTAATGGCGGTTCCTGCCCATGATGAGCGCGATTACGAGTTTGCGACTAAATACAATTTGCCTATTAAACAAGTCATTGATATTCCAGCAGGCTATTTTGATAACGCTGAAGAAGGTAATGACAATCGCGCTTATACCGAGCGCAATACCTTGGTCAACTCAGGCGAATTTGATGGTATGGATTTTGAGCAGGCGTTTGAAGCGATGCTTGCTAAGCTTGAGCCACAACAGCTTGCCAAGAAAAAAATCCAATACCGTCTGCGCGATTGGGGGGTTTCTCGCCAGCGCTATTGGGGCTGCCCTATCCCAATGGTCAACTGTGAGCATTGCGGTACCGTACCAGTTGAAGAGCAAGATTTGCCAGTCGTCCTACCAACGGACGTCGTCCCTGATGGTCGCGGTAATCCGTTAAAAAACATCCCAGAATTTGTCAATACCACTTGCCCTAAATGTGGCAATCCTGCTGAGCGCGAAACCGATACCTTTGATACCTTTGTAGAGTCAAGCTGGTACTATGCGCGCTTTGCCAGTCCGCACGATACAACCAACATGGTTAACAAATCTGCTGCCAACAAATGGCTGCCGGTCGACCAATATATCGGCGGTGTCGAGCATGCGGTTATGCATCTGCTTTATGCACGCTTCTTCCATAAGCTCATGCGCGATGAAAACTTGGTATCAGGCAATGAGCCATTTGCCAATTTGATGACCCAAGGTATGGTACTTGCTGGCACCTTCTACCGCGTCAACGCCGATGGTAGTACCACTTATTACTTCACCGAAGACATCGATATTGACTTTAACGAGCGTGGTCAGCCGATTAAAGCCATCTTAAAATCTGACGGTCAACCGGTGACCATTGGTAAAATCGAAAAAATGTCGAAGTCAAAAAACAACGGTGTTGATCCACAACTTACCATTGATAAATATGGCGCGGATACCGTTCGTTTATATACGCTATTTACCGCCCCTGCCGACCAAACCCTTGAATGGTCAGACGACGCGCTAAAAGGCCCTTATAATTTTGTCAAAAAAGTTTGGCGTATTGCGACCGAGCACATGCAAGCGCTTGCTGCTGCCAATTTAAGCCTTGAGCAGCTTAATAATGAAGCATTAAATACCGATAACTTAAGCAAAGAAGCCAAAGCCTTACGCCGTAAAACCCATGAAACCATTGGCAAGATTGATAGTGATTTGGGTAAACGCTTGGCACTTAATACGCCAGTTTCTAGCTTGATGGAGCTTGCCAATGAGCTTGCTAACTTTAAAGCAAACGGCGAGCAAGACCTGCAAGTACAGCACGAAGCACTGATTGATTTATTGATTATCTTATCGGTATACGCGCCGCACATCGGTGAGCATTTGCTTGAGCAGTTAGGAATGGATACCGTTACCCTAAGCTACCCAGAAGTCGATACAAGCGCTCTAGTACAAGATATGATTACCATGGTGGTGCAGGTGAACGGTAAAATGCGCGGTAAAATGGATGTCGCACCTAATAGCGATCCTGAGCAGCTAAAAGCGCAAGCAAAAGCGCTTGAAGGCGTGGCAAAATTCCTTACTGGCGAGATTAAAAAAGAAATCGTCGTACCGAATAAACTGGTTAATATCGTGGTGGCAGGCTAGACCTTTTAAGGAGTGGGTTTTTAAACGCTGTGAATTCAATCATGGCGTTTTCAAACTCTCTTTCTTGGGTCTTCTTATCAAAATAAGGATAGCGATTATGTCGTATCAGCACCGAGCTTTGCAGGTACAGCAAGCAAAATCAAACGGACAAAGCACCATGACTTATAAATCAAGCGCGCAAAAGCTGGCAACAGCGCTACTGACCGCCTTGCCAATGTTTGCGGTATTGGGCGCAGGTTTGAGCCTCAGCGGTTGCGGCTTTCAGCTACGCAGCTATGATGCACCGATGTTGTTTGACGTCAACAAAACCGCGGTGATTATCGAAGACAATCGCACCTCATTTCCATTAAAACTGCCGCTTGTTAGTCGCTTAAAAGCGTTAGGGGTCGAAGTCATTGATAACATGACTTTGGCAGATGTGGCTAACAATAACCAAAAAGCGGGCGCTGAACCTATCGCGGCAATCACCGTGAACAATGTCCGCTTTAAGCGTTACGAGTTAGTTGGTGTCTTAACAGAGATTCGCTTGGTAATGTCAGCTGATGTTAGCTATCAAAGCATCGAGAATGGCAAACCGGTAACACTGACCAACCCTATCCAAGTTGAACGTAGCTACCAGTATAACGAAGCATCGGTAAGTACCGATGATCAGCAAGGCGACCAAATTCGTGATTGGCTTTACGATAGCTTAGCACGCCGAATTACCGATCAATATGTAGCAATTGCTCTACCTAAAGTTGCGCCTAATAGCACCAAATCAGCTATGCAAAATGGTAAAGGTTCAGTATCTACTGCCGTGATAGTACCAAAATCTTAATGTTAATTTTTTATTTTTAAAATTAATTTTTAAAAATATTCTTATTAAGACTGCCTATATTTAGACGCTTTGATTTAAACGCTTTTCTATTTAAAGCGTTTAAATATAACCAGCTTTACTCATCTATTCATAACCTTGTGTCATTCTCTCTATGCAAGATACCTTTATACAAGCTTATCCAAAACTGCTACAACCATCCGTTGCAGTAACGGGCTTGTGGCTGGCGCACGGTGATGAGCCGTTACTCAGTCAATGGCTTATCGATGCGCTGCGTCCACATTGGCGCGCGCAAAACTATGCTATTAAGCGTATCGAGCTGATGTCGGTAAAGAGCTGGCAAGAAGTGTTGTCAGAGCTTGGTAGTCAGTCTTTATTCGATGATGCGAGTGCGCTTATCGTGACGGGCAATCACAAACCTGACAAAGCCGTTATTGCCGAGCTCGAACGTTTTGCCATCGATGCGCAGGCAGGGGCGCATAGCCATAGCTTGTTATGGCTCACACCAAAGCAAGACAAACGCGCGCAGACCAGCAAATGGTTTGCACCGTTTGCGCAATATGGTCATATTATCGACTGTAATTTATATAACGAACAACAGCGTCAGCAGTTATTGCAGATACAAGCCCAGCAGTTTGGCTTAACCTTATCGCAAGAAGCTTGGCAACTCTTGATGTCACATACCGAACATCATCTGCTCAGTGCCTATCAAACCTTATGGCGGCTATCGTATTTATTTGCGCCGCAATTGATGGCAGAGGTTGATAGCAGCACTAACTATAATGCTAATACCGCCAACCCCTCTAATGCGTCTATGACAAATGTGGCATTAGATATTAATGACTTACAAGCGGCATTGGTCAGTGATGCCCAGTTCAGTGTATTTGACTTATCCGATGCCATGCTTGCTGGCAATAGCACCCAAGTTGCTAAAATTATATTTCAACTTAAAGCCACCGATGAACCAACCACTTTGGTTTTATGGGCGATTAGTAAAGACATGCGCCAGATTATGCAGCTAATAGACGGCCAAGACCCGCAAGCGCTTGGCATTTGGCGTAGTAAGCAAAGCTTGTACCAGCAAGCCTGTCGCCGCCACTCAAAAGCTCAAACGGCCACTTGGCCTGCCCTGCTTTATAAATGTGATCAAGCGATTAAAGGGCTTATTCGCCAGCCTGCATGGGAGTTATTATTGCAGGCAGCGCTTGAGTTGTCAGGGCAACGTCTGTTTAAAGCACATTAAACTATCAGGCAAGCAATCAAAAAAACGTATTCCTGTCCCGCGTCATAATCTAAAGCATTTATTATTAAACAACTCATCACTTTTTCTTATTTAACCCTCTATTTAGGGTTATTTTTTTGTTTAAAATTTAATAATTATTACCGCTACAATTCTTCCTCTTAACGTTTCGCAAACTAATTGCCATTCCCTTTTGGGCGTTAAGCCTCTACTATAGCTACACTTGATTTAACTGTGATTGGATTGTTGTCATGCGCAAAATGAGCAAAAAGTCTGCTATTAAATGGGGCATTATTGCCCTTGTCATCGTAGCTTTAGGGGCTTTAGCCTACAAAACCTTTAAACCAAAAGATACCACACCCAACTATCTAACGGCGACCGCTGAGATTGGCGATATCGAAAATAACGTCATGGCATCGGGTAAAGTAAAGGCGTTAAATACCGTCGATGTTGGTGCGCAGGTATCTGGTGAAGTGACGCGGCTGTTTGTCGACGTCGGCGATGAAGTCAAAAAAGGCGATTTAATTGCGCAGATTGATCAGGTGACACAAAAGAATAACTTAAGCAATGAGCAAGCGAGCCTTGAGCAAAGTGAAGCGGCGCTACAAAGCGCGCGTGCCGAGTCGCTAAGTCGTCAAGCAAGTCTAAAAAGCGCACAGGCGGATCTTGCCAGCCGTCAAGCTGAATTAAAGCAAGCACAAGCAGATTTCTCACGCTTACAAGGCTTACTGGCTATCGATGCCATATCACAGCAAGATTATGATACGCAAGCGACCAAAGTTGCTACTGCGCAAGCTGCTGTTGCCAATGCCCGCGCTGCTATCGATACCGCAAAAGCGGCGATTGCAACAACTGAGGCCAATATCAATAGCCAACAGGCAGCATTACGTAAATCTCAAACCAACGTTAGCACGGCTAAGGAAGATTTAAGCTATACCACCATCCGTGCGCCGATGTCAGGAACAGTGGTATCGGTGACCACTGAGCAAGGGACGACGGTCAACGCCAATCAGACTGCGCCAACCATTGTGACCTTGGCCGATTTATCGACCGTGCGTATCAATGCGCAAATCTCTGAAGCCGACGTCATTAACGTCAAAGCAGGCTTGCCCGTCTATTTTAATATCATCGGCAATCCCGACCAAAAGTATGATGCTACCCTCAAAGCGATTGAACCTGCCCCTGAGAAAATCAGCGACACCAGCTCGACCGATGCCGCCATCTACTACGTCGGTTATATCGAAGTACCCAATACCGAGCGCCGCTTTCGTATCGATATGACCGCGCAAGTCTATATCGTCATCAACCAAGCAAAAGACGCGCTACTTATTCCCTCTGCTGCCCTACAGCCTACCGGTAAATCTCGCAATTCTAGCAATGCTAAAAAAGGCGCAGCTACTGCTAATACTGCCGCAAGTGCCGATAATAACTCTCGCCCAGATAATGACTCTCGTGCAACGACGGCGATGGTACGTGTCCTTAAAGCCGATGGCGAAGTCGTTGAGCAAACGGTTAAAGTCGGTATCAATAACCGTGTCAATGCGGAAATCTTAAGCGGTCTAAATAAAGGTGATGAAGTCATATTAGGCGAAGAAGGTGCTGATAAAGGCAAAGGTGGTAGAGGTGGCCGTCCAGGTGGCAGAATGTTCTAGGCAAAACCGCTAAGCAAATGGTCTAAGATAAAAGACCACACGTTAAATCTGACGTAGCAGAAGATGTGCTTTGATATTGATTTGAGATAAGCAGGATAGCAAATGAGTAACCAAGACCCGACTCCTAATGCCACTGATACGCCTTTGATGGAAGTCAAAGGACTGATTAGAGAGTTTCAAGCTGGCGAGCAGACCATTCGCGTCTTACATGATATCAATTTGACCATCAATCAAGGTGAAATGGTCGCTATCATTGGCCAATCAGGCTCTGGCAAATCAACCTTGATGAATATCTTGGGCTGCTTAGATCAAGCGACGGCGGGTGACTACAAAATATTTGGTCAATCGGTCAGCCGCCTAGATGCCGATGAGCTAGCAAAACTACGCCGTGAGCATTTTGGTTTTATTTTTCAGCGCTATCATTTATTGGGTGACATCAACGCCCGCGACAACGTTTCGGTACCAGCAGTCTATGCAGGGATGGATGGGCAAGCGCGCAGCGAGCGTGCCGAAAAGCTACTGGCAGATTTAGGACTCGGCGACAAGGTCAATAATCGTCCAAGCCAGCTGTCAGGCGGTCAGCAGCAGCGTGTTTCTATCGCAAGGGCGCTGATGAATGGCGGCGATATCATCTTAGCCGATGAGCCTACAGGCGCGCTTGACAGTAAATCGGGTGAAGATGTCGTACAAATCCTCAAAGATTTAAATGCCCAAGGTCATACCGTCATCATGGTCACCCACGACCCTAGCCTTGCTGCCCAAGCTGAGCGTGTCATTGAAATCAAAGACGGTTATATCATCGCTGATTATAAAAATGACGATTATCAGCACGCAGAACCACAACCAGCGGCTGTCATAGATAAGCACCGTAAAAGCGCGTTTAGCAGCTTTATCGACCGCTTATTTGAAGCGTTTAAAATGTCCTTGCTGGCCATGCGCGCCCATAAAATGCGCACCTTATTGACGATGTTAGGGATTATTATTGGTATTGCTTCGGTGGTGTCAGTCGTCGGTCTCGGTAAGGGCTCACAAGAGCAGATATTGTCCAATATCAGCTCTTTAGGTACCAATACTATCACCGTCACTGATGGCTACCCCTACGGCGACCCTAGGCGGCAGTACAACGATGACAATCTGACCCCGCAAGACGCCCAAGCGGTCGCTGACCAACCTTATGTGGTCAGTGTCAGCCCGCAGCTCAATAGCAATATGAACGTGCGTTATCGTAATATCCAAGAAGCTGCTAGCATTAGCGGCGTTGGTAAAGACTATCTCGATGTCAGCGGTGAAAAGTTAGCTCTAGGTCAAGGTTTCGATGAACAAAGTATCCTGCGCCGTACCCAAGACATTATTATCGATGATAATGCCAATAAAACCTTTTTCCCCGACAATGCCAATCCGATTGGCGAAGTCTTACTCATAGGCAGCGTTCCTGGGCGCGTCATTGGCATCTTAGAGCCAAACGATGGCGGCTTTCGTCGTAGTGTCGATTCGCCTACGCTCTATATGCCCTACACTACTATGATGTCGCGGCTGATAGGCAGTGCCTATATTGAAAGTTTTGTCGCGCTGATTGATAACAATATCTCCTCCGCCGCCGCTGAAGCTGCCATCTCAGAGCTTATGATAAGCCGGCACGGTACCGACGATTTTCGCATCCGTAACTCCGACTCGATTCGCCAAACCATTGAAGCAACTACCGCAACGATGACCTTGCTCATATCATCCATCGCTATTATCTCGTTAATCGTTGGCGGTATTGGCGTCATGAATATCATGCTGGTATCGGTGACCGAGCGCACCAATGAGATTGGCGTACGGATGGCCGTTGGAGCGCGTCAAAGCGATATCATGCAGCAGTTTCTCATTGAAGCCGTTTTGGTCTGTATTTTAGGCGGACTATTGGGAATTGGGCTGGCGTTTGCCATTGGTGAAATCATCAATCGCGTCGGCGGAGATAGCTTCCAAGTCATCTACTCACCGACGTCTATCATCGCCGCCTTTGTGTGCTCAACGCTGATTGGGGTTGTTTTTGGCTTCTTGCCTGCTCGTAACGCTGCCAAATTAGATCCCGTAGAAGCACTGTCTAGAGATTAGAATCATTTCATTACTCACGTTGAAGGATAGCGTTAAAAACTGACGTGAAAAGTAGCGCTCGAAACATCTTTTTTAGAAGATTTTGAGGTGTAAAAAAGTCAGTTTATGCTTAAATTTAAGAAAATAAGATTAATTTACACCGATTTGCACTTTTTTTAACATTCGGGGTTGTAATTGTCATAATTATATATATAATGTGCTCTCACGTTTAGAGATACAAATAATCTAAACGGGTAAACAAGCTTATTGCCTCTTTTGATATTGGTTCATCCATAAATAAAGAAATTAAGCTTAAGACATTTTTTAGATGTCTGGTTTTAATAAATTTCCCTTTAAGGAAATTTATCTTGCAGAGCTAAAAAAGCAGTGCTTTTTTTATATACTCTTCAGGGCCGATAGCTCAGTTGGTAGAGCAGTTGACTTTTAATCAATTGGTCCCGCGTTCGAGTCGCGGTCGGCCCACCATATTTAGTAGTATCCTTATCATGTATGCTACCCTATCCGGTAGTGGCGTAATAAGTTTAAAGACATTGTTTTTGATGTCTAGTTTTAATAAATTTCCCTTTAAGGAAATTTATCTTGCGAAGCTAAAATTGTCATGCAATTTTTTAACGCTTCTCAGGGCCGATAGCTCAGTTGGTAGAGCAGTTGACTTTTAATCAATTGGTCCCGCGTTCGAGTCGCGGTCGGCCCACCATATTTAGGAAAGCCCAGTCATTTAATGATTGGGCTTTTTTTTATGCGCTTTTTATTTTAGTGAAGCTTGGTGTAATGGACATTTTTCAT
>NZ_DFQS01000007.1 GCF_002377905.1 Psychrobacter sp. UBA3483 | reverse complement strand
CATCTGGTCGCGGATGCGATGGTGGTAATGCTAACGCCAGTGAAACTACACGTTAAGACGATTACGTCCGACAATGGCAAGGAATTTGCGGATCATAAAGCCATTAAGCAAAGACTCTATAGTGGGTTCTACTTTGCTGATGCTTATGCCTCATGGCAACGAGGAACAAACGAAAATACCAATGGCTTGATTAGAGAGTACTTGCCTAAAGGCTGTGACTTTAGACAAGTATCTGATGATGAGGTTCAGAACATCGAAGACAGGTTAAACAACAGACCAAGAAAGCGTTTGGGGTTTAAAACGCCAAACCAAGTGTTTTATTCCATTAATTAGCGTTGCACTTGGTGTGTTAATCTAGGTACTGAATAATGAATAGCGGCAAAGTTACAAAATAACTTTCTGCCGCATTTTTAATTCCAATGTTTTACTGTTGAGTATCGTTATGCCCCAATCTCGTACCAATCTAAACCCAAAACCCAAACAGGATTCTCCTTATTTAGTTGGCGTCATGTTGCGCTATAGCACTTTTGCCGCTGCCGCCTTGCTGTTTATAGCAGGGCTGTTACTGATGAACTGGTGGCTGATCATTCTTGGCGGATTGGGTGTGGGTTTAGGGATTTATGATGTCATACAAGCAAAGCATGCCATCTTAAGAAACTATCCGGTCGCTGGGCATATTCGCTATGTGCTTGAGGATTTTCGCCCTGAAATTCGCCAATATTTACTAGAAAATGACAAAGAACAAGTGCCGTTTTCACGCCAGCAGCGCGCGCTGGTGTATCAACGAGCAAAAAACGTTAGTGATACCAATGCCTTTGGTACGCTCGATAATTTATACGCGCACGGTAAAGAATGGTTTTTACAATCCGCGGTCAGTCAACCGTTAGAAAATAAAGACTTTCGTATCATTGTTGGCGGTGAGCGTTGTCAGCAGCCCTATGATATGTCGGTATTTAACATCTCAGCGATGAGCTTTGGGAGTTTATCGGCCAATGCCATTATGGCGCTTAATCAAGGCGCTAAATTGGGCGGCTTTACCCATGATACTGGCGAAGGCGCCATCAGCCCTTATCATCGTAAGTTTGGCGGTGATTTGATTTGGGAGCTGGGCACTGGTTATTTTGGTTGCCGTGATGAATATGGCAATTTTGATCCGCAGTCTTTTGCCGAACAAGCCGTTGACCCGCAAGTAAAAATGATTGAGATTAAACTCTCACAAGGCGCAAAACCGGGTCAGGGCGGCGTACTGCCAGCAGAAAAAATCACGCAAGAGATTGCTGATACGCGCCACGTGCCGATGGGCAAAGACTGCGTGTCGCCCTCTTCGCACAGCGCCTTTAGTACGCCGCGTGAGTTGGTGACTTTTTGGCAGCAGCTGCGTGATTTATCAGGTGGTAAGCCAGTCGGCTTTAAGCTGTGTATCGGTCAGCCATGGCAGTTTATGGCAATCGTGAAAGCCATGATAGAGATGGACAATTACCCTGACTTTATTGTCATTGACGGTGCTGAAGGCGGTACAGGTGCAGCGCCTGTTGAATTTATGGACAACGTCGGTATGCCAATGGTTGAAGGCTTTATGCTCGTGCATAATACCTTAGTTGGTGCGGGTATTCGCGATAAGATTAAGCTTGGCGTTAGTGGCAAAATTGTCTCAGGCTTTGATATTGCGCGTATGATTGCGCTGGGTGCTGACTGGTGCAACTCAGCGCGCGGCTTTATGTTTGCCGTTGGTTGTATCCAATCGCGCTCTTGCCATACCAATACTTGCCCGACTGGGGTCGCAACCCAAGACCCGTATCGCCAAAAAGCCCTTGATGTACCAAGTAAAGCTGAGCGCGTGGCAAGCTTCCATAAAAACACCCTAAAGTCGCTTGCTAGTATCGTTGGCGCCGTCGGTCTTCAGCATCCAAGCCAATTGCAGCCGTATCATATCGCCCGCCGTTTAGACGATGGCCAAATCAAGCTATTATCGAAGTTCTTTTACTTTGCCGACCAAGGTGCGCTGCTTGAGCAAAATGCTCGCGCCGACGTCTTTAACCAAATGTGGGTGATGGCAAATCCTGATAGCTTCCTTGCCAATAACGATGCGCTGATTGCTTATAACAAAGACTCGCGTGATAAAGGTAAAGAAACCAATGCCCCAACCACCCTGCACCCCGATGATTCAGTAGACCTTATCGATGGTGGTCTGTTAATTGGCAACGTCAATAATACTTTCCGCGAAATTCCGCCATTAGACGATTAAGGATTATGGATTATGGCGTTTTTTAGACCATCTAACGTTATCCTATAAAAAGATAAGTCATCGATGCCAAGTTCTATATTTAGGTTCCCTTACTCATTGTTGGCGGCAGCGCTGGTTGCATTAAGCATCAGCGCTTGCCAGCCAGCAGAAGATAATAACCATGACACGATAAGTAGTGATGGCAAAAATTGGTCATGTCAGGCGCAAAACACGCCCTTTGCCTATAGCGTTTGCCGTATTGATGCAAAGGCGCTGACCGACACGCGTTATTCATTACAGCTATTTTGGCAACAGAGCGATAGCAATGCTGATAACAACCAGCCGCTACTGACTTTTGATGCTTTACTAGCGGCGCTGCCCTCTAATCAAACCCTTAACTTTGCCATGAATGCTGGCATGTATAATGAAAATTATGCGCCGATTGGCTATACGGTTATCGAAGGTAGGGAGCGACGCGCATTAAATATCAAAGAAGGCGGCGGCAACTTTCATCTGTTGCCCAACGGCGTCATGTGGTGGGATAAATCTGGCAAAGTACAGATTACCGAAAGCAAAACGCTAGACAGCCAGCTCAAAAATGGCAATACGCAGCCTTGGTATGCGACGCAATCAGGTCCTATGCTAGTCATCAATAATAAAATTCACCCGCAGTTTAAACCTGAGAGCAGCTCGCTTAAGCTACGTAATGGCGCCGGTGTTTGCAGTGATGGCAGTATACAATTTGTCAATAGCGAGGCGCCGGTGAGCTTTTATCAATTTGCCGCCTTGTTTAAAGATGAATTAAGCTGCCCAAATGCCCTATTTTTAGATGGCGGTATCGCTTCGGCACTCTACGCACCGACCATTGATAAGCATGATAAAAAAGAGATGGGTGCGATGATTGCGCTGATAGAAACGAAAAATTAGAAACAAAGAATTAGCAAAGCAAGAGTAAAAACAGAAATTAGAAATTAGAAATTAGAAATTAGAAATTAGAAATTAGAAATGAAAAAATAGCCGCTATATTTTATAACGGCTATTTTTATGCGTGTTTACACAATAAATAAAGTAAATGATTCTTATACCAAACCCAAAATATATAGTATAATCCACTTATGTCTATACCAATCCACAACCTAGAAGAGCATGACTTTGGCAAACACTCAAAGACCGAGAGTAACCCC
>NZ_DFQS01000027.1 GCF_002377905.1 Psychrobacter sp. UBA3483 | reverse complement strand
CTTTGCAAGTAGCTGCACAGTGGTATGATACTGCGCGGCACAAGCTCTATAAATCGCGAGTAGCTCGGCAGGTTTGGAAACTCCCGTTCCATCATGCCATGCATATGGTGGTAGTAAAAAGACTTAAACTGTCGATACCGCAGTTGATGAAACAGTACCAAGATGGTCATAATCTCTGCTACACTTATCTGGCATGCTCTTAGCCGTTGACGGCCCGTTGCGATTAAATGAGCGTCAAACTCAGGTTTGAATTGCTGATAAAAGTCGTCAATATGGCAGTATAGTTCGGTTAGGTTGTCCATGTAAGAAGTCCTTGTTGTGAAGTTTGTCTTGGTAAACTTACTTTAGCAACTTCGGACTTCTTTTTTTATCTTTTTTTTGAGCGCTTATCCCGAACTGGGGTTATTAATAAGTTAGCGATGGACAGTAAAAATCATCCTTTTCAGCTATAACTGGGCATTGGCGCTATCAACCTCAGCATATACCGCTGTGCTACCATCTTTATTTATTTGCATGATTTGATAAGGGTCGAACTGATTGTTATATTCCATACCAGGACTCCCCATAGGCATACCCGGTACAGCAAGGCCAATGGCGTCGCTTGGCGGGTTTGCTAAAAACTCTGCAACATGCTTAGCGGGTACATGGCCTTCAAACACATAACCATCACTCGTGACCGTGGTGTGACAAGAGCGCATATTATTAGGGACGCCGTAGCGCTGTTTAAATACCGCTAAGTCGGCAACATCTTGCCCCTCAGCGGTCATACCATGATCTTCGGCATGGCTAATCCACTCTTTACAGCAGCCACAATTGGCATCTTTATAAACCGTCGCAGAGACGTTTCTCAGCGCATCACTGTTACTGCTAGCGCTCGGAGTCACCGTTTTAGGCGTTTGGACTTTTGAATTCTGGCTGTCTGTTGCCGTCTCTACAGTCGCTGTGGTTGCAGCAGTGGTATTGGTTTCGCTACAAGCAAATAACGACGATGTCACTGTCAGTAGGATAAGCGCACCAAACAATTTATGCTGCTTAAAAGTTAAGTTATGGTTATCAGGTTTCATACATACCCTCTCGTCATTTATTGTTTATTGTTGCATTTGATATTTAACCCCAATTCGGGATAAGCGCTCAAAAAAAGATAAAAAAAGAAGCCCAAAATTGCTAAAGTGAGTTTACCAAGACAAACTTCACANNCGTTATCGACAGTTTAAGGCGTTTTACTACCATCACATGCTTGGCATGATGAAACGGGAGTTTCCAAATCTGCCGAGCTACTCGCGATTTATAAAGCTTGTGCCGCGCAGTATCATGCCACTATGTGCCTACTTGCAAAGCATGATGGGCGACTGTACGGGTATCAGCTATATTGATTCAACCAAGATAGCAGTTTGTCATAACAAACGTATCTACCGTCATAAAGTCTTTGAAGGACTTGCAACCCGAGGCAAAAGCAGCATGGGCTGGTTCTATGGCTTTAAGCTACACGCCATTATCAATCATAAAGGTGAGCTGGTATCCGTCAAAGTCACTGAGGGTAATACCGATGATAGAGCGCCTGTTAAGGATATGGCAACGCCTGTGTTTGGCAAGGTGTTTGGGGATAGAGGCTATATCAGTAAAGCCCTAAACGAGTGGCTCACAAAACACAGTGATACCACGTTGATAACCAAACTTCGGCGTAATATGAAACCCCAATTACTTGAGCCTATGGATGAGGCACTACTCAATCATCGCTCTTTGGTTGAAACGGTGTTTGGAGAGCTTAAAAACTTGTGCCAAATCGAACACTCACGCCATCGTAGTGTCACGGGGTTTATCACAAACTTGCTGTCAGGTTTAATTGCTTATTGCTGGTTTCCCTATAAACCCACCATCAAAAATATGCCTCAGCAGGGACAGGTAGCAACATTGTAAATAGTATCAATGAGTTACAATGTGGCTTATCCCGAACTGGGGTTAAATAGCTTTTTTACAGTGAAGCGATGCCAATATTGATCAAGCCGCCACCAACGATTAACCAAGCAAACATAATCGCACCTAAGATAAGGGGTTTAACGCCAGCTTGTTTGATAGCGCCCAAATGCGTGGTTAGACCCAGCGCAAACATTGCCATGGTGAGCAGCACATCGTCTAGTATCACCATACTACGCTCAAAGCTTGCGGTCATCGGCACCCAAGTGTGCAGTAAGACGATGGCAATGAATATGAAGGCAAACCAAGGCACTTTGACTTGTTGAATGCGGCTCATTACAGAGGGTTTGTTACCTTGATCGTTACTGCCTTTGGTCAACGCAAAAGATAAAACCAATAAGAACGGCGCGAGCATCATCACGCGTATCATCTTGGTGACAACCGCTGTGTCACCCACTTCGGGACTGACTGCGTTACCAGCGACGACGACTTGCGCCACTTCATGAATGGTGGCACCCGTATAAATCCCGTACTGCTGAGCATTTAGCCAAGGTTGCAACCAACCAAGATGGTATAAAAACGGATAAAGCAGCATCGCAATGGTGCCAAAGACCACGACCGTAGCCACAGCGATAGTGACTTTGTGCGCTTCGGCCTTGATCACTGGCTCTGCGGCGATAACAGCTGCTGCCCCGCAAATACTCGCGCCTGCACCAATCAATAACGTCGTTTGTTTATCGACTTTGAGCCATTTTGTACCTAACCAATAAGTGATTAAAAAAGTCGAGGTCAATACCAACGCATCGCTCATCACCGCAGACAGTCCGACACTTGATACTTGCGTTAGGGTCAGCTTAAAGCCATAAAACATGATGGCGAGACGCAGTATTTGACCTTTGGCAAATGTCACGCCCACATGTAGCTGCTCAGCGAAACTAGAATAAACGGTATTGCCCAATATCATACCGATCAAAATCGCTAGCGTTAACGAAGACAAGCCTATAATGCGCCCGTGACTCCAGACATCCAAGCTCGTATTTAGCCATAAGCAAAATAAGCTACCGACAAACACCACTATCAAACCTGCGAAATGGCGATTGGTTGGGAAGTAGTTGGTCACTGTTTTAGTTAAGGCGTGCATGACGAAGTGTCCTATTGTCCATAATCGAAATAAGCATAAGCTTATGAATAGACATTATAAGGCAGACCAATCTATAATAAAAACAGATTAATTAGATAAAAACTATCGATTTTTTAGGTTAATAAAAGTCTTTGGGCTAAAAAGATGGTTTTTTAGATAATAAAGGGTTTTTAAAATAACAGGTGGTTTTTAGGTTGTATCAATAAGATAGGGTGTCAGAGAAATTATGAAAAAAGCCATGCAGGTATTACCAAAGATTACCCTCAAGCAATTATCAGTGTTTGTCAGTATTTATCAAACTGGCAGTACCAGCCGTGCCAGTGAAGAGCTGCATTTATCGCAATCAGCGGTCAGCAGTGCACTCACTGAGCTGGAGGCGCGGTTACAAATGCCGCTATTTGAGCGCGTCGGGCGCAGGCTCAATCAGCATCCAAACGCCCATCCTATCTATATACAGGCACAAGCGATTTTGGGACAAGCTTTAACGCTTGAGCATTATCATAAGCATCAAGCAGGGCAGATTCATATTGGTGCTAGCACGACTATCGGTAATTATGTATTGCCACCGCTGCTTGCCAAATTGTACGAAGCGCTACCCGATGCCCATATCGATATGTATATTGCCAATACCCAAGAAGTGGTCGGCGAGGTTGAGCAATTAAATATCGATATTGCGCTTGTAGAAGGTATGCCGCGCCCGACAGATATGAAAGTCATTGAGCAGCGCGCTTGGCGGACCGATACCTTGATGGTATTTGCTAAATCTCATAGTAAATGGTTGGCAAACATGGACTATAACCATAAAGAAAAATGCTATGAGCTCAGCGCTGAACGATTGGCAAGGCTGCCATTACTGGTACGAGAGGCGGGTTCGGGGACGCGGCAGATTATCGATGAGCAGTTATTGCAGCATCTACCGCATGCCGAGATTGTCATGGCAATTCAGCAGTCAGAAGCCATTAAGCATATGGTCAGCGCCGATATTGGGCTTGGCTGCTTATCGCAGTATGTCATTCAAGCAGAATTGGATAAAGCAGAGCTGGTGCAGGTGAAAGTAGCAGGTATTGATTTAGCGCGCACGTGGTGGCTGGTGTGGCATAAAGCGCGTCATCAAAGCCCCATTTGGCAGAGTTTTATTGATATTTTGACAGAAGATTGATTTTAGTAGTAAAACCCCAGTTCGGGATAAGCCAGTGCTTAAGTTGTTGATACTATTTGTATAATTATTATCTGACCTTATAAAGTCATGCTTTTGACAGTAGTTTATAGAGAAGCCTGTCTTCAAAGACTTAGCTGGTCTTCAAGAGTAATAGAAAATATCAATACTATCAGCAGCTTAATGAATCACTTATCCCGAACTGGGGTTATAATAATAAAAAAATATATTTGCCTTTAATGATAAGAGAGATTGACGCTAAGTACTGGGATGCCACTTCTACTTATGGGTATGGCGGTCCGCTGGTTGACGACACTGTGACCACTGATGAGCTGGATATTATGTTGAAAGGCCTTCAGGATTTTCTTTATGAAGAAGGCTGTGTCTCTTTGTTTATGCGCCTGCATCCCATCATTAACAAAGAACGAGAGCGCCCCCCAGCTATTGGCAAAATAATAAAGCATGGCTTAACAGTAGCCTCTGATTTGACTAAATCTGAAGAAGAATACTGGCAAGAAACTCAAAATCAGCACCGCCGTGGCATCAAAAAAGCAATGAAAATGGATGTGACTACTAAGGTTGAAGCGTTGGACGAAGAAAACGCTAAAATCTTTTCAAAGATTTATGAAGAGACGATGGCGAATGTTGGTGCCACTGATTATTATTTTTTTGATGACAATTATTACTATAATTTGTCTAAAAACCTACAAGGCAGATTGCTGTTGATAACGGCTTATCAAGAAGATAAGCCTATTGCTTCTTCTTTATACACTGCCTGTGAGGAGTCAGGGATTATGCAGTATCATTTAGGAGGAACGCTCGACGATTATAGAAAACTGCAGCCTGCTAAACTGATTACTCATGTGGCAAGAGACTGGGGGCGGGAAAATAACTATAAATTACTTCACCTTGGCGGTGGCCTTGGTGCTAGCCTCGACTCACTATACAAATATAAAAAAGGCTTTAGCTCCCCCTCTGAGGAGTTTGATTTTAAAACCTATAGACTCATTGTCAACCCAGAGAAATATGCCGAATTGGTAGCCAAGGTTGGTCTGAGCGAGGAAGATTTGAATTCTGACTTCTTTCCTTTATATAGGAAAAAGGCAGCACTTGCTTCTGAAGATGAGGCGAACAGACCTGCTTAATAAGGTAGTATTAAAAAGTATTATTGCAGACAGTATCACTATAAAAAAACACCAGCTATAACTAGTTATAGCTGCTGTTTTTTGTCTCTACAATATATTGGGCTTTATTGAGTTGGAACAATATGCCAAACGCCTTTTACATTATCGCCGTTTGCATCTCCAGCTTTAGTGTCTTTTACAAAGAAGTATAACGGCATGTTATTGGCAGCCCACTGATAAGTACCGTCATCACGCTGAAAAGTCGAGAACTGACCGACGCTTTTGGCATTGTTAGGGGCGGTAAGTGCTGGCCAAGCCGCTAAACAATCACCTGTACAGTTCGACTTATTGGCAGTGTCTTTGTCAAAGGTATATAGCGTCATGTAATTAGTAGAATCAACCAGCATACCGTTTCTACTAGTCACTGGTACGGCGCTGCTACTAACCATCTGGTTATCATTCATTCCTGACATATTAGTGCCAAATACTTTATCCATTGTCGAGCAGCCTGTAAGCGCTAAAACACCACTTAGTGCAGATAACATCATAATACGCTTCATAGTAACTTCCTTATTCTTAGAAAATGATTAGTCAGTAGACCTCTTGCAAAAGTCATAGGTTTAGCTCGAAATTAATGATACCAGCAAGAGCCCATCCCAGATTCTGTGTAACTGCCATTTAGATTAAATGCTTACTGATACGATCATCAAACATAATTATAAAGCGATTAAGAGCCGCCGTCCAGTTACGAATCGGCATCGACCACCTTGACGATGCCTGTTGAGTTGCCAAATAGACCACCTTGAAGGCGGCTTGATCAGAGGGAAACACCTTACGCTTATTCACCGCTGTTCGAATGACACTATTTAGCGACTCTATCGCATTGGTGGTATAAATGACTTTTCTGATGTCTTTAGGGTACTCAAAGAACACCGTTAAGCCCTCCCAGTTATTACGCCAAGACTTGATGACATGCGGGTACTCTTTGCCCCATACTTCATCAAAGTGCTCAAGGTTGGCCTCTGCCATCTCAAGCGTATCAGCACCGTAGATGGCCTTTAAATCAGCTGCTACGGCCTTCTTGTCCGTCCAAGGTACGAACTTCATCGAATAGCGCACCATATGCACGATACACAGCTGAACCTGAGCGTTAGGGTAGACCGTATTAATGGCATCAGGGAAGCCTTTTAGGCCGTCTACACAGGCAATAAGAATATCTTGAACCCCGTGGTTTTGTAGCTCAGTGAGAACACCAAGCCAGAATTTAGCGCCCTCGTTCTCTGATAGCCACATGCCAAGCAGCTCTTTTTTACCATCAAGAGCAACGCCTAAGGCCAGATAGATTGCCTTGTTGATGATCTGCTTGTCTTGACGTACTTTAATGACAATGCAGTCTAAATAGACGATAGGATAAACACTGCTCAGCGGCCGGTTCTGCCAAGCGGTGATGTCCTCTAATATGTTATCGGTGACTCTTGAGACAAGAGAGCTTGAGATGTCGACATCGTAGAGCTCTTTAATGCTCTCTACGATCTCAGTGGTGGTTTGACCTTTGGCGTATGAGCGAGGATCAGCAAGTGTCTGGGAGACACTTGCCCGAAGCGCAAGACGTAAGGCTATGCCTGTAGTGAAATATGATTTTATCATCAAGACCTGAAATACGGGTTTGATGCTTACTGACAAGTACAGGCTCAAAGCTACTGTCGCGGTCTCTGGGGGTGGAGATCTCAAGCTCGCCTGTGTCGCTACGGACTCTCTTTTTAGTGTGCCCATTGCGCTTATTAGGCCTGTCTGCCTTTTCATGCTTGGGGTAGCCGAGATGCTCTTCCATTTCTGCTTCTAGGGCAGTGTCGATGAAGGACTGCATGAGCTGCTTTTGAAAGTCTTTGATGTCATCGAAGCTTTTCATGCTGCTGGCCATTTGCTCAGCCAGTTTCTTGATGTCAGATTGGTTAGTCATTGCTTATTCTCCTGTTAGTGGATTATAAGCAGTTACACAAAGTTTGGGAAACTCCCCAACTTGCGCTTTAACGGCTTATC
>NZ_DFQS01000015.1 GCF_002377905.1 Psychrobacter sp. UBA3483 | reverse complement strand
TTGCCTTAACTGACTGGCATTACTCTAATGGACTGTTTTTTTATGGTTGTAGCAAAAAATAAAGCGTGACTAAGCGCGGTTTTTATATTTACGAATAGTCTGCAGCTGGGCGACTGATTCAGCCAATGACGCTAATGCCGCATTGGTTTGTACGGTATCAGATTGGTTGACCAGCATTTGCTCAGCTTTCTTACGTGCTTCAACGATTTTACTTTCGTCAAGATTGTGCGCACGCATAGCGGTATCAGCAAGTACGGTGACCATTTTTGGCTGTACTTCTAACACGCCGCCAGATACATAAATGACTTCTTCTTCACCGTTAGGCGTTTGTACGCGCATCGGACCGGGTTTTAGCAAAGTAATAAGCGGGGTGTGACCTGGCAATATACCAATTTCGCCTTCGGTACCACTAGCTATTAACATGCTAATTTCGCCTGAATACAACTCTTCACGAGCACTTACGACGCGACATTGTAACGTTGCCATACTTAATTCCTTACCATCAAAGCGCGATCAAAAAACAGTAAAAACTGCGATGCGTTACTGAGGAGTAGATATAAAGGTTATATTATACCTACTCGTTAGCCCATACCAATACAACTTACGCTGCAGAAGACTTCATTTTTTCTGCTTTAGCAACAACTTCGTCGATGCCGCCCGCCATATAGAAAGCTTGCTCTGGTAGATCATCGTACTCACCAGCGATGATTGCTTTAAAGCTAGCAATGGTATCGCGCAATGGCACATATTTACCAGGAGCACCGGTGAACACTTCTGCTACGTGGAATGGCTGTGACAAGAAGCGCTGGATTTTACGCGCGCGATAAACGACTAGTTTATCTTCTTCTGACAACTCATCCATACCTAGAATGGCGATGATGTCTTTAAGCTCTTTATAACGCTGAAGAACTTCCTGCACGCCGCGAGCAACGTTGTAATGCTCTTCACCGATAACCAATGGATCAAGCTGACGTGAGGTTGAATCTAGTGGATCAACCGCAGGGTAGATACCTTGTGAGGCGATATCACGGCTTAGTACTACTGTCGCATCCAAGTGAGCAAACGTCGTTGCTGGTGATGGATCCGTCAAGTCATCCGCAGGTACATATACCGCTTGTACAGAAGTAATTGAACCTGATTGCGTTGAAGTAATACGCTCTTGCAGCATACCCATTTCTTCAGCTAGCGTTGGCTGATAACCAACCGCTGATGGCATACGGCCTAGCAGTGCTGATACTTCAGTACCCGCTAGCGTATAACGATAGATGTTATCAACGAACAATAATACGTCACGACCTTTGCCAGTGGCAGGATCTTTGGTGTCACGGAAGTACTCAGCCATGGTCAAACCAGACAGTGCAACACGTAAACGGTTACCTGGTGGCTCATTCATCTGACCATATACCATCGCAACTTTAGATTTGCTAAAGTCTTCAACGTTGACAACACCCGCTTCTTGCATTTCGTGATAGAAGTCATTACCTTCACGAGTACGCTCACCAACACCAGCAAACACAGATAAACCTTCGTGTTTAAGGGCGATGTTGTTGATCAATTCCATCATGTTGACGGTTTTACCAACACCAGCACCACCAAACAAACCAACTTTACCACCTTTAGCAAACGGGCAAAGCAGATCGATAACTTTAATACCAGTCTCTAGCAGTTCAGTACTGTTTGACTGTTCTGCATAGCTTGGGGCTTCACGGTGGATAGACCAGCGCTCATCTGCAGCAACTGGACCTTCTTCATCGATAGGACGACCAAGAACATCCATGATGCGACCTAATGTACCCATACCGACTGGTACAGAAATAGGTGCGCCTGTGTTAGTCACTGGTAGGTTACGCTTTAAACCTTCGGTTGAACCCATCGCAATAGTACGTACGATACCGTCACCTAGTTGTTGCTGTACTTCTAGGGTGGTTTCAGTGCCGTCTACTTGCAAGGCATCAAAAATTTGAGGAACTTCGTTACGGTCAAACTCAACGTCAAGAACCGCGCCAATAATCTGTACAATACGACCGCTACTCATTGCGTTCTCCTTGAACTTCTGTATATAGTGGGTTTTATAAAGGGTTTCAATTATGAAACAGCAGCAGCACCGCCAACGATTTCCGAGATTTCTCGGGTAATCGCCGCTTGACGCAGCTTATTATAAACCAACTGTAAATCGTTAATTAGGTCACCAGCATTATCTGTTGCCGCTTTCATCGCAACCATACGTGAAGACTGCTCAGAGGCAATGTTTTCCATTACCGCTTGATAGACAATCGACTCGATATAGCGACCAAGTAATTCATCAATCAAGGTTTTAATGTCAGGCTCGTAGATATAATCCCAGCTCAGCTCTGTTTGTATGCCACTTTCTTCATCACCAAATGAACCCTCTGGTAAAGGTACCAATTGGTTGACAATCGGTTTTTGGGTCATGGCGTTGACAAACTGGTTATAGACCACATAAATACGGTCTAATTTACCGTTGCTATAGTCTTCTAACATCGCTTGAACCGGCGCGTTTAATTGCTCAAACGTCGGTTTATCACCATAGTCAGTAACGGCTGAAGTGACTTTACCACCGAAGTTTTTAAAGAAACTCACGCCTTTAGCACCAATAACGGCAAACTCGGCTTGTACGGACTGGTCTTGATACTGCTGAATGCTTTTAGATAAAGCTTTGAATAGGTTAATATTCAAACCACCCGCTAGGCCGCGATCTGATGTGATGACAATATAGCCAACCTTATCAACGGAACGCGAGACCATGTATGGGTGTTTGTAATCTGATGAGGCATGCACCAAATGCGAAATAACCCGGCGCATACTATCAGCATACGGGCGACCCACTTCCATGCGCTCTTGGGCACGGCGCATTTTACTAGCAGCTACCATTTGCATAGCGCGAGTAATTTTCTGGGTACTTTTAATACTGGTGACTTTGGCACGTATCTCTTTTAAGCTTGCCATAATGATTCCAATATAAGAGGGTTAAAAAGCATGGGCGTATGCAACAATCATTTAATATAAAACACTGAACTTATCGAAATAATGTCTTTACATCTTGTGGCATGACGCAATCTTAGACCTTCATTGGTTAAAACAGCGGCGCGATTATCTTAAAGGAAAGTCTTTTAGACTTAAAAAGTTTCTTAAATAATGCGCCACTTTTTGCGCTCTAAAGCCGAGCGCTAACCACTTCAGGTTTAACCCGTTAAATTAATAACTGTGATTTTGTTTAAAGGTCTCTAAAGATGACTTTAAACGACCTGCGATATCATCATTATAATTCGCAGTGTCATCAATCTCACGCATCAATTCACTCTGCTCATCATGCATATAGCGTAAGTAAGCTTCTTCAAAAGAACCAATTTTTTCAACAGGAACGTCCGCTAAGAAGCCTTCGTTCGACGCATAAATAACCGCGGCTTGCTCAGAGATAGACATTGGCTGATATTGTTTTTGCTTCATCAACTCAGTCACGCGCTCACCATGATCAAGCTGTTCGCGAGTTGCATCATCAAGGTCTGATGCAAACTGAGCAAATGCTGCCAATTCACGATACTGAGCTAATGCAGTACGGATACCACCAGACAGTTTCTTGATAATCTTCGTCTGAGCAGCACCACCAACACGCGATACCGAGATACCAGCGTTGACTGCTGGACGGATACCTGAGTTAAATAGGCTAGACTCTAAGAAAATCTGACCATCAGTGATTGAAATCACGTTGGTTGGTACGAAGGCAGATACGTCACCGGCTTGGGTTTCAATGATAGGTAGCGCGGTTAAAGAACCAGTTTTACCAACCACTTCACCATTGGTGAATTTTTCTACGTACGCGGCGTTTACGCGTGATGCACGCTCAAGTAAACGTGAGTGCAAGTAGAATACGTCACCAGGATACGCTTCACGACCTGGCGGACGGCGTAGCAATAGTGAGATTTGACGATAAGCAACGGCTTGTTTTGATAAGTCATCAAATACAATCAGCGCATCTTCACCACGGTCACGGAAGTATTCACCCATCGTACAACCTGAGTACGGTGCGATATATTGAAGTGCTGCTGGCTCTGACGCTGAAGCAACGACAACAGTGGTATATTCAAGCGCACCAGTTTGCTCAAGCTTACGTACCACGTTAGCAATGGTAGAACGTTTCTGACCGATTGCGACGTATACACATTTAATACCAGATGCTTTTTGCGCAATGATCGCATCGATAGCCATCGCGGTTTTACCCGTCTGACGGTCACCAATGATAAGCTCACGCTGACCACGACCGATTGGAATCATGGTATCAACGGCTTTATAACCAGTCATGACTGGTTGATCAACTGATTGACGGTCGATTACGCCTGGGGCGATTTTTTCGACTTTATCAGTCATCTTGGCATCGATAGGACCTTTGCCATCAATAGGGTTACCTAATGCATCAACAACACGGCCTAGCAACTCAGGACCTACGGGTACTTCCAAAATGCGACCAGTACAATAGGCTTTTTGACCTTCTTGTAGTTTTAGGAAGTCGCCTAATACTACTGCACCAACAGAATCACGCTCTAAGTTAAGCGCCATTCCGTAGATTTCACCTTCAAACTCAATCATTTCGCCGTACATGGCATCTTCAAGACCATGAATCTGCACGATACCGTCAGATACTTTGACAATCGTGCCTTCATTCTTTGCAGTTGCACCCGCATCAAGGTCTTGAATACGCTGCTTAATCAGATTACTGATTTCCGCTGGATTCAATTGTTGCATTGCCTTGTTTCCTTTAATTTATGATAACCCGCCACTGACTTAAATGCTCTTATATCACGCAAGCTTTAGTAAGCTGCACGGATGATTGGCATTAGGCCGTTAGCTGTGTTTTTAACTGTTGTAACTTGCCACGCATCGAATCATCGATAATTTTGTCACCGACTTTAATCGTAGCGCCCGCCAATAGACTTGGATCAACCGACTCATGAATCACCACGCTCGCATTGAGCGAATCGGCAAGACGCGTTTGCAGCGTATCACGCTGGGCATCGGTTAATGGATAAGCAGAGGTCACATAAGCGTCAAGCTGCTTTAAGCTTATTGCCTTGTGACGGCGATAATGCTCATAAACTTCAGGAAGCAGCGCCAGACGCTCTTGTTCTGATAACTGTTTAACGAAGTTACTAAGTGCTACTGATACTTTAGGATAGCTGGCGTTTTGGTCATGACGAGCCCCTTGGGTCTCACCTAATAACTGCTTAAAAGCAGAATCATTCGCGCTAGCTACTTGCGTATCATAAAGATCGACCAAAGCAGCTGACTTATGCTCAGCAGAAACGGCTGGATTGTCTAGCCAAGTACTGAACGACTTGTCATTGACAACGGTAGCGGCAATAAATAAGAAGTTTTCCCACTCATTTACTACCCCGTTTTCATTGGCATAGTCAAACGCGGCTTTAGCGTACGGTCGTGCTAAGGTTGATAAGTCAGCCATGATATCCTCACAATTACAGCTTCGCCGCCAGTTGGTCTAACATACTGGCATGTTTTTGCACATCGACTTTGTCTTGCAAAATCTTTTCAGCACCAAGTACAGCCAGTTCAGCAACTTGGGCACGCAATGATTCACGCGCTTGATTGATTTCTTGGTCGATAGAGGCTTGCGCTTGTTGACGAATGCGTTCGCCTTCCGCTTGGGCTTGCAATTTTGCATCTTCAACAAGCTGATTGGCGCTCTTGTTCGCTTGCTCAATTAGCGCAGCAGCTTTAGTTTTTGCAACATCAAGCTCCTGCTGTACATTTTGCTCCGCGGTCGCTAAATCTGCTTTTGCTTTTTCTGCAGCATTCAAGCCTTCAGCGATTTTACGCTGACGCTCATTAATGGCACCGATAAGTGGTGGCCACACGAATTTCATGCAAAAAATCACAAATATTGCAAAAGCAATGGCTTGACCGATGAGGGTAGAATTGATATTCACGTGATCACCTCTTTGTTAATGAAAAATCAGTTTCATTGATCATATTTGATAGCCAAACTTTGGCTATGTTTAATATACAAACTTTGACCACCAAACATTTACAACTGAGCTTTCTGATTAACCTGCTAGAGGGTTAGCGAACAACAATAGCATAGCAATACCAACACCAATCATCGGTACGGCATCAAGTAGACCTGCCACGATGAACATACGAGTTTGCAGTTGTGAACCAAGTTCTGGTTGACGTGCAACACCTTCTAAGAACTTGCCGCCTAGAATAGCAAAACCAATGCCTGTGCCAAGTGCGCCAAGACCGATAAGCAGTGCTACTGCGATAACTGTGTAACCACCTAATACTGGATCCATTGATGTATCCTCATTTACCTATTGAATGTATAATTAATGTTCAGTTGATGATGCAAGCGACATATAAACTATCGTCAACATCATAAATACGAACGCTTGAAGGGTAATAATTAAGATGTGGAAAATCGCCCACGGCACCGATAACGCCCATTGAATCCAAAACGGCATCAGGGCAATCAATACGAAGATTAGCTCCCCAGCATACATGTTACCGAACAGACGCAAACCTAGTGAAATGGGTTTGGCAATCAAAGTAACAAACTCTAAGATAAAGTTGATGGGGATTAAAATGATTTGCATGATTGGGTTTTTGGCGCTAAACGGATGCAGTGTTAACTCACCAATAAAACCACCCAACCCTTTTTCTTTAATACTGTAGTAAATAATCAGCGCAAAGACAGAAAATGACATGCCTAGGGTGATATTAGGGTCAGTCGTTGGCACAATCTTGAAGAACACGTGATGTGGATCATGACCCATCGCAGCGCCAACTTGACCTGCTAGACTTGGAATGAAGTCGATAGGCAATAAATCCATTAAGTTCATCAAGAAAATCCACACAAAAATGGTCAACGCTAGCGGCGCAATCAATTTTGAGGTACCACTGTAAGAATCGCGAACGTTGTTATCAACAAACTCAACGATCATCTCAACCGCTGCTTGAGTTTTGCCGGGAACGCCTGAAGTAACTTTTTTGGCAACCATCCAAAAGATGGCACAAAATAAAATACCCAGACCGATTGACCATAACATGGAGTCAAGATGGATAGCTTTAAAACCCATTAACCCTGCTTCTTCAGCAGTATGGGCAACTTTCCAACCTTCGCCCGGCAGATAGCCGTACGTCCAATTCGTTAAGTGGTGAGAGATATATTCTGATGATGTTTGCTCGGATGCCATAATGTAAGCTTCTTATTAATCAACGATTTAATCAACTACCAAAAAATATGGTTGTCATCTGATGAGGTGTTGGCGGTTTTATTTAATCTACTACAAAGCAAATCAATAAATCCTGTGACAGCCCTCATGTAACCAATAACATCCAACCCATAGCTCTATAACTACTCTGTTATTCTTAAATGACTGAATAACCAATTTTTTATTGCGACCGCTCAATTTGATAGTCATGGATAAATTTTAGCTATCAAAAAAGGGCGCACGATTATTCATTAATGGCCCTTGCATATCTACGCAAATTTTTAAGTATGTGTTTACTTGTCTCGCTTTACTTTCATCACACCTAATACGGTGCTCAGCAGCAAGACAGTTAGCTGTCTATATTAATGCAGCGTTGTAATCGTGTAAAGTCAATTATGACTTTTTTATTTACGGTATGAATACGTTAACCGCTGTTAACGTTCGCTACTATGGCTTTGCGTATATCCATCAAAGCCGACAATTTAATTGTATTTAAACACCCTATTTAAAAAGAGGGTTACTTATCGCGATTTTTACGCTTAGCTCTAGTTAAGCGTCTTTATTCATACTTTTATTGTAAAAACAGTTTTCAGTCATTTAATCATTGATTGATGACTTTATAACAGTAATCTTAGAGAAGCTGGACCGCAGGATGACAAATGTACGTACTGTATTATTAAGCTATTAAAATTATAATAGCTGCTAAATCTAGCGTATCTGCCACAACATCCAACTGTGACTAATCTGCATTACCATAAAACCGACGAATAGCGCAGGCGCTGATAGAGGTTGTATGGTAATAAAAATTAGTGCAAAACCACATACGGTCAGTAGCCATTTGACCATTTGACCACGATATAGCTGGCTGACAATATGTCTGCGCGCGCGATATCCGGTATACCAAAAGATAAATCCAGCAAAGACCGCTTGGGTGGCAAAACTGAGTAGCGCCCCAATAGCGTTGCTCTTTGCAATAACAAGCGTATTGCCGTTATTACCCAACCAAGTAACATCTACTATCCAACCGAGCACAATCAGGATAAATAAAATCCATGCTTGGCGTTTTAGATAAATAACAATCTTATCTCTTTGGGTGCGTTTGGCAGGCTTGGTCATTGATATTTCTATAGCTCTATAACGTGGGACAACGCCGCACCGTTGCGACAATATTATCCGTGAATGACTCACTCTACAGACGTTATCTTTTAACCAAAATAAAACGCCACTTATTATAGGGAGCAAGCAGATTTTAAGCAAGTGAAATATGCCTTTTATCAAGCATTTAGTTATTTAACCCTGAAAATCTCTCTACAGAGTCAATAAAGCAACGCTAATAACCTCTAAATCCACCTATTCTACTGTTAATTTGCTGGATATTACTCAGTGAATGAGTCTTTCATCATTTTAACCCGCTTAAAAGCGCAACTTGCCATGAGAGTTTGACCGACAGTTAGGAGATACATTGGCGAATTTGTTGCGCCATTGCCTGCCAACCGCTAATAAAATCTTTACTGTTGCTCATATCTTCCGCTTGGACGGTACTTTTAACCGGTTGTAATTTTGCCAGCAAACCTTTAGCAGGCTGACTTGGGCTGACCAAACACATTTGTTTTGCTGGGCGCTGCTCATTTAACCAGCGTAATTGACTGGCTTTTGGCGCTAAATGATGATCGGTACTTAAGCTACCCATTAGTTTAAGCTTGGCGCTGTCTTCTATGTATTGATAAGCATCGTGATAAGCCCAATACGGCAAAGGTTTTTGCGCGTGGTTTTTATTGGCTGCCGCCACGGCCTCATTCATGCGCTGGGCAAATTTTTGTGCATTGGCATGATAGAGCTTTTTATATTGCGGATTGGCATGGCTGTGAATGACGGCAAGTGCTCGCGTAATGGCTTTGGCGTTTTCAGGATCGAGCCAAATATGTGGATCGAGCGTGCCAGCAATGGCTTTGCCTTTAACATCACGCAGTGGATGACGATTAAAGGCATCGAACTTGAATAAGGCAATCGCATTTGGTGCACTATTGAGCGTGGTGGCTAGATTGTTTTCTAGCGGCTCGCCAAACCAAACCACAAACTTACTGTTTTGAATTGCCTTGATATCGCCGGGACTGATACTGCCGTGATGCCCTACCTCCCCTGCTTGCAATAATTGCTTGGCAGATGGTGCGCCTTCCGTCACCGCTTGGCTTAATAAAAATAGCGGATAGTTACTGACGCTCACCGTTGCCGCTTGCGCGCTCATCATTAATGAGGCAAATGTAAGCACGCCAGTTATGAACAATCGCGGTAAGCGCAGAGGTAAATGCATAGAGTTTTTAAAAAATGAAATCATAATGACGGCTTTTAAGGTTTAAGGATAAAGGTTCAAGGATAAATGGCAAAGGTAGTTATAAATGTTGTGCAACGTTATTCTGGTTATAAAACAACAGACCTGTGAATAAATGCAAAGGACTTCTCTGTTTTGCTTTTTAGTATGTTATACTATAACAATATAAAAAACCATTATAAAATATCCATTATCTAAAAACGCTGTCCGTCACACCGCTAGATCATCTTTAGGAGCTTGCTGCATGTCTACTCATTCATCTGTTTGCGCTCATATCCATGATGTGCAAGATTTTACAGCGTCCGATGTCAATGAGCGTTTACTAGCAGCCAAAGAGCAATGTCGCTCAAGCGGCGCGCGCTTTACGCCGCTGCGTCAACAAATCTACCAGCTGGTGCTAGAAGCCAATAAACCAGTGGGCGCTTATGATTTAATCACCCAATTGCAGCAGATGCGCCTTACCGAGCCTGAAGCAGAAAGTGATAGCTCGAGCCATCAAGCAAATACTCAAACGCCAAAAAACGTCGCTCCGCCGACGGTTTATCGCAGCTTGGAGTTTTTATTGAGCGAAGGCTTGATTCACCAGCTAACCTCTATCAACGCTTATGTGCCTTGCTGTCATCCCCGCGCCCAGCATACGGCAGCATTTTTAATCTGTGCGCAGTGTCAGCGGGTACAAGAATGCAGCAGCTTGCCAGTACAAGAAATGATGAGCTTTGCGGAACAAGATGTTGGCTTTATGGTCGAGCGTAGCGTCATTGAATTGAGCGGTCGTTGCCAAGCGTGTCAGTAAAGTAATGGTTTGCTTATATTTTTTGCCTGTATTTTGGGTTTATACCTTTATGCTGAACCGTTATTCTGTCTTTTTTAATTATTATCCATACATCAGTACTGCCCTATGAGCCTAGCAATTTTACCAACCAAACCATCCTCTGCTGTTAATCTGAGTGATAAGATAATGCCTAATGCCACCAAACTGCTGAGCTTAAGTGATATCAGTTACCATATCGGGCAGCAACATATCCTCTCGCATATCGATATTGATATCGCCGTTAATGAAACGGTCAGTCTGATAGGTCCTAATGGCGCGGGCAAATCAACCTTAGTCAAGCTTATTTTGGGCTTAATCGAACCGACGAGTGGCCAGGTAACGCCACACCAAAACTTGCAACTTGGCTATGTACCGCAGCGCTTTGCCGTGCCGCCTATTTTACCGTTACGCGTTTGTGATTTATTGGCGCAAGCCGATAAAAAGCGCTTAACGGTTGAGCAGCGCCAATTTATCTTTGATAATTTATCGTTGACACATTTATTGTCGCGGCAAATGCTGCATTTATCAGGCGGTGAAACCCAGCGGGTATTATTGGCACGCGCCTTATTAGACAAGCCCAATTTATTAATTTTAGATGAGCCGATGCAAGGGCTTGACCCTGATACTGAGGTTTGGCTCTATCAGTTTATCGATGAGCTGCCAGAATTTTTGCGCTGCGCTATGCTAGTGGTTTCACACGATTTGCATTGGGTCATGAAAGGCAGCCGCCGCGTTATTTGTCTGAATAAGCATATTTGCTGCGAAGGGCAACCAAGTGAGCTTGCCATCAGTTTGGAGTTTCAAAAACTCTTTGGTCATCATTATGAGCAGCCTTATGTGCATCAACCGCACGCTTGTGAGCACCATGCCCCAAGTGAAATATAATTAAAAAACCAAGCTTTTCAGGCAACTTACCTTGTCCCTTTTATACAAACATCACGGATATCTATTATGACCGCTTGGTTAGCCATCATCGCCCCTGCTTGGATTGCTGGTAGCATTTTAGCGCTACTTTCTGCGCCTTTAGGCTGCCTAGTCTTATGGCGGCGCATGGCATTTTTTGCCGATGCCTTGGCACATGGCACGTTACTTGGTGTGGCGTTGGCAGTTTTGTGGCAATTACCGATGGGCATTGGCATTGGCATCGTCAGTATTTTGGTCGTACTGGGCTTGGTATTCATCGATGATGAGCGTTTGCCGGTCGATGCGGTGCTGGCGGTGGTTGCGGTATCGCTGCTGTGTCTAGGGTTATTAACTTTGACGCAGCTTACCGATCAACAAGCCAACGTCTTAGGTTTTTTATTTGGCAATTTGCTTGAGCTTGATTGGGCAGATTTGCCGTTGATTGCGGCCAGTGTTTTAGTGGGCTTGGGATTACTGATTTATATTTGGCCCGCACAAATCAAGCTTGCGACTCATGAGGCGCTCGCGCGGATTCAAGGGATCAATCCGATGCGTCAACGTTTGTTTTTTATGGGGGTATTAGCTGGGTTTTGTGCCATTGCCTTGCAAGCCGTTGGTAGCTTATTAATCAGCGGTCTATTGGTGTTGCCAGCACTGACAGCGCGCTTATGGTCGGCATCACCAAAACAAATGGTCGTTATCTCTTTAATCATTGCCCAACTGGGCGTTACGCTTGGCGTTTGGGGCAGTATTTGGCTAGATATCCAAACGGGGCTTGCTATCGTTTTGGTACTGGCTATTTTATTCTTTGTGGCGCTCATTATCTCAAAGCTCATAAGCAAAAATTCCATCTTGGCAAAATTTTGGTCCCCACGCCGTTAGATTTATTGGGATAGAGCACAGGATTTGTAATGAGCTCAGCCATGACTATTCAGGTCGTGATTTTGATATTTGCTTCGCCCTTGTCGAACTTTATTTCATCAATATTGCTAGAGCTTTAATGCCCATTATGTTATAAACTTTCCTGAATACTATCAATGCGATAGTTGGTGAATATTTGGTTTAATAAATGCCCGCCGCTTTAATTTAAGACTGTTTTTATTTAACCAATGTTTTCGTTTCATCATATTTTAATTTTTTATCGTTTTGTTTGATAAGGGACTAAACCCCATGCTTAGCTACCCCGCCAGCGCAATCAGCACGCCAGACGGACAGGTCAATGTTTTGCAAATTACCGATTTGCACTTATCCTCCCACGTGCCGGCGGCTGACGAAACCAGTAGCGAAGTAGCGGTTTGCCAATACAGTTTTGAGGCGATCATCAAACAAGCGTTAAGTGAGGAGCGGCGCTGCGATTTAATCCTTGTGACAGGCGATTTGGTCAATAAAGTACAAGCAGAGATCTACGATCATATTTTTAAAGTACTGCAAGCAACGGGTATCCCTTTTGCTTGTATCGCCGGCAACCATGATGTCACTGATGAAAATAATAGCGAGCTACCGTTCTTCCAGCGTGAGCTTATCGCCAGACCGGCGGACAGACGCTTATTAAACCGTCATGTTATCGAAACTAACCATTGGCAGTTGCTGTTGGTAGACTCTTCGATGACAGGCAAGGTAGAAGGGGAAGTGACATTAACCGACATTGATTGGCTATGTGAGCAGCTAAAGGCCTGCGCTAAGCCTGCGCTTATTGCGCTGCACCATCATGTGATAGCAGTCGATTCGGACTGGATTGATCAGCATATGGTCGAAAATGCCGATATTTTTTGGCAACGGATGGCGGCTTTTAAACATCTCAAAGTCATTATCAGCGGGCATACCCACCAAGAGCAAGTCCGCCATCGGCAAGGAGTAACGGTTTATAGCACGCCCTCTACCTGCTATCAGTTTAAGCCTTTTGCAGATGATTTTGCTTATGATAAAAGCGCCCTGCCCGGCTATCGCTGGTTGCAATTAGCCAACAATGGAGAGGTTGCAAGCTGGGTGGAAAGACTAGATACTTGACAACCAGTTTTATTGGCATAAATTTGGCTAGTATAATTTTGCCAGAGTGTGTATGTTATAGGGCTAGCGAAGAGTGCTGGTTTTATAGACCACCACGGCGCGATTGCTCATACTAGCAATGTAAACATAAAGCTAAGAATGATAAATAACTTATATCATAAATAAGGTAAAAAATGAGAACGGTCTATATTTAGACAAAATTATAATAGCTAGGATGGCTAAATCGACCACAAGCTAAGTTTCCACAGTCAGTGATTTGTAGCTTTATTTAACGGCTAGCATTTAAATAAAAACATTCATAACAATATACCTGACCATTGATAATCGATAGATCGCTAGCAGTATATCGAAATAACCGTATGTTTAGATCAGCTGTGTTACTTGTGTCACTAAGTGGTAAAACGCTTATAAAAGAAACCATTTATAGCGTTTGGTAAATTGATAACGTCTTGTCTGTCGATAGGTCGTTTTATTGAATTAATTTGAAAAAGTAGGATACCCATATGAGCACCCTGACCCCAAACCCAAATCCAAGTGATGTAAAGTTCACCCCTTATGCGCCTGCCGAAAATGAAGAATACATGTCGGATGAGCAGTTGGCGCATTTTAAAGCCATTTTATTAGATTGGAAGCATCAATTGATTGGCGAAGCGGATCGTACCAAGACTTATATCCAAGATGAGTCCAGTGCCATGCCTGATATCAATGACCGCGCTACGCAAGAAGAAGAGTTTGCCTTAACCTTGCGTACGCGCGACCGCGAACGTAAGCTGATTCGCAAAATCGATAAATCTATCGCTGAAATTGAAAACGAGGATTATGGATTTTGTGAAACTTGCGGCGTCGAGATTGGCCTGCGTCGTCTTGAAGCGCGTCCAACCGCGACCCAGTGCATTGACTGTAAAACTTTGTCTGAGATTAAAGAGCGTCAAAACCAAGGCGCTTAAATCCAGCCAATTTAACAGTCATTAATTATGTTAATACGCATACGGGCGGCCATTTATTGGTCGCTCGTTGCGTTTTATGGTGTTGTTTCTTGTTAAATAGCTTTTAGTGGTTGACACGGCACCAACAAAATACGCATATTTAGCAAATATCTTTTTGGCATCGATTTACTTATTCTATCTATTCCTACTTTAGCTAAGTGTCTATTTTGAAAACATCTGCTACCTCTATGGCAAATACGCCTATTACCTCTACTTTACCCCAACCTATTGGTCGTTTTGCGCCGTCGCCAACCGGTGAGCTGCATCTTGGGTCGTTAACCACGGCACTTGCCAGCTTTTGTCATATCAAATCTCTTGGTGGCAAATGGCTACTGCGTATCGAAGACACGGATACCGAGCGCTGTGATAGACAGTTTACCGAGCAGATTTTGATTGATTTAGAAGTGCTGGGGCTGCACTGGGATGGCGATGTCATCTACCAATCTGAGCGCCTTGATATTTACAACGATTATTTATCTTCAAGCCTATATCCGCTGACTTACGGCTGTCAGTGCTCGCGTAAAAGTCTTGAGCGTTATTGGGAGCGTAAGGCCATAGGAGAAAGCATGGACGCAGAGCAGGTACAGGAAAAACTGCTGCACAGACAACGCTATCCGCGCTGTTGTCTAAATGCCAATCTTGATAAAGAAAAAAATAAACTGCGTATACAGCTACCAGATTACCGTATCGGCTTTAAAGACGGTATTCAAGGCCTGCAATGGAGCAATCCGCAGCAAAGCTTGGGAGACATGGTGGTGCGTCGCCAAGACGGCATGATTAACTATATTTTGGCTGCCAGCCTCGATGATGGCTTGCAAGGCATTACCCATATTATGCGCGGCTTGGACATTTTACCGATGACTACTGCGCAAATTAGCATCATGCGTGCAGCAAGCTTACCCGCTATCGATCATTGGTATCATTTACCATTGATATGCAGTCCTGACGGTCAAAAGCTCTCTAAACAAAACCTTGCCCAGCCAATTGATACCCATGACCCAAGTCATCTAATTGCCCATGCTTTGCAGCTATTACAGCAACCTGCCGTTGATAGAGACACTCCGACAAACATGCTTGCTCAAGCAGTTGCACAGTGGGATAACTTACCCCTGCAAAATAGGCAGTCTTTAAATATGCCTAACATTTAATAAAATCGCGCTAAGCCTTAATAGAAAAAACGCCGCTATGAGCGACGCTTTTTTATCATTAATAACTGGATTGCTGTAAATAATCTAATCATTAAATGACTTAGTAATAACGGCACTGGCTCTTTTCAATCTCAGGGCTTTCTTTATAAATCTTTAATAAAACCGCCACCATCACCAAGCTAATCAACATCGACGAGCCACCATAACTGAAAAACGGCATGGTCAAACCTTTGGTTGGAATCGCACCCATATTCATCGCCGCATTAATAATCGTCTGCGCAATAAACACCACCGCGATACCAAAAGCGGTATAGCTCATGCGCATTTGACGACGTTTTAGAGCATTATAGCTGATGCGCATCGCACTTCCGATAATCAGTGCTTCAAAGATGAGAATCATGGTCACCCCAACGAAGCCCAACTCCTCACCAGTAATAGCGAGTAGAAAATCGGTATGCGCCTCTGGTAAATGCGACAGTTTTTGCACGCTTTCGCCATAGCCGACGCCAGTAAACTGTCCGCGACCAAAGGCAATTAAGCTACGTGCTAGCTGATAATCAGTGTCTTGTACATCATCAAAAGGGTCTAAAAACGACATCACCCGTACCAGTCGGTATTGTACGGTTGCCACCATCAATACAGCACCGCCAACGGCGACGGCACCGAGCGCGATAAACTGCTTATAAGGCGCGCCAGCAATATAAAAAATGGCAAAGACCGTACCAATAATAACCACAAAAGAGCCAAAATCTGGCTGCGCCAGCAACAGAACGGTGATCAATCCAACCACGATGGCTATGCGTAAAAAGCCATCCCAGCCGTTACGTACCTCAAATGAGCGCCTTACAACGAAGTCTGAGACAAAGATAATCATCACCAGTTTGGCAAGCTCTGCGACCTGAAAGTTAAAACCGCCGAGCGTGAGCCAACGCTTCGAGCCATTGATGGGCGTACTAAATAAAGTGGCAAACAACAATAACCCCGTGATGGCCAAGAGCATAAACTGGGTTTCGGTTTTATAAAGCCTTTTTAGCGATACCGCTTTATAAGAAATACCAGCGATAACCAGCCCAATCGCCATGTACAAAAGCTGATTATAAAAGAAATGCAGCTCGCTCATGCCGCGACTGAGGGCAAACGGGATAGAAGCAGAAGCCACCATCAACAAGCTGAGCACCAACATACAGCCAACGCTTGCTAATAAAATGGCGCGCGCTGAGGGCATGGAGAGAACGCCATCTGAGCCAGTAGCTCGCGGCGATTGAGAGTTTGATCGAAAAAAAGAAGAGAGCGCCATAATTTTATATACACTAGCAAACAAGAAAACACGGCGTTATAAAACGCCACCGTTTAAAAAAATGAAGTTGATTTTATCCAACAGATAATAGCAGACAGCAAAGCGGTGACAAACCCCGATTGTTAATCGTTTAGCTTGTCAGTATTAATAGTCCAGTGGTTAGCAACATGAATAGCAACGATGGTTTGCAAATCGTTTATCGCCTGCTTTATTACCTAGTTGACAGTAGCAGCAATTTATAAGCAAAACAATCATTTATCAAAAAACGCCTGCCATTTTATAACGCTAATCCAAACCGCTTAAAACCTAATGCTCATACTACCTCAAATCAAGAAGTCTTATCTGGTAACAAGATACCTTATGACGCCTTATCTAATTGGTTGACCAGCTGACTAAAGTATTTGCCGCGTTCCGCAAAGCCACTAAACTGATCGAAGCTGGCACAAGCTGGTGATAAGAGCACCGCTTGTACTTGCGATAAACTGCTTTTTGTGACTTGCTGAATTGTTGCAAAAGCGCCCTCTAGCGTTTGGCATTGATGCATCGAGACCTCATCATCATTGATACGTGCGGCGCGTAAATGTTGCTCAATCTGTTGGCTATCTTCGCCAATAAACAGCACTTGGCTGACGTATTGATTGATAAATGGCGTTAATTCGCCAAATTGCTGACCTTTACCCTGCCCACCTAAAATTAATAGCAGTTTACCGTCTTTAGGCGCATATACCGCTCCTAAGCCCTCGACTGCCGCCATGGTTGAGCCAATATTGGTGCCTTTAGAATCATTAAAATAATCAATGCCAGCGATCGTAGCCACATACTCGCAGCGATGCTCAAGTCCTGTAAAGCTCTGCAAGGTAGCGAGCATACTATCAAGTGGTAAACCTGCCAGCTCACCCAATGCCAAAGCTGCTTGGGCGTTTAGTAAATTATGCCGACCTTTGATACGTAGTTTATCTGCCGATAGCAGGCGCTCTGTCCCGCGGGCCAAATACGTCTGCCCTTCTGAGTCGGTAATCAGTCCATATTGACCTTTGTCAGGGGCGTGAATGCCCGTGCTTAAGCGTGGCAAATTATCAGCCACTAGCGGGCGCGTCAAGGCATCTTCGCGATTGATAACCACTGACTTGGCGCCTTGAAATATACGATGCTTGGCCTGATGGTAGCCGAGCATATCGCCATGGCGGTCTAGGTGGTCAGGCGACATATTGAGCACAGTAGCTACTTGCGCGCCTAAATTAGTTACGGTCTCTAACTGAAAACTTGATAGCTCGATAACAGCCAATTCCATCTCGGTATTGGACAGTAACGTCAGTGCTGGCACGCCAATATTGCCACCTACGCCAACATTGACCCCGGCATCGGCGGCCATTTGTCCAACCAAGGTGGTGACGGTACTTTTAGCGTTAGAGCCTGTAATCGCAACAATCGGTACGCGGCACGCTTCACAAAATAATTGAATGTCGCTGACAACAGGAATACTCGCCTCTTTCGCCGCAGCAACGGCCGGGGTTTTTAAAGAGATGCCTGGACTGATGATAATACGAGCCGCTCGCTGCAATAAATCGGCGTCTATCGCGCCAAATTGGCGAATCTCAGCAGCAGCAGGTAATTGGTCTGCTAAAGTGGGATTGACTTGATTGTCGGTGACAGCGACTTGGTAACCTTGCTTGGTCAAATACTGCGCAACCGACAGTCCCGACTGCCCCAAACCGACCACGACTTGTAAACCACTGCCCTTATGAAGTAAGGATTCTGTTGCGGTGTTAGTGGTCATATCTATTCCTTCTATCTATTGGACGAACAAAATTGTATCAAGCATCTTAGCTTTATCAATAGTATTGATAATGGCTTTTTATAGTGGGCTTTACGCTAAACGTCAGGGCTACAAGCATTCTAAGCCAGTTTGAGCAAGTCTGCCTAAATCTGTCTGAACCTGTGTCAATAAGCCACTTTGGCTGATGAGCATCATAAAGCCATTGCCCTGATTTCGGTACTGGTTTTTTGAGGCTTTGTGTTATTATGCGCCTGTTTTTATATTGCCTCGCTAATGCTATAATAGCCGCCTTAATAACAACCGCTACTATAGTGAGCACTATTTAACCCAATCTTTAATCTAGCATTTTAGTGTAGCATGTTGTCACCCTTATCGCGCCATTGTCATCGTCCTGCAGTTATGTTTTTTATGCTGAGGTGGACATAACAGGCAACCGCTGCCTTATATTTTGACGTTTTGTCTGACAAGAGATGTATCTTCTTCCGCCGTATTCACGGCAAACACTTATTCATGATTTTAAGGACTGTTATCCTGTCGATTAAGGGTGACGGTTTGTTTGATACCGCTATAAAGGTCGATAACCGTTAGTCTCGATACAAACATTTTAATGGGGCGCTTTATTGCTCGATCATAAATGGTTGTTTTTTTTGCCTCTAACCCTATACAGTTTACTTATGACATCTTTTTTTGGCAGTTTGCGTGAAGAGTGGTTTTCCAATATTCGCGGTGATACGTTATCAGGTTTAGTGGTCGCACTGGCCTTGATTCCAGAAGCGATTGCCTTTTCTATTATCGCTGGTGTCGACCCAAAAGTCGGTTTGTATGCCTCATTTTGCATCGCTGTGGTCATCAGTTTTGTCGGTGGACGGCCGGGTATGATTTCGGCGGCGACCGGAGCAATGGCACTGGTGATGGTTGATTTGGTCGCCGAGCACGGGCTGCAGTACCTGCTTGCCGCTACGTTACTGTGCGGCGTCATTCAAATCATCATGGGTATTTTAAAACTTGGTAACTTGATGCGCTTTGTGTCGCGCTCGGTGGTCATCGGTTTTGTCAATGCGCTGGCGATTTTAATCTTTGCCGCTCAGTTGCCTGAGCTGAACCCAATGACTGAGCGCGTCGGCATGACGGTTTATATCATGACGGCGGCAGGCCTTGCGATTATTTATTTATTTCCGCTGATTCCTAAAATCGGGCGCGTGATTCCCTCACCGCTGATTTGTATCGTTGGTTTGACTGCAGTCGCCATGTATATGAATCTTGATATTCGTAACGTCGGTAGCATGGGTGATTTGCCTGATTCTTTACCGGTGTTTTTATTACCTGACATTCCGCTGAACTTTGAAACCTTAGTCATTATCGCACCTTATTCTATCGCGCTTGCCATCGTAGGTTTATTAGAATCTATGATGACCGCGACCATCGTTGATGAGTTGACCGATACGCCCAGTGATAAAAACCGTGAATGCCGGGGTCAAGGTATGGCCAACGTCGTATCAGGCTTCTTTGGCGGTATGGCAGGCTGCGCGATGATTGGGCAATCAATGATTAACGTCAAATCTGGCGGCCGTACGCGTTTATCAACGCTTATTGCTGGCGTGGTGCTACTCATCTTGGTGGTATTTTTAAGTGAGTGGGTCAGCCAAATACCGATGGCAGCATTGGTGGCGGTGATGATTATGGTCTCTATCGGCACCTTTAATTGGCAATCTATTCGAGAGTTTAAAACCCACCCGCTGTCCTTTAATATCGTGATGCTGGCGACCGTTTTGACCACTGTCTTTACCCATAACTTAGCGTACGGCGTTGGCGTCGGGGTGCTACTTTCAGCATTGGCGTTTGCCAATAAGATCGGGCAATTCTTAACGGTCTTTAGTGAGTATGACGACAGTAGCAACACTCGTTATTACTATGTGCAAGGACAGGTTTTCTTTGCGTCAACGACGCAGTTTTTGCAAAGCTTTGATACCAAAGAAGCGTTGGACAGCGTACAAATCGATGTTAGCCACGCCCACTTTTGGGACGTGAGTGCCGTCGACACCTTGGATAAACTGGTCATGCGTTTGCAGCGCGAAGGTATTGATGTCAAAGTGGTTGGACTCAACAGCGCCAGCCGTACCCTTATCGATCGCTTTTCGATTCACGATCGCCGAGATATTGGACTCTTAGATTAAACAAAACGGTATTGGTGTTATCAAGCTGACTGCAATAGTGTCTTTATTCATCAGCAATTATATTGGTATATAAAATCAGGCTCGCGGCTTAAAGGCACTCCTTTAAACCACGAGCCTGTGTTTTTATTATTGAGATAGGTGGTGCCCTTATGAGTAATTTGAAGCCAGATAGTGTGATTGCTTGCTTGGACTGCCCCAATCATGTGCAAGCGGTATTGGATGCCAGTATGTGGGCCTCTACTCGTCTGCAAGCACCTATTGGTCTGCTGCACTCTGTACCAAGTTTGCAACAAAAAGCGGCCGTTGATTATTCCGGTTGTCTCAATGTTGACGATGAAAATATCTTGCTAGACCAATTCACGGCACAAGAGCATTTGAGCAATAGCGAGCTAAAAGCTCAAGGTAAGCTGCTGCTACACCAAGCCAGCACGTATTGTGAGCAGCAACATCAAAAGCTAAAAACCTATACCTTGCATCGTCATGAAAGCTTGAGTGACAGCATTGATTATGTTGACGACAAAGCACAATTAATCGTCATTGGTCATCATGTGACTTGCAAATCAACCTTGAGTCAGCTGATACGTTTGAGTCACTGCCCCATTTTGGTGACCCATGCACCATTTTTGCCCCCAACGACGGCATTGTTTGCTTTTGATAATAGCCCAACTTCGCATAAACTGCTCAATTGGCTGTGTAAAACGCCGCTTATTCGCGCTTTGACAATACACATTGTCATGGTTGCTAAAGAAAATTCAGAAAACTGCGATGCACTGCGGGAAGCCTATGCACGCCTTAAACAAGCGGGTATCAAATGTAAAAAAGCCTTGCTCGACTGCCGTGATGTGACTGCCGCCTTAAATTACTATCAAAGCAAAAACGATATTGGTTTGCTGATGACGGGTGCCTTTGGGCAACCGCGTCTGCTTGAGCTGCTAAAAGGTAGTGAAACCAAAAAACTGCTTGGTAGCACCAAAACCCCGTATTTACTCTTCCCTAAAGCTTAAAACCTTCTTTTATTTAGATATATAGTTTTGATTTTAAACGCTATTATTAATAATAGCGTTTTTAATAATCGACGTTTTGAAAATTCTCACGTGCTTACTTTTCTGGCGTCTCCTCGCGTTTTTCTTATTAGATTTCTTATCAAATTTCTTATCAAATCGTCACATGAAATAAAGTGATAGCCTCCCCAAGCGCTTAAAAAGTTGGTTATAATAAAGTGTTTATTCTCCCAACGTTAAAGGTTGATGACTTAACTTATATTCATAAAAGCAATGTTATCGTTGCGATATAGGCAAAGGTCTCTGTCATTATCATGATTATTTTTGAGAAAATGCGTACAAACCTACCAACCCCCTTGAGTAGGTTTGGCACAGTTCTTGAACGACTTACCATGAGCCTGACAATAATACGAGCCAGCAAAAGGCCTCTATTAACCTGCGACATCATCTATATAAGGATTTTTTTATGAAGCTAATCACTGCGATCTTAAAACCGTTTAAGCTCGATGATGTGCGTGAAGCGCTTTCTGACATCGGTGTAAAGGGCGTTACCGTCACCGAAGTCAAGGGTTTTGGTCGTCAAAAAGGTCATACCGAGCTCTATCGCGGTGCTGAATACGTGGTGGACTTTTTACCTAAAGTGAAAGTT
Source organism: Psychrobacter sp. UBA3483 (assembly GCF_002377905.1). Classification (GTDB taxonomy): domain Bacteria; phylum Pseudomonadota; class Gammaproteobacteria; order Pseudomonadales; family Moraxellaceae; genus Psychrobacter. Next base: position 4,207 of record NZ_DFQS01000015.1, on the reverse strand, counting down.
GAGGTAGCGGTGATGGATGAAATGGTCGAGCCTGCTATCGAAGCCATTACGCGTATTGCCAGTACCGGAAAAATCGGTGACGGCAAGATATTTGTGACCAATCTTGAACAAGTCATTCGTATTCGCACCGGTGAGACTGGCCCTGACGCTATTTAATAGTTAAGCGCCAGACCACTTATAAACACGGATTTATAGGTCACCTCGATCACTGTATTGCATCTATTCAAGGGGGAATTAATATGCAAAATCAAATCTTTGAGCTCCAGTACGCGCTAGATACGTTTTATTTTTTGATGTGTGGTGCACTAGTCATGTGGATGGCCGCTGGCTTTACCATGTTAGAAGCTGGACTGGTACGCTCAAAAAACACCGTCGAAATCCTCACCAAAAATATTGCCCTCTTTGCTACCGCCTGTACCTTATATATGATCTGTGGTTATGCCATTATGTATGATGGTAATTTGTTTTTGCGCGGTATCGCAGGCACTGAAACCTTGGTTGCCGATGCTTTAACGAGCTCAGCTAAAAACGGCTTTAATGGCGATGCGGTATACTCGGCGGCTTCCGATTTCTTCTTTCAAGTGGTCTTTGTCGCTACCTGCATGTCAATCGTTTCAGGGACAGTGGCAGAACGTATGAAATTATGGTCCTTTTTGCTGTTCGCCGTTGTCATGACAGGGCTTATTTACCCATTAGAAGGCAGCTGGACTTGGGGCGGTAAAGCCGTATTTGGCTTATTTAGCCTTGGCGATTTGGGGTTTTCTGATTTTGCAGGCTCAGGTATCGTGCACATGGCAGGGGCGGCAGCGGCACTATCGGGCGTTCTACTTTTAGGGGCGCGTAAAGGTAAATATGGCCCTAACGGTGAGATACGTGCGATTCCCGGTGCCAATTTACCTTTAGCGGCGCTTGGTACGCTTATCTTATGGATGGGCTGGCTTGGGTTTAACGGCGGCTCCGTACTCAAACTTGGCGATATTGCTAGCGCCAATGCCGTTGCCATGGTGTTTTTAAATACCAACGCCGCTGCTGCAGGTGGAGCGATTGGCGCACTTATTATCGCACGCATGATTTTTGGTAAGGCAGATTTGACCATGTTATTAAATGGTGCATTAGCAGGTCTGGTCGCTATCACCGCCGAACCCTCTACGCCTTCAGCGCTGCAAGCAACGCTATTTGGAATGATTGCAGGCGTCATCGTGGTCATATCCATCCTTATGTTAGATAAAATAAAAATCGATGATCCAGTTGGCGCTATTTCTGTGCATGGGGTGTCTGGCTTCTTCGGTCTAATGCTAGTGCCATTAACCAACCCAAAAGCTACTCTACTAGGACAAATTGCTGGCGCAGCGACCATATTTACTTGGGTGTTTATCAGTAGCTTGCTCGTTTGGGGTATTATTAAGGTTGTGCTGGGCCTACGTATCTCTGAGGAAGAAGAATATCAGGGCGCAGATATCGCAGAATGTGGTATGGAAGCCTATCCAGAGTTTATAAGGTAAACCATAAAACCGCTGTTGATAAAATTTATAGCACTAAAAATCCCGCAAAACCTTTCAGTCTTGCGGGATTCTTTATTCTTTTACAGTTTGTCTCTTTATAAAGGTTGGTCTAACAACCAAAATTTATAAAATAGGAGTATATCTGCTTATTTCTTTTTCCACGTTTGGCTACGTGAGAATGGGCCGATATAACCTTTTAGTTTTAAAGTACTACCACTTAGATTGGCGGTCATACGATAATCTTTACCTTTTTCAGGGTCAGTGATTGTACCGCCACTGTATTTACCACCACCGTCAGCTTTTAAGCCTTTGATAATAGTGGTACCAACGTGTTTTTTGCCTTTAGCTGAGTTGGTATCAATTAATGTACCAGTAAGGACACCATTAGATTCAGTGATTTTGACCAAACCTTTTGGCTGGCCTTCGTCATAAGTCTGCCAAGTGGTGTTGTGTAATGGGTCAGCGGCAAATGCCATACTTGCCATACTAATACCAGCAACTGCTAAAGTGGTTTTTGTGAATAATTTCATAAACTGACTCCCTTCATTTAATGATTACTAGAAACAGTGTGTTTCTAATGTCTTCGCTTATCCTTTTATCAACAATCTTTTATTGCAAACCTTGTGGTTCTACGCTCGTTTTAAGCAAGTAACCTTCATTAATATGTTATCAATGATTGGTTTGACAGAAAAAGTTCGATCGACATAAGCGATGTCTTGACCCATTATAAGCAATTTTAAGATTTTGCCTAGTAATTTTTTTATAGTTTATTATTTCTCTAAAATCAAAAGCATATCAAACAGTTACAGGAACGGATTGTCTATAATTTTATCCGCTTGGTCATCTTTTTGTTTTGACTTATCATCGTAATTGCTATATTGACTGCGATTTTTAAAAGCCAGCATAATTTTGCTGGTCAGCTCATGTAGCTGCTGCGCTTGTTCATAACCAGTGTCGTTAAATACCAGATTAATGTCACCATAAATGATGATTTTATCTTCTTGGTTTTCAATGACCAAATCGCCAATTTGCATACTTTCATGATTATTCATAAAGGGTTCAATCATTTAAGCCTCCTCTACCTTAACAGTGCGTTACGTGAATTTGCAATGCTGTGGGAATATAGTGACGTTTAGACGCCTTATGCTTTTAATTGTGCCACGAGCCAGTCGATGATAGCCAGCACAAATAACATCCAAGTGGGCTCTTCTGGCGTATTTTCGGGTAAATCTGAGCTGTCACCTGCCTTTAATGGTAAATCAAATGCGCGCGCTTTGGTTTGGGCATCAAGTACCGGTAACACGTCGATGCCAATCTTGGCGGTTAATTCATCGAGACTAATCACTTCTATACGCTCTGATTCATCATTGGGCGCATAATACACGCCTGCTTGATTACTCGCAGGTATGTAAACCGCCTTAAAAAAATGACTGGGTACCAGTACACGATCCGCCAGTTGTTTGGTCTTTTTATCAGTAAATGCAACTCCAGTTACAGTATAAACTTCACCGTATTGCTGGGTTAGATAGCGCGTGGCTGATTCAATATTACGCCAAATATAGCGATTATTACGCGGTGATTGCGGCGCGATATTAGCAAGACTAAAGCTATCGTACTGCTGGCTGCGATTGGCCATATTGCCATTAGGCGCTAAATGCCCACGATCGTAACCGGAGCCTGAATAATCAGACAGTTTGGCGCGCATGGATTTTGGCAGGCGGCTTTCTTCATGAAAACTGTCTTCACGATCAATCTGTTTGGCTTGCTGCAAGCGCTTGCGGTCGAGATATTCTGCTGACCAAAGCGGAGTGCGTGAGACGCCCGAGTACATAACGGCAAAACCGTCCATACATAGCGCTTGGGTATTGTTGCTAAGCTTAGGATTGGTGAATTCAGGATAGACGCCACCATAAAACGACTGGCTACACTGGCTGAGGTCATCCGCTTGTGCAGACGACATCCCTATTAAGACAGTGAATACTGCCATTATGAGGTTATTTTTAACCGGTGCTTTATCTTTAAAAAAACTTATCATGCCACTTTCAACCATCTATGCCTGCCATTACGTATGCGCTATCCTAGCAGGCAGTTAGCAATAAAGAAAGATGCGGCGCAGGCCGTGACATTTTAAATGCTATCCGCTATACTGAGGCAGCCAAAAATCTTGGTATTGCAAAAAACGGTGAAGTGGGTGAGTGGCTGAAACCGCACGCCTGGAAAGTGTGTATACGTTCATAGCGTATCGAGGGTTCGAATCCCTCCTTCACCGCCAATCTTATAAAACCCCAGTTTTCCCACCTCGCCCCAATTCTACCCATATACCAACCAAACCCTTTATAAATAACGCGTCTAGCGTTTTTTTTATGCCTACTATTTTCCCAATTCGACCCAATGTGACCCACCTATCCTATGGCTTGTGTTGGTCTATCTGTTGGTCTATGATTTCATTAGACCTCAAAAAGACCAACATTTAAGCTTTATGATTCAGCTTTAGACCAACGTTTTTGTTGTATCTATTGATTCATATAGCTTGTAGCCATAGGGAATAGACCAACATGTTAAACGATAGTAAGATACGCAAGCTCAAACCTAGTGAGAAATGCACACCTTCGTGTCCTGATAAATATAGTGGGTGGTGTATCAAAAAGTATGCTGGAGTAATAAAAGAAGGGTGACAGCCGAAGCAAGATGATATATTTGAGGTT
>NZ_DFQS01000064.1 GCF_002377905.1 Psychrobacter sp. UBA3483 | reverse complement strand
AGGCTTATGGGACAGCTTAAGCTGACTGCTAGAATCAGAAGGCAAAAGTATCGATCCTATAAGGGACATTACGGCGTCATTGCTAAGAATAGAGTCAAGCGTAAGTTCAGAGCGAAAGCACCCAATCGCAGGTGGTTCACTGACATTACTGAGTTTAAGGTAGGAGAGGATAAGTTGTACTTGTCTCCTATACTGGATTGCTATAACAATGAGATCATCAGTTATACGCTCTCAAGACGACCCGTATATGACTTGGTCAAACAGATGCTTGCGCGCGCGGTTGAAAACATATCATCAAAGCGCAAGGGTAAGGAGCAGCTAACGCTACATTCAGATCAAGGGTGGCATTATCAGATGAAACCGTTTGTGAGTACGCTTAAAGAGAATGACATTAAGCAAAGTATGAGCCGAAAAGGAAATTGCTTAGATAACGCATTGATGGAAGGGTTCTTTGGTACGCTTAAGTGTGAGACTATTTATATTGAGAAACCTAAAACCATCGAGGGTTTAGAAAAACAAATTCATGAGTATATGCATTACTATAATCATGAAAGAATTCAGCTTAAACTAAAAGGACTGAGTCCTGTTAAGTACAGAGCTCAGTCCTTGATCTAAACTTAAACTGTCCAAGTTTAGGGGGTTAGTTCAAAATCCATTGCAGGCTTTTTGCTTATTAGCAGTCTTTGTTAAAGATTTTCATAAACCATTATTTTAATTAAAACAATGGTTTACTGATAGCTAACGAATAGCGATTAACGAGTTTGGTCAAGGATATAAGCACCTGCGCCGCCGATTGCTGCGCCACCAATTGCACCACGAGCGATGTCTTTACTGTTACCGCCACTCTTAAGAAGAGCACCAGCAGCTGCACCAGCAGTAGCGCCTTTAGCAGTGTTGCTCAAGCCACTGTTATAACCATAACCATTATTAGCACAACCGCCCATCATCAAAGCTGAGCTTGCAATCGCAGTTAGTGCAAAAGTTTTAGCAAATTTCATGGTATCACCTATTAAGTCGTCAAGTTTGAAATCCAATATACAGGATGTATCTAAATATGTCTGTACTACTTTTAATAATAGCTTGTTTATCCCTATCAAGGCGTAGTAGAAACGCTAAGCTTTGCAAATAAACTGTAAATTATGTTACTTCACTGTCTCATTAGTAGGGGTTTTGATTATGGTTATTGTATTTATAATGATAGTCCGCTAACTGTTTTTTGCAGATAAGTCATTGTTAAAATAAAAAAGACCACATAAAGTGGTCCTTTTTATTCTATAAGTCATGCTACCGGTCTAGTTTTGTGACTTACGTTTCATTTGCTCAAAGAATTCATCGTTAGTTTTGGCTTCTTTTAAGCGATCAAGTAGAAACTCAGTCGCTTGGACGCCATCCATCGGTTGTAAAAGCTTACGCAATATCCAAACTTTACGTAGCTTATCTTCATCAAGCAGACGCTCTTCGCGGCGGGTGCCCGATTTTTTGATATTAATCGCAGGAAAGACACGTTTTTCAGCCAAGTCACGCTCAAGGGTGATTTCTTGGTTACCCGTGCCTTTGAACTCTTCAAAAATCACGCTGTCCATTTTACTACCCGTATCAATCAAGGCACTGGCAATAATGGTTAAGCTGCCGCCTTCTTCAACGTTACGCGCCGCGCCAAAGAAGCGTTTTGGACGCTCAAGGGCGTTGGCATCCAAACCACCGGTCAATACTTTACCAGATGATGGAATGACGGTGTTGTAAGCACGGGCAAGACGGGTGATAGAGTCAAGCAAAATGACCACGTCTTGCTTGTGCTCGACCAAACGTTTGGCTTTTTCGATGACCATTTCGGCGACTTGGACATGACGCTGCGGTGGCTCATCAAAGGTTGAGGCAACGACTTCACCGCGCACGGTGCGTTCCATCTCGGTCACTTCTTCTGGACGCTCATCAATGAGCAAGACGATAAGGTAGCATTCAGGATTATTGCGGGTGATAGACTGAGCAATAGATTGCAAGAGCATGGTTTTACCCGCTTTTGGCGGTGCAACGATAATCGAGCGCTGTCCCTTACCAATCGGGGCAATCAGATCGATGATACGACCAGTTAAATCTTCAGTGGTGCCATTGCCAAGCTCTAGCTTTAATTGCTCAGTTGGAAATAATGGCGTTAAGTTCTCAAAAATCAGCTTATGACGCGAGCGATCTGGGGTATCAAAGTTGATTTCACCAACCTTTAGTAGCGCAAAATAACGCTCAGAATCCTTTGGCGGACGAATGGTGCCCGCGATACTGTCACCAGTTTTGAGACTAAAACGGCGAATTTGGCTGGGACTGACATAAATGTCGTCAGGGCCTGCTAAATAAGAGCCCTCTGATGAGCGTAAAAAGCCAAAACCATCAGGAAGTACCTCAAGCACACCGTCGCCGTAGATGGCTTCGCCGTTACGGGCGTGGGTTTTTAAGATAGCAAAGATAATGTCTTGTTTACGGCTACGCGCCATATTATCAAGGCCCATTTCTTTGGCGATGGCCAATAGCTCAGCGATTGATTTTTTCTTTAGTTCAGTAAGATTCATAGATAGGTCATTAGCAGTTGATCAGATGAGAGATGCCATTATCAGCACAAATCACGACAAGGATTAAACAGTGAGTGTAGGGCGATAGAGGGTAGGTGCACAGTGCTTGGGATTTATGTAGGATTGATTTTACATGCCAGTTTATAAACGCCTTGCAACACCGTCAGGCAAGTTTATAAAAAGTGAAGATAAAGAAGTCTACATAAGAGTCTGCGTCAAAAACTCAATATCAGTAATTGTGTTTAGTCATTGCGTTCAGTAGTGGTGTTTTATAATGACGATTGTGTTTTTGTTGATAAACACGAGGAGAATAGCGACAAGACACTTAGGAAAATGATTAGTTTTCTCTTGTCAGCAGACTATACGGCGTTCAAGATAGCCTTGTCAATAATTTTTGCCAAAAAAGCCGTATTATCCAACTTTTTGCTCAGAAAAGCAGCAAAAAAGCCATTAGCTTAAAAGCATAATGGCTTTTTCGATCGTACTTTATAAATAACATAGCGTATTCTATAAAATCGCTAATTTTAACAAACGCCTTTTAGCGATTATTAAATGTTATTTATTAACCGAACTTATAGGTGCTTATCTAAAACTTTAGCAAGTTCAGCTTTTGGCTGTAAGCCCATGACTGAATCGACTTTTTCGCCATCTTTAAAGACAAATAGCGTTGGGATGTTGCGGATACCAAAACGGCTCGCTGCTTGCGGGTTGTTATCGACATCGACTTTAACGATTTTAACTTTACCTTGGTACTCGCTCGCCAAATCTTCTAAAATAGGTGCAATGGCTTTACAAGGACCACACCAAGTTGCCCAAAAGTCTACTAGCACTGGCATATCAGATTGTAGAACGTCTTGGTCGAAGTTTGCATCAGTGGTATTAACAATAAGGTCTGACATAATTTATCTCTCTTGTTTTATTATTTCTATCACCAGTCATCATACAATACGGCTATCATATTCGAGCAATGAGTGGTTAAAGAATGGTTAGGAGGTGGTGAAAATCTGCCATTATATTAACATGTTTGCTCAAAGTTGACAGATGCAGGCGGGTTAAAATGTTTAACAATTACTATTAGCACAATAAATCGACACATAATGACACAGGTTATGTTTTATCTGTCACCCTAATCTCATGCAGGCATTATTATAAACTTAGTGGCTAAAAGTATCGCTATAAGTATAACGATGTTTTCAAGCCTGCCATGAAAAGTGCTACTGTCCAGAAATGTGCCTGTTTGCCATTTAGCGCCATTAATACTTCTAATGCCTAATATCATTTGTTGCCTCATTAGAATAATCTACGCATTAACGCACCCTGACCTTTGAAATAATCTATTTTTAAAATTATCAACCTTTATATAAGTAGCCCATTTTTATGCCTTTTACCGATGAAGCAATAGACGCCTTAAACGCTCAAGAAAATGCCTATCCTCTTGCGTTTTTTCAAAAATTTGCCCAAGACATTACTGTCTATGAAGACGATGATATTTGGGTGGTTGATAAGCCCGCCGGACTGTTAAGCGTCGATGGTAAAAGCCTTAAGGTAAGTTTATTGGCACGGCTCGAGCGCGCCAATCCGGCGGTAAAATTGATTCATCGCTTAGATATGGATACTTCAGGACTACTGATTTTTGCCAAAAATGCCGCCGCGCAAAGCCATATTAGTAAGCAATTCATCGACCGGCTGCCGCAAAAAAGCTATCAAGCGCGCGTCTTTGGGGCGTGGCAGCATGTCGGTGCCAAAGGCGAGATATCGGTGCCGGTACGCTATGAGCCCACGACCAAACCGCGGCATATCGTTGACCATGATTGGTCAAAGCATGCATTGACACTGTATGAGGTGTTGGCGCATGAAGAATGCAACGGTCAAGCCGTCACCCGCGTGCTGTTAAAGCCCGTGACTGGTCGTAGTCATCAGCTGCGCGTGCATATGGTGCACGTCGGTCATGTGATGATTGGCGACCCAATCTATGCTGAAGGTGACGCCTTGACCATTGCGCCAAGGCTAAATTTACATGCCCAGCAATTGCGCCTTAAACATCCGACCCTTGGTGCTTGGATGGATTGGGAAAGCCCATGCCCTTTTTAGCCATTCCTCTTTAATAAGCTCTTTTTAACAAGCTTATTTTTAAATAGCTTTTTTTAAATAAATCATGCAAAAACAAGGATTGTATTATGCTTGATATCAATACCGCTAAACAGACGCTTAAACAGCGCTTCAAACCTAAATCGTCATCTACCTCAAAGACGCCCATCGATTGTGAGGTGCTTATCATCGGCGCTGGGATTGCCGGTATCGGCATGGCCAGTCGATTGCAGCAGCAAAAGCACAAAGGGCTGTTTGGGCATAGAAGCCGAAGTCGCTTAAAACAGTTAGTAAAAAGAAAGCCGCAAAAAACAACCCAGCGCTTTGTGGTATTAGAAAAACGCGCGGATTTGGGCGGTACGTGGGATTTATTTACTTATCCTGGGGTGCGTTCCGACTCTGATGCTTTGACCTTTGGCTATAGCTTTCGTCCGTGGTTGGACCATCGAGTATTGGCAAAAGGCGGTGATATTAAAAACTATATTGCTGATACGGCGCGCGAGTTTGGTATCACTGAACATATCCGCTATCAGCATGAGGTGCAGCAGCTGTCTTGGTCAAGCCATAGTCAGCAGTGGACGGCAACGGTAAAAAATCATGTAAGCGGTGAGGTATTTGCCTTAACGGCAAAGTTCGTCGTCGGTGCTACAGGCTACTATGATTATGAGCAAGGTTATCGCCCTCATTTTGATAAAGAAGAGGACTTTCAGGGTGCTATTGTCCATCCGCAGCATTGGCAAAATGTGAATTATGACGATAAAAAAGTGGTCATAATCGGTAGTGGTGCGACAGCGATGACGCTACTGCCCGCTATGGTCGATGAAGAAAGCGAGCAGTGCGCGCAGCACGTTACCATGCTACAACGGTCGCCGACCTATGTGGCAAGTGTACCGGGCGATGATTATGCGCTTGATTGGCTGGCAGGCAAGTTTTCGCCATTATCAAAAACGCAAGCTTATAAGCTACTGCGCACGCGCAATGTGTTGATGCAACAAGGGACTTATCGAGCGGCTGTGTTTGCGCCTAAGGTGATGAAAGCATTATTAAAACGTGGCGTTAAAACCGAATTAAAGGGCAGCGGGGTTGATATTGCGCATTTTATGCCCGCTTATAATCCTTGGGATGAGCGGCTTTGTGCGGTGCCAGACAGTGATTTATTTATGGCGTTACATGGCAATAGAGCTGCCGTAGTGACCGATCAAATCAGCCATTTCACCAAGACTGGCATCATGCTTGACTCTGGCAAACACCTTGAGGCTGATATCATCGTTACCGCAACGGGGCTAAAGCTACAAATGCTTGGCGGTGCTAAAGTCTATGTCGATGGGCAAGCAATCGATATCGGCTCGCGCATGACTTATAAGGCGGTCATGATTGAAGGTGTGCCAAATATGGTGGCGCTATTTGGCTATACCAATGCGTCGTGGACGCTAAAAATCGACTTGGCTTGTCAATATGTGCTGCGGCTGCTCAACCATATGCATAAGCACCGTTATCAAGTGGCAGTGCCGCAAGCAAAAACTGCGCATAGCGAGGCACATGCTCAGCCCGATACGGTCATGGGCGCGCTATCGGCAGGCTATGTGCAGCGCGCGCAACACGAGCTACCAAAACAAGGCGATATTTATCCTTGGCGGGTCACCAATAATTATCTGAGTGACCGCGTGATGCTCAAATACCGTAACATAAAAGACGATTGGTTGCTTTTTAATCGCTAAATGAATCCTTAGATTAGCTATTAATCAAGCACTAAATTTATTGACCGTTATTAATAAAGTCAGTCACCTGCTTGCTTAAAATTTGCCACAAGGTTTCTTGCGCGCTTTTACTGCCCCACGCGTTATGTGGACTAAATATCACCCGTGGATGGTCAGCAAGGGTCAATAAAGGGTTGTCTTTGACAATTGGCTCTTGCTCAAATACATCGGTGGCATAACCAATTATTTGCTCGTTATTAATCGCATTAGTTAGCGCTTGGCTATCGATAATACCGCCACGGGCGACATTCACAATCAGCGGCTGCTTAGCCATTTTTGCTAAAGTATCTGCATTAATCAAGTGCTTGGTTTGCTCGTTTAATGGGCAATGTAAGCTTAGTACATCAGACTGCGCCAGTACGTCTTCAAAGGCCGTATAATCCTCATTACGCGGCGTACGCCCTTGATGCTCTGCCCACAATACCGTCATCCCAAAAGCGCGGGCGATGTCGGTGACGCGTTTAGCAATAGTGCCAACACCAATAATCCCCAGCGTTTTATCTTCCAAATCTATCAGTGGGATATCGAGCAAGCAGAAATTACCATTGTGTGCCCACGTGCCGTCAGCAACTTTTTCATGATAATGAATACCGGCACGCATCGCAGTTAGCATCAGCATAAAGGTATGCTCGGGCACGCTTTTGACCGCGTAACCCGCAACATTATACAGCGCGATATTTTGCTTAGCACAGGCATCTTGATCGACATTATTCATACCAGTGGCAGTTAGCTGGATAAGCTTAAGCTTGGGCAGATTGGCGATGATGTCAGCATTGATTTGGACTTTATTAGTAAAGATAATGTCGGCATCTTGACAGCGCTCAATAATCAGCTCCCGAGGCGTATCATCGTAGGTAATGTAGTCAGTAACGCCAGCGGGTGCTGGCAAGTCGACATTGTCAGAGAAAGTACCTTTGTCTAAAAAAACCGCTTGCATGATGCTTCCTTATCTCATTGTTATTTTAAATAGCTTACATTTTAAATAGATTACGTTTTAAATGGTTTTGCATTTTAAATAGGCTGACATAGTTATCCGCTTAATGTAGCACGTTGCCGGACTTAGTCAAAAAATGCGTCAAAAACCTCATCGAAAAACGTGCAGTAAAAAACCTCTACTTCAATTGAAATAGAGGTTTTATTTTTTGCGACAGGAGTTCTTGTGCTTATATCGTTCCTAAGCTTATAAAGAAAAACGCTTATAAAGAAAAACGCTTGCGCAATTTGCCAATCAGACTACGTACGCGACTGCTTAAGTCAATACGCACATCGTTTTCAGGGTCATGCTCCACTTCATAACGTTTGACCAATTCAGGGCTGGCTTTGAGTTTTGCATGATGCTGGAACGCACGATTGACACTAATCTCAAGCAGGCTAGCACGCATGGGCTTAGGTAAGCAGCGATAGACCTGACCTTTATTGATCAAATCAATGAGCAAACCTGCATCTTGGAATTCAGTTTGTACTAAAACCACCAAGTGCGGTGCATCTTGTTTTAAGGTAAAGATAATCGGCGCGATGTTTTCGCCGCTGACATTGATGTCGGTAATACACACGCCGATATCTTCATTGGCCAAATAATCGTAAGCTTCTTCTAAGCCTTCTGCGTGCAGGACTCTGTAGCTATGCGAGAACTGCTTGCTTATTTGCTCAATCAGCTCGTCGGTTTCATCGATGACCAACAGTGTCTGCTTTTTACCAGAACTGTCGAATTGCTCCGCGTCTTCATCTGGATTATAAGTCAACGCGATTTCGGTGGCGCGACCGACGACCGCAAGTAGCTCCTCAGATTTACAAGGTTTGGTCAAATAACGATAAATCTCACCATCGTTAATAGAGCCGATAATGGCGTTCAAATCAGCATAACCGGTCAATAAAATCCGCATGGTAGACGGCGACACTTCTTTGACTTCGCGCAAGATATCGACACCCACGCGCTCGGGCATACGTTGGTCGCTGACCGCCACGTGTACATGGTTATTTTTGATATAGTCGATATACTCAGTCGGGTCAGTGGTGATAAACACATCATGTGTTTTACGAAACAGCAGTTTCATTGAACGTAAAATACGTTGTTCATCGTCAATGAACGCCAACTTCGGTTTCGCTTCAGACCCTAGCTCAGCACCAGAGGGTTCCATTTCATGGTCAAGTTCATTCATGATGATTTCCTTATGATGAATAATAGTACGATAGCTTTATATAAGCATTTAAATAGCAATTGAGCTAACAACAAAACGAACAATAGAACCTAGCGACTACGCTGCTAGGCTTTGTTCGGTTAAATCATTATCAATTGGTAGTGTTAAGGTAAAGGTGGTGCCAACGCCTTCGGTTGAGACCGCTTTAATGTCGCCATTATGCTGCTCCATAATCTGCTGACTGATGGCCATCCCAAGACCTGTACCTTCGCCCGCGCCTTTGGTGGTAAAGAAAGGCTCAAAGATTTGATTAAGCACCTCGGCGCTCATGCCTTTACCATTGTCGCTGACATCGATATAGACATTGCTGTCATCAAAGCGCGTGCGCACTTCGATTTTGCCATCAGGTTTTTCGCCCATGGCTTGCGCGGCGTTATTAAGCAAGTTCACCAAGACTTGGTTGATTTGCGACGGCGAGCATTTAATCTCAGGCGTCGGCGCAAAATCTGTGACAATTTCTTGATGTCTGATAGAGTTGCCAGCGATTTTCAATGACGCTTCGATACATTCGCGCACATCGATGGTTTTCACTTTTGACTCATCAAGACGGGCAAAGTTGCGTAGATTTAGGACCATCTCGGTGATTTGCTCGACGCCAAAGAGAGAGTCTTTAATCAGCTCTTTAAGCTCAGTAGACAAGTCATCTTCTTGGATTTCATCAGACGCACGGACGATATCAGCCAATAGCTTATCGATTTTGCCATCAGCAGTCGCGTCAGTTTTAACGGCTTTTAACCCTTGTACCAATTCAATCAACTCTTCGTATTGCTCAGTCAACTGACCGATAATCTCAAGATTGTTTTGCACATAAGACAATGGTGTATTGACCTCATGAGCAACGCCTGCGACCATTTGACCCAATGTCGCCATTTTTTCTGAACGAATCAATTGCAGCTGAGAGTTTTTCAGCTCTTTTAGGGTGTCTTGTAGCTCAGCGGTACGTTCTTCAACTTTAATCTCTAGCTGCTGGTTGATATTGGCAAGCTTACCTTCGTTAGATTGGATACGGTCTAGGAGGTCATTAATAGAGCCGTTTACCAGTCCAATCTCGTTGCGACCTTCCGCGAATTTAACCTCGCTTAGCTTATTGTATTGCTTATCGTTAATCAGGTTTTCCGCTTGCGAGATTTTATCGGTGGTTTCTTTTAATGGTTTAAACGCTAAATAAGTGAGCATAAAGTAAATCAAACCCGCGGTGATAAGTAGCGCGAGGGCAATCCAGTTGATCAGATTTTTACTTAGATTGTCAGCGATGGCGTTAATTTCAGCATCAGGCTGGACAACAATCAGTTTCCAATAAGTCTCAGGAATCTCAAATACGTACGCTTGGCTGCCGTTATAGTAGCTGTCTTTTTCTAACTCAAAGCTCTGCAATAAGCGGCTGTCCATCGCGTTTTGCTTATTTTCACCGTTATTTAAGTAAGCGGCATAGTTGACGAGATAATAGCCTTTTGACGTACCGGTTTCGGCTTTATCAAGTGTGGTCAATACTTGCTGAACTTGAGGCGATACGCTGGCGGCAACGCGCTCGATAGTTTCATTACGCTGCGTCTCCAAGAAGTTTAGTACCGGATTCCAAGCAGGGTCAGCGTTGATAACTTGTTTGATATCAAGCGGTGTGCCGGTTTTTTCGTCGATATAGCTTAAGCGCTCAGGGTTAGAGGAGGCGATAACTTTGTCACTGTTATCGAGCAGTAAAATATAACCTGATCCCGAGCTTTCACTTAGCTTAACGATGTTTTCTTGTAGCTGGTTGAGGGTAAAGTTGACGGTACTGGCACCCCAGAACTGGTTGTCACGCTCGATGGCGACACCGCAACTCATTGCCAGCTCGCCTTTGGTTTGGCTCGCGCGGACATGGTTCCAGATACAGCTTTCAGGTTTGAGCAACTTTAAAACGCTAAACCAGTCTTCTTGATAATAAGGATTGACAGGATTCGGGTCGCTGAGTACCGCTTGATAATCGCCATTTTGACGCACCATCAAAAACGGATGGGTCGAGGCATTGGCGCCCAGTGCGCCTTTTTCTGGCCAAATGCCGCCACTACCTAATAAGTTATAATCGCGCTTATCAAAAGCATTGGCGGTACTGGCTTGCAAAATCGCTTCTTGTGGCGGCAAAGTCTGCGCGCTTTGCTGCAATAGCAGGGCACTGCGCATCACGCGATTGATATCGGCTGAGATACTATTGACTGCGGTATTACCACGCTCAGCGACCAGTTTTGCGGATTCAAGGCGAATTTTTTCATAACCTTCTTTATCAACAACATACACAACAACCGCTAGTACGACCGCAAAAGCAATAAATAGAATGGTCGTCACTTGGGTACTGACTTGGTTAAAAAAGCCAACTTTTTTGGAGGCACTCATGAGGGGATTGTCCTTGGATAAACGTGACCACAAAGCAGACTGTCTATACAGACTACCCATACTGTTTGCTGCTAGCAATCGATGATGTGGTGATACGTAAGCCTTACGAAAATGGGATTTGAGTATTAGGGCAAAATTTTTAAGATTATCAATCAGTTAAATATCTACATATATAACCAATATTAAAGTATTTACGGTTAATTCATAACTTAAACGACTATAAAAAACACCACTTGGCTTACTCAACGGTCTTAAAAAAGACGGTATTAAGTAAGGGATTGTCAAAATTTTGTGTTTTAAGACTTAGTAGTTAAATTTTTTGAATAACTTTTTTATATCATTGGGAAAATCTAAAGAGTGCTAAGGATTAATATAGCCTTAATAACAATAAGAAATGTTAAATTGCATATATTAACAGTATAGAAACAATTTTATGATAACAATGTTTATGCCATGCTAGCGAGCGTTTTTCTTTACTTGTGAGTCGTTATATGTTGATTTCTAAAAAGTTACTTAAGCTCAGTATCGCAATAGTCTTACCAAAAAATGGCAATAATCTTGGCAAAATTTGCTCTTGAAAAGTCAACTTAGCGCACTCATCTAGGCGCTAACGTTATATAATGGTCTGTTTTATCCATCGACCTAGCTGACAAGTTAGGCGTTGCTGATATCTTCAATGACCAGCAATTTATTGATGAGTTTGAGCTATTAATTGACTAAATCCTTGTGTGATTGTTTGTGTGATTGTGGCCTGATTCATTAACTATCTATTTTCTTATCATCTGAGTACAAAAGACATCGCCTTATGACTATCTCTATCGCTTCATTGCACAGCACCGAATTTGCCGTTGGTCAACGTTATTTATCTGATACGGAGTCTGAGCTTGGCTTGGGTGTGGTCATCGACGTCGATGACCGCTGTGTGCATATCTTATTTCCGCAAAGTGAAGAGACGCGCGTCTACGCCAAAAATTCTGCGCCGTTATCGCGCGTGGTGTTCAAAGAAGGCGATAGCATTTCTGACCAAGCCGGTAATAGCTATACCGTAACCGCGGTCGAAGAAGTGATGGGCGTGCTCAAATACAGTGTTGATGAGCATGAAAAAGGCATTATGGAAACCCGTTTGGCGGCTAATATCACCTTGGCAAAGCCGCTTGAGCGTTTACTGGCTGGTCGTATTGAGCGCGGGGATTGGTACGAGCTGCGCCAGGATATTCTGCGTATGCAATCAGCGCTAGCGGGTCATCCGCTCAAAGGCTTGATGGGCGCACGTGTCGATATTATTGAGCATCAGCTTTATATCGCTCATGAAGTTGGCAAACGTATCGCGCCGCGTGTCTTGCTTGCTGACGAAGTCGGTTTGGGTAAAACCATTGAAGCAGGTTTGATTATTCATCAGCAGCTACTGACTGGCAAAGCTGAGCGCGTATTAATTCTTGTCCCGGACAGTTTGCAGTATCAGTGGATGATTGAGCTGCGCCGTCGTTTTAACCTAAACTTTGCCTTGTTTGATTTGGTACGTACCGCTGCGATTAAAGAGCACGACCCTGAACAAAACGTCTTTGCTACTGAGCAATGTATCATTGCCGGTATGGACCTATTGCTCGATCATCCTGATCTGTATGACCAAGCGATGGAAGCAGGCTTTGATTTATTGGTCGTTGATGAAGCGCATCACCTGCATTGGGATGAAGCGCAAGGCGGTAATGATAAATATGACCTCATTGCCGACTTTGCCGAAGAAACACCGGGCGTCATGCTATTAACAGCAACGCCAGAGCAGCTTGGCGCCCAAAGTCATTTTGCCCGTCTGCGTTTATTAGACCCAGATCGCTTTGATGATTTAGATGAATTTATCGATGGTCAAGAAGCCTTTGCTGAAACCGCCGCCGTTGCGAGTGTTTTAATCGAAGATAAACCGTTAAGCGACGGTCAAATCGCGGCGTTAAGTCATCTGCTTTCTATTAGTGTCGATGAATTAGCAAACATTAATGACGACGAAAAACTGCGTACTTATGCGCTCAATGAGCTCCTTGACCGTCATGGTACCGGACGTATTTTATTCCGTAATACCCGTGAAAGCGTCAAAGGTTTTTATGGTCGTAGCAGCCAGCCATATCCATTACCGTTGCCTGAAGCATGGGTTGACCGCTATCAAACCAAGGGTAAATTGCGTGAGCAGCTTTGGGGTGAAGAAAATCAACCAGATGGCGGCTGGTTAGAAGATGACCCGCGGGTGCCGTGGTTGATTGATATCTTAAAGGGCGAGCTTAAGCATAAAAAAGTGTTATTGATTGCTCGTAGTGGGGCGACGGTTGAAAGTTTAGAGGCGGTATTGCGCCTGCATGCTGGTATTAAAACCGCCATCTTTACCGAACAGATGACCTTACTTGAGCGTGACCAAGCAGCAGCGTTTTTCGCCGACTCAGAGGGCGCGCAGATATTACTCTGCTCAGAGATTGGCTCAGAAGGTCGTAACTTCCAGTTTGCAAGCCAGCTGATATTGTGGGACTTGCCTGCCAATCCAGATACTTTAGAGCAGCGTATTGGTCGCCTAGACCGTATCGGGCAAACGCAGCAAATTATGTTGCACGTTCCTTATGTACAAGGGACGGCGCAAGAGCGAATGTACCGCTGGTATAACGATGCGCTCAATATGTTTAATCAGATTTCGCCAACGGCGCAAAGCGTGCAAGAGCAATATATCCAAGAGCTAAAGCCGATGCTCGAAGGCGCGGATACCGACGCTAACCGCACCACTTTGCAAGAGATTATCGAAGCAGCAAAGCAGACGCGCTTGGGACTAGAAGCACAGCTACAAGCTGGTCGCGATCGTCTGCTTGAGTACAACTCGTGCCGTCCGCGCGTTGCTGGGCGTATCAAAGATGCCATGCATGATTTTGATAAGCATAATCTATTGCCGCAATTTATCGAGCGCTTCTTTGCTTCTGCTAATATTGATCACAATATCCAGCGCGATGGCTCATGGGTGATTGCGCCGATTGACAGCACCGAGATTAGCGATTATATCGATGGTCTGCCGCTCGGCGATGAAGATGGTATGACCTTAACCTTTGAGCGTAATCAAGCGCTTCAGCGTGAAGATATCGAATTTATCACCCACGAGCATCCATTGATGCGCGCGATTTATGAGCTAGCAAGTACCAGCACTTTTGGTAATACCACGGTGGCCATGCTCAAAAGCGCTGCCGTCCCCCAAGGTATGGTGCTGCTAGAAGTGAATTTCCGCGTCGAAGCGATTGCGCCAAGATTGCTTAATCTGCCTGCTACCTTGCCTACGCAAAATATTCGTGTGTTTATCAGCGAGCAGGGTAGTGATTTATCGGCCCGTATCAGCAGCGATATGATTATGCCGCATATTGAGCGCTTGGATAAAAACCGCGCCCGCCAAGTTATTAAGGTACGTGGCGATGTGATTGAGCAGCGCTATTATGAAGCCGAAGATATTGCCCGTCAGCAGCTAGCAGAGATTGGTGAACAGGCAAGCGCGCGCTTTAGCCAGCAGTGGTCGCGTGAGATAAAGCGCCTAAAGCATCTGCAAACTATTAACCCTAACGTGCGCCCAGAAGAGATTGAACGCCTAGAGCAACTAAAAGCCCAAGGCGAGCAAGCACTAGGCAATTTATCGCTGGTGCCAGACTCTATCCGCGTGCTGGTCGCTGTAAAACCATAGTTTTAAGGCCAATAAAAAAACGAGGTGTCTAATCATCTCGTTTTTTATTTATGTTTGTGAGCTTAGATAGCTACTTTTTTAGACAATTACTTGTTTAGATAGATACTTACTCATTATCGTTAAGCTAATAAATCATTAAACCGGAGCATAATGCCGCGACTGCCTAGTCAAAATCTTTAATATTCGCTAAGATGATTAAAATTTCGCTTTATAATGAGCTACCGGTAATCATTTTACCGACTATTTATTAGGTGTTCTCAGCGTTATCTGGTTGTTTATCGCAAACTATTATAGTCAGTTCGAAATAAAATCAGGGCATTAATAGCTAGGTGTGACTGGTATAAATTTTCCTTGCTTGCAGTTATCACAGAGGCTGTGAAGAACTCATCCCAGTCGCAGCGTCGCTGTTTTAAAATGAACCTACTATATATTATTTTAAAGTAAAACGCCGCATTGGCTTAAGCCATATCATATTGGTATCGTTTTGATATTGTCGAGTACTGATATCCCAATGCTAGTCGTGATTGATCAAAATAAGGAAACCTATCGTCATGTCTGATTATCCGCAACTGATCGATGAGCTGCTCGCTACTGTCGCGCTTATCGAAGTCAGCCCTGATGTTTTTGAAGGTAAAAGCCACGACTATGTTGGTAGTCGTATTTTTGGTGGGCAGGTGCTGGCGCAAGCGATTATGGCCGCTTCGCATACGCTCGATAAAGACAAACCTTGTCATTCGCTGCATGGCTATTTTTTGCGCGGTGGCGATATCAATCAGCCGGTGATTTACCAAGTACGCCGCCTGCGTGATGGTCGCAGTCTGTCGGCGCGTGAAGTCACGGCAATCCAGTATAAAGAAGTGCGCGGTAAAGCGCCTGTTGAGCAGGTGATATTTTCAATGATTGCCTCATTTTCCCCGATGGAAGAGGGCTTGGAATATCAAGAGGATATGCCGGTTTATCCGCCGCCAGAAGACTTGCTTGCTGAGCAAGATTTAAAAGAAGAATATGTTGGCAAAGTCCCAGATGCGCTCAAAGCGCGCTTTATGCGTCATCGTCATGTTGAGATTAAGCCGATCAAGCCGCGTGATCCTATTCATCCAGAACCGATGAAGCCCAAACAAGCAAACTGGCTGCGTATTCGTGAGCTCGGCAAGCAGCCAGTGGCCATTCAGCAAGCACTATTGGCGTTTTCGTCTGATTTTTACTTGGTAGGTACGGGGCTGATGTCACACGGTGTTAGCTTTATGACCAGTGGCTTGCAAGCGGCCAGTATCGACCATTCGATGCATTTTCATCGTGACTTTGATTTAAATAAATGGCTGCTATATGATATGTGGAGTGATACGACATCTAACGCCAAAGGCTTAAATCACGGTCAGTTTTGGCAAGAGGGTCGCTTGGTAGCGACGGTACAACAAGAAGGCTTGATGCGTTTGCGGGTACCGAAGTCTTAAGTTCCGTCTTAAGTTTTTAGTGCTTTGTAAATTAAAAAAGCGACTCAGAATATATTTTGAGTCGCTTTTTTATAAATTGTATTTGGTTGCACTCAATTATTATTCTAAAATCTTAACCATCGCGCGCGGTAATCCAAGTGTTGCCTGCGCATCTTCAGCACTTAGCCAATTAATATTAACATCAGCTGCTTGCAAGGTTGTGGTCAAATCAGTCACTTGCTCATTAGTTAGAGTGACTGATTGCGGCGTTAAATACCAATGGAAATGGGTTAATGAATGTTTGATAGGCGCGTCATCAATTAAGGTTTTATTAATGGGCGCGGCTGCCAAATTATGCTTATCTAACCATTCGTTAATAATTTGCTCAGCAGTAGTAAACTCTGTTTCATAGACTTTTTCATTACTAGCAACTTTTAATAATTTATCATCGCTGGCTACTAAATTTTTAGCAGTTGTTTTGCCACTCGCTTTGCCTTCAATCTTTTCTACAAACTGTAAAGGCAAGCTCCATAGTCCGCCCCAAATACCGTTATCGGGACGCTGTAGCCAAAGTATTTTACCGCCAGTATCTTTAATTAATAGCGCATTGCTAAATTTGCTGGGTTTGGGCTGCTTTTTTGCTTTGACCGGATAATCGGTCTCGCGACCCTGCGCATGTGCCAAGCAATCATGTTGCAGCGGACATAATAGGCAAGCAGGCTTGCTACGAGTGCATAAAGTTGCGCCCATATCCATCATGGCTTGCGCAAATAATCCTGAATTTTCCCTAGGTGTTAAACGCTCCGCCAACGCCCACAGCGCTTTGGTCGTAGCAGATTTAGTGATATCGCCATCAATTGCTGCCCAGCGTGTCAGGACGCGTTTGACATTACCATCACAGATAACGCCATAGCGATGCAATCCCATTGCCATAATCGCCCCAGCAGTCGACGGGCCAACGCCAGAAATCGCCTCCCAACCGGCTAAGGTTTGCGGAAAGTCGCCCGTCTCATCAATCACTGCAACCAATCGCTTTGCACCTTTATGTAAATTACGCGCGCGCGCATAGTAGCCAAGCCCTGCCCAATGCTCCGCCACCATATCCCATTCTGCTGCGGCTAAATCTTGCACCGTGGGAAAGGATTCCATAAAACGGGCAAAGTAGGGCAGCACAGTAGTCACTTGTGTTTGCTGGAGCATGACTTCTGATAGCCAAACGATATAAGGATTGGGCGTATGGGTTTGGTGCTGTTGCCAAGGTAAGTCGTGGCGACCGTTTTCACTAAACCAATGGAGTAGGCGTGGGGCGAGGGAGTTTAAAGATGAATCAGGTTGAGAGAATAAAGTAGGCAAGAATAATCCTTGTCAATTAATAAGAAATATCAGACTATAAAAGGTTAGCTTCGTTTATGGGGTGATGCAGGTCGCTATGCAATGGTCTGTTATTTTTATGGAAGAATATAGTTTAACTATTCATTGTTGGTTTAATAATAAATATAAGTAGAACCATTGTTTTCATTAATAGTTTAGGAGAGAGTATATTGTCAGCACAAACCTTTTTCGTTTGGGATATCCATCAAATTACTTGTACACCAAGTAAAGACAGCTCATGGGAGCAAGCAACCCATGACTTTGAAGCTTTGCGAAAGCATCCAGTGGATGATATTAGCCCAAATATCATTGAGCTGGCAGATCGTCTCGTTGACGAAGCCAGAACCTCGGATTATTCAGAAGTCTTTTATGAAGCCTACGTAAATACAAATTTAGAGATGAAAACACATCCTAAGACCGCTTGCGTCGCCATACCCACACCTGAAGCACTGCACGGTGAAGCGCTAGATGTTATCGCCCCTCTATGTGAAGAACTAGGGCTAGTGTTTTATGACACGCGGGGTATGGTCGCCTATCCAGATGGTACGATCTATCCGCCTAACATTGCACGAGGGATGACACTGCTAAAAGAAAAGCGGGCGCTTGCAAAACAGTCCGCCGATATTTATAAGCCAGAGGCACAGGTTCCTAGAGATAGAGAGGACTTTGAAAAAATACTGCACCCATTCATGCATGATTGTTTAGAACGTTATGGTTATCAGTGTAGTCAAGTAACAAGCGCTAACGTTAATGACTCTCTTGAAGTCGATGGTTGTACCAAGGCCATGCCTTATGGTCATGTGCGTCTAACCGGAGGAGCGGAAGGTAAGAACGGCTATTTTAGATTAAAAATTCATGCGTATTTTGTATCACCAGCGTTTGAAGAGATTTATGACAAAGTATCGCCGCCAACTGAGCTTAGACAGCAGTTTCCTTATTTAAAGCTACATTACATTAATGTATGCGATAGAAACTTTACAGATAAGCAAAAACAGATTCCTGAATTTATCAATACTGAGTTTGCCAGTAAACTGGATGAAGCAGATAAAATAGACAGCTATAATCAACTTTTTTTGTTACTGCACAACAGGATTGCAAGAGGGCACAGCTATGGTGAGAGTGTGGATAAACACCTTATTTTAGCCAAACTTGCAGGTCGAGAGGACTTCTATGAGTTGGTTAGACAGTATCGTGATCTGATAGATAACTCACCAAACGAGTATGCTAAGAATAGAATGAATGAGCGCTGGGATAGGCTTTTAGAGATTTTATCTACCGTAGAGCCATTGGAGTAACCAGTTATGAATGAATATACTTTGTTTTATGTTTGGGATGCAAGTTTGGGTGATGGCGATGAGTATCTGCCTATCTCTTACGATAGTGCAGGTGTATTACTACCGCAGCTGCTAGAGGTAGAAGTCAGCGCTCATAGCGAAAACATATTAAAATTCGCCACTGAGTTACAACAACTGGCTCAGGAAGGTGATTTATCATTTGAGCTTTCATTAGCATTTGGGGCAACGGTCGCTCATGCACAGCTACAGAATACTTTTGCTGTCTCTCTGCCGCTGCCAGATAATAACATGCAAGAAGCTGCTAGAGTAATTGCACCATTGGCAAAGAAACATGGGTTGGTATTTTATTATTTGCTAGGGTTGGTTTCTTTGCCTGACGGGAAGAATTTCACTTCTACATGATTGGTTTTACGTTTATCAACCCTACTTCCGATTCTTCCGCGTTTTTAAACGACGTAAGCGCTTCTCTTCTTCTTTAGCGATTCTTTTCTCTTCTGCAGCGATGCGTTGTTCGGCGACGACCAGCTCTTCAGCTTCCGTCATTGCAGGCGTCTCGAGCGTAATATTGCCAAGCTTGCCACTACGTAACTCGTTAATCAGAATCTCAGACATGCGGTAAGTATCGACTTGATTGCCCGCGCGCACACAGCCGCGATTACGTCCAGCTATTTCAAAAAACTCCCAATCGGTCTTAGGTAATTCCTCAATTTTATAGCGGGTTTTTAGTAGCTCAGGATAGGCTGTCAGCAAATACTCAGCGGTATAACTGGCAACATCAGCGAAGTCAAACGCCGTATCACGAATACCGCCGGTCGCTGCCAAGCGATAGCCAGAGTTTTCGTTTTCAACTTTTGGCCATAGCATACCAGGGGTGTCATAGAGCATGATGTCATCGTCAAGCTTAATCAGCTGCTGCGACTTAGTGACGGCAGGCTCGTCGCCGGTTCTTGCCACGGCGCGGCCTGCTAAGGTATTAATCAAGGTCGATTTACCAACGTTTGGAATACCCATTATCATGGCTTTGATTTGACGTCCCGTCCCGACTTTATTGGGTACGAGGGATTTGCATATTGCAATGATACGCTTGACGTCATCGGCTTTGTTATTGTCGCAAGCGATAGCTTTAACGCCGTCTTGTTGTTCAAGATATTCCATCCACGCTTTGGTCAATTCAGGATCAGCGAGGTCAGCTTTATTTAAGATTTTGATGACTGGTTTTTCGCCGCGTAATGCTGCAACCATGGGGTTTTCGCTACTATAAGGAATACGCGCGTCAATCACTTCAATGACGACGTCCATCTGCGGCATGATTTCTTTGATTTCGTTACGGGCTTTGTTCATATGCCCAGGGAACCACTGAATACTTGCTCTCTTATCCATCTGCTTTACTAACCTTTTATAAAAAATGCTCAAAGTAAGACAATCAACGTCTACTTTCTAATGGTGTTCAGTTTACTACACAACCAGCGTCACCACGTTAACATTTCATTTAACGTAACGCACAGAGCAGACTATTATTCAAACTCGTCTGTTAAATCCTCACGTGCTGGTGGCAATGGCGCTAAATAACCAATGACCAAGATTAAGCTACCCGCACCAAGGAAGGAAATCACTCGCCAAATCGCCTCGGTCTGGGATAAATCAACCAAGACCAGTTTTAACACCACAACTCCCAATAGTCCAATGCCCATAAACCATAGCGTTCGTTGTCCATAGCGGCTGGCGATAATAGTGGCGACCAAAGCAATGAGCGTCCATAAAATGGTTAGTCCAGTTTGTACTTGCTCGCTATTCCAAGCGCCTCCTGTCACGTCGTATAAACCGCCAGTCCATAACGGCGTGCCGATAAATGCGTGCAGCGTTCTAACTAACATGCTAGAGCCTATCCAAAAACTAATCAGCGCTAAGATAATTAACAGCATATCGTTTTTAGGAATGGCTTTTAATAGATTTCTCGAACCTCTACCATGTGGCTGACGGAGTAAATAAACGCCCAAGCCGTAAAACACCACCAGCCATAACGTCACATCATATAAGTTAAATAAAGGAAAGTAGGGCAGTTCCCAAATAATACCATCGTAAGTGAAGTTGGTAAAAATAGCCCAACCTAGTGTGATTGGTACAAATATTTTGGCACTGTCTAATAATGCCTGATGCCAATCAAACCAATAAGGTGCAAATACTGAGGTCGCTGCTCCCGTTTGCGAGTGTGATTGCTTATCATTGTATTGAACCATAGCATGACGCTGTGTACACCATAATCCAGCCAGCATAAAGGCAACCGGAACCAAAATAGTCATGACGCCTTTTGAATCAGGCAAGCCATAATGCATAGCTTCTGCCAACAGGATAATGCCAGCACCAAGCCAGCTCGCGCTATCAAAACTTTTTAACTCCAATTCTTTATGCCATGACTTTAACCATAGTTGCCCAACGACCAACCAACCTATGAGTAAGGTAATAAATATTGGCCAATGAAAGGTTGTCCATTGATAATCAAGCTCATATCTTTGTGGCAGCTGAAATATCAGCATCGCATAAAATAGTAGCAATAACCCATGGCTAAACTGCCTAATCTCGCGCCACGCATGATAGTGATTAATTGCCTGATAAATGACTAGGCTCGTTAACATGGCTAATCCTAGTAGCGCCGTCGTTGCTAAGCGCCAGTTTGCAAGCCATTGGTCAAAATCAATCACCAATACATACAGCAGCCAAACCATTGCAGTAAAGGTCAAAAATCGACCCAAATTTGGACTGCGCCACATCAAGTTAAACGCCATACTTTGGCTATTGATACTGGTAAGCCATTGTTTAGTAGCGAGTTCACCAATGCCCAAAGCTTTAGTATAGGCAGTCAGCGTATGATTGGCATTAAGCTGGTTGTTGGCGTCATCAATAGGTGAGTTGTTGGCGCGTAAGATAAACATCGTTGCTAGATAGCTGAGCGCCGAAATCGTCAATGCCAGCGTTGGATAATCTTTGATCGTAAAGACCACATTTATCATCAGCATCGCGATACTGAGCAGCTGCAATAACAGCCCAAACCATACTGACCATGCGCGTAGTGATCGCCGTCCAAACCATACCAAGGCCAGCCCTTGTACCGACCAGCCAAAGGCAATCCATTCTGCATCGAGTGCCAGCGGGATCACCAGCGCCAAAAAACCAAAACCTAACGCCAGCATACCTTCAGTGATTAAGGCATATCGCTGACTACGCTTGACAAAAACCCAGCCAATGCCCAAATAAATTGCCGCTAAAATAGCACTGGTGATGGTTAACCCATTAGGAATAGCGTCTAACAGCGCCGCAAATAAACCAAAGGCCAGTATCGGTACAGAAAATAGTAAACCAGTATCAATAGGGAATACGTAGCTGTGGTTTCTTAAATAAAATTTATCTAAATGACTTGGATTCTCTGCACTATCGACGTTAGCTGTATGAGCAAAATTTGCTTCATTAAACGTGTTATAAGCAATGATTTGCTGCGCGTAGCGAATGACGACAAACAGATATAATAATACGTGCAGCGCGACCAGCAATACCAACGTCCAGCGCTGCGCCTCAATAACAGCGCTTAAATTCTCCGTAATACCCCAATAATAAGCCAGTCCAAAGGTGACCATCACACCGAGCAGATTGAGCATTTTCCAAGTACGGTAATGGGCGATGACAGCAATGGTGACGTTCAAAAGTAAGTAATAGCTGAACAAGGTCACTAAATTACCAATATCGCTACTGGTCAATATCGGTGCAAAGAAGCCGCCAGAAAGCGCCAACAATGCCAACGGTAAAGCGTTTTGGCGTACCGCTAAGCCGATGGTGATGGCTGATAAGATGCCAAGTCCCATAAAGCTCGGCACACTTGAGAGCACTTGATAGACGCTATAGGCAAAAAAGGTGGTTAAATAAGCAATCGCTAAGCCTGCGCCTTGCAGGGTAATACCATAAGCAAAACGGTTTTTTGCTAATTTTAATCCTAACGCCGCCAGCCCTAAGCCAATCATGCCGATGCTCATAAGCTTCAGGGCAATCGGAATTTCGATATAATCGCTTAATAAGCGTAGCAATAACACCACCCCGACGAGCAACACCAATACCCCAACGCGTACTACTAAGTTGCCGCCAAAAAACCAGTTTTGCATAGAGTGAATCAGTGAGGTGACAATAGGCAAGGAGCGCTCGTCTGGCTCTATCGTTGTAACGGGGGTTTTCGATCTTGTCGATTCTACCGGTTTTGGCTTTAAGCCGAGGTTTTCTATGGGTTCGGCAATAGGATCAGCGGATGTAAAAGATTCTACTGTTGCTAACGGTATCGGTGGTGGCGTTGATGACTGCAAGGTTGGAGTGGTATCGGGCGCTAATGCAAATTGACTTTCTTGATTGCTATTTATATCGGCGTGAGAAGATTTTACTGGCGTTGTGTCCTGTTTTTGACGTTTAAGCTCAGCTTGCAGCGCTGTCATATCGTGACGCAACTGTCTGATTTGTTGGCTTATCCTGGCATATAATATGAGCACCACAATCAATAAAGCCATAAAAGCCAGCCAGCCCAGCTGATTTATCAATAGATATAACATCCTCGTCACTCAATCCCGCTTGTAATAAATCGATAATGACGTTATTTGCTCATAAGCACAAGATTAGTCATGGTAGTTATTGTATATCACTATAAAAAATAGGGGTCACTTTGCAAAAGCGCCCCTATTTTTTATCTTATCTTTTTTACAGACGCCTATAAAAATAAGCATAATAAGCGTCTATAACACTTGATTTATAATAGTCTTAATTTACCACGACTTTATTTAAAACTATTGACCGAGATTGGTTTTCATAAACTCGAGCATATTTTCCCAGCTCTGCTTAGCAGCGGCTTCGTTGTAGCCAAGGTCAACATCATTTTTGGCAGCACGCTCATCGGCATGCGGATTGGTAAAGCCATGCTTAGCGTTATCATAAACATCGATAGTGTAATCGACATCGGCAGCATCTAGCTCTGATTTTAGACCTTCGATTGCCTCCATAGACACCATCGAATCATCACGGCCGTGAGCGACCAATACTTTGGCTGTAAAGTTTTTGTCGGCTGGCTGTTTTGCTGATGGATTGCCATGGAAAGTAGCAACCGCTTTTAATGGCATACCTTCGCGTGCCATATCAAGCACCACTTTACCGCCAAAGCAATAACCAATCGCTGCTAAGTTATCGCGATTGACCGCTAACTGGTCACCAAAATCATTGAGGATTAAACGACAGCGCGCCATCAGCATATCTTGGTCTTCAAGTACTTGTGTCATCCACATATTTGCCATCGCCGCATCGCTGGTCAGCTTACCTTCACCGTAAACGTCCATCGCTACTGCCGCATAGCCAGCTTCGGCCAAACGCTCAACCACAGATTTTGGATGATCAACCACGCCCCACCATTCTGGTGCCACCAAAATACCCGCTACTGGATTGTCCTCGGAGGCAGATTCTGGCAGCGCTACATAGCTGATAAGCTCGACGTTGTTTTCGGTAGTGCTGATTAATTCAAAGGTCTTAATTGACATATTATTTTCCTTTTTTATGTTATGAAGGGTGTTTTATAAATGGCTGTTTTATAAATAACTACTTTATAAACGCTTGCTTTATAAGTATTAATTGTCCGTATTTGGCTTAATCCTTTTATTTACTCCTCCTACCTTAACGCCCAAGTACGTCAAAAACAGCTATAATACTGTAACGCTCCTTATCAAAATGCTACGGCGACTTTATGACACTCAATTTGCTCAATCAATCTGAACCTCACTTAGCATCCGCTTCAGCTTCCAAAACAACAATGGACTTAGGCTTAGCGGCGCAATCTGCGGTGCGCTTATTTCCTCAAAATCAGACTGAAGCTAACGACATATTGCGACCGCAGTTTTGGTCACGTTTTGCGCTGTCAGAGCTAAACCATAGTGAATGGGAAGCGCTATGCGATGGTTGCGGCAGCTGTTGCCTGATTAAATACATCGATGATGAAAACGTCAGTGACGACAATAGTCATGAAGCCGAAATAGTCGAGTATACCGATGTCACCTGCCAGCTGATGGATTGTGCGACGGGTTATTGCAAGCATTACGCCACCCGCCAAGAGCACGTGCCCGATTGTATTCAGCTGACTATGGAAAATTTACCGCAGATGATGTGGTTGCCGTCGCACTGTGCTTATAAGCGCTTGTATAAAGGACAAGATTTACCAAGTTGGCATTTGTTATTGACGGGAGATGCGGTGGCAACTCAGCAGCAGATGCGCGCTGCCAATGTCGGCGTAGCAGGGCGCTGTGTTTCTGAGGTTGGCATGACAGATGAAGAGATGGAAACGCGAGTGGTCCATTGGGTTAAGCCGTAGTCAGTTTCTATAAAACAGGTTTAGACGCTGTTTATACTTAATAAACAATGGATTTAACGTCGCAATACCGCTTTGAAAAGTAGTAACACCTCTTTGGCAACATCAGCTATTCTTTAGAGTCCTGCGCAGCAGATTTGGCACTCGCTTCCGCACCCGCCTGCGAATCTGCCAGTGGCGGGATAGGAATATCTTGCCGAATTTGCTTGGAGAACTCGCGACTATTGATAGCGCTAGTTCCTGCCAAATTATCAAAACCGCGAACCTTTGGATTGATATGGGTACGTTCGTACCACGTGTCCATTGACCAAGGCTGACCGTCCTTTTCAGGGTTGGTGTCGAGCATGCCAACGTCGTATAAGTAGTTTGGTAGCCAGCCCGATACCCAAATTCGGTAATCCCATGGCAGACGGTCGCCACTGACAATACGCGCCATATAAAAGATAATATTGGTACAGTTGCTAATCAAGGTATTGTACCAAGTTGGTTTGGCATTCAATTCATCGGCGGCAGTTAAGTAAGACTCAAATAACGACTTGACCTCGTGCTGTTGTAGATTGCTGACCGGAAACAGATAAACTTGCTCGCCGCGAGCATTACTGCGGGTATAAATGATATCGCGCTCTTCGGCAGCAATCAGGCTCAGCTCAAAACGCCTAAAAAACCCTGCCAGTGCCGAAAACGACTCGCCTTCCTCCTTACGAATCTCAAAAGAGAAGGCAAGCGGTCTATCATCTTCAAAGCGGAAACTGACCAAAGTATGCGCAATCAGCGGCCCCATCCAATAGGAGTTGGTCACATCGACGCCAGAGAGTTTTGACATGTCAATGGTGCGCGTATCCCAGTGTTCAGCCGCCTCTTTATCAGTACGCCAATCAAAATTACGCACATTGGTGAGCGTGACTAAGTTAGGATTATTGGCGTCACGGCGATAGGTGACCCTTTCGCTGACTTCCGCCATCCAGTCGCGGTCTTGCTTGGGCTCGATAGAAAAGAACCAACCCAAACCCACAAACCAAATCGCTGCGTAAAAACCAATGAGCCATTTAACGGCTACTTTTTTATCCGGCGCTGTTGAATTATTTGATGGCTGATTGACTCTATTTTTTAGACTTTTTGACCAATGCCTTTTTGTTGCATAAGCTGCCTTAGCCAGCGCCGCTAAAATGCCGACTATCATAAGGGTCATAAGCCACGTAATTGGTGAGCGTATGCCAAACTGATACCAGATTGCCATTAACAGCCAAATAGCAGATAGTAGTAACGTAGTAACGATTAAAAACTGCGTGAGATAATAGCGCCAAGTCCGCTTTTGCTGGCGATCATAAGCTGCCCCATGCTCTAAGCGATTGCTGTTTGAGAGCGGGGAGAGCAAGCGAGAAAAAAAGGCACGTAGCGACATAGATTTGACTTTGAGGAATGAAGGCTTTGACCATAGCAAAGTTTGCAACACACTGACAATACAATTTGAGTGAATTTGTCGTTGAATGTCCGTAAGCCTTACGATAAAGTGAAACTTATTAGGCTGGTCTATTTTTATCTATACTTATATAGTTGTCATTTATCGCTATGATAGGATTTGTATGGATAATTTGATCTTTATTTAAATATTTTGACTACTGCCTAAATATAAAATCGCTGTTTTATTTGCTATTTTAATCCCCATCTACGGTTAAGATTTTAATTGCTATTCACTATTTTCTTTGACTACTGTTATCAACTAAAGAGGTTAAATCACATCATCATGTCTGAAGACGCTCCAAGCCCGAGTAGTTGGTCGATGCGCGGCTTAAAACGCTGGCTATCGACCGCCCCCGAAACCCGTGATGAACTGATACGTTTGGTGCAAGACTCGCGCCAGTTCTTAGAACCTGATACCGTGGACATGTTGGAAGGCGTCCTTGATTTGCCTGCCACCCAAGTTCGCGAAATCATGACCCCGCGCCCGCAAGTGGTGGGGCTGCACGAAAGCACCAGCCTAGCCGAAGTGATGGATATCATTCTTGAGACCACGCACTCGCGCTATCCGGTCTTTGATAGCCAAGATGATGACGCGGTTATCGGTATCTTATTGGCAAAAGACTTGATTCCCATCCTCGTGCACATGGTGCGCGACCAAGAAGACAAAATCGATAGCAAGCGTCTCAGAGACCTTGTGCGTCAGCCGCTCTATATCAGCGAAACGGCGCGCTCTGATACTTTACTACGCTCGTTGCAGCGCACCCAAGTGCATATGGCGATTGTCGTCGATGAGTTTGGTAACTTTGGCGGTGTGGTAACCATGGAAGATTTGCTCGAGGAAATCGTCGGCGATATCGTCGATGAGCATGATGACTTCGATGAAGACAGTGATATCAATAATATCGTCGCCGATCCTGAAAGACCAAACACGTGGCGCGTGCAAGCATCGACAGTGATTGAAGACTGTAATGATGAGCTTGGCGCTCACTTTGACGATACCGATGTCGATACCATGGGCGGTTTGGTCATGCAAGCACTCGGCCATGTTGGCGATTTGGAAGGGGAAAGTGTGGTGATAGACGATTGGCAAATTACCATTACCGATGTTGAAGGGCGCTTTATTCAAAATCTTGAGTTGTCCAAAATCAATGCTGACCAGCAAATATTAATAGGTAGCCATTAATTTGTTGATGTTTATCACTTAAGCTTGGTACTTAAACATAAGCTTGGCATGTAAGTATAAAAAAACACGATTGCGGTCGTGTTTTTTTTTGCTTTTAAAATCGGTATTTTGCAACGCAATTTTACCTATTGATTGATTT
This sequence comes from Psychrobacter sp. UBA3483, assembly GCF_002377905.1. Classification (GTDB taxonomy): domain Bacteria; phylum Pseudomonadota; class Gammaproteobacteria; order Pseudomonadales; family Moraxellaceae; genus Psychrobacter. The sequence continues at coordinate 17,557 of NZ_DFQS01000064.1, read as the reverse complement.
AGACTGGTATCATGGGCAGGTTTAATTTTTGAGCGCTGTATTGAGCAGCGGATGCATGGCTACCCATTCAGCGCTCACTGAATAAATCAAAGTTAATATGTAAGCTTTAAACGACTGAATAATAAGGTTTTGGATAATTGCTATGCGTCTGTCTACTGTTGATTTGCAAAAACGTCTAAACCCCGATAAGCCAAAGGGCTTGCCGATGGTGTTGACCATATTGATTTCGTGGCTGGCAGGCGCAGTGTTTATCTTTGCCCTCGCGCCGTATGGTTTTTGGCCGGTGGCGTTGGTGTCGCCCGCTATTTTGTATGCCTTACTGATGCCAGATATGACTGGTAAGCGTGCTTTTGTTATTGGTCAAGCTTATGGTACCGGGCTTTGGTGCGTCGGGGCGTTTTGGCTGTATACCTCAATCCATGTGTATGGCGATACACCAGTGTGGCTGGCGCTAATTATGATTGCGCTAATGGGTCTTGGGATGGGCTTGTTTCATGGCTTTTTAGCGCTGATTTTTAATCGTGTCGTCGGTAAGCAGCCATTATCTTTTGCCGCGCTTTGGGTATTGCAAGAGTGGATGAAAACGTGGCTATTTACCGGTTTTCCGTGGTTATTTGTCGGTTATGCCTTTACCGAGCAATATTGGCTATCGTCATTAGCGCCCGTTGCTGGCGTATTTGCGGTGTCTTTTGTGGCAGTATTATTGGCGGCAAGTTTGGTCGAGCTGTTACGTCGCCGCGGCGGTTATATGATTCCTACTGCCGCGCTGCTTATTCTCAGCTGCGCGTTATGGTTGCTAAATCCGCAGTGGACAAAACCAAAGGGCACGCCTGACTTATCGGTATCATTAATTCAAGGTAATATTCCGCAAGATTTAAAATGGCTGACTGAATATCAAGTAGAAACGCTAAAAATTTATGCCACCTTGTCCAGTACTGAATGGGGCAGCGACATGATCTTGTGGCCAGAGTCTTCCATTCCCATGTTTCAAGATGAAGCGCTAGGTTTTATCAGTGAAATGGTCAAAGTGGCCAAAGAGACCGACACCACGTGGGTCACTGGTATCCCTTATAAGGATACCGCAGCTTTTGATGCCAAAACCGATAAATACCCGCCGTTTTATAATAGTGTCATTGCCTTAGGCGCAGACGCTGAAGGGCTATATAAAAAGCAGCGTTTGGTACCCTTTGGCGAATATATCCCCTTTGAGGGCATGCTAGATATCTTGCCTAACCTTGCTGGCAGCCAAGATATCATGAGCTATAGCCGCGGCAGTGATAATCAATCCCCGCTGCGAGTGCGTGGTCATAACTTGGGCGCCGCGGTTTGTTATGAAGTTGCCTATCCTGACACCACGCGCAAAAATGCCATAAATACTGACTTTTTATTGACCATTTCTAACGATGCGTGGTTTGGTAGCTCGGCAGGGCCGCTCCAGCATTTGCAAATGGTACAAATGCGTGCGCTTGAGAACGGCCGTTGGTTTATGCGCGCGACTAATACCGGCGTCACGGCTATCATTGACCATAAAGGTCATATCGTGAAGCGGGCGCCGCAGTTTGAGCGCACTGTCTTACGCGGAAATGTGCAGGCACGCGTTGGTAATACGCCTTATATGCGTGCGGGTAATTATCCTATTTTAATCATTATTGCGCTTTTGCTATTATTAAGCTATCTTGGCAAGCGTGCGACCCCGCAGAGACGTTTGGTCAAATAAAAAAATACCCATAGGCTTTGGTTTTAAGTTTTTTCGCTAATAAACCCTTTAAATCGTTAAGGGTTTTCACAAATCGATATAAATTGCGATATAATAGGCCAATATTTTAAATATTTTGTGCAAGGTGGATAAGGTATGTCAGAACATATTGTCGAAAACAACCCCAAGAAAGAGTTCCTATTTGCTTTAGGCGGTGTTGCCTTATTTTTAGGTATCGTCTTATTAATCGGCATTTCTGGCTATTTGCGTCCAGCAGGCGAGCATATCACTGCTGAGAGCACCGAAGCGACTGCTGAAACAGAGGCGACTTCTACAGAAGCCGCGCCTGCTGCGACAGCGGAAGCTGCCGATACCGACGCAGCTGCTACTGCAACACCAGCGGATGCTACGGTAACGCCAACCGATGCTGACGGTACGGTCGTTGCTGCTGAATCTGGTACGGCAACTGCTGAAGGTACTGTCAATCAAGCGGCAGTCCCTGATGATGCTAACTTGACAGCAGAAGAAGCCGATGCGGATTTGGATGGTGGTCAGAATGGAGAAATAACGCATACCTGGAAGACTGAAGAGTAAGCTTATGACTTAAGTATTTTGTTATTAAAACAAATGCTTATATAAATCTAGTTAGATACCCGTAATTAAGTACAACTGTTGTGACGATACTTTATTCTAAGAGTGCTAACACTCTAGAAGCTAACATTAAAGACCTGTGCTTGGTTAACTGAGCACAGGTTTTTTTGTAGGTATTTGTGTAATTATTGAATAACTTTTTCTTTACTTGACCATAACCAAGTGAAACAATAATGCGCCTATGTGACCGCTTAGCAAAATAAACAGGAGTTTGGTCGTCATTACAGTGGTCTTTAAAGGAATAAAGTTATGAGCAGAGACTCAAAAGTAAATGTTAGTGAAGCTGAATTGGCAGCACTGGATAATGGGTTTATGGGGCACCCAAAGCCACTGCGCCCGCTGTTTTTTACCGAAATGTGGGAACGCTTTTCTTATTATAGTATTCGTCCGTTATTAGTACTATTTATGGTTGCCACCGTCGGCAGCGGTGGTTTTGGCTTCGATGAAGTCACCGCCTCTGCTATTTATGGTATTTTTGCTGGTTCATTATATCTGGCAGCGGTACCAGGCGGCTGGCTGGCTGATAACTGGCTTGGTCAAGAGCGTGCCTTGTGGTGGGGCAGCGTGATTATTGCCCTCGGTCATTTATGTATTGCACTCTCAGCCATATTTGGCATGACGCTATTTTTTGTCGGTTTGATATGTATTGTATTAGGCTCAGGGTTATTTAAAACCTGTATTTCCGTCATGGTGGGGGCTCTTTACAAAAAAGGCGATGTGCGCCGTGATGGTGGTTTTACCTTGTTTTATATGGGGATTAATATTGGCGCGTTATTAGCCGCGCTCATCGTTGGGGTGTTTAAAGAAAAAGGCATGTGGCACGCAGGCTTTGGTGTCGGCGGACTTGGAATGCTGGTATCACTTCTGATTTACCGCTTTTCTGCCCAGAAAACCTTAACCCACTATGCCCAAGCTAAAAACATCACGCCTGAATGGGAGCACGCCAATGACCGCTATAAAAACATCGGTCGCTGGGTAATCGGCTTTTTGGTATTGTTGGCAGCGGCTGTGGTTTTGGTGGCAAGTGGCATGTTACCGTTTAATCCTGAAATGGTCGCAGAGTATATGACTTATATCATCGCCGCAGTGGTGATAGGCTATTTTGCGATTATGTTTGTCTCACCTCGTCTTGATAAAACTGATAAGCTGCGCCTACTGACATGTTTTATTTTAATCATCGGTTCGACGCTATTTTGGTCAAGTTTTGAGCAACAGCCGACTTCGTTTAACCTATTTGCCGATCGCTATACTGACTTGAACGTCTTAGGATTCGAGATACCGAGTATTTGGTTCCAATCATTAAACCCGTTGTTTATTTTATTGCTGGCGCCCATTGTTAGTATTATTTGGGTCAAGCTTGGCAAACGCGGTCTTGAACCTAATAGTATGACCAAATTTGCGCTCGGAATGTTGATTACTGCGGCAGGCTTCTCCTTGATGATATTTGCCTCAAAAAGCATCTTGACCAGTGACGGCGGCTTAGCATCGCCACTATGGCTCGTGGGTAGTTTATTACTATTAACTTTAGGGGAGCTGGCGCTGAGTCCAGTAGGGTTATCCTCAATGACCAAGCTTGCGCCAAAAGGTATGCAAGGGCAAATGATGGGATTATTCTTTGCCTCTGTCGCCATGGGTAATTTGGTCGCTGCGTTTTTCGGTGGTCATGTTTCTGCAGACAAAATTGAAGGCTTACCGACATTATTTACCACCATGACCATCTTTTTGGTGGTAACGGCGGTGGTATTGTTGGTATTAGCAAAACCTATCAATAATATGTTGGTCAAAAGTGAGCAAGCAGACAAAGCGGCTCAATAAATAAAATGTTTAAGGTATGGTTAAGCTTAATTAAGCCTATTGATACCAGCAGTCGTAGCTATCAACCCTAAAAGATGAGACGTGTTACCATAATTGGTAGCACGTTTTATAGTTTCAATCAGTGAGTTATTTCTCTGTCGCCATTGAAAGCCTGCTATCTGCCCAAACATCTAGAGATGCGCTGCTTTAATACTAATGCTATTGCTAAGCTGAAATTAATAATAGCTCGGCTAAACGCCTAAGCACTCTTACTCATTTATATAACTATCATTCTAAAAATAGTAAACCCTTTATAGGCGAATAAAGGCTTCACGTAATACTGATAAATTTATTTGCCTCAATAAGACGACTACTCATAGTCGCCTCACAAGCGTTTTTTTTAACTCTCATTTTTAAAAGCAATAAGGACATCTTTCATGAATAAACAACATATCCACGAGCGTATCGAGAGCCTGCGTAAGACGCTAGCGGCACAAGATTTAACGGCGATTATCGTGCCGTCAGCAGACCCGCATTTATCTGAGTACTTGCCAGAATATTGGCAAGCGCGTTTATGGTTATCAGGCTTTACAGGTTCGGTTGGAACGCTGGTCGTTACCGCTGACTTTGCTGGCCTATGGACAGACAGTCGCTACTGGGTACACGCCGCGCATCAGCTAGAAGGTACGGGTATTACTTTGGAAAAACTGGCTCCTGGTCAGCCAAATCATATCGATTGGCTAGCGCAAAACTTAGCGGAAGGCGATAGCGTGGCGGTTGATGGCAATGTGTTGTCTATCGCTGAACAAGACAGATTGCTTGATGCGTTTGATGCCAATGATATCACTTTAATCACTGAGCGCGATGTCTTGACCGACATATGGAACGACCGTCCAGCATTGCCATCAGCACAGCTCTACCAACACGATGCGCAATTTATCGATCAGCCCGCTAGCTCAAAACTTGCTGCCGTGCGCGCAGGTATGAAGGAGGCAGGCGCAAGCCATCACTTGCTGTCAAGCTTAGATGATATCGCTTGGTTAACCAACTTACGCGGTGCAGACGTCGATTATAATCCGGTATTTTTAGCGCATGTGCTCATTAGCGAAGATAAAGCGACCTTGTTTGTTGATAATAATAAAGTCAGTAGCGAGATTGAAAAATCGCTAAAAGACAGCGGTATCGCGCTTGCGGATTATGATGCGGTGCAAGAGGCATTAGCTACCTTAACGCCAGAGGATTTATTATTATTAGACCCAAGCAAAGTGGCGGTCGGTACGTTATCAAAAATGGCCGACGATGTGGGCTTTATCGAGCAGATGGCGCCAAGCACTTTACTCAAGTCAGTGAAGTCTGCGGCGGATATCGAGCATGTGCGCGAAGCGATGCGCCAAGATGGTGCGGCATTAAGTGAGTTTTTTGCGACATTTGAAAAACGCCTAGCAGACGGTGAGCGTTTGAGTGAGCTGGATGTCGATAGTATGCTCATCGAAGTTCGCAGTCAGCAGCCGCATTATGTGTCGCCAAGCTTTCCAACCATCGCAGGCTTTAACGAAAACGGCGCTTTGCCGCATTACCGTGCGACGCCAGAAAAATTCAGCTACCTTGATGTCACTGAAGGCGAGGGCGGCTTATTGCTCATTGACTCAGGTGCGCAATATCAAAACGGCACCACCGATATCACCCGTGTGGTCGGTATTGGCAAAGTAAGCAGCGAGCATAAACGAGACTTTACCACGGTGTTAAAAGCGCATATCGCCTTAGCAAAAGCGCATTTCCCTGATGGTATTGCGTCACCGCTCATCGATGCGATTTGCCGTGCACCCTTGTGGCAAGCACAGATGGACTATGGTCATGGTACCGGTCATGGCGTTGGCTATTTCTTAAACGTCCATGAAGGCCCGCAGGTCATCGCTTATAGTGCTAGTACGCCAAAAGAACGCGCGATGAAAGAAGGGATGATATCTAGTAATGAGCCAGGTTTATACCGCGAGGGCAGATGGGGTATTCGTATCGAAAACTTGGTGGTCAATACGCCGGTTGCGAATCCAACTGAGACTGAGTTTGGCCAATTCCTACACTTTGAAACCATCACTTACTGCCCTATTGACACGCGTTTGATTGAGCCTGCACTATTAACCCAAATCGAGATTGATTGGCTTAATGACTATCATAGCCAAGTCTATACGGGGCTAAAAGATCGCGTTAAGGGTGCGGCACTTAAATGGCTAACCGAGCGTACAAAAGCTATTTAAAATAGCGATTTGTACTTTTATTAGAAAAAAATTAGCAAAAAAAGCCCCGTCAATATCGATGGGGCTTTTTAGTGTTTATTGAATTCGATGAGGTTTTTAATGTAAATCAGGTTTTTTTATAACTAACGAATGTTTTTCTTGGCGCTGGTTTCTTTATTGTCATTAGTAGTGGCGGTATCAGGTTCGGTTAAATGCTGTGCCAATTCAGCCCGTAGCCAAGATTTTAAATTCTCAGAAATTTGCATCATTTGCTCACTTAAGTAGTCATCGACATGCATCTCAAGCTCGCGAATTAATTCTGGGTGACTCGCGCCAAGCTTAGTATCTTTTAAAGACAAAGGAATAGCAGCGTTTGAGACCACTTTATCGATAACGGTTTTCATACTGTTATCGTTTGCGCTATTTGCCGTATTTGCAACATTGGCAGGCTCTTGAACGGATTTTTTATCAGTAGCAGTTTTAGAAGTTTCTAATTCAGCATCCGGTTTTTCAATATCTTGATTTTTCTCAACACTGCTATCAGACACTGATTTTTCTATCATGCTCGTGTTATTTTTGCTAGTAACATTCTTGCTAATATCATGGTCATCGATACTGGCAGATTTATTATCAGCGAGTTGTTCATTGTGCTGCTGCTCTTTTTCCGCTTCTTCTGCTGCTTTTAATGTTTCTTCTTCTCTCTGCTTAGCGTCTGCTGCTGCTTTTGCTTGCTCTTCTTGTTCTAGACGTTCTTTTTCTAAACGTTGTTCTTCTTCCAAACGCTGCTTTTCAGCAGCGGCGCGCTCTTTTGCTTGTTTGTCGGCGATGGCTTTAGCAATCGCTTGTTCGGCTTCATGATTTTCATAAAGAGTATCAAGATGGGCGTCTAAGTCATGAGTGCTAAAAACAAAGGTTTCAAATGGCGTGTCGTGTTGTAAGAGGGTGGCGATATCGGTGAGTTCTTGGATGATAGAGGCGCGTACAGGGTCTGGCGCACACGTCCAATGCTGATAAAATTGATGGGAAAATGAGTAGCTTGACATGGTATCGTCCATAAATGTTGCAAAAATTACCCCTTATCATACGCAAGTACGATAAGGGGCTGCAAGTGGTCAAACGTAGCAAATCTGACACCAAGTTTACAATGACTGAAATGCCAGTTTTTCTAATATTGCTTTAGCATTTTTTGACGTTGTTTTAGGCGTTTTAACTTGATGATTGCACCGGCCAACGAGCGAATATAAGCGACCCATTGGTGCCACCAAAACCAAAGCTATTGGAGACAGCATATTGCAAGTTCTCAACTTTACGCGATTGATTGGCCACGTAATCGAGATTACAGTTGTCTTCAACATTATCCAAGTTAATGGTCGGCGGTACCTGCTGATGTTGCAAAGCAAGCACAGTAAAGATGGCCTCGATACCACCAGCGGCACCCAATAAATGACCAGTCATAGATTTGGTTGAACTGACCAAAATGCTGTCTTTAACGGGCGCAAAAACGGTTTCAATGGCAATGGATTCAGCAACATCACCCGCAGGCGTACTGGTACCGTGAGCATTGACGTAGCCAACCGCGGCAGGCTCAATACCAGCATCGTTTAGGGCGTTGCGCATGGCGCGCGCTGCACCGCTACCATCTTCTGGCGGTGCGGTAATGTGGCTAGCATCATCACTCATCCCAAAGCCAACCAGTTCGGCGAGTATCGTTGCGCCGCGCGCTTTAGCATGGGCAAGGCTTTCAAGGACAATGACACCCGCGCCATCACCGAGTACAAAGCCATCACGCTCTTTATCAAACGGACGTGAGGCTTTGGTTGGCTCATCATTACGAGTTGAGAGGGCATGCATCGCCCCAAAACCTGATATACCCAGTGGGCTCGAGCCTTTTTCACTGCCACCTGCCAGCATCACATCGGCATCGCCATAAGCAATCAAGCGTGCCGCAAGCCCCATGGCATGGGTCGCGGTGGTACAAGCAGTCGATGTCGCAAGATTTGGACCTTTTAAAGTATGCTTAATCGCCACCAAACCTGCAGCCATATTAACGATAGAACCTGGAATAATAAAGGGTGATACTCTACTTGCGCCTTTTTCACGAAGCGTATCACGGCTGTTTTCAATGGTTTGGATACCGCCAATGCCTGACCCTAAAATCACGCCAAAGCGCTCTTGCTCGACATCTTGCACAGGTGCATCGGCTGCGCTGACTTCATCGATAAAGCCGGCATTTTTCAATGCCATAGCAGAGGCCGCAACGGCATAATGCATAAACTCATCATAGCGGCGCGCGTCTTTGGCATTCATATATTGCTTGGCGTCAAAATCTTTGACCACACCCGCAATTCGCGCCCGATAGTCAGTCGCATCAAAATGGGTAATTGGCGCGATACCGCTCTCGCCGTTAAGCAGGCTTGCCCATGAGCTTTCGACATCTAATCCCAAAGGCGTCACCGCGCCCATACCGGTGACCACCACGCGCATATCGTCAGAACGCTCGTAGTGCGGTGGTTTCTGTCTTGGCTTATATGCTTGTTTGGCAGCAATATCCACGGGAGTATTATTCATCGTTTGCTCGGTAAGTGAGTCGGTCGGTAAACTGCTATGCTGGCTCATGCTCTATATCCTGTACTTACGGTCCTAAGAGGATGTTATTTCAAAAGCCATTATAAAACACATAAGTGTACGTATGTAAACTAAAATTTGACCAATCAGGCAAAACATACCTGACCCAATACCACGCCTTTACTTGCGCCAGTGACAGCTGGCAAGTTACCAGTTTCGCCCATCAGGGTCTGGCGTGCCAGCCACGCAAAGGCGACGGCTTCGACCCAAGCGGGATTCAGCCCTAAGCTGGTAGTAGTTTCTACTGTGCAATGAGGTAGATGCGCTTGCAAGCGAGTCATCAAATAATCGTTTAACGCACCGCCACCGCAGACATAAACCGAGCTATTTCCTTTTGCCTTAATAAACCTATTAATTTGCATACTGGCACTCATGGCCGTCAGCTCGGTCAATGTTGCCTGCACATCGGCTGACGAATAGCGAATATGGGCAGAGGCTTGGTCAAATTTTTGCAGCTCGCTTTGTAGCCATGCTAAGTTAAAGTCTTCACGCCCTGTGCTTTTCGGATAGGTTCGCGCAAAAAATGGATGCTCTATCAGTTGATTAAGTAACGGCTCAACCACTTGTCCTGACTGCGCCCATGCGCCACCAGCATCATAATCTTTATCCGTATGCAATGCCGTCCACGCATCGAGTAATAAATTGGCAGGGCCGGTATCATAACCAATCACCGAGCTATTATTAACAACAGCAGTATTAGCATTAATAGAGCTGTCATTGGCTGGTAAGACGGTGATATTGGCAATACCGCCCAAATTTAATAACACTCGCGTGCTATCAGGCATGGCAAACAAGGCTTGATGAAAGGCAGGTACTAAAGGCGCTCCTTGACCACCGACGGCCATATCGCGGCGACGAAAGTCGCTGATAACGCTAATACCAGTACGCTCGGCGATGATATTGGCATCGAGTAATTGCAAGCTAAAACCCATTTGCGGACGATGGCGCACCGTTTGACCGTGGCAGCCAATCGCCAGCACCGACTCACTATCGGTATTGGACTGCTGCAATAAATTATTGACCACGTCGCTGGCAAATTCAGCATATTCCTTACTTGCCCAGCCAAACCAGTCTAATTCACTGCTTGGTTCGCCCATTGTCGGGGTTAATTCTTGCACACCATTTGGCTGACAAAGTGCCAATAACACCTCACGCAGGCGTGGCGGAAAATCTTGGCTGATAGAAGCTAACAATCGCAGCGGTTGCTGACTGTTTTCTTTACCGTCGAATTGACAAAGCACCGCATCCATACCATCTAAGCTGGTGCCAGACATCATGCCGATATATAAGCCATCATCGAAGTTTTCAAACACCGTTTGCTCAAGTGCATCGGTTAAGGTGGCATAATTTAAATCGTCATCTAAAGTTTTGTCCAAAGTGTTATTTAAATTATCGTCATAATTGATAGTTGAATCAGTATTATCATTAGTATCAGCAATCGATGCAGGGTTGGTCATGGCAATTTACCTTAAAAAACGCTAGTATATCCCTCAAATTCTAACATCTTTTACTGGCTACGAGATTCTAATTGGCCCAAACGCGTTACCCTTTAAATAAAGACAATAAAGAGAGCATCATGACCACCCAAACTTATACCCTAGAAGAACAACTTGCCTTAATCCAACGCGGTACACAAGAAATCCTATCTGAAGACGATTTGGTTAAAAAGTTAAAACTGAATCGCCCGCTACGTATCAAGGCAGGCTTTGATCCTACCGCTCCTGACCTGCACTTGGGCCATACCGTGCTGATTAATAAGCTCAAGCATTTTCAAGATTTGGGTCATGAGATTTATTTCCTAATCGGTGATTATACTGCCAAGATTGGTGACCCTTCTGGCAAAAACAGCACGCGTCCGCCCTTGACCGATGAGCAAATCAAAGTCAATGCGCAGACTTATGCGGAACAAGTTTTTAAAATCTTGGATAAAGAAAAAACCAAGATTGTCTTTAACTCTGAATGGTTCAAAGATATGTCAGCGGGCGATATGATTCAGCTCTCTAGCCAGTTGACCGTCTCGCGTATGCTTGAGCGCGATGATTTTTCTAAACGCTACGCGGCGCAAACGCCCATTGCGATCCATGAGTTTTTATACCCATTGGTGCAAGGCTATGACTCTATCGCGCTAAAAGCCGACGTCGAGCTGGGCGGTACGGATCAAACCTTTAACATTTTGATGGGACGCACCCTGCAAGGTCGTTACGGTCAAGAGCCACAAGTTTGTATCACCGTGCCAATCTTAGAAGGGCTAGACGGTGTTAATAAAATGTCTAAGTCACTTGGTAACTATGTTGGCATCTATGATGCACCGGGCACCATGTACCAAAAACTGCTGTCGATGCCTGATACTTTAATCCGTCGCTACTTTGAATTTTTAAGCTTTAAGCCGATGGAAGAAGTCGAAGCGTTAATGGCAGAGATGGAAAACGGCCGCAACCCACAAGAAATCAAACGTATCCTTGCTGAAGAATTAATTGAGCGTTTCCATGATGCCGATGCTGCTGCTAATGCGCATAAATCAGCGGGCAACGTATTAGCTGATGGTGAATTGCCAGTCGATTTACCAGAAGTGACGTTAGAGTTGGAAGGTGCGGACGCATTATTTATCACGCAAATCCTAAACCAAGCAGAGCTTGCCAAAAACAGCTCATCGGCTAAAGATATGATCAAGCGTGGCGCGGTAAAAGTAGATGGCGAAGTGGTCGATGCGGGCTTTAGCTTAACCTCTGGTCAGACGGTGGTTATCCAAGCAGGCAAAAAGGCTTATGCGAAAGTAACGGTTGCTTAGTTAAGACATTGAGCTAGGTAACGAGAGTTTCTAAGTTTATTATGGCTTAAGGAGAGATAGATGTTAGACCTTCCTACGTTATCAAGTAACGGTATTATTCTTAAGCCATTGATGTTAACTCATGCCAATGATTTAGCCCAAGCTTGCCAAGACGGTGAGCTATGGAAAATAAACGAGACTTCGGTACCAGAGCCAGATAAGATCATTGATTATATCAATACCGCACATTCAATGCCTGATAGAAAAGCATTTGTCGTTATTGATGAATCAAATGGTAAAGCGATTGGTACAACGAGTTTTCACGATATTTTACCAACTAGCAAACGCTTAGAGATTGGCTATACCTGGTATGCTAAATCGTATTGGCGCACGCATGTCAATACCACCTGTAAGCTTATGCTACTCACTTATATATTTGAAACTTTAGAGTATCAAACAGTAGGTTGGCGCACGGATATTGACAATCATCGCTCACAACAAGCCATTGAGCGTTTAGGTGCTAAAAAAGATGGCGTGATTCGAGGTAATCGAGTGCGCCGTGATGGTGTTATTTCGGATACAGTGATGTATAGCATGTCAAAAGATGAATGGCCTAAACATAAAACCAAGTTAATAGAGAAGCTAGCTAAGCATGGAAAATAATAATTTTAGTAGCGTCGCCCGGGGCATTTACCGCCATTATAAAGGCAATCTTTATCAGGTATTGCATACCGCGCAGCATTCAGAAACGAAAGAATTGTTAGTCGTTTACCGCTGCCTATACGGTGCGTATGGCGTGTGGGTAAGACCATTAGCGATGTTTACTGAAACTGTTGAAGTTGATGGTAAAGAAGTACCACGGTTTGAATTGATTAAAGCCTTAGCGGGTTGATATCTCAAAATGGTTAAAATCTATTGCAAAAATAAAAAGCGACCCGTTAAGGTCGCTTTTTATTTGTCTCAAAAACTAACCTTCTAAAAAACCTTTTAATACTTTATAAAATCCAACAGGTTCATCCATTGGTATCGCATGACCTGAGCGCGGCAACACGATCTCAGTGGCATTGGGTAACATTTGGGTGATTTTTTGCTGCCATTTAGCATCGTAGAGTTTGGAGCGACCACCAATCAGATTGACCACCGGAATGGTAACCCGCTCTAGCGCGCCACGAAAGTCATAGGGTAATGTCAAATAGGCTTGCAAGCAGCGCATCTTATGATGCCAAATGCTGTGGTCATAAAGCGCAAGTTTGGGGTCATTTTTATAGGTCATCACTTGTATAAGGGCTTTTGAGCGCATGCGATTGACGGATAAAAGAGAGAACAGCCGTTCAACATCCGTTGCACGGCGTTTCAGGGCAAAAGGCAGATGGGTAAAGCTTTCGACATGAGCATAAGGTAACGTCTTATCAATTACCTCATGAAAGATATCGAATACTTCTTGCTGCCGCGTGCCAAACAAGCCACCTTGCCAGTCAGGCTGATTATGGATAGCAGGACTTTGGTCCATATTTAAATAGCGGCTGACTTTTGCGCTGCCATAACGCTCAAAATACGCCCACATCACTTGCGCGCCCATCGAAATAGCGGCAACAGGTAAGGATTCTATATTACGTGCCAAGCAAATTTGCTCAATGACGATACTGATATCATCGGCATATTGACGCACAAAATCAAACTGGGTCAGCTTGATGTTTTTTGCCGCGCCAAATCCTCGCAGGTGCGGCAGGTAAAAGGCGTATTTACCCGTTAAGGGCAAAATAAAGGGTAAAAACTCACGCGCATCCATACCATAGGCATGCAAGAGCAGTATAGGTTGGCCACTTCCTATCACTGAAATAGGTAGTAATGTGCCGTCAGACAAAGCGATATCAATCGTTTGCACTTTATAGTTAGCAGATAAGTTAATTAATTTGGTTTTCATAAGGCGTTAACCCTTTTTCTATTAACCCATTTGCCAAAGGCTGTTATATTAAGGTGGCAAATATACCCTATAGTCAGTCCTAAATAAAATCAGTACAAGTATGATAACGCGCCACTGGTATTCATTTTCCTTGCTTGCCGTGCCTACGCAGACAGAGGCTGCGCAAAATGAATATCAGTAGCTCTGTGTTCATTTTATAGCGGACCGCCGCTATCATACAATCTGAGATACTATTAATAGATAGCAAATAAGTTTGATAGGGCATGCATGTGATAGGAAGTGTACATAATAGATACTATATGCTTTGAGGAGGATGCTCAATGATTAATAAGGATATTAGCGTATGGGCAAGTTAACTTTACCATTGCTTGATAGCAGCCTATATCCGCAAAGCTGGCAGCAGCAAATGTTTAATAGTCCGCAAGCGCTTTTACTAGAAATGCTGGAGACAGAGGACATGGCAGCTGCGGATACTTTCACAAAGCAGTTATTATCCAATAAGGTTTATCAAGATTGGATAAATAGCAGCGTGTTTGGCCGCTATCTGCATCGTAACTTTACGGCGTTTTATCGACAAACAGAAGACAGCTTTAATACCGATATGCCAGCGTTATTTCGCCGCGAGCTTATGCGCCACGCCCAATATTTACCATTAGAGCAAGTATTATTTTTTGCAGGTGATTTAGCAAAAAGCGTGCGCCAGACAAAGGTATTAATCACAACGCTCAATCCTGCCACCGTCATTATCAATGCTCAACAGTTAAGTGCAAAAACTACCCTCAATAATCCGACCATGATTATCAATCAAGTAGTGATTAGGGGTAAGCAAGTTTTAGGATTTCCGATACGCCACAATAAACGTACCAGCGAGCGCACGCGTAATGAGGTATTGGTTTTGGATTTTCAGGAATTGCGCCTGGTCAATGAAGAGAATGTCATAGCCAAAAAAAGAAGCAACATAGAGGCGACTATATTGCTTCGGTCTTATGAATTACGCTAGTGAGCCAAACGGTTGATTAAGCGTTTAAGAATCTTGCTTAGCAATCGTCAGACCATTATAAGTTTGTGCCACTGGCATGACCTCTAAGCGATTGACGTTAATATGGGCAGGCGATTCAATCAACCACAATAAAATATCGCCAATATCGTCACCGGTCATGGTTTTAAAGCCATCATAAACTTGAGCAGCCTTATCATCATCACCATGATAACGCACATTTGAAAATTCAGTACCTGCGACATTACCTGGTTCAAGGTTGGTCACCCGTACTTGCGTACCGAGTAAGTCCGCCCGCAGATTTAAGCTAAATTGTTTGACAAAAGCTTTGGTCGCGCCATAGACGTTACCGCCAAAGTAAGGCCAACTGCCGGCGATAGAGCCGACATTAATGATATAACCGCTATCGCGTGCGACCATAGCTGGCAAGACAGCATGAGTGAGCGCCATCAAACCTTTAACATTGGTATCAATCATACGCATCCAATCATCAAGACTAGCTTGATGCGCAGGCTCGGTGCCAAGTGCCAGTCCAGCGTTATTCACCAAGACATCGATTTGCTTGAAATCAGCCGGTAAGTCAGCAATGATTTGCGGTATAGACGTGGTGTCACTGACATCCATGACCACAGGTAAAAATGCTTCGCCCAACGTATCTGCCAACGCATTCAATTTGTCTAAGCGTCTGGCACAGCCAATCACGCGGTGACCATTGGCAACCAAACGCTCAGCTAATGCTTTACCGAAACCCGCGCTTGCCCCTGTAATCAATACGTTCATCTTATATCCTTATCATTGATGTTCTGTACATGTATCATGGTTTATAACGCCGGCTTGTCTTGGTTTAAAGGCGTTGTCTTACTTATTAAATAACTGCTTACCAAAGATTTTATCGCCGGCGTCGCCAAGACCGGGAATGATATAACCATGCTCATCCAAATGGCTGTCGAGCGCAGCTGTAAAGATGGTCACGTCAGGATGCGCTTCGTTGACCAAGCGTACGCCTTCAGGAGCAGCAACCAATACCAATGCCTTAATATTAGTACAGCCATTTTTCTTTAGCATCTCGATGGTTGCAACCATTGAGCCGCCAGTCGCTAACATTGGGTCAATGATAAGGGCTGGGCGTTTGTCCATATGACTGACAAACTTTTCAAAGAAGGGTACAGGTTGTAAGGTCTCTTCATCGCGCTGTAAACCGACGACAGAGATTTTCGCCGTTGGGATTAAATCGAGCACGCCGTCGAGCATACCGATACCAGCACGCAAAATAGGAACGATAGTCACAGTTTTGCCCGAAATTTGCTCACCAGTGATTTCACCACACCAGCCTTGCATCGGGAAGCTTTCAATCTCAAAGTCACGACTTGCTTCATACGCCATCAATCGCGCGAGCTCTTTGGTTAGGGTGCGAAATTTATAGGTACTACAATCTTTTTCACGCATAAGGCTGAGTTTATGACGGACTAACGGGTGATCAATAACGGTGATTTTTAAGTCATTCATAAGGTCTCTCTTGATTTTTCGCTGATGCTTGCGCAGTTACTGCGGTTGCTATTATTAATAAAGATACAAACACTTACTGCACTTCAACCCTATACCTAGACCATCAATAGTAAGCTTAATGCTTTAATAAAAAAGTAAGCCAAAGGCATTTATAACAAGGTTAGTTTTATTTAAGCAAACTATGTTCGACTATAATAACGCCTTAACAAATGAAGTAGTGTTTAGGCTTGCTATGATAACAAAAAAACCGCTTTTCTGATGAAGAATCTTATGACTACACAACCATCCCATACACATGATAATACTCATAAAATGGCTACTAGCTCGATATTGTCCGAAGCTTTCGCCCCAGAAGTAGAAACCCATCCGTTTGGTCCTGTATTACCGCCCGATGCTACCGTGATGATGATGGGTACTTTTCCACCGACTGCTGATAAATGGGCAATGCGATTTCACTATCCGAACTTTTATAATGATATGTGGCGTATCTATGGCAGCGTATTCTTTGATGACGTTGATTATTTCAGAGTAGGCGATGAAAAGCGTTTTGACCCTGAGCGTATTCGTGCCTTTATGTTCGAGCGCGGCATTGCCTCTTGTCCTACCGTTACTCAAGCTATTCGTGAAACAGGTAATGCCTCGGACAAAAACCTAACCGTTGTCACCCCTGTTGATCTAGATATTATTTTGCCTCAAGTGCCAAAGGTTAAAACCTTATTTACCACGGGCGGCAAAGCCACTGAGGTGTTGCTCAATTTATTAGCTGAGCCACCTGCCAAATCCAAGTATCCAAAGACCAACCAAAGCATGAATTACCCTTATGAATGGCAAAGTGATAATAATAGAAAAGCCGATGTGAATAATCTTACCTTATATAGGTTGCCTTCAACGTCACGCGCATACCCGTTAGCATTAGATAAGAAAGTTGCTGCTTACAAAGACTTCTTTAAAAAGATAGGTAAATTATAAAAGTGTCATATATAGAAAAATGCTATATATAGGATACTGTTATATAGAAGAGATAAGCGGTTTTAAGCAAAAAAGGCTGACTATCATTAAAGGTAAAACTATTTTTAATCCTAACTGACTGATAAATAGAGGGTATTAATAATAAGGCGAGATAATCGCTAAAATAGCTGACAAACCACCTTGACCCCCTACTAAAACCGCGTATAATGCCACCCAGTCGAAAGGGAAGGCGTATTGGAGAAGTGGATTACCACTGATTAACAATAGCGGGTTTTAACCAAGCTACTACTTAATCATCCAGCCGAGCGAATTCATTTTAGATTAACTCAGTTTAAAATAAAATAATTTACTTCTTGACTTACTAATTTAAGCGTCTATAATACGCACCTCATTA
>NZ_DFQS01000067.1 GCF_002377905.1 Psychrobacter sp. UBA3483 | reverse complement strand
GTGTTGGCTGACACCGGCGCAACCGTGCTGGTTACGCTTAATGCTTTGCGATTATTACGCTTTAAAGGTGCTCCGTCACTTGATGAAAGGGAATAATTGCCAGGTTTTTAAACAATTACTCGCACCTTTTCTCAATGCAGCCATCATTAGTATTTAGAGGCGCTACTAAGTGCTAATATTTAAAATATGAAATTCAAAGCAAAAAACTACCTTTTTTTAATGATAACAATAATCATTAGTGTTATCATTATTTCCGTATTGAACATTCATATCTTTTAACTCAAAACCCTCATCTACTTCTATCTGAAAGGAAATACGATGCCGTCTCTTTTACGTTCCGAATCTGCCCGAAAAAAACAATTAAGAATGGCAGTCAAGATTGGCTTATTAATGAGTATTAGCCATACTGCATACGCTGAAGAAACGGCAAATAGTATTGAAGATGACCAAAATAAAAATGAGAATATTGCTACGGTTAGTTCGACACCAGCGACGACCTTAGATACCATTACGGTTTACGCTGACAGCTACCGTAGTACAGGCACCAAAACTGCATTAGATCCTAACGATGCTCCAATAAGTTATAGCAGAATCAATCAAGAATTATTACAAAAACGCCAAGCAGACAGTGTCAATGCAGCGTTACGTTATGAGCCCGGCGTGAGTACTGAGAGCCGCGGTACGGTATCTATTTTTGATGAATACAACATTCGTGGTTTTAAGACTTATTCCAATTTTTATGATGGATTGCGCCTCCCCTACGACGGCGCTTGGAACCTGATGCCGCAAGTAGACATTTATGCGACTGAAGCGGTAGAAGTGTTAAAAGGCCCAGCATCCTCACTTTACGGCTACGCGGCTCCAGGTGGCATGGTCAATCAGGTCGCCAAAACGCCAAAAAACACCCAAGCATCTGAAGTACAGTTGCGCTTTGGCAATCAAAACCTCAAAGAAGTGGCAGTCGATACGACCGGCCCTATCTCAGATACGCTTAATTATCGCTTGGTGGCGCTAAAACGTAAAAAAGAGGGACAGATGCAGACCACAGAAGAAGAACGCACTTTAATTAATCCGTCATTTGAATGGCGACCGACAGAAGATATCTCCGTTCTTGCCAATCTTTTTTATCAAGACGACCCAGAGATGGTGCCTTCCACTCCGCTGCCGGCTGTTGGGACAGTCTACAATGCCAGTTATGGCAAGCTAGGCAGTGATGCCTACGCAGGAGACGAATGGAATCATTTTAGCAAAGAAGTTCTGATGCCAAGTGTGACTGTCAACTGGGCTATCAATGACAAATTAACTTTTAAGCATATCCTACGCTATACCGATGCCGAAGCGCAGCAACGTAATATCTATAATAGAGGGTTCATTGATAGTAGTGATAAGGTTTTGAAGCGTAGCGCCTACACCACTGATGAGGCGATGACCAACTGGACCACCGACAATCAGCTGGCTTATCAGTTAGATACTGCCAACACCTCGCATAATTTATTATTCGGTGTGGAATATCAAGAAACTGATAGTAGGGCGACTTATCGAGATACGCTCGCCAGCGAAGATTTACCTATTGATCTATCTAAACCTAGTTTTACTCAAGTTAGTACTGACATGCTACCATTGGATACCTATTATCAGAAAGATGATATCGAACAAAGCCAGCTGGGATTTTATATACAAGATGAGATGCAGTGGCAAGATCTGACAGTGGTCGCAGGATTACGCCATGACGATTTTGAAAGTACCAATGAGCAAAAATCAAGCTATCTAGGTTCACCTAGTGAAGAAACTGTTTTTAATGATGCCTCAAAAACCAGTGGTCGTCTTGCTGCTATTTATGATTTTGATAATGGTATATCACCCTATGCCAGCTATTTATTCCCAGTCGTTTCAGCCTGTTGTCGGTAGCAACTTCATTACTAATAAGGCATTTGAGCCCACCACCGCTGACCAGTTAGAGGCTGGTATCAAATATCTGTCCCCAGATCGCGCCACACAAGGAACGTTGGCGGTGTTTGATATTACGCAAAAGAACGTCGTGGTGGCTGATGAAATCAATTATAGAAGCCAAACCCAAACGGGTGAAATTACCTCTAAAGGTTTCGAGGTTTCAGGCAGCCACATGCTAAGTGATTGGGTAGATATTGCTGCAAGCTACAGCTATACCGATGCTGAGATTACCGAAGATGAATTTAACCCTGACGTGGTTGGCAATACGCCAGCACAAACCGCTAAACATAAAGCGACACTGTGGGCAGACTATTACGCCACAGATAAATTGACCCTCAATGCAGGCGTTCGCTATGAAGACGGTATGCAACTTGATAAGCAAAATTCAGACGATCTGCCAAGTGTGACATTGGTAGATATTGGTGGCAGCTATCAAATCAATCCGATGCTCACTGTTGGCGCTAGTATCAATAACCTGTTTGATAAAACCTATGTCGGGACTTGCTACGATAGTAATAACTGCTGGATGGGACCCGAGCGCCAGATGTCCGTCAGTCTAAAGGCCAACTTTTAAACAATATAGAGCTTATCATTACTAGAGAATGTCCATTTTATATACTGGCGTTATCTAAACTGATAACTTAAAAAATAAAACACTTAAATTAAGAAAGGCATTAAAATGGCAAAACCCGCTCCAAGAACATTGAATGTTGTTCGTACCAAATACATCACGCCACAGATGTACCGCGTCACGCTTGGCGGTACTGGCCTGCTTGACTTTCCAGAAGATCAAGAAAGCGCTTATATCAAACTCATATTTCCTCAAGACCATGGGGCTCGGCCACTGATGCGCACTTATACCATTAGTGGACAACGTGAGGATGAAATAGATGTCGATTTTGCTTTGCATGACGCTGAAGGGCCTGCTTCAATGTGGGCACGTAACGCCCAAGTGGGTGAGCAAATATTGGTCGGCGGCCCAGGGCCAAAGAAGCTGATTAATAATGAGGCAGATTGGTTTTTATTGGTTGGTGATATGACAGCGCTACCAGCCATTAGCGTCAATCTTGCCCAGCTACCTGCTGAGGCCTGCGGCTATGCAGTCCTTGAAGTCACCAGTGAAGCAGATAAACAACTACTCAAAAAACCAGACAACGTTGACATTCACTGGGTGATCAACTCACATCCAAATACCGAAAGCAGCCCATTACTTGAAAGGGTTAAAACGCTTACGTGGCTAGCAGGCCAGCCTGCGGTGTGGGCAGCATGTGAATTTCATAGTATGCGCGCCCTGCGCCATCACTTTAAAACATATTTTTCAATACCAAAAACGCATTTATACATATCCAGCTATTGGAAAGTCGATAGCACGGAAGACCAGCATAAAGTTGAGAAGCAGAAAGATGCAAAAAATCTAGCATAATATGCTATTTATACTCAAAAATTGAAGGTTGTACTAACAACAATTTTTGAGCTATGAGTATTAAGTTTCTGACATGAGCTCCACTCATTGTTGGGCTAGGTTACCGGAATTGGAGTTTGTTATAGCTTACTAAGTCATAATCCAGTTAAGAAAATATGCTATACAGTATTCCAGCCGTAAAGAGGAAGAATGAAATTTTATCACCTAGCATCACAGCTAAATGGATCAAGTAATATTTTCCCCATGATATTAGTGGTCTATCCCTTTTGATAGACAGGTTTTTCTAGTCTTCTATTATCAATCGAGGTTAGACATTAGACTTTTTTTGCCAAGGTATCAATAAATAACGATTAGATTAATAAATTCTACAAGAAAGTTGATATTCTTTGATGGAATGAGCTTTAATGCTAGGAGTTCGGCACCCTAGTGAGGACTCGAACCTTTGGCAGTGGGCTAATGATATCGGTATATTGAGTTATTTAGGTAGTCGCGGTGTACTTCGTTGTGTACATGCAGTGAGCTTTTGGATGATTATTTTTGTTTACCATAAGCGCGGTTATGAGAAATCATAAAACATACCCTAAAACCCTCTATTCTTGACTGCGAATCTGCTCAATCACATCCGCAAGCGTTGAACTTTTTAGCTCTTCTCTTAACGCCCCTTCTACCCGATACAAGATCGGATTAATCGCTGATTGAATATGCATCCCTACCAAACAGCGCTCACTGGTATCTTGGTGCACATCAAACAACGCTTGTGACTTATTATCCGCATAAACCGCTTCATATACCGCTAATAGCGGAATCTGCTCTGGTGATTTCGCTAAGCACGCACCGGCAACTCCAGCTTGTGTATGAATCAGCCCTGCTGCTTTTAACAGACTCATGATCTTACGAATCACCGCTGGATTGGTATTAACACTAGAAGCAATAAAGCTTGATGACGTTACCTCGTCTTGATAAATATCCAATACCGCCAAGATATGAATCCCGACTGAAAAACGTGTCGTAATAGACATAGCGCCTCTTTCCTACTTATTTGTTTAATAACTTACAGAATAACATTTTGAGCAACTCACTAGTTTTGACATTTTACGGTCTAAACACTCTTATGAAAAGACAACAATTCTTCAATAATTATTACTAGTTGACTTTAATGAGCCTTCATTTTATCATACCTGTAACTTAAATAGTTACAGGTTCAATTACTATTGAATATTTGTTTCAATATTAACCTCAATATTTCAATACCCATTATTGATAAATAGGAATACATTATGAAAATTGCAATTATCGGTGCTACGGGTCAGGCTGGACGTTTGATTATGCAAGAAGCTTTAGATCGTAGCCACACGGTTACCGCTATTGTTCGTAGTCCAGAAAAATTAGCACAAGAAAGTCCGATCGCCGTGGTCGAAAAAGATATCTTTGCGCTAACTCCTGCAGATTTGACACCATACGATGTGGTGGTTAATGCGTTTAATGCGACTTTTGGTACGGAAGAGCAACATGCAAGCGCAGGTCATGTGTTGATTGAGGCGCTAAAAGGTCAAGCTAATACTCGCCTTGCTATTGTCGGTAGTGGTGGTAGCTTGTTTACTGATGAGAGCCGCAGCGAGCGTGTTCATGAATCAGCCGATTTTCCTGCTCAGTTCTTAGATACGGCATTACAGATGCGCAAAAATTTGGAAGAGCTTCAAAGTACGTCAGATTTGAATTGGGTCTATCTAAGCCCTTGCGGTCTATTCGACGCAGAAGGTAAGCGTACAGGCCGTTATGATACGGGTAGCGATGTGGCTTTAGTAAATAGCAAAGGTGAGGCTTATACCAGCTATGCTGATTTTGCTATTGCTATGCTTGACGAGATTGAGCAGCCTAAACACCATAACGAGCGTTATGCGGTGGTCTCTGAGTCTTAAGGAATAGTCGGTATTAAGTATTAACGACTATTATTTATACCAAGTAGTCGCTTGTTGGTATTGCTGTCGTTCACAGTGATACTAAAATTAATCCAGCTTAAATAGAGGTTGTGGGGTCCTACACAACCTCTATTTAAGATGTTATCCTTTTTGACATAAAGAGGGTTTATGGGAACACAGCATGGTTCTTAGTGAAGATTTGAATTCTAGGCTATACCCCAAGGGAACCAGCTATTTCACCCTTCAAACCTATTAACAGACCACTTAAAACAGACTGCTATATTGGAACTATTTAAAACAGACTATTCTATATGAATTGAATAATAACAGGTTTTGCCAATATGACATGGTTTTATGAAATAAGTGCTTAAATTCTTATACAAACCCAAGCAAATAGTTCGTTGAAAAGTTTACACAAATACCAAGCCATCTTCAGTCTGATGCGCTTTTATATCGACATTATAGGTAGCGCTGAGTCGCTGGCGCGTCATAACCTCAGTAGGCGTGCCTTGGGCAATAACTCGTCCGCCGTTTAGTAACACCACCTCATCGGTATAGCGATGGGCATGGGTTAAATCATGTAAAACCACGAGGATACTTTTGCGCTGCTGATGTACCAGATTGTGCAAATAATGCAGTAAAAAACGCTGATGGCGGATGTCGAGATGGTTGGTCGGCTCATCAAACACCATGATTTTGGTGTCTTGCATCAACGCCCGTACGATAGCCAAGCGCTGCTTTTCACCACCTGATAAGGTTTGCACGCGAGCACTAATTAGATTCGATAGCTCAAAATCTTGCAGCAAGGTTTGCGCGCGTTTGATATGGTAACGATTTGGCCGCTGATACCAAGTAAGACTGGGTGACACACCCAATAGCGCATAATCGAGCACCGTAAGTGGCAGCTCAAAACGCTCATGTTGCCCAACCCAAGCGATATGACCGTCCTGTATGACTGTATTAATAGGCTGACTACCAATCGTAATGTGACCATTGGTCTTCAGTGCTACTCCCGTCTGTTGACCCAACACCGTATGCAGCAGTGTGCTCTTACCTGCGCCATTGGGCCCGATAAAGGCGATCAGCTTTTGACTTGGCACGGTGAGCTTGTCTATTTTTAACAATGTTTTATGACCATGCGAAATATGAATATTCTGCATCGACAATAGTTCGCTTACCTTATCGTTATTTATATTACTTTTTTGAATCGCTTTTTGCATTGACTGCACTGACCGCACGGTTTTTGCTGCCGTAGCGCCGCGTCCACTTTGAAAAAATGAATCAAGCATAGTTATTCCTATCAATTAACGGCGGCTACTGCGCACAAACAGCCAAATAAAGAAAGGGCCACCAAGCAGCGCTAAAACAATGCCAACAGGCACATCCGCCGGATAAGCAACATGCCGCGCTGTGCTATCAATGAGCAGTAATAGTATCGCCCCAAGCCAACCAGACCAAATCATCAGCCGCATACGCCCGCCGCCAAACAAAATAGCCAGCAGGTTTGGCACCATCATGCCAATAAAACCGATGACCCCCGCTAAGGACACCGCCGCCCCTGTCAATAATGCCGAAGCAATCACGACTAAACAACGAACCAGACCCACCTTGATACCCAAGGATTTTGCCGCGGCCTCCCCTAACATTAACCCATCTAACTGCCGACCTAAGGGTAATAAAATAGCCAACCCTAAGATCATAGAAACGATCGCATAGCGCAGTGGTACAAATCCCGCCTCTGCCATACTGCCCGACAGCCAATTGGTCGCGGAGCGCAGCACCATATCATCAGACATAAATAAAATTAGGCTGACCACCGCGGCACAGAACGCACTAATGACAAATCCCAATATCAGCAGACCCATCTGCCCGCCGCCCAAGAACCGATGACAAGCAAGAATAAACAAACACACCAGCACACTACCGCTAAAAGCAGCAAGCGGTATGCCAACGCCACCAAATCCTAAAGCCAATACCAGCACTACCCCAAGTGCTGCGCCACCTGACGTTCCGATTAGGCTCGGATCGGCCAACGGGTTTTCAAACAACGCCTGTAGCGCTGCTCCACTGACAGACAATGCCATACCAACCAGCAGTGCTGTTGCCACGCGCGGATAGCGCAGCTGCCAGATAGTATCGTCAAGATGATTGGGGCTTGACCAGTCGCCAAAGCCTATACCAAGCGCCAGCCAAATCAGTAGCAGTGTTACGGCAACGGGCGCCAGATAATAAAGGCTGTGTTTGTACTTGCTTGATAGGGCGGAGATCGGTGCAGTCAGTGTGTTTGCCATGAAAAGTATCGTTTTATGTAGATAAAAATTCAGTGAGAGATTTGCTTAATTGTGCAAAATTTTGCTTAGGCTATTTTGCAAGTGCATTGAGTTTTTTTAAGACCTCAGGTGACTTTAAGCGATAACGCAAAAAATCATCGGCTGGCCAAAAATGGACGCCGCCACTTTTACCAGCAGCACTGGCCGCAACCTCAGGACGCTTACTAAATTGACTGACCCCGCCAACCACCGCCTTATTATGATCGGCAATGATAATGACATCGGGCTTAGCGGCCAGCCAACCTTCACGTGACATGGGTTTTAACCCCGCTACGTTAGCGGCATTTATCCCGCCCGCCCGCCGAATCAGCTCATCGCCTACCGTGCCCTTACCTGCAACGATACGGCCATCATAACTTAGCAGATAGCGCTTACCGGTTTTTGCCCTAGGGCTCATCGCTACCTGCCAACGCTGTGCAAGCTGCGATCCTGCAGATTTTTTATCGACATAACTGCCGATGGATTTGATACTGCTGGCAAAGGTGCTGACTTCTTCTTTGGGCGCGACATTGACTGCTTTAACTTTTAGTCCATTTAGACGCTGATAAATACTCGCCGGCTGTACCATATAACTCCCAAGCGCCAAATCTGGTTTGACGGCCAAAACCGACTCGGCGGTGATATTGCGGTGCGTGCCAACTGCTGGCACGTTTTTTAACGCTGGGTTGTTATTGGTCGCATCTTTACCAACCAATTTATCGCTCGCGCCTAGTGCCACCACGATATCTGCAACATCAGGGCTCATCGCGACAATGCGCTCATAAGCTTGAGCGGAAAGCGATGGCACGGCAACTGTTCCAATCATGATGGTCATGTTAAATGCTGCTCTGCTAAAAGATGAGCTTGTTGTTAAAGAACTTTTTGCTATTATTTTTTTTGTATATTGTGCTAATTGTTGGTTTGGTAATTGCTTTGTGGTGACCTGCTTTGAGAATTGAAAAGACATACGCATTCCTAATTTGCTAACGTAAAAACGACCCGATTGATAGTACAATTGGCGTTTATGAATTATCCAAAAGCGCTCACACAACCGCGATGCTTTATCCGTTATGTGAGTGGCAGTTGTATGAGTATCAGTTATATGACTGGCAGCATCGCAAAATTTAATGACTGATTTTTTATGACTGGTTTACGCGCTCTCTGCTTCAGCTATCATCACGGGCGCTAACGCTTCTGCGTGTGAGTGTTTTTCGACAATCTGAGCGACGATTTGCTGCCACTCTACAAGCTCAGGCGTGCCTTCAATGCGCTGACCAAATACGCTAAATACACTAGATCCTTTATTATCAAAACCTTCAATACAAGTCACGATGCCATCTTTGGTTGGACGCTTAACGCACCATACTTGCGCCAATGCCTTGTCTTTTAAGTGCAAAGTGAAGTCATTATGGTCTTTATCTAACACATTAAACCAGTCGCCCACACGCTTGAGCGTCTGTACGGTGCCCGTTTGGATTTGTACCAAACCACTATTGCCAACAAACGTCATAATTGGACATTTGGCATCGCGGGCCTTTTCATACACCGCTTCGACAGCGCTAATATTCAGTCGATGCGTCATTTTTTCAGGTGCCTGCTGGTAGCTGCTGGCACGATCGATATCAAGATTTTTTAGTAATGAATGAAACTGGTGCACATCCGTCATCTCTTGCCAGCCTTTTTGTAGCTGCGTACGCTCCGCCTCGCTCAGCGCCTTATAGCGCCACTCATTAAGCGGCTCTTGCGCTTTTAATGTCACCTCAGCTACATTAACCGTTTGCAACTGCGCCCCAATCATCGCTTGCCAACGGCTAATATTCTCATCACTTAATTCTCGTAGATATACTTTATCAATCGCGCCGCCCTCTGCGTTATAAAACTGAATACTATAAGAAGGCTTGTCGGCACGGCTGGTATCGGTTACTGCCAGCATGTGCTGCCATTGCCACATAAAAAATCGCAGATCTAAACCACCGACATTGAGCGCCAAACCCATCTTTTCACCAAGCTTAAGATTGTGATATGGCGCGGTTTTTTCATGTACGGCCAGCTCATTTCTGACGATGCTTTCAACCTCGCCAAAGTTTTCAAATTGCTTTAACACCGCTTTGCACTGCTCACCAATGTACTGACTGTAAGGTGATGCGAGCATTAGCTCAAACTCACTCACTCCTAGCGCCGCTGCCCCTTCTGTCGGAAACAGCATCGGCGTTTTTGCTTTGAGCGTTTGGTACTGTTGCCACAGCTCAGTATTTTTTTTGGTTAACGATAATGGTTGACGCATAATTCTCTCCATAAAATAGTTGGTAATAAAAACCAATCAGCTTAGCTTTATCAGTTAAAGAAACAAATGCATAAAAAATAGCAGCGATATTGAACGGAAAATATTATGGCAACATTTTTTTAGTTTGTAAATAGAAACAATTATCATTTACATGTTGATAATTATTATCGTTTGAAATATGATGTCTTGGCTTTGTTACTGCCGATAATGAATTGCGTAACAAATCCTTGAAGAATTACACCCAAGAAAGTCTCTTTGTAAGCATTTTTGCTTGTAAAGCATTTTGATAGAAAAAAGTATTCAGCAACTCTATTTTCCTTCTTTATTTACGATGGTCGTTTTATTTATGTCGATTTTAGCGCCTCAACTTCCTTTAACTTATCCAAGATTGCCCACTGCTCCATCACAGCTGCGCCGTAACTCTTTAGCTATTAGCATCGCGTTAGCATTGTTTGCATTAGCGCCAGTTCCAGCGCAGGCTGCTCCACTTCTCGCAGAAAATAATGTTGCTACCACTGACGACGCCATGCCAAGCATACGTTTAGACCCCATCGTCGTAACTGCCACCCGCTCTGAGCGCGCCTTAAGCGATGCGCCAGTTGCAATGCAAGTGCTTAGCCGCCAACAGCTCGATGACAACCATGCTCATACGTTAAAAGAAGCGCTAGCCCTCCTGCCCAATGTTTACTTACGCGAAGTCCATGGCAAGACAGGCTACGAGGTCAGCATGCAAGGCTTTAGCGGTGATCAGGTATTGGTATTGATTGATGGCTTACCGATTACCGCTAGCACTGGCTCGACGGTAAATTTAAATCAATACATGAATATGGATATCGAACAAATAGAAGTGGTACAAGGAGCGGCGTCAGCGCAGTTTGGTAGCGCGGCAATGGGCGGCGTTATTAATATCATCACCAAACCTATTGGCGCGGCGACGGGGCATATCACCACCGAGGTTGCCAGTAACGGTCAGCAAAATCCTTCTGGTAAAAAGTTAGATGCCAATAAGCGTTATGTAGAAGCCAGTATTGAGGGCGCCTTAGACAAAGACCAGCGCTTTCATGCTCGCCTATCAGGCTCGTATCTTGATAATGATGGCTTAAGCTTAGACCATAAAGCATGGCCCAGACTAAAGGACGCCAGCGAGCAGTCGCAAGTTAGCGCGCGCTTGAGCTATCACCCTGATGGTAAAGGCATGTCAAACGATAGCAATAGTAGCGACGATAGCCGAGTGGTCAAAAACACTCAGTATTGGCTAGAAGCCAGTCACTATAAAGAAGACGATGTCAGCCGCTTTAATTATTATGTGGCGCCGCGCTATTTGGCACAGCAGCGAGATGAGCACATTACTAAGCAGCGCTTTAGTGTTGGTGCGCGCGCTGATATCACGCCGCATAAGGAGGATCACAGCAAGACGTATCGACTGTCCGCTCAAGCGCTGCATGAGGACTATCAAAGTGAGTCTAATACTAAAACCCAGCAGACCATCACCAGCGCCCGTGATACCGACATCAGTACGACATTGGCGCAAGCGCAGCTCGATCTACCGGCGTTGGTACTATCCGATAAACACAGCCATCTTATCCAAGTCGGCGGTCAAGTCCAACAAGACACACTTAGCCAAACCAAAAACCAAGTAAGCGAGTTGATCAGCGATGAAGTCAGCCGCGATGTCGGTGAGCTATACCTACAAGACGATTGGCTGATTGGTGACAATTGGGAAGTCTTAAGCGGTATTCGCTATCAAAACGATGAAGACTTTGGTGATCATATCGCGCCAAAGGTATCGCTCAAATACAATCATTTAGACACGAGCGGTCGCGAGCACATCTTGCGCGGTAGTATCGGCGGCGGTTACCGTGTACCAAATCTAAAAGAACGCTACTACGTCTTTGATCATAGCAATTTAGGCTACAAAGTGCTGGGCAATCCCGACTTGCAGCCTGAAACCTCAACCAGTTACCAAATCGGCTATCAAGGTCAGCTGAGCGATAATGTCAATTTAACGGTTAATGGTTTTTATAATGACGTTGACGACCTTATCCAAACCGACGAGGACAACGCGACCTTTGATGGCAATATCGCCGTTTACAAATATATGAACGTCGATAGCGCCAAAACCTATGGCGGCGATATCGGTATCGACTGGCAAGTGGACGAGCGCGCCAAACTACAAGCCAGCTATGCGTATCTCAAGACCCACAACAATGTCACCGATACCGAGCTGACCTATAAGCCCAACCACAAAGCCATGCTAGCGCTTGATTATCAAATTAATGACAAGTTACAGCTGATCCCGCGCCTTAACTACGAATCCAAACAGCTCGTCAGCACCAGCGCGCAGACGTACTCACCGTCTTGGTGGACGCTCGATAGCAAGCTCAACTATGACATGACGGCAAATCTGAGCATATACGCGGCGGTTAATAATATCTTTGATGTGCAGCGAGATGTCACCGATGCCAGTGACTATCGCCCGATCGACAATCGTGAATGGTTATTGGGTGCCAGCTACCACTGGTAAGCCTTTGCTCATACTTATCTTAAAGCAACTCTTTTAAAGCCATTCTTTAAAAAAAACTCTGTCTAAGCGCTGTTTTTAACTTTAGCCAAAACAATAACCATCAAGGAGCCCGAAATGACCAAAACTACCCCAGCAGTGAGCACCAAACTGACCAAATTGGCCTTACTTTTTAGCAGCAGCCTGCTAGCTCTCAGCATAACCGGCTGCGGTGGCGGCAGTGATGACTCGAGTAATAACAATACCGGAAATGGCGGTAATAGCGATAACAAGCCACCTGTGAGCACAGCGAGCTTTAGTGAAACGGCCACGTGGCAAGTCACCAATCTAGCGCCTGACGCCGTTACTTGTTATGACTTTGATGCCAAAGCTGAAAGCTCGTGTGATGGAGAGACGTGGGATATTAAGTTTGAAAACCAAGCGCGTTCGGTCAAGCTTTGGTCAAATAGTGGTGATTCTGGCGCAGGTTTGGGCGGGGTTTTTGGCTTGATTGACTGGTCTGACTTGGGTCGTTATAAAAATGCCACCCTTGATCCTGATACAGGTCGCGACATTACCATGCATTACAATGAAGATCGCAGCGGCGGGATTTTTGCCGCTAAGCCTTGGTTTGAATACAACTTGCAAGGTAATCATCAGCTATATCCCAACAACCGTGTCTATCTTGTCACCACAGACAATAGCAGCGCCATGACAGACAGCAGCGTGCAGCAGCCTATCTATGCCATGCAAATTACCAACTACTATAATGATGCTGGGAAATCTGGCTACCCAACTATTCGCTGGATTGATACGGCGCTACCAGACAAGGTACAGACAACAATCATCAACGCCACAGGCAATGATAACTGGGTGTATTTTGATCTAACCACAGGACAAAGTAACACCGATAAAAATAGCACTTGGCAGATTGGCTTTAAGCGTAATGATGTGATTTTGAATGGCGGGGATTCTGCGACTGGTAACAATAAAGGCAAAGTTGGTGGCTACCTCGCTGCTACGCCAGCTGGCTATTATGATGCGCAAGGTAAACCCATTACCAGTCAGTTTATCACCGATGGTAGAGAAGCTACCTTATCCAACCTTACCAATACCGCTGTATATGATAAACCGCTGAGCGCTAGAAGCTGGGTGATCGATAGCAAAGGCTCGGATCTCAACCCTGCGTATACTGGCAACTTCCCAAATCTGGACTTTGGCTGGTACACCTACAATGGCATGACCCATCAGCTAAACGCCAAGCCGCTTGATAGCGCACAAGGCGCACTCATCCGATCTGCCGAAGGCAATAGCTATGCGCGCATGCGTTTGGATAAAATCAACTATCCTGATAGCACAGCGACAACGGCGACCTCGTGGGAGTTTAAACTAGATATTCAGCCGGCTTCTTAATACACAAGGATAAAAGCAAAAGTATTACCTCCATTATTGAGTAATCACTTTTCAGTTTCTATTATAGTGAGTGAAAAGTAATATCGTTACATCACGCACTGCTGATATCCATTTTTCTTGCTTGCTGTGCCTGCGCAGACAGAGGCTACAAAAAATTGATATCAGCAATACCGTCGCGTTTTTAGGATACTTTTACTATAGTTAAGTCATAAAGTTAAAAAAAACTGTCTGCTATTTATTTCTAGTAGACAGAGCTTTTGCTGTCTATGGTTAATTGTTAAGAACAGCCTTCGACCAAATAGATCGCTGCTGGTATCCCAATATCAATACTCTCTACCTCACCTTTTAACAGACTTTTCTTATCTGCCGTCCAATCACTCGCCTTTATTTTATGCTCGTTAAGCGTTTGACCGCCCTTAATATAATATTTAATTTGTAAGGGCAATTTATCTTCTTTATTATTAAGCTTGATATTTTCAGCTTTTAAGGACTCTCTAAGCTCGGGTTCTTTTATCACTTTAAAATTGACGTTAGCAATCAAGTTATAATATTCACCATCAACCGCGTATTTATCGACTTCATAAGTCAGCTTATTATCATGCGCTTGCATCACCTCTGCTACTGCATCGCCAACATGGATGTCTGTATAAAACGCTATGTTTGGATCCTGAATAGCAATCAAAGCAACTTTGTCATCGATGATCTGATATAGCACAGAAGCACGTTTGCCGTACTCTTTATCTATATAGTTTAGTGCTGGATTACTGACGTAATAGCACTGCTCGTTGTCAGTTTTTTCTTTGGTCAGTCCTAACTTACTCAGTAATTCTGGGCTAATAGCCTGCCCAAAGTTTAGCTTTTGGTAGCCCGATGGATTGACAGTTTTATCATTGGATAACTTTTCTGCTTCGTTATTTTGTGCTTTATCCGCCGTAGCAGGACTTATAGGCGCAGGGTTTATAGAACTAGAATTGATAGGCACACCATCTTTCTCAGCCGTATTTTTATCTATATTATCCGTTTGCGCTGCGACATTATCATTTTTATTTTCATTCGAATTTGCAGGCCGCGAATCACAACCTGCCAGCAGTTGTGCCGTACCGAGCAATACAGTGGTAAGCAGCACCGTTTTAATCGTTTGCAAAGATGAGCCTTGGGTAAAATCTAACATGGCAACGCTCCTAAATTTGGATTATCCATCTTCATAAAGCATAAACAACCATCACTACAAAACCGGCGTACCCTGCGTGCTAAAAGCAAAGCCTTTATTGCTAAAATTACCAATCATCACGGCCTCGATGACGGGCTTGACGGTTTCATCTATCCCTTCAACTTCAATGATAAATTTTGCCCCAGAACCGCCTTTATCCTCTTCTTTTTCGACGATATAATTTAACGTCGCCATGGCGGGCAGCTCAATAGGCTCTTTTAGATAGGATTTTACCAACTCGCCATCGGTACTGTAATAATCTATCTTATTAATATAGAGTGATTTTTTTAAGGTAGTATTGCGCACGCTCAAGGTCGCAGAGAGTAAAACCTTACGATTATCCCTATCAGTATAAATATCTGAGTAAATTGGCACATAAAAAGTTTGTTTATAGCCAAACTGGCTGTGATCGACTTTTTTAGACCGCTTCTCAAGCTCTTGAATAGGGTCTTGATGCTTCTCTGAAAACATCACATTTGGGTTTTGTTTTGACTCATCACAGCCGCTGAACAGCATGAGACTGGCAAGACATAGCACGGATATGCAGCTTTTATTCATAACGTTATCCCTAGCGGTTAGTGTACTTTAACCCCGACACTACGTAAAAAAGTATTGATATGTTTGTTGGCACCATAAACCACCAATACATCATTTTCTTGCAGGACTTGCTCTGCTGTCGCCAGTCCCTGAATGCTAGGTTTGCGCTGCTGACGTCCAAAGCTGTCTTCGTAATGCTCATAGCGCATGGTGCTCAATAGCTTAATATTAAACCTATTTTCTAGCTGTAATGTCGCTATTTGTTTGCCAATCAAAGGAGCAGGAATAGCAATCTCGACAATACTAAAGTGCTCCGTTAAGCTAAACGAGTCAACGTAATAACGCAGCGATAGGCGTTTTGCCCAGCGCATCGCCGATTCTTTTTCAGGATGAAAAATATCATCGACGCCAATCGCTTGCAGTACTTTTTCATGCAAGGGATTGATACTACGGCTGATTAAGCGCTTGGCTTTGAGAGTTTTAAACAGTGCCGTTGCCATAATATTGGCGCCTTCGTCTTCGCCAACCGCCACCACCACTATATCGGTATCCATAATAGGTAAGCCATTGACGGTATATTCGTCGGTGGCATCCATACAGATAGTATGAGTGATGGCTTCTTTATAGGCTTCAACTTTCTGCATACTGCTATCAATGGCGATGACTTCATGACCTTGGCTCGTCAGTGCTATGCCTAACGAAGAACCAAAACTGCCCAAACCTGCAATGATGTATTTCATAATATTCCTTGTCACTCATGCCATCGTAAAAGCAGCAATCGTGACGTATTTAGTTAATACTTAATGAGTTATAAATTATTTTTTTAATTAACATTTTTTAATTAATATTAAGTTAATTGATAGTAATCTCTTCAGTCGGATAACGATAGTTAAGCTGATATCTATTCTTCAGTAGCGCAATAAATATCGTCAACATCCCCACCCGCCCGACAAACATAATCACCGAGACAACCAGCTTATTAAAGGTCGATAGCTCGGTGGTCAAATTTAAGCTCAAACCAACCGTGCTATAAGCAGAAAAACATTCAAAAATCACTTTAATCAAATCAAGCTCGGGCTGATCGTAGCTGATAAGGGTGACGCCCATACCAATGACAAATAAAGACAGCCACATAATGGAAAACGCCCGGCGGATAGAGATGTCAGCAATCTCGCGCTGAAACACTTCAACCTTGGTCTGACCACGCGCTAAGCTCAAGGTATTTAACACCGCAATGGCAAAGGTGCTGGTTTTTATACCGCCGCCGGTTGAGTTTGGTGACGCCCCAATCCACATCAAAAAAATCGTCAGCATAATGGTCGGGAACGCCAGCGCATCCATATCGGCAATATTAAAGCCTGCCGTCCGCGGAGTTGCTGCCGTAAATAGCCCTGTGATGAGTTTTGCAAAAAAACTCTGATGCTCAGCAAGGATGCCGTTGTATTCAAATAATACGACTCCGACCAGCCCAATAAGCAATAAAGCGCCGGAGGTAATTAGCGTAATACGGCTATTGATACTCAGCAGCCATGGCTGATAGCCAAATCTTGGGTCATTATGAAAAAGCGCCCGCTGCGCACGGTGGCGCAGATAACGCAGTAGATTGACGATAATAATAAAACCCATGCCGCCAAATAAGAACGTGGTACTAATGATAAGCTGCAAAGGATAATTAAAGCGTAGCGACTCATCGTATAAGCCGGCGCTAAAGGTCGAAAATCCTGCATTACAAAAGGCAGAGATAGCATGAAATACCGAGAAATACACTCTTTGGGCAAAGCTCATCCCTGGCAAATCATAAATACTTATAAAAATCAAAATAGCAGCCAATGCTTCAACGCCAAAAGTCACATACAAAATGGACTTAATGGTGGTGACCATATCGCCGATGCGCCGTGAGACGTTCATCTCACTGATACTGAGCTGCGTCTCATAACTGACCCCACCTTTAAAAAAGTAGCTAAAATAGGTCACAAAAGTCAAAATCCCCAGACCGCCGATTTGAATCAGCCCGATGATAATCAGCTGCCCAAACGTGGTAAAACGAGTTGCCGTATCCACCACAATCAGCCCTGTCACACAGACCGCACTGGTAGCCGTAAATAGCGCATCGACAAAGGATATCGGCTCAGTAGTGGCATTCGGCATCATCAATAGTGCGGCACCGATCAATATCACCGATAAAAAGCTTAGGATAAAAAACTGACCAGGGTTTAAAAATGCCCGATTAAGGCTAAAATTATTGTCCGATATCTCACGGATAAAGGTGACAAAAACAGCAATTTTAATCGCCACAAAACCATCAACTGGCATCGACAGTCCTGAGCGCGCCAGCTCAAAGAAATGCACCGCCAACAGCATAAAAATAGCGCCACTGGTCAGCAAATCAAAAACCGCAACTTTGTTAACCGCGAATTTATTAACTGACGAGCGCGTCTTTGAGCGAAGATAGCGCCATACCGTGGCTATAAAACCCAATAGAATAATGATTAGATAAAAAATATGAAAAATATGCTGTAGCCATGTCGTGAGGTTAAAACCACTATCAACAAAAGCAATCCCGATGCCAATGGCGCTGATAATAATAGTGAATCTATTCAACAGCCGATATAGTAGGGCTGGATGCATAGTCTAATTCCGTGAAAGGAGTAACGATAATACTTATACGCCTTTTTTTTGCCATTCCCTAAAACTGTTTCTGAATAATCGTAACCAGTTATGACATTTTTTTTGCTTGTTTTTGGTGCAGCTGTAAGTATCGCGTGCGCAGTAGAATGGAGAGCTTTTTAGTAGCAAAACGGCGGCATAAAAAAACCCACTTATCGGTCAGTAGAGTTGCTACAGAAATGGTTATTAAAATTTAGAAGCTGACTAAAACAAGGCATTATTAAAAGGTATTGTTAAATTATCATAATCGCTATGTTGAATTGACGAAGGAAGCTAAACGACAATAAACCTAAAAGCTCAAGGCTCAAGGCTAAAAGCCAAGCAATTTAAAGGTAAGAAACTCAATCTATAGCAGCTGAACGAATATGAGCAGTAGGAAATACGGCGCTAAAGGTGGAGCCTTTGCCTTCTGTCGATGCGATTTGCAGAGTCGTATCATATTGATATAACACATGCTTGACTATTGCTAGCCCCAATCCCGTACCACCTGTCGCCCGACTGCGACCGCTATCTACCCGATAAAAACGCTCGGTCAACCGCGCGACGTGCTCGGGCGCAATACCAATACCATCATCACTGACCGCAAAGCGACAGCCTTCTGCTACTTTTGCCCAACTGATAACGATATTGCCGCCTTTTGGCGTATATTTAATGGCATTGATGACCAAATTGGATAACGCACTGTTTAAATACATCTCCGAGCCGTAGAGACCATCATAGGTATCTATCTGCAGGTGCAGCGTATGGCCGTATTCTTGGTTATACGCCTGCGCGTCGTCATAGACATGGGTGAGCAGCTTAGTCATATCAATATAATGCAGCTCATGCGTCTCTTCGATTTCAATTCGTGATAACAATAATAAGTCATTGACCACCCTATTCATACGCGCAGTCTGCTGCGTCATTAGCTCAAACCCGCGTCGCCATTGCCGCGGCATTTCTTCTTGATCGGAAAAATTCTCCAGATAGCCCATCAGTACAGTGAGTGGCGTTCGTAACTCATGCGAGACATTTGCCACAAAGTCGCGGCGCATTTGCTCTAAGTGTTGTAAGCGGGTCACATCATAAATAATTAGTAGCTTTTCATCGCCAAAAGGTGTGAGTTCACATTTAAGATAACGGTTAGGGTCTTGCCATGACTTCATGTGTACGCCATCATTGGGCGTGATCTTATTCTGATAGTACTGACGAAACTCAGGGACATTAATAAAGTCAAAAATACTTTTGCCATGATCCGTTGTCTGCAACAATAATAAATCTTCGGCGGCCTGATTCCACCACTCCAAACCATCGTCACCATTGAGCAAGATAACTGCATCTCGCAATGCGCGTAAGGCACTTCTGATTTTTTGAAGCTGATCGGGAGAATTTTGCTGCAAAATTTGATGGTCCTGTTGTTTTTTACTTTTTTGCTCTTTATTTTGTTGTTCTTTATTTTGTTGAGCATTTTCTGGTTGGGCGTTTTTTTCAAGCATTGTTATGCAGACCTCTTATTTTTATTGAACCAAACTAGAAAACCGATAACCTGTCCCGCGCACCGTTTGAATCAAGGTACTACAATCGTAAGGCTGGAGCAGTTTACGTAAACGCCTGATATGCACATCAATCGTGCGATCTTCGATATAGACATTACCGCCCCAGACCTGATCGAGCAATTGAGTGCGCGTATAAGCGCGCTCTGGATGACTCATAAAAAACGCTAATAATCGATATTCTGTCGGCCCGATATCAAGGACTGTATTGTCAGCGGTGATGCGTTGGCTTTTGGGATCGAGGCTAAGCTTACCTATTTCGATCGGCTTATCGCTACTGAGCGCACGACTACGCCGTAACACCGCTTTGATTCTGGAGATTAATTCACGCGTTGAAAAGGGTTTGGTCATATAGTCATCAGCGCCCGCATCAAGTCCATGAACCTTACTATCTTCCTCACTTTTGGCGGTCAGCATAATTACGGGTATCTCGCCCAGCATTTCATCACTTTTTAGCATGCGGCAAAAATCAATACCGCTTTTATCGCCTGGTAACATCCAATCGAGCAAAATCAGCGCAGGTCTGTGATCGACCACTTGCTGATGCGCCTCTGCGACGTCAGCCGCTTCTAAACTCTCAAAGCCCGCCATCTCTAGCGTCATTACCACCATCTCACGAATTGCAGGTTCATCTTCTACAATCAAAATCTGCTCACTGCGCATACCATAGCCTTATTATTAAATGACAAAGTTGAAAGTTAAAGTTAAAAGACAAAAACGTAGAAATAAATAAAACAATATTAAATGCCAATGCCTACCCATTAAACGGCTTAATTATGACAGTTTAATGACATTGAGTTTGAAATCCGCTTTTACGAAAACGCCTGCCCATATCATAACGATTTTTGTACAAGATATCAGCCGTCATTAGAAGCATTTCTACCCTTTATCACACGTCTATTTTAATTAAATGACTTTTTTCATAAAAATGTCTTATTTCATCAAACTGTCATATTTGCGCGGCACAATGGGCTCATCGACCACCAAGCGTCTTTGCAGTAAATCATTTTTAATAAAGCGTTATGAACAAAGCAGTATGAATAAAGCACCATTTATAAAACATCGAAATCAGCTCTGTTATTCATAAATATCCAATACTCAACTATGTTTACTTAATATCATTACTTTTTAGGAGAAATAATGCGTTATTCATTAATGGCTTTAGCCGTCGCGAGTACCTTGACCTTAGCTGCTTGTAATAAAAACTCCAATAGCAATGAAAGCAACGAGCCCGCTACTTCGGCGCAATCAACTACCGCTACTACCGACACCGCAAACGTTACGTCGTCAACCGCTAAATCAGCTGACAATGTATCAATG
Source organism: Psychrobacter sp. UBA3483 (assembly GCF_002377905.1). Taxonomy (GTDB): domain Bacteria; phylum Pseudomonadota; class Gammaproteobacteria; order Pseudomonadales; family Moraxellaceae; genus Psychrobacter. Next base: position 22,704 of record NZ_DFQS01000067.1, on the reverse strand, counting down.
AATATCACCGGCGCAGGCGCTTCTTTCCCGCAGCCTATCTATGCTAAATGGTCAGATGCCTATCATAAAGCCACTGGCGGTCAAGTGAACTATCAGTCGATTGGTTCATCGGGCGGTATCAAACAAATCGTCGCAAAAACGGTGGATTTTGGCGCGTCCGATGCGCCGATGACGCCAGCGGAATTAGAGGAAGCCGGTCTGATTCAATTCCCGACCGTTATTGGTGGCGTGGTACCTATCGTCAATATCGATGGCGTTGCGCCTGGTCAATTAAAGCTCGATGGAAAAATGCTCGCTGACATCTATCTTGGCAAAATCAGCAAATGGAACGACCCTGCCATCACAGCCATGAACCCTGATTTAACCCTTCCTGACGCGGCTATTACCACGGTGTTCCGTTCAGACGGTTCCGGCACAACCTTTAACTTTACCGATTATCTAGCCAAAGTTTCAAACGACTGGAAAGACAGCGTTGGCGTCGACAAAACCGTGAAATGGCCAACCTCAGCAACCGGTGCGGGCGGTAAAGGCAACGAAGGCGTTTCAAGCTATGTGAATCGTATGAAAAACTCTATCGGCTACGTTGAATACGCCTATGCTAAGCAAAATGGTATGTCACACGTTGCCCTGAAAAATGCTGCCGGCAATGTCGTTCAACCATCTGCGCAAACATTCGCCGCCGCTGGTGACATCGATTGGTCAAAGCAAGAAGGCTTTTATAAAGTCATCACCAACTCTGAAACGGCTCAAGCATGGCCTATCGCTGCTGCGACCTTTATCTTAGTCCATAAACAACCAAAAGACGCCAAGCAAGTGGCAGGTGTCCTTAACTTCTTTGACTGGGCTTATACCCAAGGCGATGATGATGCGATGAGCCTCGATTACGTGCCTTTTTCTGATACGGCCGTGGCTTTATTTAAAGCGAAATGGAACGAGGTGGTAGATAGCGAAGGTAAGCCTGTTTATACCTCAGCACAGTAGCTCGAAGCTTATTAATTCGAATCTTATTAATTCGAGAAGAAGCAAGTCGAGAATAAGCCAGTCGAGAACGAGCTAACTAATGCCATCAAGCAAATACTGAAAAGCGTGTTTGCTTGGTGACGTCTTAGCCGTAGTGAACTTAATAGATGGTTGTTAGATGACACAGTTTATTACGGTAAGACGCTAAAGCTAAAACCCATAAGGTTTTTTACAATCAAGCTTTCACATAATCAAGCGTTAACACCATTCATCATTAACATAATGAAAAGTTAGAGCGATAAACAATAGAGGCTTTTATGGCAGACCTAAAATCCCAACTGGCAAAACAAAAACGCTACGATGCAGTTTTTGTCAACGCCACCAAAGCATTTGCAATCTTGGTGCTCTTGTCGCTTGGCGGCATCATGCTGTCATTGATTGTCGGTGCGTGGCCAAGTATCACTAAGTTTGGTTTGGGATTTTATACCAGCAATAACTGGGATACGGTGAACGATCAATACGGTGCGCTTGCGCCCATTTACGGAACGGTGGTCACTTCACTCATCGCTATCTGTATTGCCGTGCCAGTCAGCTTTGGGATTGCTATCTTTCTAACGGAACTTTGCCCCATTTTTTTGAAAAAGCCATTGGGTATTGCTATCGAGCTGCTGGCAGGTATTCCTTCTATCATCTACGGCATGTGGGGCTTGTTTGTCTTTGCGCCGTTTTTTGGTGATCACATTCAGCCTTGGTTTATTGAAAATATTGGTCCCCTACCTATTATTGGCAAGGTTTTTACCGGTGCGCCGATGGGACTGGGACTGTTTACCGCCTCATTAATACTGGCAATTATGATTATTCCCTTTATCGCCGCTACCATGCGCGATGTTTTCTCTGTGGTGCCAGACCTGCTAAAAGAATCGGCATACGGTATGGGCGCCACCACGTGGGAGGTCATGTTCAAAATTATCTTACCTTATACCAAAGCAGGTGTGGTTGGTGGCGTGATTTTGGGACTTGGTCGGGCGCTTGGCGAGACGATGGCCGTTACCTTTTTAATTGGTAATGCTTTCAATATCAGCCCAAGCCTATTCACCTCTGGGGTGACTATTACCTCAGCGCTGGCCAACGAGTTTGCCGAAGCGTCAAGTGAGCTGCACTTAGCGTCATTATTACATTTGGGATTAATCCTGTTTGTCATTACCTTTATCGTTCTATCAATATCTAAGCTGATGCTCATGCATATTGACCAAAAAGCAGGCAATTAAAAACACCCTATTTTAAATAGCCAACAAAGCAAGCCTAAACAAACTAAAACACGCTATTTGCAGCCATTACTTGACTCAAGAAGGACAAACACTTCATGACTTTAGCACCAGTCACTACTCAAACTACGCAGCCAAGCCAGCCTTCTATACGCTTTGAAGACCGCTACAACAAGCGGCTGTATAACAAGCGCCGTTTTATCAATAGATTGGGACTTGGGTTTGCCTTATCAGCGATTGTATTTGGTTTGTTTTGGCTGATTTGGATTTTGATTACGCTGTTTGTTGAAGGCTTTCAAGGTCTAATCGAGATGCCTGTTTTTATGGCCGATACCCCGCCACCGATGGGCGAAGGTGGTCTACGCAACGCCATTGTTGGTTCAGTGATGTTGGCTTTTTCGGGCTTGGCGGTTGGTGCACCAATAGGCATGATGGCTGGCATTTATTTAGCAGAGTTTTCACATGGCAGTATGCTGGGTAAAGTCACCCGATTCTTAAATGATATTTTATTGTCGGCCCCATCTATCGTGATTGGTCTGTTTATTTATGCCTTGATGGTCAAAGGACAGAGCTTTTCGGGTTGGGCCGGTGCTTTGGCATTGGCGCTGATTGTGATTCCTATTGTCGTGCGTACGACGGAAAACATGCTAAACCTAGTGCCCAATACCCTGCGTGAAGCTGCTTATGCACTCGGCACACCAAAATGGAAGCTGGTCAGTACCGTGACCCTGAAAGCTGCCAAAGCCGGTCTGACTACCGGTGTGCTGCTCGCTTTTGCGCGTATTACCGGTGAGACCGCGCCCTTGCTATTTACCGCGCTAAACAACCAATACTTTAGTACCGATATGAGTGAGCCAATGGCCAACTTACCCAATACGATTTATCAGTTTGCCATGAGCCCTTATGACAACTGGCATGCACTGGCTTGGGCAGCGGCGCTACTCATTACTGCAGCAGTATTATTCTTAAATATTGCGGCGCGCTTTATCGGCGGCAAAGACCATAGCAGATAATTTAAGGCTAACAAGCGCACAGCTACTAGCAAAAAAACACCCCCATTTAATAAAACTTTAAAACAGATGGATACCATTATGACTGATGTATTAGAGAGAAAAGCGACTAGGCCGATGACAGACACCAGCAGCAAACGCCGTTTACTGGATGACGCTATGTTCAATAATGGTCAACATAAACAGCCAGATATCGCCCATTTTATCAAACAAACCATGGCGGACATGCCTGACAACATGCCGCCTGCCAAGATTACCATTCGCGATTTGGACTTTTATTATGGCAATTTTCAAGCGTTAAAAAACATCAATATCGACATTCCAGAAAAAAAGGTCACGGCTTTTATTGGTCCATCAGGTTGCGGTAAATCAACACTACTACGTACCTTTAACCGTATGTATGACTTATATCCGAGTATGCACGCTAAAGGTCAAATCACCCTTGATGGCCAAAATATTTTGGCCAAAGACATGGATGTCAATTTGCTGCGTGCGCGTGTTGGTATGGTCTTTCAAAAGCCCACACCCTTCCCGATGTCCATCTATGACAACGTCGCATTTGGCGTCCGTCTCTATGAAAAACTCAGCAAAGCAGAGCTAGATGAGCGTGTTGAGTGGTCACTAAAAAAAGCGGCATTATGGCTAGAAGTCAAAGACAAACTAAAAGCCTCAGGGTTGTCACTATCTGGCGGTCAACAGCAACGACTTTGTATCGCTCGCGGCGTAGCAACGAAGCCTGAAGTTTTGTTATTAGATGAGCCAACGTCCGCGCTTGACCCTATATCCACTGGCGCGATTGAAGATTTGATTACCGATTTAAAAAACGACTATACCATTGCTATCGTGACCCATAACATGCAGCAAGCCGCACGTATCTCAGACTACACTGCCTATATGTATTTGGGAGACATGGTAGAAATGGGCGAAACGAATCAAATATTCACCAATCCCGCACAAAAAGCGACTGAAGATTATATTACCGGTCGTTATGGCTAAGTTGCTGTTTGTTTAAAGGAAGCATTTTTAGTGGTCATTTATCACGCTACTTATTTTGGCAATATTTTATGAGCAACATCAATACAATTAAGGAGGTAAGCATGGCGATAACGGCAAAGCATTTATCAAAGAGTTTTGATAATGACTTACATGACGTGATTGAGCTGTTCATGCAAATGGGTCACCTAGCAGCAGAGCAAGTCATGGTGGCGACACGCGCCTTAATAGCTGCAGATGAGGCGACCGCAAAAAAAGTCATTGAAGATGATCATCTGATCAATCAGCTAGAGATTAAAATCGATGAGCAAATCATTTTGTTGGTCGCCAAACGCCAACCAGCTGCCAATGATTTGCGTTTAGTCATGGCGCTTAGTAAAGGCATTGTTGATTTTGAGCGTGTCGGTGACGAAGCAGAAAAAATTGCCCGTATGGCCTGCAAATTGATTGAAGATGGCGCGTCACCAAGAGGCTATTCAGAGGTTCAGCATTTATCCAATCAGGTGCGCCTGATGCTGCTTGATGCGATTGACGCCTTTTCGCATATGAATCCGCAGCAGGCATTTTCGGTATTGCAAAGTGATACCGCGGTCAATGAAGAGTATCAATCTGCCACTCGCGCCTTGATGACCTATATCATGGAAGACAGCCGCCATGTATCTAAAGTGATTAACATACTTTGGGTGTTACGCGCCCTAGAACGAGTGGGCGATCACGCTAAAAACATTGCTGAACTAATCATTTTTTGTACCAGTGGCAAAGATGTGCGGCATACAGATTTTATGCAAGTCGAACAAATCGTCCAACAAACGACTGATGCTAGCCGGTATGAGTAACAATATTAATAAATAGACAAAAAATTTCTCAATTAACCCCTCTTCAAAGTCTTTACATATACTTAGTTATACATCTTTCTTAAGCACCGTTACTTGTATTAAAAACAGTTTATGCCTATCTTTCCTAGTCAAGAGTTTGCCACGCTCTCATACTTATTCAAAAAAGCCATTATAGGCCTCATAAATAGAGATCTATAATGGTTTAATCCTATCTTTTCTCAGGTGGTATAAGAATTTTTTGATGTAAGTATTTTCTCTTTACATAATTTCCTTATTATTAATAAGATAGCGATGGACAGTAAAAATCATCTTTTCAGCTATAACTGGGCGTTGGCGCTATCAATCTCAGCATAAACCGCCGTGCTACCGTCTTTGTTGATTTGCATCACTTGATAGGGTGAAAATTTATTTTGGTACTCCATACCAGGGCTACCCATTGGCATACCGGGTACGGCAAGGCCAATAGCCTCGCTTGGTGGATTGGCTAGAAACTGGGCTATATATTTGGCAGGCACATGACCTTCGAATACATAACCATCGGTCGTGACTGCCGTGTGACAAGAGCGCATATTACTAGGGACGCCATAGCGCTCTTTAAAAACAGCTAAGTCGGCGACATCTTGCCCCGTTGCAGTCATACCGTGATGCTCAGCATGGCCAATCCACTCTTTACAGCAGCCACAATTGGCATCTTTATAAACCGTCGCAGAGACGTTTCTTAACGCATCACTGTTACTGCTAGCGCTTGTAGACTCAGTTTTAGGGGTTTGGACTTGTGAATTCTGGCTGTCCGTTGTCGTCTCTACAGGCGCCGTGGTTGCAGCGGTGGTATTGGTTTCGCTACAAGCAAATAACGACGATGTCGCTGCCAGTAGGATAAGCGCGCCAAATAACTTATGCTGCTTCAAAGCTAAGTTACGGTTATAAGGTTTCATACATACCCTCTCATCATTTTTTATTGAATGTTGCATGTGATATTTATAATCAAAAGGAGCTGTCTTTCATTTTTAAATTTGGAGCAATACGTTAGGCGTTTGATCCGATATCACGACACTATCATCATACATGCATAATACATGAATCCTTCTGACTAACAGATGACGTTAAGATTACAATCTTGTCATCCACTTTTCGAAGTATTAATACTCGGCCGCGTCATTCAGGCCATCGGTACTGGTTTACTGATTCCTCTTATGTTCAATACCGTATTAATCATCTTCCCGATACATAAAAGAGGGACGATTATGGGATTAATTGGGCTGGTGATGATGGCGCCACCGGCGATTGGGCCTGCTACAGCAGGGTTAATTATTGAGATCTTGAGTTGGAATTGGATTCTTTGGCTACTTATTCCGTTTTTGGTTTTTTCATTGGTATACGGACTGCTGTTTGTACAAAACGTTTCGCCGCTGACCAAACCTAAAATAGATGTGCTTTCAATCTTATTATCAACCATTGGTTTTGGTGGTATTGTGTACGGCTTTAGTACCGCAGGTCATCGAGGCTGGGGCAGCCCCATTGTACTTAGTACTCTTATAATAGGTCTGCTTTCTCTTTTGGTGTTTTCATCAAGACAATTCAAACTCGATAAGCCAATGTTAGATTTGCGCACGCTAAAGCATCCGACGTTTACCTTAGCCTTACTCAGTGTTTCCGCTACTTTCATGATTATTTTATCAAGCATGATTCTGTTGCCCTTATATCTACAAATTGGGCTTGGGCTAGCAGCACTGACAGCAGGCCTTATCCTTATGCCAGGAGGAGCAATCAATGGCATCTTGTCGCCAGTTGCTGGGCGTGTCTATGATAAATATGGACCTAAATGGCTCTTTACACCCGGCTTTATCATTATGATTATTATGCTGTGGCTGCTATCAAAGGTAACCACTGACACCTCAATTGCCATGGCGATATTTTTGCATTCAGGTTTGATGATCGGCGCGACATTTGTCATGATGCCGATGCAGACCCATGGATTGAATGCGCTACCCAAAAAATTATACCCAGACGGCACCGCTTTGATAAACACTTTACTGCAAGTCTCTGGCTCAATTGGGACTGCACTTGCCATCACAATAATGTCTGCCTCACAAAACAACTTCTTAAAAAATGTTACCTATCCAGCAGATCCAGCTCTAACCAGTACGTCATTAACTGCTGGGGTACAGACGGCATTTATTTTGAGGATTATACTAGCGATAAGTGGTTTAATTATGTCGTTTTTTATCAAGTCATCAAGAGCCGATTAAAACAGATTTATTTAATAAAAATGCAAAATTACTGCTACCCGCCATTTAATAACCTTGTAATTGCCTAGAGCAAAAGCTAAAAACTGAGCGTTTAAGCTCCTGCCCTAAACAATTAAACCATCACTATTAAATTATTGTCATGAAACCATCTGATTAACTTGCAGCAAATTTATGATTAACGCAACTCATCAACGACCGCCAGCATAGCGATTAACGAGGCTTCCCCTAATTTAATAGAACGCTCAGGTGACCAACCTGTATCTTCAAAAGGTAAATTGGCATTCTCTTTAAATGGCATCTCTAAAGTGTTGGCAAGGCAATCAAAACGCTCGGCTACCCAGTGGGTGGCAATCGTCATATTTGCTGTGCCCGGCGCATCAATGTCATAACCAAATTCAGACTGAAAATCGGCACTGGCCAATGTTAAGACTTCTGAGAATTTATCACGTAGATGGGCAAGGCGGTCGTTATAGCTTGGCGTGCCCTGCGAGCCGGCAAGGAATACATACGGCAGCGCTTCATCACCATGCACGTCATAAAACAAGTCCACGCCCGTTTCTTCCATTTTATTGATGACATGAAATACTTCAGGGCTTTTTTCTAAGCTTGGGTTTGCCCATTCACGGTTTAGATTCGTCCCTACCGCATTGGTACGCAGATGCCCGCGCACACTGCCATCAGGATTCATATTCGGTACGATATAAAAATTGGCTTTTTCCAATAACAACTTAGCCGTGGCATTATCCTCGTCTAACAAACTGTTCAATAGCCCCTCAACCAGCCATTCAGCCATTGTCTCGCCCGGATGCTGGCGCGCCGTAATCCAGATACTGCGCTTCTTGCTATCACCATCACCTACTTTTACTAAGGTTAAGTCGCGTTTATCAAGCGTTTCGCCCAAATGCTCTAAACATGCGAGCGGATGCACTTGCACCGCCGCTAACAAGTCTTGATGACGCTCATAGCTATAGGGAGCGAAATACGCAATTTGAATACTTTCGCACGCAAGCTCTGCCGTTATCGTTAACTTACCATCCCTATAAGAGGTTGGCAGACGGAACCAATACTCGCGATCATAGGAAGCCACCGCTTGATAATCCTCCCAGCCTGCAAGGTAGGAGGCCTTCCCTGCATTCATAATGTTGAGTACGTACTGCTCGCCAACTTCGCCTGATAGACGAAAGTTAAACCACTGAAAAAACTCGCCGCCCACGTCTGGACGAATTGCCAATTGAATGTTGGTTTGATCTTCTGCATTGATAACCTCAATATTACCGGCATCGAAATTTGCGCTGATATGCATAATCTTTTCCTAATGGTTTTTGTAAATTAAAAGACAGATACTAAAAAAACTTATACTAAATACCATATTTTGTCCATCGTAGTAGGATGGACTTTATGGCAAACTTATGAGGAAGCTTAATTACTAAGCTTCGTTAATAATTTTTATTTACTTAACTTTAATGGCTTAGCCTTGATTGCTTAACTTTAATTGCTTAACTTCGATTAAACAATACCCGTTTTAGAGCATCATATAACACATTAAAATAAGGATAACATGTGACTTCAGGAAGAAGCGTCCCAGCAAATAGCGCCCCTATCAGATGTCCTATATATATTGCGCCAAATCACCTCGCTGATTACCTCTCTCATCAGCAGCGCTACTGCTTGTTTTTAGATATCGACGGCACGCTTGCTGATTTCACCTTGAACCCGAAAGACAGCTTTATCCCCGCTACCACTTTAACACTTTTACAAAACATACAAGATTATGGCGTCAAAATCGCTGCTGTTACTGGGCGCAGTCTAGCCGAAGCAAAGCAAATGCTGGCGCCGCTAAGCTTACCAATCGCCGCAACGCATGGACTAGAAATAGACTTTGAAGATAACGACTTCAATAAGAATACGAGCGTTTCATTCGTCGACAGCGCTGAGCTTGCTATTATAAAACAAGCGCTTATCCGCTCTTGCTTGCCCTACGACGATTTTATCATAGAAGACAAGCCCTACTCCGTTGCCCTACATTATCGACAAAATCCCGCCTTAGCCGATATCGCTTATCGCATTATAACAACAATCGTAAAAAGCCATGCCGATTGGATATTAAAACAGGGTAAATATGTCTGGGAAATCGCGCCCAAAGACGCTGACAAAGGCAGCGCACTATTAAGCTTATTAAAACAACTCCAAAGCAGCCATACGCTTTGTCCCATCTTTATTGGCGATGACATCACCGATGAAGCAGGATTTATGGCGGTACAAGGCGACAAGCAGATGACAAAAAAAAGTCGCTTTATAAAGAATAACGAACCGCGAGAGGATTTTAAACCATTCATAAGAGGTATGGGTATTAAAGTAGGCTATGACAGCACTGAACCGACGTGTGCCCATTATTATGTCAATAATATTTTTGAGGTCACAGTTTTACTCGAGAGCTTTTTAAAGTTTTGCCAACAACGTCCCCATTTATCGTCCGACTTATCTGGTTCAACAGCGCGAGTTTCTCTACCAACAGATACTGACCGACAGCCATTAAAAAACATCACGAGACCTGTTATATGAGCCGCTTAATTGTCTTATCTAATCGGGTAAAACTGCCCGATAACCATCCTATGGCGGGCGGGCTCGCTGTCGCATTGCAAGACGTCTTAATCGGAAAATCAGTCGTCTGGATGGGCTGGAATGGCGAAGTTATTAATGACCATAATACTGGCGACGCCAATACATTTAGCAGTATTCAACAACGCTTTTTTGCAAGCAGCAACGCAAAAACCAGCACAACACAAATCACTTATATGACCACAGCTTTTACCACGCAGCAATATCAGCATTTTTATTGCGGTTTTGCCAACAATGTATTGTGGCCACTACTGCATGAGCAAACGGCGCTTATTAGCCAAACAGCAGACGATTATGCCGGCTATCAGGCGGTCAACCAGCTATTTGCTCGCCAATTAAAAAGCATCGTTCAGCCTGATGATGTGATCTGGGTACATGACTACCACTTTCTAAGTGTGGCTTATCATTGCCGAAAGCTTGGCATCAACAATCGCATTGGGCTTTTTTTACATATTCCTTTTGTGGCGCTGGATTTTTGGCAACAGCTTGAGCAAAGCGCTGAGCTCATTCATCATTTGGCGCATTATGATGTGCTCGGCACCCAAACACAGCAAGGACGCACCAATTGCGTTGATGTTTTCCAGCATTACTTAAAAGACAGCCTAATAAAAGGAAGCTTAGGCAAAGACCGTTTGGTAAAAGACAATGTAAGTGAAGATACCTTAGTAGAGAACAGCTATTTCGAGCTTGCACCCATCCATATCTTGCAAAAAAATCAACCTTTTACTCACTCTTACCGCTCATCTGGGACGCAGTTAAAGCTTAATTTAAACTTCAAACCTCAACATTCTTTACTGATTAACACCTATCCGATTGGCATTAATGTGGCGAGAATTCAGCAGCAGGTCAGTCAGTTAGCCTCGTCTTTACCTTCGCCTTTTGTCCAGCATAGTGCATACAAAAAAACCATTAAGACGACGACACAACAAATTATCGCGGTAGATAGAATTGATTATTCAAAAGGCTTATTAAGGCGTTTTTCAGCCTATCGTGACTTTTTAGAGCATTATCCAAGCTATCAAAATACGCTGCAATTATTACAAATCGCTTGTCCTAGTCGTTTAGATTTGCCAACTTATCAAAGGCTTTATAAGGAAGTAAAGCACACGGTCAGCGATATAAATCAGCAATTTTCATCTGATGCAAGTACTTGGCAAGCGATTAAATATAGCGAAAACGTATTAAAGCATGAGCCCTTGATGGCAGCATTTTGGCAAAGCGATATCGGCTGGGTCAACTCCTTAAAAGACGGTATGAATTTGGTGGCTAAAGAATACATAGCCGCTCAGAATCCTGATAATCCGGGCGTACTGATGCTTTCTCGCTATGCAGGAGCCGCTGAGCAGATGCAAGCTGCAGTCATTGTTGACCCGCATCAGCCTACTAGTATGATAGAGGGGTTAAAAGCGGCACTGACGATGCCGTTAAAAGAGCGACAGTTACGCTATCAAACGTTGTTACAAGGGCTACATCAAAATGACTTATACGCTTGGCAGCAACGCTTTTTAGACGATTTATATTTAACGGGCCGATATGATAATAAAAAACGGCCAGCAGATGATGGCGCTTTCGATGCCGTGCAAATGTCTGATTCATAATCATAATTAGGAGACTGTATGTTAGCGCACGATGGCAAAAACGCCTTATTATCAAATATAAAATCTGCTATAGACGACGCTATACGCGCAGAAAACCAAACGATCGATGGTTTGGCTATAACCGATAAGTTACGCCGTGAGATATTAACTATTTTAATCGGCTATAGCGACAAAATCCCTCACCCTGCTAGTGCTACTGGCCATGTCATAAGGGCAAGTCATACGACGAGCGCTAAAAACAATAAACGCACAAGCCATTCAAATAACTCAAACACCTTGATTCGATGGCAAGTACTGGCTTACGTTTCAAGCCTAGATTTAACCATTGCAAAATGGTTTGAATCGCATTTAGATGCGTTAAGTATTTTGCATGAAGTTGGCTACGATAAAGCGCCTCAAGGCTTATGGGCAGTTTGGGCAGCCGAAGGTCATCCGAATCCTGTACGTTATAAAAAGGGCAAAATCAGCGGTATCAAAGCATGGTGCTCAGGTGCTAATCTCGTGGATTATGGGCTGATGACTTATCGCGATGAGCTGGGACAAGCGCAACTATTGATGGTAGATATGCACCAATCTGGCATTGATATTGATAATGATGCTTGGCAAGCGGTTGGCATGCAAGCCACTGATACGGCGACCATACAGTTCCATGAAGTAGCGGCCAGTAACGTGGGTGCGCCAAATGCGTATTTAGAACGGGTAGGATTTTGGCATGGCGCGGCAGGCGTTGCGGCTTGCTGGTATGGCGCGGCCGCTTGCATCGCCAATTATTTAATAACCGCTTATCAGCATAAACCCAATGATTATAAGGCCATGTATTTGGGTCAAATCAGCACAGCATTGGCCGTTACTCAGCAGTATTTTTATCATGTTGCTGACTTAATAGAGAGTGAGCCGCAGCAAAACCATGAACTTACTATCCGTCAATTACGCGCCAACGTTGAGCAAGTAGCACGCCAAGTGATGGAAACAGTCGGACAAGCATTGGGGGCGGCGCCGTTTTGTGGCAATGCCCACTTTGCCAGATTAACCGCAGATTTGGCAGTCTTTATTCGCCAAAGTCATGGTGCCTTTGATTTACAAAGCATCGGCGAGTTATCTAGCGCCTTAGACCGCGCCGCAATCAGGGATTCGGCAGACAAACAGGACAACATATGGCAACTATGACACCAAAAGCAGATGTGCTGGTACAAAACTTTGCGCCTGATCATCCGATTGTCGGTGACCGTGTCATTGAAGGCGATGGTACTAGCACCGATGCTTGGCAAAACTGGCAAGGACTACAGGATTTATCTCGATTAGAGATAGCAAAAAGCTTCCCACCGCAGCAGCGCGTTTGCGTATTTGCGCCGCATCCTGACGATGAAATATTGGGCTGCGGCGGACTGCTGCAACAATTGGTCGCCAACGGTAATTCTATCGTCCTTGTGCATGTGACCAACGGCACGCAAAGTCACCCTGACTCGCAGATTTATCCGCCGCGCCTGCTTGATACTATCCGTCCGCAAGAAAGCTTAGCGGCGTTAGAAGTGTTGGGTATTGCGCATCAGGTGACGTGTATTTCTTTAGAGCTAACCGATGGTGATGTTTTTGCTGAGCGGGCACAGTTTCACCAAAAATTAGCAGCAATTATTCAACCTGATGATATTTTAGTCACACCTTTTATACACGATGGGCATCCTGATCATGAAACAACAGGACAAGTGGTCGCTGCATTTGCTAAAGAGCATCAGCTCGCCTGTTATCAAGTGTTAATTTGGGCTTGGCATTGGGCAAAGCCTGCCGACAGCCGTATTCCTTGGCACTGTGCGCTCAGAGTGGACTTAACACCCGAGCAATTACAGCGCAAAACCGAGGCTATTGCCTGCTTTAAAAGCCAAATAACCGTTGATGAAAGTACGGGCAACCCGCCTATTTTATCGGCTCAAACCATCGCTAGAATTAGCCAACCTTGGGAAGTTTATTTATATGAGCCACAATCTTAAATTGACACCGCCACTGCATGAGGTTGGTAATTCGCAGGTATCTACAACCGACTTGAGTGCTTCTGAATCTGATTTTCACAATAGTAAAAATGATACGTCAGCTCATACTTATTCAGAAAGCTATTTTGATGCCTTATACAACGACAATAGCGACCCGTGGCAGTATCAGACCCGCTGGTATGAAAAGCGCAAACGCGATATGTGTCTAGCGGTGTTGCCCCAAGCAAAATATACCAATGCCATCGAGTTAGGCTGCGGTAACGGTGTGTTTAGCGCCCTACTTGCCAGCCGTTGTCAGACCTTGGTCAGTATCGACGGTAATAAACAGGCGGTGCATCTTGCTAAGCAGCGTTTGGCAGAGGTCGAGCATGTAAAGGTCATACAAGGGGTCATTCCTAGCGTATTACCGAATGCAAAATCGCATTTTGATTTAATTGTGATTAGTGAAATTTTATATTATTTATCGGCACATGATATTGATACCGTCATCGCTTGGATTCAGAAAAATCTTGCGGTAGGTGGCACGTTACTCTGCTGTCATTGGCGTTATGACATTGATGGCTTTGCTATGACGGGTGAAACGGTACACCAACATCTGAACCAAGCATTTAACAGAGTAACTCATCAGACAAACCCTAAGCAAGGTCAGCAAATCGATAGTAAAACCCCCATCTTTACCCATCAAAGTAAAGTGCTCGATAGCGATTTTTTATTGGATGTTTGGCAACGTTCGCCAGAAACGGTGGCTATGCAAGAGAACTTGGTTTAATAGTGAACCCGCCGAGGAGAATGGATGAATAATACAAATATCAATATCGCTATCGTCATTCCCGCTCATAACGAAGCGCTGACCATTTCTAAATGCTTGGCATCGGTGCAGAGCGCCATTGAGCAGCTGCCCTCTACCATTACCGCCACTGTACTGGTGGTGCTCGATAGTTGTAGCGATGATACGCTTGCATTGGTTAAGCGCGCGGGCGTAGATTATCTATGCTGTGATTACCAATGTGTGGGACAAGTACGAGATTTTGGCATTCGTTATGCTCTCACCTCTGGCGCGACTTGGATTGCCTGTACCGACGCTGATTCGCTCGTCACAGCAGACTGGTTAACGCAGCAAATCGCCCATATAAAAGCCCAGCCGACCGCTATGATATGCGGCGTTGTGATCGTTGATGATTGGTCACATTTAACGCCACAAACGCGCAAAGAGTATATCGCTCACTATCAAGATAGTATGGGACATCGCCATATTCATGGGGCAAATCTAAGCTTTAGTAGTGAAGCTTATCTCGCTGTTGGCGGTTTTGCAGCCCTGCCTTGTCATGAAGATGTCGATTTGGTGAAAAAATTTGAGAAGCAAAATTTTGCCATCACTTGGAGTAATCGCGTTCGAGTCATTACCAGTAGCCGCTTACAAGCGCGGGCGACAGAAGGTTTTGCAGCGTTTTTAGCACATTTAGAAGCAAACCGTTAGAAATAAAAAATGCACAGTCATTCACTTGCGACACGCCATATACTTCGCTAACACAATGAATCTGTTACTAATATTCTGGTAACACTCTAAACATTCAATCTACAGACAACCCGATTTTCCATGCTTATATTAGATTTGTCAGCTAGGGATTTATGCCAGCTGATAACCCATAATTGAGAAATATAACAAAGCAAATTGATGGGTCTTAATAGTTAGATAGCCAATAAATTAATCTAATAATCGGAAAAGGAATACCACTATGAATGAACATACTTTAAAAGGTGATTGGAACCAACTTAAAGGCTCAGTAAAACAGAAATGGGCGGATTTGACCGATGACGATCTCACGCACATTGAAGGCAGCCGTGATAAGTTGGTTGGCCGTGTCCAAGAACGTTATGGCCATAGTAAAGAAGATGCCGAACGTGAAGTTGACGATTGGCGCCGCAGTAATAACTATTAATTTTAGGTTTTAATATTAAGTAATATTTGAAACCTATTAGTTATTCATGATAAAGCGTATTAGGCAGTCATAAACATGCCTAATGCGCTTTTATTTTCTGAAATCTATCATTCTTTAAGCAATGTATACAAGGCTCTTTTTATACAAGGCACTATTTTTTAACCCTAGCGTTCTTCGTTGCATCGCCTTTATATTTCCTTCTCTGTTTTAAATTCTTGTCATTCTCGCTGTCCCTCTTTTCTGTAGCTCCTTTTTGAAATACTTAAATTATCCCAAAAACTTTGCGATTTATCTGATAACACAAACCTCGTCTAACTCGTATTAGGCGTACTGATAGGTGTGAAATAGCTCGCATAAATTACGTAGGATTACACTCTTAAATATTCACCAACACTTAACAGTCTCAAGGTTACCGAGTTTTGTATTACTATTTGTCGGGTAATCGAAAACACAATAATAACTACTTCATTATAACTATTACTATGCTCATTTTTTGCATGTGTTTTTCATCCATGCTTTTATCAATATTTTCGTCCGTCGTATGTGCCTAAGGATAAGCCATGACAGTTCATAAAAAACATCTTTTAGCTCCTGCGTCTTTCAGTTTTCAGCTAATGACCCGGTCTGAACCACCAGAAATGGTGATTGCGACTATCCAGTCTTTGCTGGCTGTAAAACAGGCGACTGATGAGATACTTATTATCGATAACAACAATACAGATACGTCCATGTATCAGCCTTTGGCCGCTTTTTGCGCCAGTCTAGATCCAGCACTCAATGTGCGTTTTTATCATATCGATGCAGTAGCCGGTTTTAAGGCAGGCGCGTTAAATTTGGCGTTGGGTCTTATGAATCCAGACTGCTCACACCTTGTGGTGGTCGATAGTGATTATCAAGCACTTCCGCATGCAAGAATATCTATTGCCAATGCTATTAAGCAATATCCAAACCATACGCTTTTACAGTTCCCGCAGTTTTACCGCAGTGCTGGGCAAATGGACACGCACAGCGAGCTTAACCATTATTTTAATCATCATTTATATCGCCCCTTTAATCGTAAGCGTGCACTATCAACAGGCACTTATGCAGTGATACGTCGCTCCGATCTTTTGAGCTTAGGCGGTTGGTCAGGTGCCTCCATTACTGAAGATGCGCAAATGGGCGTATTGATGCATAAAAGAGGGTTTCGCAGTCAGTTCATACCAGAAGTTATTGCGACAGGCCTATTACCTACCTCGTTAAATGATCTGATGTGTCAACGTCGGCGCTGGATCTATGGCAATATGCAGGTGTTAAGCAACTATTTTTCAATAGCCTTGCCCACTAAAATCCAAGATACGAAAAGTCTGGGTAAACGTTTGGCATATGCGCGTGCGCATTTATCTCAGCTCAGTGCTTGGATAAACTTCACTGGTTTATTTATCTTTTTGCAGCTAGCGACCTTATTTATCCTTGGCTACGCACTTTTAAAGTTTCAATTCTCAGATGTCATGCCTGATATTTCCCTACTCACGCCTTTGTACTTGGTCTATGCCAGCTATAGCGTTTTTATCATAAGGCGATTATGGGCATATTTACAGGATAAAGCGCCACTGAACAAACAGCTCAGTCAAAACCATGAGTATAGTATCAAAATGCGTGTCAGAGCATGGCTGATGCATTTAAATTTTTGGGAGCTTGGTGCACTATCGTGGTTGCCTGTGTTATGGGGTAGCGAAAAACCCTTTGTCTGCACCCCAAAGCAAGAATACATTCGTACTCAAAGCTCATTACGTCGCGCCAATATGGTGGCGTTACCCAAGCTGATTTTGCTACTCAATATCATCACTGCCGTTATAGTGGCACCGTTCTCGCCGCTTTATTCTCCGCTATTATTTATCTGTGCTTTGATGATTTGTATGTTAAAAATTGGCGCCGCAAAAGTGGCATTTGATAACTTTACGGTCCCTAAGAAAAATTCGTCTAGTATTAGCATTAAATCTAAACCTGCCGTTACCTTGGCTGTTAATCAGCCTCGTAAACAAACCAAAAGTCTAAAGCCATTACAACCTGAAATCTACACGTTATTTGAAGACAAAAAAATTATTAATTCTTAATGATTGGCTTTAAGCATTTATTTTTAGCTTATTAATTTGAAATTTAGCCTATTAATTGAATAACGCTTAAAAACGCCTGCAGCAGTCTATTGATAGCGAATCAACGCTTTAGCATGTTTTAAGCAGTTGTTTTATTAAGACTGCCTTTTTTACTTATTTACCATAATCGCTCGTTTTACTTTGAGGTACTTATGCCCGTTGCTGATCCTATTAATTTTATAGAGGCTATTGACAATAATGCTGAACGCCCTGCCCTGTTAGCGGATAAACCTTTACGTATTGCGATGATTGCTCATTGTTTATATCCTATTGCTCAGCCCTTTGCTGGCGGGCTTGAGATGATTACTCAGCTTATATGTGATGAGCTTGTCTCCCAAGGCCATGAGGTTTTGCTTTATGCACATAAAGACAGTCAAACGCAGGCTCGCCTTGTCCCAATACTAACCCGAGAAGAATTTGATAAGACTGTCTATCCGAATGAGCATGAGACTTTAGGCATGAGCCGCGAGGAGATGTATCAGTATTTGGTCTATCAAGATGTGCTACGCGATATCATCGAGCGCGATGAACGTGGTGAGATTGACATCGTGCATAATCACAGCTTACATCATATCCCGATGATGACCGGTCAAGCGTTTGGCGCGCGGTTTTTTACCACCTTTCATACGCCTATTTTCCCGCAATTGCGTTTGGCGCTATTGACCTTGCGTCATGGTACAACCACCCAGTTTACCGCTATCAGCAAACACCAACAGCAGCTTTTTTCAGAGTTTGTGCCATCAGAAGTGGTTTATAACGGCATTGATGTAAAATCCTTTAATGCTAATATTGAATTTACGGATGATTTTACCCGTGAAAATGGTGAAATTTATTTTTGGTTTGGACGTATTTGCCCCGAAAAAGGCACACATTTGGCCATGCAATACTGTATGGAAGCGGGAAAAAAACTTATCATCGCTGGTCCCAAAAGCAACGAAGCGTATTTTGATGAGCAAGTTGCCCCACTCTTGGCTCAAGATGGTGAAAATGGCGCGCAAAAACTGTTTGATTATGTCGGTCATGTCACCAAAGACGAGGTAAATCGCTACCTCTGTCAAGCGACTGCCATGCTATTTACCAGCACATGGGATGAGCCGTATGGTTTAACACTGGCTGAGAGCTTAGCGTGCGGTACGCCAGTGATTGGCTTTGATGTTGGTGCTAGCGCCGAGATTGTCACACCAAGCACCGGCGTTATCGTCGCTAAGGAAGATAAAGACGCGTTTATCAAAGGCTTTACTAAGATTAAGAGCATCTCACGTCAAGCCTGCCGAGAACGCGCCTTACAGTTTTGTTCCGTAGCAGCCATGGTAGCAGGCTATTTAGACTTGTATAAAGCAGCAGTAGCAGAAATCGAGCAGAAAAAAGGCGTTGAAACTCCAACAGATGTACATTTAAAACCGAATTCATTTAACCACAAAAATGGCAAAAGCAATAAAGCAGAGCCGATAATCAGTTCAAGCAGTCGCTTAAATAATATAATGGAGCGAGGATAATGCGGCTTGGTTATTACGCTCATCATCACGGCTCAGGTCATTGCCGCCAAATCGATAAGCTTGCTGCCTTATTACCCACTGAAGCAAGACAGCAATTAACGGTATTTACTAGCGTAACCTCTGATGCTTATACGTTTGCGGCTATAGATGAGGCGCAAATTGTACGACTGCCAGCAGAGGATGAGCGTGCAGATGATGTACTCGCTGGGCGCGCAGGACAATATTGGCAACCAGCCAGCCTGCATTATTCGCCCGTCGGTAATAGCGATATTCAGCAGCGCAGCCATAAAATACTCGATACGATTTATCAGCGCCGTATTGATTTGATGATTGTTGATGTCAGCGTTGAAGTCGCCATGCTATGCCGCGCCGCCAGTGTTCCATACCTTTATGTCAGACTGCCTGGTATTCGCGATGATGAGCCGCATCTAAACGCTTTCGCTGGTGCGCTTGCTTTGCTTGCCCCTTATCCTCGCACATTAGAATCCGCGATGACACTTGATTGGCTGGCCAAAAAGACCCTCTATCTTGACTTTATCAACACTGAGCAAAAAAATGCGCAAACTTACCAAGATTTTATAAAAGACTTAATGCAGCTTACCACTGATGAAAAAGCACTCTCTTTGATGCTAAATGATAAGGATAAAGATACGCCAACTATCGTTACCGTCATTAAAGGCTATGGTGGGCATCAAGCCATTGATGCAAAACTGCCCGAGCTGCGGCAGCTTTTACCACATGCTTTTATTATATCGCTTGGCCCTATCGACGAGGATAAACGACATTATGTTGATATCGCGGCCGAAGTGAGTAATGTGACGCCATTCATCGAACATAGCGATTATCTACTGATGGCGTGCGGTCTAAATGCCGTCGCCCAAGCCTATGATTATGCGACGCCACTGGTCGTCCTACCTGACGATCGTCCCCACCAAGAGCAAGAGGTAATGGCAGAGGCGTTGATAGCCCAAGGACGCGCATTAAGTTGGCAGCAATTTAAAGCGTTAATAAATGTAAGCGGCACACATAAGCTAAGTGGCAAAACTGCTGACCACTCCACTCGAACTCAGTGCTTATCAAAGCCTGATAGTACAACGCTTAATCAAGAAGCCATACAGTCAGCCCAAGCGTTTATGCAGAGTACGGGCAAGTATCGAACGACTAAAGATTGGTTTGAACAATGGTTGCTGCCGCAGCTTGCCTTAAAGCCTAGACATTAAGTGCAATAATTATCAATAACGTCATAGCAAAAATATACAAGCCAAATTAATACAAGAGGTGCTGACAAACAATGACCGTAAAACCCATTACCAATCTTAACGCGGTTTCAGAGCATGTGCCGGTAACGGTGATCACGACTTGTTATGGACGCAATCGTCACCTGTATAATCTGCTCAGTAGCCTTGCGAATGGCAGCGTTAAGCCCGACGAAGTCATTATTGTCAATGATGATGCTGACCCCAAACATCTGGCTGATTTTGCTTTAAACATTGTCAAGATTCCCACAACTGTAGATTTAGTGGACAGCGCAGACCATCAAACGTTAGAACATCAAACGTTTGATGTTCTAACGTTAGAAAAATCGGACAAAACCGAATTTGATATCGGTCATAATCGCAATATTGGCGCCGCGCATGCTACGCATGAGACGCTGATATTTTTGGACGTTGATTGCATCGTAGCGCCGAGCTTTATTGAACAACTAAGCACAAAATTAAACCAGTATCCAAACGCTCTACTGATGGGACAACCGCGCTATCTGACGCGACCTTTATCAAACGAGGAAAGCTTAGCGTTGCAAAAGGGCGCGCTGACTAATGATTACTTGAATCGTCTGTCTGTTTATAATCCTTATCGTGATAACTTCGATGCGAAACAATCGATTTCTACTGAGACAGCACCGACAGCTATTAAAAAAACAAATGATTACGGCGCTTTTTGGAGTTTATGCTTTGCGATTAAACGTGAACAATTCGAGCAAATAGGAGGTTTTGATGCGCAGTACACCGGTTATGGCGCAGAAGATACCGACTTTGCCTTTACTGCCTGTCAGTTAGATATTGCTTTTTATCTGACCGCCGACCTTATTTATCATCAGCAGCACGCTGTCTATCGCCCGCCTCTCAATCATTTAGAAAGTATTATCATCAATGCCAATCGTTTTTATCAAAAATGGCAATGCTGGCCAATGGGCGGCTGGCTTGAGCAGTTCTCTGAAATGGGCTTAATTGATTGGACGAACGAGCAATCAAATTCAATTATGCTGTTACGACAACCTGGCAGTAAAGAGATAGAGCTGGCTTATTGTGCCGATGCCGCCTACGTTTAGAGGGCATTTGTTACAACAGCCAATGCTTGAGCAAATACCTCCATACTTAGGGTGTATTCTCATTTTAAAAATGGTGATAAAAATGAGACAAATTGACGTCAAACAAGAAAAATAGCGCCGTTAATATCGGGATATTACCCAGCTATGTGACGAAGTTTGGCAAAATTTAGCCCATTTAGACGTCCAGCGCTTGAGTTGATGACATGCCCTAATACTGGCGTATGATCTCCACCTCGGGCGGCGGCGAACTCATTTCATGGCGCTCAAATTCCCAATTATGCCCTTGCCAAAAGTGCGCCGTTTTATCATTGTCATTAAAACCTATCATTAATAATTGTAGCGGCAGAGTGGCGTTTTGCATCAGCTGCACATGCTCGCGCGCCGCTAGCAACAAGCGATACAACAAAAATCCTGACGACGGGGCTGAAGAGTGAATATCTGTAAAGTAAGGATAGTCATCAACAACCGGATGGCGCTCCGATAACACGCTATGATGCGCCGCATCTTGCAACAACACTTGCACGGCTGGTGGCAACGTCAGTATGCGATCATCATCAATCGGATCATCATCGGGACTTGGGTCATCACTGGGCAAAGGAAATTGATAAGGCTGATTGCTCAGTAAAATACCTAATGGTGCCGCTTTTGCCATGCGCTTCATCACCGCGACATTATTGCTCCTCGGTGGCAAACCAAAATGCAGTTTACTGTCCCCAATTTGGCGAAAAAATAACAATTTAGGCAGGCTACTTGCTAGCGGATGGTTGGCAAAAAAATCAGCATTAATAAAATGGTTAAATAACACCAAAACATCGTCAGGGCGTAATAACTGCTTGAGTTTATCTGTGCTAATAGAAGGGTTATTGGCGATAAAGACGATGCGTTTATTTTGCTTTAACGCGTTTTGGATGTTGAGTGGCAAGGCTGTAAATGCAGCCGCTTCTTTGCTTATTTTATTCAAATTATCCTCATAATTATGGGCGGTTGATTATGATGTTAATAGCTTGTTATTGAACCAAATTTTCAAAAATTTAAGTCTGTATAAATGAGTTACTTTCCTCCTTAATATACCTCACTTTTTCATAGATAAAAGCCTATCTAGCAATAATATTTATTTGCTTGCCTTGAATACCACCCTAAAATTCACTCTGAAAAATCATCAACCACCCTTCTATATAAAAAACACCTATCATCAAAATATTAAATCAACATTTTCATTTATGTATTGATAATAATTATCATTTGTAATATTATTCGCATCCATAGTTATACCAATCCCAATAATTAAA
>NZ_DFQS01000032.1 GCF_002377905.1 Psychrobacter sp. UBA3483 | reverse complement strand
GGTCATCGTCAGCTCTCTATTCTTAAGATATACCCCCTTACACTAATGTGTGAGGGGGTTTTCTTTTGTGTTGAGTAAAGTATCGATAGTAAATTGTATGATAGTTATTGTCATATGCTTTAGGTACACTACTGATATAGTGAATTTTCTCCTTAAGATAATAGGATAATAATATGATAACCTCAAAAGTAACCTACCAAGGCAATTTGCGTACTACCGCTATTCATTTGCAATCTAATAATGAAATCATTACCGATGCACCAGTTGATAATCAAGGTAAGGGCGAAGCCTTTTCACCGACTGATTTATTGGCGACTAGCTTAGCCGGTTGCATGTTGACGATTATCGGTATCAAAGCGCGTGATATGGAAATCGACATTGCAGGTACTACCGCTGAAGTGACCAAAATAATGGTAGCTGAGCCAAGACGTGTCAGTGAAATACATGTCGAGATCGCTTTTAATCAAGCGTTAGACGATAAAACGCAAAAGATATTCTACAACACTGCGTTAACTTGTCCGGTTGCGAAAAGCATTCATCCTGATATCATTCAAAGAGTGACTATTAATTCCAAAAACTAGTAACTTCTATAAAGGTGATTGATATGGCTAGTAAAACCTTACTTATCGTCGCGCATGCGCCATCACCGAATACCAAAAAGCTAGCGCAAGCAGCCTACGATGGTGCTAATCACCCTGATATAGATATCAACATCATACTCAAATCTCCTCAAGATACGCAGCCTGAAGATGTGTTAGCTGCGGATGCGCTATTATTAGGCACGACTGAGAACTTGGCGTATATGGCGGGGCTGACCAAAGACTTTTTTGATCGCTGTTATTATCGGGTGTTAGAGAAGAAGCAGGGCATGCCGTTTGCACTATATGTTCGTGCAGGTCATGATGGTACGGGTACCAAGCTTGCCATAAAGACCATTACCACTGGATTGCGCTGGGAATGGATTCAAGAAGCGCTGATTTTACAAGGCGATTGGCAAGAGGTATTTACCGAGCAAGTCGAAGAGCTAGCAATGACACTGGCAGCTGGGGTAGAAGCAGGCATTTATTAATAAGGTGTTTTTATGGTTAAGGATAACTTAGGGAATATAGTTTCTAATCTACCATTTTCTCAAGCGTGTGAAAATAATCAGCAGCCGATTTTAGACGTTTTACAGCAAGAGCTGCAAGACGCTACTCATGTCTTAGAAGTCGGTTCAGGGACGGGGCAGCATAGTGTCTATTTTGCGCCACGTTTGACGCATTTACACTGGCAGACCAGTGATGTGTTTGCCAATCATGCCATTATCAACGCTTGGCATACTGCGTATCCTGCGCCTAATTTATATGCGCCGCTAAGCTTTGATGTATCGTCTGATTCAGTGCCGATAAATAAGACTATCAATGCGCCTTACGATACGGTATTTACCGCCAATACTTTGCATATTATGTCGTGGTTTTTAGTCAGTAAGTTATTTGGGTTGGTCGGTAATATGCTACCTTTAGAGGGAAAGTTCATCATTTATGGACCCTTTAACGAAAATGGCCGTTATAGCAGTGAAAGTAATCGACAGTTTGACTATAGTCTTCGGCAGCGGGATAGCAACAGCGGTATCCGTGCTTTAGAGGACATCATAGAAGTGGCGGAAAAACAGCATCTATTGCTAATAAATCGCTATAAGATGCCCGCCAACAATGAGATATTGGTTTTTCAAAAGAAAGCTGGTATGCCATAATATTTAAAAAGTATATTTTGAAAATTAATTTTTATTTTTCTTAATAATCTTAGGTATATTTATCCGCTAAACCCTTAGTGATCCTTCTTATAGTGCTTAATTCCCTCTCGTAGATATCTACTCATCAGCTTTTTCTGTCTTTATCTTCATTATCATTTCACTATACAAGCGTGTCTGCAAACAGACGTGGTTTGGCTGACGCGTAACCAAAAATCAACACGCTTAACGATATATGTGACATACCTACGGCAGATTTTAAGTAATATGATTGATGAGCTTATCGATGCTGTCATGTATCAATGTCTAACAGCATTCTCATCTATCAAGAAACAATCGCGCTGAACGCAGACAATTAAACGACATCTGAAGTCAAAGCTATCTCTAAGGATATAAAACTGTGTTGGTGCTTATTTGGTGGGCTATCTGTAGTCCATTTTACTTATTAGCTAGGATATTTTATGAAGAGGAATATTGATCATACCGACCCCGCTAAAAACATGAATACCGAACGTGGTCATGGCGGTGAAACGCATCAGCGTGCCGATGGTGATACAAGAGCGATGACCACCCAGCAAGGTGTTGTCATTTCTGACAATCAAAACTCGCTTAGAGCCAATACTCGTGGCCCCACATTATTAGAAGATTTTGTTTTACGCGAAAAAATTACTCACTTTGACCATGAGCGTATCCCTGAGCGTGTAGTGCATGCGCGTGGTAGTGCCGCCCATGGTTATTTTGAGCTTACCGAATCATTAGAAGAGTATACAACCGCGAAAATTCTTACTGAAACGGGTAAACAGACGCCTTTATTTACCCGTTTTTCTACGGTAGCCGGTAATAAGGGCTCAAAAGATACGCCGCGTGATGTGCGCGGTTTTGCGGTGAAAATCTATACCGAAGAAGGTAACTGGGATATCGTCGGTAATAATATGCCGATTTTCTTTATTCAAGATGCGATGAAGTTTCCTGATTTGGTACACGCGGTTAAGCCAGAACCTGATCGCGGCTTTCCGCAGGCGGCCTCTGCTCATGATACCTTTTGGGATTTTGTCTCGCTTAGCCCTGAAACCATGCACAATGTCATTTGGCTGATGAGTGATCGCGCGCTACCGCGTAGCTTTGGTATGATGGAAGGCTTTGGTATTCACAGTTATCGTTTTATTAATAAAGATGGCAAGAGCACCTTTGTACGTTTCCATTGGAAACCGGTCCTTGGCGTACAATCGCTAATTTGGGATGAAGCGGTTAAAATCTCTGGTGCCGATCCTGATTATAATCGCCGTGATTTATTTGAAGCGATTAATAATGGTGATTATCCAGAGTGGGAGTTTGGCGTTCAGTTATTTACTGAAGAAGAAGCCAATGAGTTCCCCTTTGATCACTTAGACGCGACCAAGCTGATTCCTGAAGAGTTGGTACCCGTGCGCATCGTAGGTAAAATGGTACTGAACCGTTATCCAGATAACTTCTTTTCCGAGACTGAGCAAGTGGCTTTCTGCCCATCACATCTGCCACCAGGCATCGACTTTAGTAATGACCCATTATTGCAAGGTCGCTTATTTAGTTATCTAGATACGCAGCTGTCGCGTTTGGGCTCGCCAAACTTTGCGCAAATTCCGATTAACGCGCCCAAATGTCCGTTTGCTAATAATCAGCAAGACGGTCATATGCAAATGCAGATACCGAAAACTCGCACCCTGTATGATCCACAAAGTTTAGATCCTGAGCGCCCACGTGAAAGCATAAAAAAAGGCTTTGAGTCGTTCCACGAGCAGCTAGATGATGGCGTTAAAGGTCGCGTACGCGCTGAAAGCTTTGCTGACCATTATAGTCAACCGCGTATGTTTTACCGTAGCCAGACGCCAGCTGAGCAAGCTCATATCGCTTCTGCCTATGCGTTTGAGCTTGGTAAAGTAGATACGCCGCATGTACGTACACGCATGCTTAGCCATTTAGTCAATATCGATGAAGATTTGGCAAATCGCGTGGCAACAGCGCTAGGTATGAAATTGCCGCAAGCAGCAGAGCCAGCAGCACCGGTTCAAGATCTGCCAACCTCTGAGCCATTACAAACGATTGGTCGAACGCCAAAGAGTTTAAAAGCACGAATGATTGGTATTTTAGTCGCTGAAGGCTCTAAGCATAGTGAGATTAAGAAGTTCGAAGAGGCGGCTATGGCAGAAGGCGCTCGCGTTAAGATTGTGGCACCAAATAAAGAAGTCACTTTAGATGATGGGACGATTATACAAGCCGATGAGCGCGTGGCTGGTGGTCCGTCAGTGATGTTTGATGCCGTGGTTAGTATCATTATGCCAGATCAAGCGAAGAAGCTGGCGAAAGATAGTGCTACTCTCGATTGGTTTAATGATGCCTATGTGCACTGTAAAGCGATTGCTTATTGCGGTGCAACCGATGAGTTTATCTTAAGCAAACTACCGATTGAAAAAGATGCGTTTGTCACGCCACTCGCTGAGCTTAATAGCTTTATTGAAAATGCCAAATCACGTTTGTGGGAGCGTGAGCCAAAGGTACGTGACTTGGCTTAACTGTTCGTTTATTTTAATAACTAGCTTTTTTAATAATAGAAAACTCAGCCGCTGCGCTGGGTTTTTTATTGGGTGCTGTTTTAAATATTCTATGCATGCCTTATCAGTAATTTTTCTCTAGTCACAAGC
Organism: Psychrobacter sp. UBA3483; assembly: GCF_002377905.1. Classification (GTDB taxonomy): domain Bacteria; phylum Pseudomonadota; class Gammaproteobacteria; order Pseudomonadales; family Moraxellaceae; genus Psychrobacter. Next base: position 976 of record NZ_DFQS01000032.1, on the reverse strand, counting down.
GTTCACTCAAAGACATTTATTTTAGAATACTGGACGTTATACTAAAGGACAAGTTTTCATCGTATTAGCAATAAAGTGAATAAATAATTCGTTAATAAATCATAGGAATGACAGCAAGGCGGTCAAGGAAGATAAATGAGTTTATGTCAAATTGTACGTTTGGATGGCTATATTCAAAGTAGCTATCTGGCGGTTTATCCAGATAAATTAATGCTATTGGACGGCGGTTGTCGCCCTGATGTGGCGCTGGTGCTTGGTTATATTAAAGATACGCTCAAGCGCCCAATCAGCGATTTAAAAGTAGTGGTCGTCACTCATATGCATCCCGATCATGCAGGCGGCGCGCATAAGCTTAGAAAAGTCACTGGCTGCTTGATTGTCTCGGCTGCTAGAGAGGCGCAGTGGTATAGTGGTGTTGGCGGGCAAGTCATGCATTTAATCGATTTGGGTCTGGCTCACTATGTGGCCAAGCGTCAAGGACGTCCTTTTAAAAGGCTCTGGTATCCTGCGCATCTGCAACCTGATTTGACGGTTAGTGATGGCGATACTATTCCGCAGTTTGATGATTGGCAGGTACTTGAGACGCCAGGGCATACAGATCGTGATTTATCCTTATTTCATCTGCCAAGTCGTGAGGTGTATACCGCCGATTTAATCATCAAGTTGCGTCATAAGTTTGTCGCGCCATTCCCCATTTATAATCCGAAAGTTTATATCCAGTCGCTACAAAAGGTAAAAGACTTACAACCGTCTAATGTCATGATGGCACATGGCTGTGAGTTGGGTATCGATGCCACTACTTTTGATCAGCTGATTGCGCAAGCGCCTAAGCATCGGCGTACCATTAAAGATACCATTAAGCATAAATTGCTTTGGCGTCAAGATGATGACTTTAGCCTCCGTAAGCGTAAACGTTGAAAGCTAAAAACGTTTAGGCTATAAACTAAAGCTTCAGGTGTAATGGACAAAATTCATG
>NZ_DFQS01000001.1 GCF_002377905.1 Psychrobacter sp. UBA3483 | reverse complement strand
ACTTATGGGGGTCAGTTCATTAAGAACAGATGGTTTTTTTATTTAAACCTTTAACAACAGAAATCTTCAAAGTCCCAAAAATACTTAAAACGATGAGTTCGGCTGCTGTAAAAACGCTTCTTCTTCAGGCGAAGATTTTCGACCTAAGGTTTCATTGCGGTGCGGATAACGCCCAAACTTATCAATAATATCCTTATGGCGATGCTCAAAGTCTAACGTTGTCGCATCATTTAATTGTTCAAATAAGGGCAGATAGCGCTCATGAATCATCGCTGATTCAGAATGCATAAACGGCATAATGGTAAAGCGACGCCACTCCATTGGTAGAGTGTCAAAATACGGCTGCCCAATGGCTTCTTGTGCCAGTGCTAGTGCCATCCCATCTTGGGCAAAGGCACAGGCTTGCTCACGGCATAAATTACGCGAGAACTGATCTAAAACGATAATTTCTGCCAAACGTCCCGCCAAAGCGGTGATTGAGCTATTACTATCATTCGGTGCTTCTGCGATACGCCATGTCACGCACTCACCCTGTTTTGCCGCCTGCCAAACATCACCAAACTTGTCTTTTATCTTTTTATCAAAAGCATCATTTTGTGCAAACCAGTACTGCTCATTGTCTTTATCGAACCAAAAGTCCAACACTGCACGCGCATCGGCAGGAAGATACTCTAAGCTGATGTTTTGCGGATCGAGCTGCGATAGGTTGGCTGGGTTTTTAGCAGTGGAATAATCAGTCGAGAGTGCCATAAGATATTCTAATTGTGATGGATTTAGTCTACTATAGCGCAATTATTTAGGTCTGTCATGATACCGACCTCAGCTATTAGGTAACCTCTTATGAATGCAAAAATCCCGTTACAAACCAGTCACTCATCCTTGCCTGCAACGCCCTATTATCTGCTTGATGAAGCGGCAATCGTTGCCAACATGAAAATTATCGCGCGTCTGTGCGAGTTATCAGGCGCTAAAGCCTTGCTAGCGTTGAAATGCTTTGCTACTTGGGGCGTGTTTGATGTTATGCGGCCCTTTTTGCATGGTACGACTTCGTCCTCATTGAATGAAGTGCGTTTAGGGCATGAAACCTTTGGTAAAGGTAAAGACAGTGATAATAAGAAAGAAACCCATGCTTACAGCGTCGCTTATAGCGCAGATGAAATCGATGAAGTATTAAGCTATGCTGATAAAATTATTTTTAATTCTATCTCGCAATTGAATGCGTTTAAAGCTAAAGCCGTGGCAAAAAACATTCCAGTTGGGCTGCGCTTAAATCCAAAGACCAGTAACTCATCCTTTATTATTGCTGACCCTGCGCGTCCATTTAGCCGCTTAGGTGAGCATGATAAAGATAAGATTACCGCTGTACTTACTGATATCACAGGCGTCATGATTCATAACAACTGTGAAAACGATAGCTTTGAGGCGTTTAGCGCAAGCTTAGCAGATATCGAAGACAAATTTGGTGAAGTGCTGGCGCAGCTTGAATGGGTGAGCTTGGGCGGTGGTATTCACTTTATCGCGCCTGATTATCCACTTGAAAAACTGGCGGATAGATTGAAAGGTTTTAGCGAGAAATATGGCGTACAAGTCTATCTTGAGCCGGGTGAAGCAAGCATTCATGGTGCGGGCTCATTAGTCACGACCGTCTTGGATACCATGCACAATGAAAAAAATCTTGCCGTCGTCGATGCGTCTATCGAAGCGCATATGCTTGATTTACTGATTTATCGCGAGTCAGCACCTATTGCGGCAATTAACAAAGAGGCCATTAATATTGCATCTGTCGATATGGCTAAAACGGCCACTATACCAGACAACACTATTATTTACGGTCGTTCTTGTTTGGCAGGCGATATCTTTGGTGAGTATGAATTACCTAGCCATTTACAGATCGGCGATACCATTGCGTTTGGTAATGCTGCCGGTTATACCATGGTCAAGAAAAACTGGTTCAATGGTGTGGGCATGCCAGCGATTGTGATTCAGCGTCTAGATGGCACTATCGATATCCAGCGCGAGTTTGATTATCAAGATTATAAGGCCAGCTTGTCTTAATTTTGCTATTAAGATTAGGGTGATGCTATTTGAGTAATAAAATTGGATGTCATCTTATCGATTAATTATTGCCGAAAGGTGGGTAAAAATTGTTATAATCGCCGCGGGCAAAAGCAAGTAGCCAAATACTGCTTTGCCCGACGGGTGCGTGGGTTTTCCTCGGTCTTCCTTTTTAATTCACGCATATTATTCACTCGTTTCTGTTTTGACTCGCCAAGATCGATGGTATCGACAGGGACACAAAGGAGGATTGTTCATTGAACACAAATCAAACCAACCCTAGCAAAAAAGACGTGCTTATCATCGGTGCAGGCGGTGTGGCGCAAGTGGTCGCGCATAAATGTGCGATGCATAACGACGTACTTGGCGAGATTCATATTGCCTCACGCACGCAAGATAAATGTGCTGCCATCGCCCAAAGTGTCATAGACAAAAACAGCTTTAAGCTGCCTGCGGTATTACATACCCATCAAGTCGATGCCATGGATACGCAAGCGCTGGTACAGCTCATTCAAGAGACGGGTATTCAAATCGTTATCAATGTCGGTTCGGCATTTGTCAATATGACCGTTTTAGAAGCTTGTATTGAAACAGGCGTTGCCTATATTGATACCGCCATTCATGAAGATCCGCGTAAGATTTGCGAAACGCCGCCATGGTATGACAACTATGAATGGCAGCGCAAACAGCGCTGTGCGGACAATAATGTCACGGCGATTTTGGGCGCAGGGTTTGATCCTGGTGTAGTCAACGCTTATGCGCGTCTTGGCTATGACATGATGGATGCAGGCTCAGTGACGGATATCGATATTATTGATATCAATGCAGGCAGCCACGGTAAATATTTCGCCACCAACTTTGATCCTGAGATTAATTTCCGTGAATTCACTGGGACGGTTTATTCTTGGCAGGACAGCAAGTGGCAGTCGAATAAGATGTTTGAAGTCAAGCGTACCGATGATTTGCCAGTCGTTGGCGAGCAAAACAGCTACCTAAGTGGTCATGACGAGATTCATTCTTTATCGGCTAACTTAGATGTACCAAACATCCGCTTTTGGATGGGCTTTGGTGAGCATTATATCAATGTGTTTACCGTGCTCCAAAACCTAGGTTTATTGTCTGAGCAGCCGGTGATAACCGCTGAAGGACAAGAAGTGATTCCGCTAAAAGTGGTCAAAGCAGTATTGCCAGATCCAAGTTCGCTTGCGCCGAACTATACGGGTAAGACCTGCATCGGCGACAAGGTTAAAGGCAAGATTAATGGCGTTGATAGCGAGGTGTTTATTTATAATATCTCCGATCATAAAGACGCGTATAACGAAGTTGGTAGCCAAGGTATTTCTTATACCGCTGGCGTGCCACCTGTTGCCGCTGCGATACTGGTCGCGACTGGCGAGTGGGATGCAGGCAAAATGGTCAACGTTGAAGAGCTTGATGCCAAGCCATTTATCAATTTGTTAAATGAGATTGGTTTGCCAACGCGTATTCAAGACGCCAATGGTGATAGAGCGCTTAAGTTTGATATTTAATATATCTTAAGCCATAAAAAAGCCCGTCTAATTATCTCGATAAGAGCGTTAGATGGGCTTTTTTTATGCAAGAAACTTTATAGTAAATGAGAATATTTTTTTCATTCACTTGGCCTTAGAAATGTCATGCGCATTGTTTTCTTCATTCATGCTTTACTGCTAACGCTGAAGCTCTATCATCATTGGATAAACGCATTCAGTATAATGACATTAGACAAGGGTTAGAATATAGTGGACCTAATAGGGATAGTCATATAATTAAAATAAGGAATATCAATGAGCGACGAACCGAATGACGATGGCTTAAGGGAAGCTAACGAGTCAAATACGCCATTAAATGAGCCTAGCGAGAGCTCGCGCCCACCGTTTGAGCGCAGGCAGTTTGGCGGTACAGAGCGCCAATCAAAACCTTTTGATGAAGATGTGCCTATCTCTCGTAGCGATCTACAAAAAGGCGCGCAAGAGCTGTCAGAAAATAGTGTGGCTCATATTAACTGGAGTGTGTTGATTGTCTCGTCAGTCGTGATTGTGGCGTTTTCGATATGGGCAATTTTGATGCCTATCAATGCCAGCACAACCATGAAGACAGTCGTTGATTGGATTGCAACCAATCTTGGCTGGTATTACGTGATTACCATGGTGATGGTCATTGGTTTTGTACTGTGGGTAGCACTGTCTAAAGCAGGTAGCATACGCCTCGGGCCTGATGATTCGCGGCCACAATACAAGCTAGGTACGTGGGCGGCGATGTTATTTGCCGCTGGGGTAGGCATTGATATGCTGTTTTTCTCAGTGACTGGCCCAGTTGTACAGTATTTGACCCCGCCTTCTGGCGAAGGAGCGAATGCGGCTGCGATGCAAGATGCCGTCGTCTGGACGATGTTCCATTACGGCATTGCCGGTTGGTCTATTTATGCACTGCTTGGTATGGCGATGGGTTATTTTGCCTACCGTTGGGGCATGCCATTATCAATTCGAGCAGCGCTTTATCCGCTGCTTGGTAAGCGGGTAAAAGGTCCTATCGGTCACGGTATTAGTATCCTTGCCTTGGTCGGCACGGTGTTCGGCGTGGCGACGACGATGGGTATCGGTGTGGTACTGTTAAACGTTGGTTTCTCAAAGCTATTTGGTTTTGAAGAAGGCTTAACGTTACAGATTGCCCTCGTAGTTGGCGCGGTTATCTTGACCATTTTGGCTACCACTTCAGGCGTTGACCGCGGTATCCGCTGGATATCCGAGCTCAATCTTTGGAGCGCCGTCGCAATGATGGCGTTTATCTTAATCGCTGGCGAGACGGCGTTCTTATTAAATGCGTTGGTTGAAAACCTCGGTCAGTTCTTTGTCACGCTACCTGCTCGAATGTTTAAAACCTTTGCCTATGTACCTGGTAGTAGCGACTGGATGGGCAGCTGGACGCTGTTCTTTTGGGCGTTTTGGCTGGCATGGGGGCCGTTCGTTGGGGTGTTTTTAGCGCGTATCTCGCGCGGACGCACATTACGTGAGTTTGTTATCGCTGCGATTACGGTGCCGGTATTATGTGACTTTATCATTGTCTCTTTCTTTGGTAATTCAGCCCTTTATGAGATATTACAAGGCAATACCGCCTTTGCTGAGCTTGCCGTTCAAAGCCCAGAGCGCGGATGGTACGCGCTACTTGAGCTGTTTCCTGGGGCGACTATTTTGATAGCATTAGCAACGCTTTCAGGATTGCTGTTTTATATCACCAGCGCCAACTCAGGGGCGATGGTCATGTCGAACTTTTCAACCTCCATTCCTGACCCAAGCGAGGATGGTCCGAAATGGCTACGCATTTTTTGGGCAGTATTGACAGCAGTGTTGACTATCTCTATGTTGATCGCAGGCGGCGTCATTACCATGGAGTATGCAACGCTTATCTTTGCCCTTCCTGTGACCATTATCGTTTATTTGGTGATGTTCTCTTTTTCTAAAGCGTTAAAAATAGAACGGGCTGAGCGCGAAGGTACTGTGCTGCGCCGTCCTTCTGTCACGCCAAGTGGCGGCTATATACCAGAGCGTTCATGGAAGCAGCGCTTGGGACAAATGCTGACCTACCCATCCAAACGCGAAACCATACAATTTCTTGATCGCGTCGTTCGCCCCGCGCTAAACGAAGTCGCCAATGAGTTTGAGCGCCAAGGTTACGATATTGATCGCGACAATATCCCTCATATAGCGGGCGATATTGATGCTGGTGGGCCATTATTAAAAGTATCTACCGACGCGCAAAACGACTTTTATTATCAAGTGTCTATGGTCGAGACGCCGTCACCGACGTTTAGTGGCAAAATGTCGCCAGTTAGCGACGTGTATTATCGTTTAGAAGTAACGACGCAAACCGGCTCTGGTGGTTATGATTTGATGGGCTTGACCAAGCAGCAAGTGATTGATGATGTGCTTGAACAATACGAAGCGTATCTGACTTTTATTACCACGCCGCCAGAGACAGATTTGAACACAGCAACCGCGCCAGCAGGAATCACAGGTAAAAGTTGATTTTTTATAATGGTAAAACGGTATAGATAATAGCGGCGCCGATCCTGCTATCCGCTATCATCTGTCATGTATGTTAGGGCTACGTCTTAAGCCTTACTAGGATTATACTTTCTCAGCGCCGCAATACGTTCATCAAGCGTTGGATGTGAGCGAAAAAGGTTAGCGACACTAAAGCCTGTAGACTGCCCAGACGAGATTGCAAATGCTTTCATGCTCTCAGGCATCTGGTCTGGACGCTGCTCAGAAGGACGCAAGGCATCCAGTGCGCTAATCATTTTGTCACGGCTGGCAAGCTTTGCGCCCATCTCATCAGCACGGAATTCACGTAGGCGCGAGAACCACATGACGATAGCAGACGCCAAAAATCCCAGTAAAATATCCATCACGATACTAGTGATGAAATACCCAATACCTGGGCCATCCCCTTCATTTTTAAAGACAGTACGGTCGACAAAGCTGCCAATAAGGCGCGCAAAGAACATGACAAAGGCGTTCACCACACCTTGAATGAGCGCAAGGGTGACCATATCGCCGTTGGCCACATGACCAATCTCATGCGCGAGCACCGCTTCTATTTCATCGGGCGTCATACTTTGTAGTAGTCCTGAAGAAACCGCTACCAATGCTTGGTTTTTGTTCCAACCCGTTGCGAACGCGTTTGGCTGTGAGTTGTTAAAGATTCCCACTTCCGGCATGCCAATATTTACTGCCTGCGCGTGTTTAGCGACGGTATCAACCAGCCATTTTTCCGTAGCATTTCTTGGCGTTTCGATGACCGCTGTACCTGTTGATTTTTTTGCCATCCATTTTGAGATAAATAGCGAGACCATCGAACCAACCATACCGTATATGCCGCACATAATGGCAAGGCTGGTATAATTTAGCCCGCCTGCGCCATGTACGCCGCCAATCCCAAAAAATCTGGATAAAATACCAAACACGATGCTAAATACCACAATCACCGCTAAGTTGGTTAATAAGAACAATCCGATACGCATCATGACGCTAACTTCCTCATTGAAATTCAACTACAGTCTTATAAATAACTCCTTCACAGGAGTAAAAGGTAAAAATGAAACAAATGGCAATTATAACCTTCTATGGATAATAAAGCCGCTCATTCAATAGAAATCGCCACTTATAACTTATAAAGTAGGGACAATAGCGGCGTAAAGTGTTTAACTAATGCAAGAGTGATAGATAGAGAACTAAAAAATAGTCAGTACTATCATAAGTAATGAACCATTCATATACCATTTAATCCTATATAAGGTTTCGCTATGAATTTTCTAGAGCTAAAAGTACCGCCAGTCGCGCAAGTTATCATTACTGCAGCGGCCATGGCTGGCGTCTCTAAAGTCGCACCTGCTTTGAAGTTTTCGTTGAAAGGCTCTGCGGCCTTAGCAGTAGGTTTAGGCGCTATAGGACTGGGTAGCGCCATTTTGGGTGTCACACAATTTAAAAAAGCGCAGACCACGCCCAATCCACAAGCCCTTGAAGAGGTTTCAAGTTTGGTGACCAGCGGTATATATCAATATAGCCGCAATCCCATGTATGTGGGTTTGGTGCTTATATTATTTAGCTGGGCACTATATCTGTCACACTTTCTTGCCTTTGTGTTGTTGCCCATTTTTATACTTTATATGACTCGTTTCCAAATCCAGCCAGAAGAGCGAATGTTGGCACAGAAATTTGGCAAGGCTTATCAGACCTATAGTGTATCAAATACAAAAG
>NZ_DFQS01000029.1 GCF_002377905.1 Psychrobacter sp. UBA3483 | reverse complement strand
CTTTTATAAAGGCTCTACTATATCTGTGTTTATAGCTTTAATAGCAACGGCCTCAGCTGCCATAACTTATGCGGTCTACCGTTCGTCAACCGATCCAGAAATTATTGTTTATGTAGATACAGATAAAAAGCGACCCTCACTTATTATTTTAATTATTGAGAACATAGGTAAAGGGCCAGCAGAAAATATAATTTTTGAAACGTCTAGAGATTTACCTGAAAAAGCTTTCACTATAGAAGAACCTCAGAGCATGCCAAAAACAATGATGTCTGGGCCTATCGTAGATGGAATTCCTTTCTTAGCCCCTAGCCAAAAGATTATTATTTCTTGGGGTCAATATGGAGGGCTAAAAAAATATATTGGAGGTAAGAATATTATAGTTAAAGCTAAGTACAGAAGAGCTAATTCTATGTCTTGGTTTAATAGATCATCGAGTTCGTCTCAGCTTTTCGTTGAAGCATTTCACGGAACAGATATTTCTGATTCAAACTGGGATAAGAAGATTTCAGAAACTTTAATAAAAACTAATGAGCAATTACAAAATATTGATAAAGCAATTAAAAAATTAGGTTCAGGGGAAAGCTAGAATTTACTCACAAATATTAAACCTCACACACAAGTTACCGTTAGCCTTACTCCTATTAGTAGAAGCGTGTATGTTAGGTCAGCGATAGCGTAACCCAACGTCTAATACTTGTCTAAATAAAAACAGCATTATTTCCAACCAAAAAATGCCCCTCATGAGCGTTCTTTATCCAACCAATTCTCCAAAAATCTAAACAAAATCTCTCTTCAAAATAGTCGCCATATTACGCTCGGCAAGTCCCGTGATAAACACATACGGATTGACGCCTGCGCTGCCGGGGATTAACGCACCATCTTGCACGTAGATATTTTCGTGCCCTTTGACGCGTCCCACTTCATCAGTTGCTAAACCCAAGACACAGCCGCCAAGCGGATGATAGCAGAAGTCATCGCCGAAGCCTTTTGTGAATAATAAGCTTGAAGTAGAGCCACCATTTACTTTGGCGAGTTTTTCGATCAGCTCTTTGGCAGCGTTTACCGAGTACTCATTTTGCTCGCGTTTCCAGTTGAGTTTGACGGTTTTTGTGGCTTTATCATAGTAATAATTGCCGCGTTCTGGATTGTCAGTGATGGCGAGATATAGCGTTGTCCAAGTCTCAAGTCCCAATGGCAATGGCGCAAGCTCAGCAAAGATTTTGTACTTCGAGCCGTCTCTATCACCGTCCCACATATTGATGCCTTTAACCGGAATGGTAGATTGTGTGGTGCCAGCAGCGTGGACGAAATTGCGACCGGTCATGATATTGCCGTTTGGCCCCCAGTGTTTTCCGATATGTTCGTTTAGGTTGTTTAGTTTCCTTTCGGCTTGGCTTTTAAGCAGTAACTCTGAAGTACCCGTACTGCCCGCATTTAGAAATAATTTATCGCAAGTATAATGCTCAATTTTATCGATGCCGCCTGTAGTATTTAACACATGAACTTCTAATCTGAGTTGCTCATTATCGAGCGCTTGGATGCTATTGACTTTGCGCAAGGTTTTGACCGTGACATTGCCTGTGGCTTCAGCGTCTTTTAGGTAGGTTAAATCGAGTGAATACTTGCCAGCGTTATTGCCATAGATGACTTCGCCGCCCAATGCTGAGGCATAGACTTCGCCACGCGCTTCTTTTTGCATATAATCAAAGTCGTAGCTATTGCCAAAGAACTCTGTTTTAAGTCCGGCTTTTTCAGCTTGGCGTTCAGCTGCGCGGGTGTATTCATAATGCTCTGACTCATTAAAAAATGATTCAGGGATTTTACTGACTTTCAGGTTTTTCATGGCACGAGGAAAATAAGTATCGTACATCTCATTAGAATCAACCCAAGGAAACACTGCTTCAAAATGCGCGCGTCTTGGCTGAATGGCAATCGCGCCATTGACGATAGAGCCGCCACCATAAGCACGCCCTGCAAAGACTTTCATATCGTCATATTCGATTAAATCCAACACCCCAGGGTATTTTCTGATAGGTATCGGAATAGGGATAGGGGCGTTTGGCATATTGCTAAACCAGCTTGAGCGTTTATCGGCGCTAATCATTTTGCAAAAGGTATTATGTTCGGGCGTTCTATCCCAGCGCATACCCATCTCAAGTATCAGAACCTTATGACCTTTTTCGCTTAATCGTAGTGCTGATACTGCGCCGCCATAGCCACTACCGACGATGATATTGGGAAAGTGTCCCATTTGGGTGATGGTGCTTGGTAGCTTTGGCTGCTTAGCAAGTGTTTGGCAACCGCTTACCGCAGCGGAGGTGCTGATAGCGCCTAAGCTTAAACCCATCGCTTTAATCAGTTGGCGTCGTTGCATGGTGTATCCTAATTTGATATTTAAGCTAAAAAAGCCTGTATGAAATAATATTAGCTTTCGACCGCAAAGGTGCGCTAAGCCAAGCGAGCATCATATTAGCAAACATAGGTTGCGTTATTATTTCAGTCACGCGATTGCTGTAATACTTATAGAATAATCGGGCCTTCATTCACCGATTATTCTTTCCAGTTTTTAGTCAATGGCTTAGCCAGTTAGTTAGTCAATTGTTTTTATAGGAAGGCGTAAACTTGACCAAATAGAGAATTTCGCTTATTATCTTGTTTCAATGTACTAGAACACAAATACAATTAATTATTCTTATCCTGAAAAAAGCTAAATAATTCGGCAAAAATCCCAATATTCATACGTTATTTAAAACAATAAGGCTTAACTATGACAACGCAAAATACCGCCACGGGCTACGGTTTACATCAATCCATCTTGCCGAATAGCGAGGGTTTATATGGTGAGTTCGGTGGCAAAATTGCTCATCCTGAGCTCGCCAAAGCCATGAACGAGATCGAAGTAGGGTTTCGTGAAATCATCAAAAACGACGACTTTATCGCTGAGATGAAGCGCTTGCGTGAGACTTATGTCGGTCGTCCAAGTCCCATTTATCATGCGCAGCGTTTGACCCAGCATTGCGGCGGCGCGCAGATTTATTTTAAACGTGAGGATTTAAACCATACGGGCGCACACAAAATTAATCACTGTTTGGGTGAAGTGTTATTAGCCAAGAAGTTAGGCAAAAAAAAGGTGATTGCGGAAACGGGTGCGGGGCAACATGGTGTCGCGTTGGCAACGGCAGCGGCCTTGATGGGTATGGAGTGTGAGATTCACATGGGTGTGGTCGATATTAAAAAAGAACATCCAAACGTCAGCCGGATGAAAATTTTGGGTGCCAATATCGTGCCAGCCTCACGCGGCGCAGGGACGCTAAAAGAAGCAGTCGATAGCGCTTTTGAAACTTATTTGAATGAGCTTGATACTAGCATGTTTGCCATTGGCTCGGCATTGGGGCCGGCGCCATATCCTGAAATGGTCAGCTATTTTCAATCGGTGGTTGGGCATGAAGCACGAGCGCAGTTTTTAGCGACGACGGGTAAGCTGCCCAATAAGGTGGTCGCTTGTGTTGGCGGCGGCTCCAATGCTATTGGCATGTTTAGCGGCTTTTTTGATGATGCAGAGGTAGAGAAAATCGGTGTGGAACCTGCAGGTGAGGGCTTGGATACACCCAATCATGCGGCAACGATGTCGCTCGGCGTCAAAGGCGAGATTCATGGGTTTAAATGTTATGTGCTGCTTGATGAAAAAGGCGAGCCAGCTCCCGTACATTCGATTGCTTCTGGTCTAGATTACCCGGGCGTTGGACCACAGCATTCGCACCTGCGAGACTTGCAACTGGCTACGTATGAATCAGTAACTGATGCAGAATGTTTAGAAGCCTTCATGGCGCTATCACGCCTTGAAGGTATTATTCCCGCTTTAGAGTCGGCGCATGCCATTGCCTATGCGATGAAAATTGCCAAAAATATGTCAGCGGATGAGACGATTTTGGTGAATCTATCAGGTCGCGGCGATAAAGATATTGATTTTATTTTGGATAAGGTAAAGCTATAAAAAATCTGCAAGGAGTATAAAAAGACAACAGCTCTCAAGCGTTTAACCAGTTATCATCGTGGTTTTTTTAGTCTAACGCTTGATAGGATTTACCCATGTCCAACCGCGACCTCATTATTTTTATGACATTGTCCTTTATGTGGTCGCTGTCCTTTATTTTTTACCGTATCGGCGTGCCAGAATTTGGCTCGCTAGCATTTGCCAGTTTGCGCGTGGTGCTAGCTGGCTTGACCATGCTGGTTTTTGTCTTAATCAGCCCAAAAAACAGAGCAGGCATCCGCGATAACTGGAAAGTGCTGACCCTAGTCGGACTGTTTTCTGCCGCTATCCCTTTTATCCTGTTTGCCTTTTCAGCACGTTCAGTCAATGCTGGAGTATTGGCGGTGCTTAATGCATCCGTACCGATGATAAGCGGTTTTATCGCCAGCACCTTTTTTAAAGACCGACTGTCAAAAAAACAAATTCTTGGCTTAATCATTGGCGTTATCGGCGTGATTATTTTGATGAGTGAAAGCTTATTTGGCAGTCAGAGCGCTTCTTCTGAGTCGTCATTATTACCAATGGGCTATGCGCTATTGGCCTGTGTTGGTTATGCCGTGGGCGCAAATATCACTCGAAACTATTTATACGCTGTCTCGCCGGTGGCGATTACCGCAGGCTCGCTTATCATTGCCAGTATAATTATGCTGCCGATAGCGGTCTATGAGTTTCCCTATGGCAAAACCATTAGCCTCACTGCTTGGGTCTCAGTGATTTGTATCGGCGTCTTTTCAACCGCCATCGCCCTTATTTTTATGAATCAACTCATTAAAAGTATCGGTCCGATGCGCGCGACCAGCATTACCTTAGTCATTCCGATTTTTGCTATTATTTTTGGTTATCTGCTACTTGGCGAAGCGTTAGACACCCCAGCGATTATCGGTTCGGTGGTGATATTGTTTGGTACTTATCTGTCGTTGGAGCTGTCTATTAAAAAGATGATGAAATCTTAACGGCTTACTTTGAATTGGTCAGCAGTTTTTTAATCAAAGGCGCTTATTTAGCACCTTCTACCATGATAAGTTGAATGGGAAAGGTAATGATGTCAAACGCTTTGGCAAGTGGAATGAGCGTTTTCAGCCTTTTTTCTTCTGCTAAAGCTTTGTCTGGTTGATAATAATAAAACTTCAGCGTGGTCGGTTGGCGCAAGCGATAGGCGAGCGTCTCGATATTTTTCACCGCCGGAGCCACTGTCACAGGGAGGCGCCACAGATTTTTTGTACAGCGTGTCATACCACCTGCAAAACCATCATGACAAGTAAAATCAAACCCTTCAAGCCTAGCCGTTTCACCGGCGGCTAGCAGATTTGTCGGTTTTTCAAACCATAATATGGTGGCAATGCATCCTTGCGCTGAGGTGCAGCCTTGCTCGCCTATTCTTATTCTAAAATATGGCGCATTGAATGCCGGCATAGGCTTAAAGGAAAAATAAGCCAAATCCACTTGGTTTAAAATATCAATAAATTCACGATCTCTATTGGCGCTCTGCACCAAATAGCTGCGCTTTTCTCCAGCAAATACAATCGCATGCTCAGCGCCTTGAATAGGCGCGGCGGGCTTACCAACCGCGATGATGGTATCGGTAAACTGCTCATCGGCCACCCATTTGGCATCTTCTTGCTGCATCAATTGATAATCGAGCTTTTCGCCGACAATACAACCGCTTAAACTTAAAGCTAATGAGCCAGCTAAACATAGTCTGGAAAATAACTTTGACATTACATTTTTCTCTGCTTAACAAATTAAGTGGCAATCGAGAAAGGATTGTTCAATGTGATATTAAGCCAATTTTGCATAAATAAGTTGGCTAATTTGCTAAATAGATACAAGTAACGCATTAAAGTTTTAGCTAAAAAACCAGAGAAGCGTTAAGAGTTTAACCTTTGTCGCTGTTCAATTAAATAAAGAATCCTATAAAGTTGCGGCTGATATATTGACAAAGGTCGACATTCGCTATTTAATCTAGAGAATAAAGCCAACTATAAAAAGTGTGGGTGATTTTATGGTTTGGTGGTGTTTTTAACTGACAAAAAGATATTGTCATGAGCGCTCAGCTATTTCTAGGACTTAGTAATTCTGCTACCTTTTTTCGTTTTTCGCGCTATTTTCTCACTGTTGGTACTTTGACGGCGCTAAGTCTCGCTATTAGCTCAGCGCATGCCGCTGGCATCGAATACAGCAAACAATCGGTCGCGCCTTTTTTTGAGCCGGGTAATTATGCCGAGCTATCTTATGCGTATGTTGATCCAAAAATTGAAGGCACCGATGCCGCGGGTAATAAAATCGGCGATATGATGGATGACTTTGATTTACCCGGTGCCGCTGTCAAAATCGCCCCGACCGCCAATACGGCATTGGCAGTGATTTATGAGCAGCCCTTTGGTGTCGATACCGAATACCCTGCAGGAAATATATTTAACAATCGCATGGGCACCACTGAAGCGCGAGTAGAGACAACTGGCATCACGCTTTTGGGCGGCGGTAAGATTAGCAGTAATGTCTGGCTATATGGTGGTCTTGAGTACCAAACGTTAAAAGGCAATATCACGGGCGCGCAGCCAGTCGGTTTGACTACCGCTGTTTCTCAGGTGATTGATGAAGCGGGCGCGCTTTTTGGTGTACCAACCACTGAGGCTTATTATGATTTGGTCAATAAACAAAATAATGGCACGATTACGCCAACTGAAGCCGCAACTTTGGGCGCTATTAATGAGACGGCGATTAATCCTGTAGCGACAGCGCCGACCTATTATACCTTAGACTTTGAAAACGAAAATACGCTAGTGCCCGTCATTGGGATGGCGTATGAAAAGCCAGAGATTGCCTTGCGCGCAGCATTAACCTATCGTGCCCCTGCCAAATATCAGGTATCTGGGGTAGAAAACCTGCAAGTTATTTTGCCACCTATCGCTGGTGGTGATGGGGTAACACCAGGACCAGCTACTGATGAAGTTGCCTTACCGCTAGCGGGCAAGACCGAAGTGAAGATGCCACAGTCGGTGAATTTCGACTTCCAAACGGGCCTAAGTGAAAAGTATCAGTTATTAGGCATGGTCAACGCGCGCTGGGTAGATTGGAGTAATTTTAATGTTGCCCCGCCTTTAGCGACATTATCAACACAAGAGCCCTTAGCTGCTTATAAAAAAGACGGTTACGCGGTTGAGGTGGCATTGGGTAAGCAGTTTAATCCAAAAGTTTCAGGCGAAGTCCGCTTGGGTTATGACCATGGCACTAGTGCGCCGCTCAGTTTATTGGGACCTTATGACTCTATCAAAAGCTTGGGATTAAGCGCGCAATATAAACTCACTGAGCAGCTTAGTGTGTCTGCGGGCGGTCAATATATGTGGTTTGAAGGCGGTCCAGTCGATACCAAGGTTGATGGTCGCGTGGCCAATATCGACGATGGAACAGGCTATGCGCTTGGCATGAAACTGGGTTATCATTTTTAAGAGTTGACTGAGATTATTTATTAAAAATAGCTCATATTGGCGCTGATAGAAAGTAGAAAAAAGCACTTACTTTAAAAAGCAGGTGCTTTTTTATTGCTTGGAACGCGCTTTATTAATCAACGCTTTCGGTTTGGCAAAACAACCCATTTAAGCATTCTCGATTATCACCATCAGTATGCCAAATGGGTGGAATCTGCATCGCTTGATTTAATTGATAATGTGTCGTCGCCCATTTGTCCATCTCGTAGCCATCTTCAGTGGTACTAGGCGCTGGATATTGCTCTTGACGTTCGCTATCGGATAACGCCATGAAATTAAGATAGTTTGTTGCATCCTTTGCCAAGATGCTATTGGGACGTTTTGTGAGTGCAACCATCGTCTGCTTATAGTCTGGTTCCAGAAACTCGCGAATGTCATCATCCGTCCATCTTGTATTGTCTGAACCAAAAAACAGAGCATAACGATATAAATCTAATAAAATCTTGGCGTTTTTCACCGCGTAACCATTTGGATAACGCGTTATATAATCTTCCCAAAACTGTGCGCGCTCAACCAACTCTGCAAACGAGGTCGTAATGGCGGCATCGCTCCAAAAGATATCTTGATTATCCTTTGCCATCCGCTGAATGAATGCTTTTTGGTCAGGACGTAGATAAGGGGTAAAGATATCTGCCATGGCTTTCAAATCATGATTAAAGGCATAGTAACCTTCGCCTAAATTGTAAACTCTCACATCGGCATCATTTTGGATGAGACCAATCAAGTAGCGTGTGCGCGCACTCATTTTTTGTAGTTTTTCTTCGGGCACTTTTTCGTTCCATTCTAAGGCGTACATAACATCATAGTAATCTTCATCAAAATCCGTTTCATTGATTGCAGCATCATCCCACAAAAAACGCTCATACATCGCTTGATAGTCTTTTAGCAAATTCAATACTTCGGCATTACTGGCCGTTGGCAAACAGGCTTTTAGTTGTTTTTGAATGGCGTAAATCGCTTCAATTTTGCTAGTCTCATCTACCTTTTTCATAGATTTACTTAACTCTAAACAAGTCTTGGCATCTAGCGCTGAGTCTGTTGCGGTAGTCGTTTTGGTTGCTGACTTTTCTAAGGGCGTCGGTGTATTGACTTGTTCTGTGTTCTTTGTCTCACTTGATTCAGATGACGTATCGGATTTGGGTTGGCATGCGCTCATACCTAAAAGAAAACTTAGCCCTATTGCCAGCGATAATATGGTTTTTTGCATGAAATGCTTCCTTTAAATGATTAACAAGCTACTAAAAAGGGACTGTCTAAGCATATTGGGAATGAATCTTTCTTTCATATATACAATGCAGTTAGAGTTTTAACTGTCATTTAAAAATATTTATATGTTGGCTTAAATGGATTGTTTCATAAAATATAAACCATCTTTTCACAGATCACTTTTTTTATTAGCCAAATTATGTGGATTTATAATGTAATTAACGTCCACAATAAATGAGTGTGCTAATATTAAAAAATTTAAGGACAGTTATGATAGAGGCAATTTTAGGATGGTTTCACAGCTTGTATATCCATTTAGGTCTCACACTAGGGTTTATCAATGATAGTCCTGAGTTTGCCAGTTTTCAAATTACTAGAGTGAGTTTTAGTCCTTCAACATCTGCTAATGTAATGGTAGGAGATAAGATTAAAGTCAATATTTTTTATAAAAGCAATCTCAAAGGAAAACTGGTACAAATCTGGGCACATGCTGATACTGAAGGGATGGGTGGAACTTATGATCCGTCTGGTTTTGAATCTGGCAGCGGGGTTGTATCACGTTGTTTTACAGTATCAAATGAGGGGCTGCTGGATAGTGTCGCTATTCATGTCATGCATTATAGTGGTCAAGATATACTATATGAAACTAGAGCAGTCAATTATAACCTGATACCCAATCCAGAGAGAGCGGCGTTAAAAGAGGATGGAAAAGGGTCAAAAGTACGTATAAAAGAGATAAAGGTCAATAGAATGACCATAAGACCCAACGCTCAAGTGCGCATTGGTGAATCAATTGATGTAGTTATTGACTATCGAAATACTGCTGATCAGGAGACGATGGTTTGGGCAACTGCAACCATGGATCACGAAGCACCAGGTAGATATGACTCTGGAGAAATGCCTAAAAATAAAACAATTGGCACAATTACTAAGAGCTTTCAATTTCATCAGCCAACAAGGATTAATGGTATTTATGTGCATATGGTCAATGTCACTCATGAAACTATCGCTGAACAGTGGCTTGATTTCCCAATTGAATTTGTTAATTAAAAATGGTTTTTCTATTAATGTGCAGTTAGTGATGCCTGTTTGTATGATGTTGTAGAGCCCTCTCATTTATGCTGGTGTTTTTGTTTGTAAGTTTTACTTGGAATCCTCCTCTCTACCCCCTATAAAGAACACGGCTGATCAATAGACGGCTTCATAATGATAAGTGACAATATGATAAGTGATAATGACAAGCGCTATTTATCAATATTTAACCACTGTTAAAACCGTATTTTTATAACAACAAACAAGGCATCTCATGGCACACGATAACTTATTCGAACCCGTAAAAATGGGCACTCAAACTCTAAAAAATCGCATCATCATGGCACCGTTGACCCGCTTACGTGCGGTTGAACCGGGCGATATTCCTACGGCGTTAGCCAGTGAATATTATGCGCAGCGTAGTGGTGCAGGACTGGTCATTACCGAAGCGACGCAGGTGTCTTTTCAGGCCAAAGGTTATGCGGGCGCGCCCGGTATCCATACCCAAGACCAAACGACCGCATGGAAAACCATCGTTGATAATGTCCATGCTAAAGGCGGCAAGATTGTCGTCCAGTTATGGCACACGGGTTTGGTCGCCCACGAAAGCGTCCAACCAGATGGCAAAGCGCCTATCTCAGCGTCTGATATCGATGTTGGTGTACGTACCTCATTGCGTGACAGTAATAATCAAGCGATTCGCGTTGCTGCTACACCGCCACGCCCAGCCACACTTGAGGAAGTGCAGCAAGTTATCGCTGACTTTGGGCTTGCGACCAAAAATGCCAAAGAAGCAGGCTTTGATGGCGTAGAGATTCATGGCGCGCATGGTTACCTGCTACATCAGTTTTGGGTTGAGCAAACCAACCAGCGTGATGATGAATATGGTGGTAGCCGCGAGAATCGTGCGCGTTTGACCCTTGATGTCATCGATGCTTGTGTCGCTGCGTGGGATGCTGACCATGTTGGTATTCGCGTATCACCGCTTGGTACGTTCAACAATGTTGAGGGAGGCTACGAAGAAGACGATAACATTTGGCTGATTGAGCAAATCAACAAGCGTGGTCTAATGTATTTGCATCTGTCAGAGCCAGACTGGGCAGGGGGTACGCCTTATAACGATGAGTTCCGCCAAAACGTACGTAATGCTTTTGGTCAACTGATTATTGCCGCTGGTGGCTATGATGCGGACAAAGCTGAGAAGAACATCAAAGATGGCTATATCGATGCGGTGGCTTTTGGTCGTGATTATATTGCCAATCCTGACTTAGCAGAGCGTATTCGCGAAGGTGCACCGCTTAATGAGCAACATCCGCAAAGCTTTTATGGTGGCGGTACAGAAGGCTATACCGATTATCCTTTTTTAAAACAGGCTTAAATATTATCGGATAGCCATTTTAAATTGGCTTTATCGATTAAAATAAAGTGATAATGAATAAAAAGCCACCTTGCTAACAATAGTAAGGTGGCTTTTTTAATGGGTAATATTTAGCTATTTACCAAAGTTACTCGTTTGGTAATCACGAAATGTTTGTTTTAACTCCGCTTGGGTATTCATGACAAAAGGACCATAGCCTACCACTGGTTCGCCGATCGGCTCACCGCTTAATAGTAATAGTTTAACCGTACTTGGTGCTTGCTTATCACCAGAAAGCTTATCATCAGCTGGCTCAGGGTACGTCAACTTAATACTATCGCTTACCTGCGTTGCTGATTGTTCATTGGCGGAATCAATAATAGCGATATCAGTATCAGTCGGCGCTGTAAACTGAATCAGACTACCTGCGCTTACTGACTTATCATTAACCAGTAGCGTGCCTTCTTGTACCAATATCATGATGTTATGATTGTTTGGCACTTGCAGCATCGTTGAGCCAGTGCTATGCAAGGCAATATCCCACATATTGATTGGCGTAAAGGTACTTGCTGCGCCTTTAGTGTCCTGCCATTCACCAGCAATAATTGCCGCTTGACCAAGAGCATGTCCATTCTCAAAATCAGTTAAATCAACCATAGGCAAATCAGCGCCTTTTAGCGTTTGATATTTAGGCGCAGTCAGTTTATGGGCGCTTGGCAAATTGACCCATAATTGCACCATGCTAAAAAGTCCACCACGGCGACTAAAGTCGGGTGAGTGGAATTCTTCGTGCATAATGCCGCGCCCTGCGGTCATCCATTGCACATCGCCTTCTTTGATGATGCCACAACCGCCAGCCGAATCGGCATGGCTAATCTCGCCGGCGTAGGCAATCGTCACCGTCTCAAAACCCTTATGCGGATGCTGCCCGATACCGTGCGGCTCATTCTCATGGTTTGGATTTGGCGCAAAGGTGGTCGGCTGACCATAGTCCAATAATAAAAACGGATCGGTATGCTGATAATTAAAATCAGCTTCGTTATCTAAATGATTAAACAAAGTTTTGACATAAAAACCATCGCCGACCCAATGCGGTGCTTTATTATTATGAATATGTTTGATGGCGCGCATTGCTTACCTCGTCAGCCTAACTGTATTAAAGAATACTTATTTATTTCACCGTCATTCTTTAATAGGAATGAAATACCTACTCTTAAGTAATTCTAAATCTGTATGGGTTTATATGGTGGTTAAATTCAAAATAGTCAAATATTTAGTGTTTTTAAATTTGCATCGCTGGCGTTTGAAAGGCTAGCGTTTGAATGCTTACCGTTTAAATTAAGGGTCTGTCTTAACATCAAACCACTTCGCCGCAAACAAAACCACTGGCCCACGCCCATTGAAAGTTATAGCCGCCAAGCCAACCGGTGACATCGAGCACTTCACCGATAAAATATAGCCCGTCTTGATATTTGCTTTGCATGGTCTTTGACGAGACTTCATCGGTTGTGATGCCGCCGCGTGTGACTTCAGCGGTTCGATAGCCTTCAGTGCCAGACGGTTTTAGCTGCCAGCCGTTCAGCGTCGCGCCAAGCTCTATCAAGCGCTCATCTTTAATATTGGCAAGCTCGGTATCTTTGATATCGTCCCACAAATGCGTTTGTAGCGCTGCCAGCAGTTTTTTCGGCAAAGCATTGTTGGTATTGTCTGCCAAGACCGTGCGGATAAGCTGGCGTGGGTGCGATTTTTTATGAGCAAGTAAAAGCGCAGTCATATCGATTTCAGGTAGTAAATTGATAGTGATGGTTTCGCCAACATGCCAATAGTTAGACAGTTGCAGCATAGCTGGGCCCGACAGCCCGCGATGGGTAAAGAGCAGCGGTAGCTTAAAGGAGATGCGCTCATTACTGGCAATCACCGGCAGACTGATACCGGCAAGCGTACGAATCAGCTCACCCGTTTTATCGGTAAAGGTAAATGGCACAAGGCTGGCATCAGTTGCGACTAACGTATGACCAAACTGTTGTGCCAGTTCGTAACCAAAACCGCTCGCACCTAATGTCGGAATAGACAAGCCGCCCATCGCTACCACGAGCGACTCACAGCGATAGCTGGTTTGCGGCAGCTTACTTTGATTGCCGTTATCTTTTCTCTCTTGTTTTTCTTTTTTACTCAAACTTTTGCTGGTGATTAATTCAAAACGGGATTTTTTATTATTATCATCAGTCTTTACTTGTTCAATGTGGGTATTGAGCTTGACTTGTACGCCCACGGCAGCGCATTCATCGAGGAGCATGGTTAAAATATCTTGCGCCGAATCATCACAAAATAGCTGCCCGTGCTCGCGCTCATGGTAAGGAATTTTATGCTGCTCAACCATAGCAATGAATTCCCAACTTGGATAACGGCTGAGCGCGGATTTACAAAAATGGGCGTTGCTGCCGATAAAATGCTCAGGCTCGACGAAGTAATTGGTAAAGTTGCAGCGTCCACCACCTGACATGAGGATTTTTTTACCAGCTTTATTGGCATGGTCGAGCACCAAGACGCGGCGACCACGGCGACCCGCGGTGAGCGCACAATATAACCCCGACGCACCAGCGCCGATGACGATGACATCGTAGTAATTGTGTGCTGCTGTATTGCGCGGATTTTCCATGATGATAGGCTCCAAAAAGCGCTAAACTTTAAAGAATAAAAATAAAAAAAATCGTAAAATTAAAAAGTAGCCGAGTGGGCGTTTTAATCATAAAGGGTAGCTATTGTCCATGTTTTGTAGCAGGTTACAAGGATTAAATATTTTTGCCCAGTCAACTTATAAAAGTCGCTACCCATGAGTAAGTATACAGCTGTGCAGCGAAATTGTTATGTTTTGCGCTCGACGTCTTGCAACGACGCGGCTTATTTGTCAAACTAACTTAAGTGTCAGACATTATGGAAGATGACTCTTATACTTGTTTAGGCCGCTGCTTAACGTTGATATTTAACATAAGCCATTAACCACCAATCGTTTGATGATGATGGTTTTATGCTACTTGTTTAACGCTAGTTGTTTAGTGCTAGTCGCAACGATAGCCGCTACAAGTCAGAATAATTAAAAAAGGATGACTACGATGACTCAAAAATCATTTCCTATCGCGGCTGAGTTTGTCGACGCTGCCAATACTAGCGCTGAGCAATACGCCAAAGAATACCAGCAATCTATCGCATCACCTGAGGCGAAAGATGCCTTTTGGGCGAAGCGTGCCGAGCTGATTGATTGGATAAAAAAACCCACCAAAATCAGCGATGTTAATTATGACTTGGAAGATTTTCATATCAAATGGTATGAAGACGGTGAGCTTAATATCTCAGTTAACTGCCTTGACCGTCATGTCAAAAACCACCCTTATAAACCTGCCATTATTTGGGAAGGTGACCACCCGTCATTGCACAAAATCATTTCATTTAAAGAGCTGCATGAAGCGGTGTGTCGCCTCGGTAACGCCATGCGCAAACTTGGGGTAAAAAAGGGCGACCGCGTCACCTTATATATGCCCATGATACCAGAAGCGATGATTGCCATGCTGGCGTGTACGCGCATTGGCGCAGTGCATTCGGTGGTGTTCGGCGGTTTTTCTGCTGAGAGTTTGGGCAACCGTATTATCGATAGCCAATCAAAATTGGTCATTACCGCTGACGAAGGTATTCGTGGTAATAAACGCACGCCGCTCAAAGCCAATGTCGACCGTGCGTTAGACATGGATGGCACCGAAAGCGTGACCAATGTCGTCGTCGTCCATCGTACGGGTAACTCTGTGCCGATGAGCGGTCGCCGCGATGTGTGGTATCACAGTTTGGTCGATGGTGAGTCAAAGCATTGCGAACCTGAGGTAATGAATGCCGAAGACCCGCTGTTTTTATTATATACCTCCGGCTCAACCGGCAAGCCTAAAGGCGTGCTGCATACCACCGGTGGTTATATCACTTATGCGCTTTCGACCTTCCGTGATGTGTTTGATATCAAAGAAGACGATGTCTACTGGTGTACGGCCGATGTCGGTTGGGTGACGGGTCATACTTATGCCACTTATGCGCCGCTTGCCAATGGTACGACGACGGTTATGTTCGAAGGTGTGCCAGAATATCCAACCTGGGCACGTATCGGTCATATTATTGATAAACACCAAATCACGGTTTTATATACCGCACCGACCGCTATCCGCGCGATGATGAAAGAGGGCGATACCTTTGTCCGTGAATCTGACCGTTCAAGTTTGCGCTTGCTTGGCTCCGTTGGTGAGCCAATCAATCCAGAAGCGTGGGATTGGTATTACCATGTCGTTGGCGGCGGTAAATGTCCGATTGTCGATACGTGGTGGCAGACAGAAACCGGCGGTATCTTACTGGCGCCCATACCTGGTACTGTCGATATGAAACCGGGCGCGGCGATGAACCCGCTATACGGCATCGAGCCGGTCATCGTCGATGCTGATGGCGAGATATTAGAAGGTGCTGCAGAAGGCAATCTTGCGATTAGTGGCGGCTGGCCGGGGCAGATGCGTACCATTTATAATGACCATGAGCGCTTTTTAAAAACCTATTTTACAGAATATCCGGGTTATTACTTCACAGGTGACGGCGCGCAGCGTGACGAAGATGGGCACTATTGGATTACCGGGCGCGTGGATGATGTGCTCAATGTGGCAGGGCATCGGCTAGGCACGGCAGAGATTGAAAGCGCGGTGGTTGCGCATCCGGCGACGGCTGAGGCGGCGATTGTCGGTATGCCGCATGACATTCGCGGTATGGGGGTTTGTGCCTTTATCATTCTAAAATCGGGCGAAACTGCTACAGACTCTTTAAAAGCCGAGCTCAATCGCCACGTACGCGCAGAGATTGGTCCGATTGCCAACTTGGATGCTATTTATATGGTTGATGTGCTACCCAAGACGCGCTCTGGTAAAATCATGCGCCGTATCCTGCGAAATCTTGCCGCAGGGCAATATGTTGGCTTGGGCGATTTATCGACCCTTGCCGATAGCGCTGTCATCAATGAGCTGATTGACGTAGTCAAGGCGGAACGCGGAGAGTAAAAAGTATGATTCGATAATGGATATTATTAAAAGGATGTGCAGTAAACTAACCTTTCCCTTTATTCAAAAGCCATACTATCGAAAATAGTATGGCTTTTTTACCTAGAGGTTATTGCTATTAGTGAGCTTTATAGCTTCAATAGCTCTTATTTTCTTCTATATTACAAGGTTTATGGTCATTATGCCGAACTCTACTTTGCAGCCTACGCAGATATCAGCGCCAAAAATTGCCATTATCGGTGGCGGCTTAACCGGACTGTTTACTGCCACTTTATTAGAACGTGCTTTTAGCCAAATTAATGACCAGAAAATTAAGGACAGAGCCTTAGTACCAGAAATTACTATTTTTGAGAAATCACGCAGCGTCGGGCGTCTAGCAACTCGTTACCGCAGCGATAGCCATACTAATAAAAACTGGCAATGGGCCTTTGGGGCACAGTTTTTTACTGCCAAGAGCGCAAGCTTTCAGCAATTTATTAAACCGTGGCTACAGACAGACCTGCTACGACCTTGGCACGCGCAAGTAGTAAGCTTAACGCCAATGGCTGAAAATAATCCCACAGCTGATATGCACCTCAAAGAGCAATGGGGCAGTACGCAAGCGCGCTATATCAGCACGCCAAAGATGACCAGTTGGGGGCGAGCATTGGCTGATAATTTGCAGCATACCACCGTCAATTTTAATACCCGCATCGCGCCATTGGCTGGGTATAAGCAAACTCTCGCTAATAAGACCAGTAATAAAACTGAGCTATTCGATGAAAATGGCAACAGTCTTGGTCATTTTGATTGGGTAATTTGTACCGCGCCAAATGGTCAAGCAGTCGAGATTATGGCTGATAGCGGTTTTACTGAACAAGCAAAAATCACTGAACCAAAAATGCAAGCCTGCTATAGCTTAATGCTTGGTTGGAATACTGATCAACCATTACCTGAGGCGCTAAGTCGTTTGGATACGGCGTGGGATGTGGCTTATGTGCAAGAGTCTATTATTGATAGAATATTTATCGAACATCATAAGCCGGAGTATCATGCGCTATTACCCAGCATGACCATTCATGCGCGCAACGACTGGTCAGAGCAGCACGTCGATGACGATATCGATACCATAAAAGCAAAGTTGTTAGAAGCCGCTCAGCGAGCACTAAACTGGAATGCGGAGAGCACGCCGAGCCAAGTTGATTGTCACCGTTGGCGTTATGCCGCAACCGTTACGGCTTCTCATAAAGACCAGTTAGGAATATTGGTCGATGATGAGCGGCAATGGATTGTTAGTGGCGATTGGTGCGGGCAAGGTAATATAGAGAGCTGCTATCAAATGGCAGCGCAGACGGTCGCAGTGATTGTTTAAATTAAATATTCAAAGCATTGCAACTGGAATGGATATATGAAATAAGCTGATAGCTTAAAATGTCATTTTATTAAAACCATGTAAATCATTAACTTACAGACAAAAAAAGAGCCCACGAAGGAGGTGTCGTGGGCTGAGGAAAACTTATCAGGTGACCGACCTACTATTGATTAAAGAGTCACAAATAAATTCATCAAGATTTATTATTGTTAATATAAAGATGATGACGAAATCTATGATTTCAAGAAATTCTCACATCTGCTTACAATTTTCAGTGTACAACTGTATTTATTACACAGTCATCATAACTGAAATTGGCCGATTTACCTAGCTTGCTTACATGTCATTACGTTTTGGCTAATTATTCGCCAATTATTGGCTAAAAATCATCATCATAATCGCTTTGCTAAGCCTCTGTTGCTCAAAAACACTTGCAATGGAGTACTGTCATTTGAGTAAAGCCAAAACCGACCGGCACAGAAGCATGACGGCATGGCAGAAAAATGCTAAGCTAGCCACATTCTTATCGTTCACTATAAACTGGGTTTGTCATGACCGAGAGTACACCGCTGCACACACCAGAACAAAAACCGCTACCGACACCAAACGACAGAAGTATCTTTAACTTACCCAACAATCTAACGATTGCGCGTATTTTAATGATTCCGCTATTTGTGGCGATTGCTTATTGGCCACCCGCCATGGGAATTGGCATGCCAGCGATTTCGGACAATGTCATCGCGCGGGTAGGTATGAGCGAATTTAGCGACAGTTTGCTGCGCCATTTGCTGCTGACCGGTGTGTTTATTATCGCCGCGGTGACCGATTGGCTGGATGGTTATTTTGCTCGTAAGCTTAACGTGGTCTCCGCGTTTGGGCGCTTTTTAGACCCAGTCGCTGATAAGCTCATGGTCGCAGCTGCGCTGATTATCTTGGTACAATGGCATCCCAATATTATTATGGCGATTGCCGCGATTGTTATTATATCGCGTGAAATTGCCGTCTCGGCGCTACGCGAGTGGATGGCGGAGCTTGGCAATCGTACCAGTGTTGCTGTCTCGTATGTCGGTAAGCTCAAAACCGCTTTTCAGATGATCGCCATCACTGTGTTATTGTTAAATTGGCAATCGCTTGAAATGATAGGGTATGTCTTGATGGTGGCGGCGGTGATTTTAACCTTATGGTCGATGATGATTTATCTAAAAGCCGCTTGGCCGTATTTAAAACAGAGCGGTTAGCTCTTTTTGATTTAACCGTCAGTTGAGTCGGAATAAAAAACGCCAGTTGCATTAAGCGACTGGCTTTTTTTATTCTAATTACTTTGCTTCTACTTCATTATGAAAACATTACAGCTTAATAGAGAAATTTTCCCCTAAGCTTTTTTCAATCGCGGTATCGGTAACTGCCGCCGCCGTCATTTTGACCGCGCTAGTGATCGCATTACCATTCGCCCAGTATTCCGCGCCATGTGGCACTACTTTAATGAGCTGAACTCTTGGGTCTTCTTTGCCTTTCTCAAAATAAGCGTTATACATAACTGACCATAGCTCGTTAAGTTTCCCTGCATCCTCGACCAATTCAGCGGTACCAGAAATAGACAAATACTTATCATCGCCTTTTGTGATATAAGCCAAATTTACTTCTGCATTTTGCTTAATGTTATCGACAGTTTCAGACGGCTTATGGCCTATAAACCAAATCTCTTTGGCGCCAATACTGGTTTCAGTGGTGTTCATTGGACAAGAGTGCAGATGGTCTTCGCCATTGCGCGTGGTCATCATGGTATATTTAATGTCTTTTACCATCGCTTGGATGGTATCCATTTGCGCTTGTTTGTTCATAATAGTTGTCCTTTACTATTGAAAGATGCAGTTTTAGGTTTAAAAGCTATCGGCAGTTAACTAATGAATGATTAAATATAGAATCAGTTATTAATATAATAAAGTTGCTTAATAAAACGATATAGCTGCTCTGTAATACGCTGTGACGCTTTGTAAGCTTTAAGGTTTTGATTAAACAAAAAAACGCCAGTAAATTAATAACTTACTGGCGTTCAAATAGATGTCTTATTTTTTATTTTTTATTATTAAGACCGCAAAACTTACAGAAACTGAGGTTATAGAGAGACGGAGAAAGTCTCGCCTAAATCTTCAGCAGTTTTTCCTTCTTGCACCGCTGCGGTTGCCATTTTAAACATATTGACCACTGAGCTACCGCTAATCCAGCACTCGGCACCATGTGGCACAACTTTAATCAATTGGATATTTTCATCTTCTTTACCTTCGGCAAAAAAGGCGTTATAAACAGGCGACCATAGCTCATCCAACTTGTCTTTATCGTTTGATAATTCAGCATTACCACTAATAGAAACGTAATTCTTTTCGTCTTGGGTAGCATACGTTAATCCAATTCTTGCATCGTCTTGAATGTCTTTGACGACATCTGAGGTTTTATCACCGATAAACCAAATCTCTTTGGCAGCGACATCCGCTTTATTGGTGGTCATTGGCCAAGCATGAATGTCACCTTTTTTATTGGTGGTACTCATCATGGCAAATTTTACGTCTTTAATCACTTCTTGGATTTTGGCGATATGCTCTTGGTTACTCATTGGGTTTATCCTTTTATCATTATAGTAAATGGTTTTTTTGTTTAAATCATGGTTGCTTATTAAGCATTCAGTTTAGACAAGCCAGCGCCATTTATAGTAGTTTTTATGAGCTGCTTATAGTTATAGTTATCAAGCTCGTTATAAGGCGCTTAACTCATCGCGACTGCCATCTAGAATAGCGATTATCAGCATCTAATTTATATAGGTTGCCAGTAATACGATGTGAGTGTTTGTAAGGTTTACAATAATTAGGTAAAAATTGTGACGCCAGCTGAGCAATATTTCTGTTTTGAAAAGCTTTTTATCTTGGTTTTGACCTGCTTATTACAGGGCTTCTTGTTATAATACACAGACCATTTACTTTGCATGGCAGAGATGCCTTGATCTTACGGATTATGCCTTTATGATGACCATCGCCGGACAACCGTTTCTTACCGATTTTCAGACGCAGCAACTCATCAGTCAGTTTCAGCAAAAAACCGAGCTAAATGTCAGCCAGATTCATACTCAGCAAGTTTATGTGCTATCGCGAGACCTCGTAGGTGATGAACATAAAAA
Source organism: Psychrobacter sp. UBA3483 (assembly GCF_002377905.1). GTDB lineage: Bacteria > Pseudomonadota > Gammaproteobacteria > Pseudomonadales > Moraxellaceae > Psychrobacter. The sequence goes on along the minus strand of NZ_DFQS01000029.1, from coordinate 33,008 downwards.
AGCGCTGGATTTGTTTGGGGTGCATGCCGATATTCAACTTGCCGCTCCAGAGGCCAATCAAGTACAAGTAATCGTCGGTCCGCGTTTTGGGACGATTTCGCCGTGGGCTAGTAAAGCGACCGATATCTTTAATAACTGTGACATTGAGATTAAACGCGTCGAGCGCGTTATCGTTTATACCCTAACGATTGATGCAAAAGCAGACGGCGACGTAGGTGCACCTAATAACAAGCTTCCTAAAGCCGCTGAGCAATTATTGTTTGACCGTATGACCCAAAGCCTAGTTTATGATTTAAATGACGTAAATAAACTGTTCGATGATGAACAGCCGGCTGCACTTAATCGCATCGACGTCATCGGCCAAGGACAATCAGCACTAGAAGCCGCCAATAAAGAGTTTGGTTTTGCCTTGTCGAGCGAAGATGTCGACTATCTGATGAATGCCTACGTCAATGAGCTAAAGCGTAATCCAACGGACGTTGAGCTGATGATGTTTGCGCAGGCCAACTCAGAGCATTGCCGTCATAAGATTTTTAACGCTGAATGGACAGTCGATGGTGCAGTACAGCCAAAATCCCTGTTTCAGATGATTAAGAATACTTATAAAGCCAATCCCCAAGGCATTTTGTCGGCTTATAAAGACAACGCCGCGGTGATGGCTGGGGCTAAGGGGCTGCGTTACTATCCAGTGCCGACTGATGCCATGGATGCAAATTCTGCCCATCTTTATGACTTTCATCAAGAAGAAATCGATATCTTAATGAAAGTCGAGACTCATAACCATCCAACGGCGATTGCCCCTTATGCCGGTGCAGCGACGGGCGCGGGCGGTGAGATTCGTGATGAAGGCGCAACCGGTCGTGGCGGTAAACCAAAAGCTGGTCTGACTGGTTTTCATGTATCACACTTGCATATTCCAGAGCTTGCGGAAAAATGGGAGCAATCTGGGCAAGTAAGTACGCAAAACTACGGTACGCCCGATCGTATGGCCACCAGTCTTGAGATTATGACCGAAGCACCACTCGGCTCAGCCAATTTCTCAAATGAATTTGGTCGTCCAAACCTCTGCGGTTATTTCCGTAGTTTCCAATTGGATACTTCAGCGGCAAAAGATGGCAGCGAAATGCGCGGCTATCATAAGCCTATCATGCTGGCAGGTGGTTACGGCAATATCAAACGCAACCTGATTGAAAAAAATGCCATTCAACAAGGTGACCTGCTTATCGTTCTTGGTGGACCTGCGATGCAAATCGGCTTGGGCGGCGGCGCAGCATCATCTGTCGATAGCGGCGAGTTAGATGAAGGTTTGGACTTCGCTTCTGTGCAGCGCGATAACGCCGAGATGGAGCGTCGCTGCCAAGAAGTCATCGATCGCTGCTGGGCCTTAGCTGGTAATGGACAGTCTGGTAACGATATTGACGCTAGCAGTAACAGTAAAGATGGCAACCCAATCGTCTCGCTACATGACGTTGGCGCCGGTGGTCTATCAAACGCCATGCCAGAATTGGTCAATGACCACGAGATGGGCGCCCATTTAAACCTGCGTAAAATCCCGTCGCTAGAAGCAGGCATGTCGCCGATGGCGATTTGGTCAAACGAAGCGCAAGAGCGTTATGTGTTAGCGATTCGCCCAGAGAGCAAAGCGCAGTTTGATGCGATTTGTGCCCGTGAGCGTTGTCCGTATGCCATTTTGGGTGAAGCGACGGAAATACGTCAGCTTATCGTTGATGATGAATTGCTTGATGAGCAGCCAGTCGATATGCCGATGCAAGTATTACTCGGTGGTACGCCGCAGATGCAGCGTAGCTTTAGCCGTCAAGACAATGAATTGCCGCCGCTTGAGCTCAATGACTTTAATTTAGCTGAATCTATCAAAGATGTATTGCGTCATCCAACCGTTGCGAGCAAATCATTCCTCATTAGCATCGGTGACCGCTCTATCACGGGTATGGTGGTGCGCGATCAATATGTTGGTCGCTACCAAGTACCAGTGGCAGATTGTGCCGTTACCGCTTCTGGCCTGATTGCGCTTGATGGTCAGCCGATGAGCGGTGAGGCGATGAGCGTTGGCGAACGTACGCCAGTTGCTTTAATCAGCCCTAAAGCTTCTGCACGCTTGGCAGTTGGCGAAGCGATTACCAATATCGCCGGTGCACGTATCGCTCAGCTATCTGATATCACCATGTCAGCAAACTGGATGGCAGCCTGCGGCGATGATAATGAGGACGCTGCACTGTTCGATGCTGTCTATACCGTTGGTGAAGAGTTATGTCCTGCGTTGGGTATCGCCATTCCAGTCGGTAAAGACTCGCTATCGATGCGTGCCAACTGGACGGATAGCAATAAAGACGGCAGCACGGATAAATCAGTGGTCTCGCCAATGAGCCTCGTGATTACTGCTTTTGCACCAGTCGTTGACGTGGCAAAAACGCTAACGCCTGAGCTAATAAATGGTGACAGCGCCTTCTACCGTATTGATTTATCAAAAGGTAAACTGCGCCTTGGCGGTTCAATCCTTGCGCAAACGGCAAGCCAATTGGGCAATGAATGTCCTGACCTCGATAAACCAAGCGATTTAATCGACTTCTTTAACTTCATCCAAGCGGGTAACGCGCAAGGTGTCATTAGCGCTTATCACGATATCGGCGATGGTGGTTTACTGGCGACGATTGCTGAGATGCAATTCACCAGTCGCCAAGGTATCAAGCTGTCATTGGACGATAAAAACTTACTCGGTCAATTATTCAGTGAAGAGCTGGGCGCGGTCATTCAAGTCTTACCAGAAAATGTCGCCGCTTTGATGCAATTGGCAGAAGAATTTAACGTCAGCGATATGCTTAGCCTTGTCGGTCAAAGCTGTGAGGAAGACAGCCTCATTATCCAGACGCCGCTGCATATGGGTGATGCTACGCTACGCTTTAGCCGTTCTGAGCTGCAACAAGAATGGAGTCAGGTCAGCTATCAAATTGCCCGTCGTCGTGACAATCCAGCTTGCGTACAGCAAGAATATGACTTGATTAGTGATGCCAGCCATCAAGGTCTTATCGCTGCACCAAACTTTGACCTCAATCAAAAGGTTGAAGAACCATACTTAAACAGCCGCGCTGATTCTGATAACAGCAAGCCAAGAGTTGCTATCCTGCGTGAGCAAGGCGTCAACGGTCAGACCGAAATGGCAGCAGGCTTTACCCAAGCAGGCTTTGAAGCGGTCGACGTTCATATGAGCGATTTACTTGAAGGTCGTATTAATCTACGTGACTTCGACGGTCTGGTCGCTTGTGGTGGCTTTAGTTACGGTGATGTGTTGGGCGCAGGCTCGGGCTGGGCGAACTCTATCTTGTTCCATGACGAGTTGCGCATGCAGTTTGTGCGCTTCTTTGCTCGCCCTGATACCTTCTCACTTGGTGTCTGTAACGGCTGTCAGATGATGGCGCAGTTAAAAGACCTCATCCCAGGCGCGGAAAACTTCCCACGCTTTATCGCCAATAAATCAGCCCGCTTTGAAGCGCGTACCGTCAACGTCAAAGTTGAGCGTACCAAATCTATCTTGTTTAAAGGTATGCAAGACAGTATCTTACCAATCGCTGTAGCGCATGGTGAAGGCTATGCCACGCTAGACAATACTGAGATCGACGGTATGGCAAAACACGGTCAGCTTGCGATGCGTTATGTCGATAGCCAAGGTCATCCAACCGAGACGTATCCGCTCAATCCAAACGGTTCGCTCGGCGGTGTTACAGGTCTGTGTAGCACCGACGGTCGCGTCACCATCATGATGCCGCACCCTGAGCGTACGCTACGTGCCTACAATCATAGCTGGAAGCCAGAAGAGTGGGACGAGGACGGTGCGTGGATGCGTATGTTCCGTAATGCGCGTGCTTGGTTGCGTTAGAATGGTTTGAATTACTGTTGATAATAAAAAAGGTGGGCCTAAGCTCACCTTTTTTGTGTTTGGAAGTGTTTGAAAGAAACTATAGTAATCTTAGCTTAGGCTTAGTATTCTCACTAATCAAGTTGAACGTTATGCCGTCTAAAATTTGGAACCCAAAATCGATATTTTCATAAAAGTTCCTACCTTCTTTTTCCAAAATAACCTTAATGATCTTATTCGATAGAATATACTTTTCACGTTCGATAGGTTCAGGCTCTGATTCATTACTGAAGCAAATCAAGACTAATTTTCTATACAAAGTATAATACAATCAAAAACTACTCGTTATCTAAACCGTTTTTACCTTCCTTCTGAGCCTCAGCAATCAGCTCATGAATCCTCGCACTTTCTCTTAACACGCAAGCCTCATACGCAGAGAGCGGCTCAGGTTCCTGCTCTTTTTCTTGCTCCTGTTTGGCTTTTTCTTCTAGATATTTCTGTAGCTCGTCTTGCTCATTTTGCTCATTGTATTGTGAGTTATTCATGGCTTATGTCTCCTAATATTTTTTATCCATTAATAAAAGTCATCACGACCAGCATACTTCTTATTGAGTGCGCGTAGTATCGCATACGTTTCTAAATCCAGCTCGCCCGTTGGCTGCTGTGGTCTGAAGTGCAATTGAAAGGCATACACCACATTGCGACTGGTTTTATCCCACGCGTCTGTATCATTGATTTGATAACCATAATCGCGAAACGCTTGCTTAATCTCGGGTATCGTAGCTGCGGCAAACGCGTCTTGATTCATAAAGAATTGCTTGTCAAATTCATCATACCAAGCGCCAATGCCGTAATCCAAATATAGTCGCTGCCAAGGGAACTTGGCACCGGGGTCGATTTTACGCGAGGGTGCCATATCCGCATGACCAATGATATTCTTTGCTGAGATATTATATCTTTTTGCCAACTCTTGTACCAGCTGCGCCACTTTTTTGATCTGCAACTCATTAAATTCAACATAGTGCTCATAAGGATGATAGTCGAGCGCGCCGTTTTTTAACGCGTCTCGATATTCAGGTTTGATGCCTGGGTTGACAATCTCGATGCCGATAGAGGTATCATTGAGTATCGTTTTACCAGCAAAACCGCCATTGCCTGCATGCCACGCGCGTTCGCCCTCGGGCACTAAGTTATAAATTTTGTTGTCATCATGGTCTAAAATCAGATAGTGGGCGCTGACATCACCAGTAGTCAAAAGCCTAATAGCGCGGGCATTATTGCTCACCGTATAATGCAAAATAATGGTTTTGATACGCTCACTTTTGCCCGTAGCTTGATAGGTTTCGCTATCGATGACGAAAGGCTCGCTGGTCGTTAATTGGGCGTTATGAGTGGTCACGCAGCCAATCAAGGGTAGCGTTAAGGCACATGCGAATGCTAAAAAGATAGTTTTTGCCATGAAATGCTCTGTATGAATACGGGTAGGCGATGATGCCGACCTTTATTTTATAGTGGTAGTAATAGATAAAATTGAGATACTTTTAAAGCTTTTAACCTTTACTAATTTTCTTCGCCAAAACCGTTTTCCAACTGTCCTCCAAACACTTAATCGCCAGCCACGGCTCGATAACCTCGGCGTCAATTTTCTCTTTTGAGTTTGATAATTGCCATAGCTTTTCTAGGGTCGCAAAAGGATAGGAGCGTTCGATGAGATAAACCGGCAAATCAGCGTGAATCATACCGTCACGTACGACTTCAAAATACCAGCCAGCGATACCTTGCTTAGTCATCCAAGAGGCGATATTTGGCACTTTGTTCAGTTTAAACTGTCCAATTTGGTCATTGATTTTGTAGCAGGGACGGCGCGGCTGCACGATGCGAAGTTGGACGCTGTCGCTACCATTAACTTGCTCATCACCGTACTGAAAAACATCGCCGATACACACCGTCGACTCATCCATTGCAGGCAGACCATCGACTGCCTCAGTCGTTAAGTTTTCACCCAAGGTACCAACGCGTACCTTTAAACCAAATTCTGTATTAATTTTCTCATAGGTTGCGACTGGCAGTTGATGTACGGCCTTTAACGGGCCGCCATGATGGCGTCGGTCGGCTTGTTCATCAGTGGTCAGACCCATGAAGTTGACCGCGACAGGCGCTTTGATTGGCGCCTTATCAATGGCGCTCATCTGCTCACGGGCAAATGGCATCGCTTTGCCAGCACGCACGCAGATTAAATTGGCAATATGTAGCGGTAAGGGTTGATTGAAATCAGCACTATTTTTTTGGCTAGAAGATGCTATTTGCTCTATGCTCATGGAATATCCTAATCGATAGGGATTTATTGGGCGAATGGTTAATTCATTAGTGATGTTAAAGATGGCTATTATCTTAGCCTAATCAGGCAGTTGATTATATGGCTTTAGCGATTTAACCTTTATCTGTACCAAATTTTAGACGAAAAAAAACCAGAGTAGAATCTGGTCTTTTTATAAAGCAGTATTGGCAATAAATCCTCTTATTTATTTTTATTGCGGCGACCTGCGGTTTTCTTTTCACGCGGTACAGCGACCAGCTCCGCCAATTGATCAGGTGACGACCATAGGCCTTCTAAGTCATAGAATTCACGCGCCGCTGGCGTCATCATATGTACGACAACAGCGCCCAAATCAATCAACGTCCAGTCAGAATCAGTACCGCCTTCACGGCCTAGTGGCATAAAGCCCGCTTGCTTAACTTCAGCGCCGACGCTGTCTGCCATCGCACGCACGTGGCGTTTTGAAGTACCGTCAGCGATGACGATGCGCTCCATCACGTCCGTTAGATTTTCTACGTTTAAAACAGTGATATTTTTTGCTTTCATATCGTCAAGCGTGTTTTCGACTACCGCTAAGCATTCTTTTAAGCGTTCTTCAGTCATGGTATTGGTCATAAATGGTCTTCTCTTCAATCATAAATATTAAAAATAAAATAGTAAATCATCACATTGCTTGTGCTCACGAGCCCCTGAAAGATAGGTAAATAGACAAGTGTTTTTTGCGGCAACATGGATAAAATAGGTAAAGTTAAACGTATAAGGCGATTTTAACGGAATTGAGCAGCAGAATATAGCTGATGGTCGATAATATATTGATAAACGGCAGGATTTAGCCATTTAGCGAATGAATTGGGTACAGTCGGGTTAATGATAGCATTTATTGGCTGTAAAGTTGCGTTTTGCGTACATTGCTTGCGCAGCTTTTGACGTACTTGGGTGCTCGATATCGCTGCCACAGGGCGCGGGTCTATATAAATGCGTCCTTGCACGGCGTTTTTCAAGTTACTGCTGTCTGTTAAAGACCGCAAAGCTGGCGCGACAAGGTCAGTAGCCGAGTCAGTGATTAAGTGTTGCAGTGCTATGGGAAGCTGAGATTGCAGCGCAGTAAGGTTTGACGCGACTAAATCTGTATTTACGAACTTTTCATTTATATCAGCGTTTGTATCATTATTAATAGGGTCATTTTCGATAATGCTCAGCCGATTAAATACCCATAAATTGACATGATCGGTCAGCGCCAGACCATCTTTCCATTTATCCAAACTCTGCGCACTGTCCATGCCCATGATAAATATCAGGCTATCGTGCGGGTAGCGAGCGCGTAAGGTTTTTACGCTATCAATGGTATAGACCGGCGGCGTTTGCCACAGCTCAAGCTCATTGATTTGTAGCGGGGTATCTTTTATAGCCAGCTTCAACATAGCCAAGCGGTGCTTAGGGTCGGTGCTGTCTGCTTTAAACGGTGAGCGCGCATTGGGCAATAATGACAGCTGTAGCTCGCGCTGTTGCTGCTTTGCTAGCGGCAGTAAACTTTGATAAACATACAGCGCCATTTGCAAATGACCATTATGCACAGGATCAAATGAGCCACCCAAATAGGCACGAATGGCGGGTTTGGCGTTTTTTGTTAGAGGATAGTCTTCAGAATAAGGCATAAATAAGTGAGCAAAAAGCGCTACCGATAGACATTGTTATTAAGGAGACTATAGCATTATTGGAGAGCGCTCAGTAGGGGCACATGTTTTAAAGCCCTAAAGATTTAACAAAAATAGTCCATAAAAAACCGACCATCACGATGATAGTCGGTTAAGTGTAGAGCGATTAAGCATAACTGTAAAATATAAACGGTACCGCGATTAAATCGCGTCGCTATGTGCTTGGATGGCGGTCAGGGCGATGGTATAAATAATATCATCGACCAAAGCGCCACGCGATAAGTCATTAACAGGCTTATTCAAGCCTTGCAACATCGGTCCGACACTGACCACATTGGCGCTACGTTGTACCGCTTTATAGGTGGTGTTACCAGTGTTTAGGTCAGGGAAGATAAAGACGTTTGCTTGTCCGGCAACCGGTGAGTCAGGGGCTTTTTGTTTACCAACACTCATGACCGAAGCGGCATCATACTGTAATGGACCATCGACGGCGAGGTGCGGCGCACGCTGGCGGACGATTTCAGTTGCACGAATGACCTTTTCAACATCCGCACCAGTACCAGATGAGCCTGTTGAGTAGCTAATCATGGCGACTTTTGGATTGATACCAAAGGCGGCGGCAGACTGCGCTGATTGAATGGCGATTTCAGCGAGCTCTTCAGCGTTCGGGTCGGGGTTGATGGCGCAGTCACCATAAACCACCACTTGCTCAGGTAGCAGCATAAAGAACACTGACGATACCAGCGAATACTGCGGCGCGGTTTTAATCAGCTGAAATGCAGGACGTACGGTATTGGCGGTTGTATGTATCGCCCCAGATACCAAACCGTCGACCTCGCCCATCTCGAGCATGGTCGTACCCAAATAAACCGTGTCTTTGAGGTATTCAGCGGCCACTTCGGCGTTGGTTTTACCTTTACGACGCTCGACCACAGCATTGATATATTTATCCATATCGAGGCTATCGGGGTCGATAATCTCAAGCCCTTCAGGCAACACCAAATCACGATTTTTCGCTACTTGCTCGACTTCACTACGCTTGGCAATCAACACGCAATTGGCGATACCGCGGCTTTGGCAGATGCATGCCGCTTCGACCGTACGTGGCTCTGAGCCTTCTGGGAGCACGATACGTTTTTTAGCGTTTTGCGCTTTTTTGACCACTTGATGACGAAATGCTGAAGGTGATAAGCGCATCTCATACTCTTGGCTAAAGTAATCTTTAATCCAGTTGAGGTCTAAATGCGCGGCGACATAACGTGCCACTTCTTCGGCGCGCTCGGTATCATCGCTTGGTATCTCAGCGCTCATATGCACAAGGCTTTGTACGGTCTCATAACTGTCACTTTCGACACTCATGATCGGGATACCCGTTTTGAGTGCCGATTGCCAAAGCTCAGCGACTGTTTCGCTTGGTACCACGCCGCCCGTTAATACCAGACCTGCTAGTGGAATACCGTTGATACAGGCAAGTCCTGCGGCCAACAATAAGTCATCGCGGTCGCCCGGTACGACAATCAGCGTACCACGTTTAAAGACTTCATCGACGCGAGCGACCGAACGCGCGGTCAAACTGATGCGGTTGATACGGCGCGATTTTGCTTCACCGACATTTAGCCACGTGGCGTCGAGCTCAGCGGCGATATCCCACGTACGTGGCACAGAGAGTGAGTCACTAAATGGCACCACGCCGATTAAGCGGAACTCTTCGGTGTTAAAATGCGGTGACAGGCGCTGCACTTCTTGCATAAAGCCTTGGTCTAATTGCACCACGGCTTCGCCTGGGGCGACCATTTGATTTTCGAGGGTGCTTTGGGCGTTTGGTAAATCATGCATACGCATCAAAATACAGCCAAGCGTGCGCTCACTGGCGATGCCGCCAAATTCACGGGCGTGAACGTCAAGCTTGTCAGCCAGATAGGCAGGTTTACTGGTATCGGCGGTGCTGACAAAGATGATTTTGGCATCTAGGGCATGAGCAATCGCGCGGTTGATTTGCGACGCATAAGAGGTCTCAGTCGTCGATACTAAGCCTTCGCAAATGACCACATCGTAGTCATCGCCTAAGGTATGATAATTGACGACCACTTCTTCCATCAAATCATCAAGATTGTCATCACCCAGCATACGCTCAACGCGCTGACGGCTGATGGATTTGGGCGGATTAAGACCAAAAGCGTGCATCGCCAGCGCGCTTGAGCTGTCTAAACTGTTTTGCTTATCGAGGGTATCATCTTGTAAAAATGGCTTCATAAAGCCCGCTTTGATACCGTTATAATCAAAGGCGCGAATCAAGCCTAACGCCGCTGACGTCACACCGATACCGCGACTGATGGGCACAAGTAAAAAAGTTTGCATAATGTATCCTACTGTTTATTCTATTTTTAAAGCGTCTGTCTTTTAAGAGCTTATCTTTTAAAACGTATCGCTTTTAAAGCGCGTATCACCTTGTGCTATAAGTAATGCTTCCTGCTTTCTTATAGCAAGGTATTGGTTTGTTTAGCAATCAAACACTTATAAACCTAGGGCTTCGCGCGTTTCTTGGGCAATGCGGCATTCTTCATCGGTTGGTACTACCCACAGCTCAATACTACTATCGTCGGCATGGAAACTGCCTTCTTTGCCACCGACCAAACTGGCGTTTTTGGTGCTATCTACTTTGATACCAAAATGCGGCATCATCTCTAAAATGCGCGTACGCGTGGTCACTGAGTTTTCACCAATGCCGCCGGTAAAGACAATGCCGGTAAAGTCAGGTAGCGCACAACTTAAGCTGGCAAGGTACTTAGCGACGCGGTAGCAGAACATCTCAATCGCAAGTTTGGCGTCTTGATGGCCTTCGTTGGCGGCTTGCTCGATGGTACGCAAGTCATTTGATAAGCCTGAAATACCAAGCAGCCCACTTTCGTTATTGAGCATCTTATCGGTTTCTTCTAAGCTCATGCCTAGTTGGCGTTTGAGATGAATGTGCAAGCTTGGGTCGACATCACCGCTGCGCGTGCCCATCATCAGACCTTCAAGCGGGGTTAGACCCATACTGGTATCAAGACTTTCGCCATTGTAGACAGCCGTCGCTGAGCAGCCATTGCCTAGATGGGCGGTCAACCAACCATGTGGCGCTTTGGCACTGGTGATTTCGCTGGCGCGTTCTGATACATAAGCGTGCGAAGTACCATGGAAGCCGTAACGACGGATTTTATATTCATCATAAAGGACTTTTGGCAGTGGATAACGAAACGCGACCGGTGGCATGGTTTGGTGGAAGGCAGTATCAAATACCACCACTTGCGGAATCTCGGGATAAATCGCTTGTACCGCTTCGATACCTAGGGCATTGGCAGGGTTATGGAGCGGTGCCAATACTTTTAAGCGTTTGACTTCTTCTAACACATGCTGATCGACACGCACCGCTTCTGAATACTCGCGGCCGCCATGCACCACGCGGTGGCCGACAGCAATAAAGTGATATTGCTCAAGTAACTCAAGGATTTTTTTCAAGGCCAGCTCATGACGACCACCAGCAATGGCGATTTCTAGCTTTTCACCATTTAGCGTTGTGTGTTTGATACGAGCGGTGTCGAGGCCTAAGTTTTCTGCCAGACCGGTGATACGCGTATCATTGTCTTCGCTGATTAGCGCGTATTTGATTGAAGAGGAGCCGCAATTAAGGACTAAAGTGGGGTTGGTTAGATTCGATGTTTCAGAGTCTTTATCATTAAAATTGGTGGTTACGCCAGCGCTCATACTCTATCCTTAGATATTATTTTTTGGGTGGTGAATCGACATCGATGGTCACCGGTTGTATAAAAAAACCAGCCATATTCTTGCCGGCATACGCCAAACAGCTGACATACGCAGCAATCCTAGCGCTGATTTTTATCATTGCTGTTAATCTTACTTTTAGCATTGCTTTTAATAGGCGTTTTCAGCATCTTGAGCTTGCTGTGTTTTTAAACATCTTTAAAGCTCATAACTGCCCATAATGCTCGCAGCTATTAATGGTTGGTAAAACGCATACTAGCGCTTCACTGCCGCTGCAAGGCTTCACTATAATGTACCATATTTTGAATTTTATACCACGATAACTATAAGGCTTTAATTAGGACGTTTTATACAAGTGTACACCGAATGCCATCAACCGCTGACAGAGATAATAAGATAAAAGCACTTTTTATAAAATTGTAAGTAAGTTTGTCTGTCGCTACGATACTGTTTATAAAATCTAAGGAGTCATACTGTTAGTCGCTAATTCTACATAAATTTATGCGCCAATCAGCAGCAGGGGGCGCACAACTTTATCGAATAATGCTATGATTAAAAAATTGTCCTATTTCTATATTGCAGCCTTATTTTCGCTGATAGTGATTTTTATCGCCTGCAAACCATTGCAAGATGAAAGGTTAGCCATTCTATGTTTACTATACGCCGTACCTCAAATTTTAACAGCGCTAATTTAAGCGTTGATGTCAAACCTGCTATGTATCAGTTAACCATAGCGACGCTGGTCATCGGGGCAACTGCGTTGGCAGGTTGCGGGCAAAAAGGCGATTTGTACTTAACAGAATCGAGTAGCCAAACGGTAAAAGACAAGACGGCTGTGCTTGAGAGCACCAGTCATCCGCAAGATGCCGCCTTTGCTAAGCTCAATGACAATGCAAATAACGAGCAAAACGCCGAAGATTTTCAGCTGCCTGCGCCGAGTACGGATCCTAACGATTATTAATGCTTGTTTATTAAAAGCCAAATATTCAAACGATTCTTAGCCTATCCAAGCTGCTAAACCCCTTAACTATTTAATCCCTTAATACATTGATTATATTAGAGACAACTTTATGAGTCAGTCAGTCACGACCAAAACTGAGCAAGGATTGTATGTGCATCCTAAAGCCTTAACCGCCCATTTGCCCGCGCTTGATTATCGAGACGGCGCGTTATATATGGAGCAGGTAAGTATTGCTGAGGTGGTCAAGCACTATGGTACGCCATGTTATGTTTATTCAAAACAAGCAATTCTAGACGTTTATCAGGCTTATACCACAAGCTTTGCCAGCCTAAAGCATCAAATTTGCTATGCGGTGAAAGCAAATTCTAACCTTGCCGTGCTTGGCATCTTGGCGCAAGCAGGGGCAGGGTTTGATATTGTCTCACGCGGTGAGCTCATGCGCGTATTGGCAGCGGGCGGAAAAGCTGAGCGCGTGGTGTTTTCAGGCGTTGGCAAAACCTATAGCGAAATCGAATATGCGCTTAATCAAGGTATTGGCTGCTTTAACGTTGAATCGATTAGTGAATTGGCGCTGATTAACGAAGTGGCAAAAGCGCTTGATAAAACAGCGCCGATTTCATTGCGGGTCAATCCAGACGTCGATGCCAAAACCCATCCGTATATCTCAACCGGTTTAAAAGACAATAAGTTTGGCATCAGCCATGAAAATGCCGTTGCGGTTTATGAGCAAGCGGCACAGCTCTCTCATATTAATATCGTCGGTATCGACTGTCATATCGGCTCGCAATTGACCGAGGTTGCGCCATTTGTTGCAGCGCTTGATAAAGTGATTGAGCTGATACATAGCTTACAAGCTAAAGGCATTGAGCTGCGTCATATCGATTTGGGCGGCGGGCTTGGCGTGCGCTATATCGATGAGACGCCAGTATCTATCGAGGAATTCGCCCAAGCGTTACTACCCAAACTAAGCGAGCTTGGTTTAACGGTATTCTTCGAACCGGGTCGTAGTATCGTGGCCAATGCCGGTGTGCTCTTAACTAAGGTTGATGTGTTAAAACCAACCGAGCACAAGAACTTTGCTATTGTCGATGCGGCAATGAATGACTTGATACGTCCAGCGTTATATCAAGCAGAAATGGCGGTGATTCCAAGTGTTTTACCTGAAAAAGGTATTGATACTGATGGCACACAGCCGTGGGATATCGTTGGCGCGATTTGTGAAACCGGTGACTTTTTAGCAAAAGACCGCTTATTGTCTCTTTCGACCGGCGATGTGTTAGCGATCACTGGCGCTGGTGCCTATGGATTTACCATGAGTAGCAATTACAATTCACGCGGTCGTGCTAGCGAAGTGATGGTAGCCGATGATAATCATCAACTGATTCGCAAACGCGAAACGCTTGAATCTTTATATGCTGATGAAGTGTTGTGGCAGGATAAATAGTTTTTTAACCAATTTACTGCTTACGAGTTTTTAATTAAAAATGACCCATTGTGATAACGACAATGGGTTTTTTTATGGTCGAAGTAAGGCTGTGCGTGATGACTCTATATTACTTTTCACTCACTATAAATGCTTTTTTGTTATGTAAAGCGGGCTATATAAAAGAAAGCTCGATAGCGGTGATAATTATGATTGTATCTGACAGCGTGCTAATATAAGGCATACATAAAAATAGGATAGGATAAAAAGGATATGCTAATAGAATTTACAAAAATGCATGGGCTGGGCAATGATTTTATGGTCATCGATTTGGTGACCCAACGCTTAGAGTTGACCAAGGAATTGGTACAGCTGCTAGGCGATCGTCATTTAGGCATCGGCTTTGATCAATTGCTCGTCGTTGAGCCGCCGATGCGCCCCGATGTTGATTTTAGTTATCGCATTTTTAATACCGATGGCACAGAGGTTGACCAATGCGGTAATGGCGCGCGCTGTTTTGCCCGTTTTGTGCAAGCGCGTAAACTGTCATTTAAGCAGCGTCTGCGCGTTGAGACGGCAAGCGGGATAATCTCATTAACGACTGACCGTTATGGCTGGGTCGAGGTTGATATGGGTAAGCCCAAATTTGAGCCAAGTGAGATTCCCTTTACCCCAAGAGCGACGACCAAAATCCAAAACGCCTATCATCTAAACGTCAATGGCACGCCGGTGCAGCTTTATGTCGCCAATATGGGTAATCCGCATGCTGTCATCAGGGTTGATGATGTCCTAGAAGCCGATGTTGAGACCTTGGGTAAAGCCATCGAATCACATCCGGCCTTTCCAGAGCGCGTCAATGTCGGCTTTATGCAGGTCATGAATCAGCGTCATATCCGTCTGCGGGTTTATGAGCGCGGGGTCGGTGAAACCCAAGCGTGCGGCACCGGCGCTTGTGCAGCCGTAGCGGTTGGTATCCGTGAGGGTTGGCTTGATGAAGGCGAAGACATACGCGCGCAGCTTTATGGCGGCAGCATAATTGTCAAATGGCAGCCGGGTTATTCTGTGATGATGACTGGGCCAACGGCGTTTGTCTATGAAGGGGTGTTTAGCCCAGACGGTCTGATGGCGCAAGCGGGTATCAAGCCTATTCCAGAAGGCTAATCAATCATGACGACAGCGCCTAGCTCAGATATTCAGTCAAACACTACATCAAACACTAAGTCAAAAGTATGGCTATCGGCAGAATTGGCAACAACCATCGAAGCAGATAGCACGCTGCGTGAACTGCTAGCGCCAGTGCATCGTTGGCTAAATACGCTATCGGTGCGTAACCATTCTGAGCATACGCTGGTGGCTTATTTTGCAGGGCTAAACCAGTTGGCGCTATTTTTACGCGGCAAACGTCTGACGTGGACGCGCTGTGACAAGCGCCAATTGGCTCAGCATATCAGCCAACGCCTCGATGAAGATAAGCTGGCACTGGCGAGCGTTCAGCAAGAGCTATCGGCTATCCGTCATTTTTATGGCTGGCTGATAGAAGAGGATTTAGCACGTATCAACCCAACCACTGGCTATCAGCTTAAACGCAGCCCTAGACCGCTGCCGTCTATTGCCGATGTGGATTTATTGACGCAATTGCTTGACCAAGAAATACCTGATACGCCCGAGCAGGCGCGCTTATGGTTACGTGATAAGGCAATGTTTGAATTGCTTTATAGCAGCGGTCTGCGTGTTGGCGAATTGGTCGCGCTCGATATGGCCGATATAGATTTGGCTGATTTGCGCGTGCGCGTGACGGGCAAAGGTAATAAAACGCGCTTGGTGCCCTTAGGTATCAAAGCCGCCGAGGCGATTAAACGTTATCTGCCGCACCGCAATCTTTGGGTAGAGCAGATGGACAGTGCGTTGTTTATCAGTGAGAAATTAGGTACGCGCTTATCCACACGGGCGGTCCAGCAGCGTCTTAAAGTTGCGGCTACGCGCGCTGGTATTGCGCAAAATATGTATCCGCATTTATTGCGCCACTGCTTTGCGTCGCATATGTTATCTGGCAGTGGCGATTTGCGCGCGGTACAAGAAATGCTCGGCCATAGTGATATCAGTACCACGCAGATTTATACTCATGTCGATTTTGCCAAATTAACCCAAGTTTATGACCGCGCCCATCCGCGTGCGTCTTATGCGCAAAATGATGTTGATGTTACTTAAATTCTGGTTGTTTTTTAAGCATTTAACCGTACCTTTATGCCAAACGGTGACAGTCAAAGATTGGCATCTTTTGCCGTCCTTGGACTTGGGCTGCTTTATCTAAGGTTGCTAAAACCAGAGTATAATTTTTCTGATCTTTAGTAGTAGAGCCTTTCAATTCACTATCCTCATAGCTATTGATAATCGTGCCGTCATAAGCAGTAATCGTGCTATGCCCCCATGTTTGCCGACTATCGCCATTCTTATAAATATGCTCACCACCTTGTGCGGCGCCAATGACCATACACTGACTGTCTAACGCCCGCGCGCGTAGCAATAGCGACCAATGTGCTTGCCCAGTCAAATAAGTAAAGGCTGATGGCGCACTTATTAATTCCGCGCCCGCTTGCCGTAAACGCTGTGCCAAGGCTGGAAAGCGTAAATCAAAACAAACCATCATACCGAGCTGATAAACGGCATCATTTGCTTCTAAAGTTGTAACCACTGTTTGCATACCGGGCTCAAAAGTCGCCGCTTCATTATAGCTGCCTTGTTTATCGGCAACGATTGCGGTAAATAAATGAATTTTGTCGTAGCGCGCCACGCGCGTACCATCGGGCGCAAACAACTGACTGACTTGGCGCAATCTACCATCGGGTACGATGACACCATCAGGGCGGTAAGGACAGGGCAGCGAGCCTGCTAACAGATAAATACCAAAAGCCCGTGCATACTCGGCCATTGCGTCGGATAACTCATCAAAACGCTCGGCAGTGGCAAACTGTCGACCCATGCTACAGCAGTTTTCTGGTAAAACGACTAACTGCGCGCCTTGCTTACTTGCCTCGCGAATAGCCGCTCTTATATCGGCTAAATTGGCTTCGATATCTTGCTGACTGCTCATTTGTATAGCCGCAACGGTCAGCGGTTTATTTTTAGTAATCTCATTTATCATAATATTCTCGATTTTTAAGCTTTATAGAGCTTTGCTCTTATTTAATTTTTATCCTGTTATATTTAAAAGCTTGGCATCCCTGCAAAGCTATTAAAGTTTTATGATTTGAGCAAAAGCTAAAAAATAGCTTATCTGAACAGAATATAAATTATCATAGCAACATTGTAGCAAAAAATGCTATCGTCATGACCTGATAGGCTAAAGCCCTTATTAGCGATGATAAGTATCAATAAGCGCAGGCTTTAAGCAGAACATATAGAATCTCACCACGATCGGAAGGTAATCAGTCACCCATGAGTATGTCGTTTGGATTGGCGACCACGCTAAATACCTCGCAAAAGCTGACCCCGCAAATGCAGCAAGCCATCAAATTGCTGCAGCTCTCTAGTCTTGAGCTTGCGCAGGAGGTGCAGGCGAAGCTTGATAGCAATCCCTTGCTTGAACGTGTGGAAGAGGATGAAGATGACTATGATAATTTCGACAGTTACGACAGTCATAAGGGTGAGCCGCTCAATGAGTTTGGCGAGCCATTAACGCTAGATAGTTGGAACCAAAATGCTAGCGTTGATTCGTTTGCTAAATCTACCCATTCTTCAGATGATGGTTTTGATTATGAAGACAATAGCAGTGCTGCCAATATAAGTGATGAATACAGTAGCGATAGCTTAGATAAATTACAGCAAGCCAGTTTTGATGATGAAGCAATCGACAACTATACCGTAGAGGGTGACGATTATAGCGGTTTTGACAGCGGTAATTATGCCTCTGCCGCGACAAGCTCAGGGAGTCTTTCAACTCATTCAGCTAATAACGGCAGCAATGAAGACTTTGATAGCTATCAGGGCCGCACCAGCGCCACCATTCAAGACCATGTACGCTGGCAGCTGAACTTTAAGCGCCTCTCCGAAACAGATACATTGATCGCCGAATACCTCATGGATTCTATGGATGAAATGGGTTTTATACGTCTCGATATCGATGAGTTGTTACAAAGCTTTGATACCATTGCCAGCTTTTATCAATGGGACGAGCGCGTCGAGCACGATGAGGTCATGGCGGTACTGCGCATGATTCAATCGTGCGACCCGCTTGGCGTTGGCGCACGCAACCTCAATGAGTGCTTAGCGCTGCAATTGTCCAAGCTTGATACGAATACAAAGTATCTTAAAGAAGCCCAAGCGCTTCTCTCAGCCAGTGAGCATTTGGTCAGCAATAATATCAAAGCCTTGACTGAACTCACGGGCCTCGCGCCTGAACAGATTACCCCGGCGCTTAACCTGCTACGTACGTTAAATCCATCACCCGGCCTACTATTTCAAAGCAGTCAGCCCGATTATATGCAGCCGTCAGAAAGCTACGATATTCCTGATGTATTGGTCACGCCGATTCGCCGCCACCATAGCAATCACACCACCGATAACAAAAACGGAAACGACACGACTGCGCAAGTAGATGGCTGGCAAGTACGTCTTAATCCTGACACTTTGCCTAAATTGCGAGTCAATCAAGAATATGCCAATTTGGTCAAACGCGGCGATGACAGCCCTGACAATCAATATCTGCGCGAAAATCTCACCGATGCGCGCCTGTTTATTCGCAGTATCGAAGAGCGCAATCAAAACCTATTAAAAGTAGCAACCAGTATCGTGCGCTACCAGCAAGAGTTTTTGCAACATGGCGCAACTGCCATGCAGCCTTTGATTTTAAAGGCCATTGCCGAAGAAGTTGATTTGCACGAATCGACCGTTTCGCGCCTGACTACGAGCAAAACCGTTTTGACACCACAAGGGTTGTTTTCCCTTAAGCATTTTTTCTCATCTCACGTTAGCAGTAGCGACGGTGACATCTCCTCAACCGCCATCAGCGCCATGATTAAACAGCTTATCGCTGATGAAGATCCGAAAAAGCCATTATCTGATAGCCGCATAAAAGATTTTTTATTCGCAGAAGGCATCGATATCGCCAGACGAACGGTAGCCAAATATCGTGAAGCAATGAATATCGGATCATCCACTCAGCGTAAACAAAAATATTAAATGTTGTCATTCAACGACTTATAAATGTCATACCGCCAAAATCAAGCCAATTTAAACGTAAATAAAAAATAAAATTTTTTGATTATATAGAAACATTCATGAAACATCATTTATTATTACATTTACTTACAATTTGATGTCTTGCTACTCTTTGGTTTTCATGACAAATTAGAGTCATACCAACAACGAAAACCAAGTATCGGTTTGGCCGATTTAGTTAATTTAACAAATGATAAAAATGTATTTTAATTTTTTATTTTGATAAAGGAGTAGAGCTGTAAAGCCGTTGGTCATTAAAAAATGATAAGCCAAACTTGATGATAAGAAAGGTACGGGATGAATTATTGGTAAGGCGGAATGATAAAAGCTGTAAAGCGCGATCATCTGCTGATTGTAAGTAATAATATAAGCAATAATAAAAGGACGATAATATGAATGTTTCTATCAGTGGTCACCATATCAGTGTTACCGAAGCCATGGACAACGCCGTTCGCGAAAAGCTTGTAAAAGTAGAACGTCATTTCGATCAGATTCAAAGTATTCAGGTAAAATTATCGCTAGATAATAGCGGCTCAAGTGAAGGCGGAAAAAAGACCCATAAGGCCGAAGCGATTATGCGAGTTGCAGGTCAAGAGATGTTTGTCCAAGCCTGCGAAGACGATATGTATAAAGCCATTAATGAGATGGCAGACAAGCTTGATAGACAAGTACGTAAATATAAAACCCGTCAGGATCGTAAGAAAACTCAAGGTCCAGGGCGTGATGAACGCTACGAAGAGCTAACAGCTGATGATGCTGCACCTGCCATGTAATGGGTTTGTCCTGCTCTAAGTAGTATTCACTACAGCAACCGCTCTACATAGTAGCTGACTTTATTATTATGACTGCTTGATAGAAGATAGCCTATAAGACAATTATTATAACTGGCGTATTTATTAAGTAATCATATTGGAATGATAGCTCGTAAAGTTGCTTTAGTTATTAAAGAGCATGACAAATGAAAAAAGACCTCAGCGTATTTACGTTAGAGGTCTTTTTTAGTATTAAGTTTTAAATTTAATCAGTCGCTAACCACTCAGTTTAGCGATAATACGCTTAATTTGTATGCATAAAGAATGATCGGTATAGATTTTTATCCAATAAGTTAGCCACCACCAACCGCTTGAACGACTTCGATATTCATACCTTCAGCAATACGCACTTTATCAAGCTCACTTTTTGGAATCAGTTCACCATCGATTTCAACCGCATAGCGGCCTTTACTAAGTCCAAGCTCATTGACGACCATTTGGACGGTTTGGTGAGTGGTCTGCAATTTTTTACCATTGACACTAATATTACTCATAATATGTGCTCCCTAAAAGTTAATAATCCTTTGTTACTAATCCATTAACCCATTTTGTTATTTAACTTAAGCAGTATGGCCTAAACGAAATGTCGAGACAGCAAGCCATAGCCAACCTACAATCATCAGCCCACCGCCGATAGGAGTAATGGCGCCAAGCCAGCGCGGCGCACCAAGCGTCATGGCATATAAACTGCCTGCAAAAATAAGTGCGCCGATTTGTAGCAGCCATGCCGTGGTTTGGGTTGTATAATTAAGACGAATAAGAATACCGACGAGCAATAAGCCGAGCCCGTGTACAAACCAATATAGAGTTGCCGTCTGCCACCATTCAAGCTGCTGAATGCTGACCGAATTTTTAAGCCCATGAGCGCCAAACGCGCCCAACGCGACGGCGATAGCCATATTAATGGCCGCGATACTTATCCAATTTAGCATGGTAAAACTCGTGTTATAAATAGAACTTTTATCCTAGGTAAGCTTTAACTAACACGCTGAAATTTATTGGATATCATCAGGCAAAATAACGCTATCGATGGTCATGGCTTCACGGATTTTGTCCATGGCGTTTTTTTCGATTTGGCGCACGCGTTCTGCTGAGATAGAGTAAACCGCTGCTAGCTCATGTAAGGTTGATTTCTGCTCAGAAAGCCAGCGCTGTTCAACGATATCGCGTGAACGGTCATCTAGCGTATCCATCGCAGCTAGTAGAGCCGATGAATTGTTCTCTTCCCAATCATCCTCTTCAACCATCTCTGCAGGGTCGATGCCATCTTCTAAAAACAGCTGCGGCGCGTAGCGGCCATCGTCATCATCGCTCGATTGCGCTTCAAACGACGCATCATACGAGGTCAAGCGTGACTCCATTTCAAGCACTTGCTTGCGCGTTACATTCAGGTCGTTGGCGATTGCATCGGCTTCTTCGAGCGTTAACTGGTTGTTGGTCTTTTTCAGGCTGCGTAAGTTAAAGAATAATTTACGATGCGCTTTAGTAGTAGCAACTTTGACAATACGCCAGTTACGAATGACGAATTCATGAATCTCGGCCTTAATCCAATGCACGGCAAAGGATACCAAACGCACGCCTTTATTAGGATCAAAGCGCTTGACCGCTTTCATCAAGCCCAAGTTGCCTTCTTGGATTAAATCTGCTTGCGGCAGACCATAGCCTGAGTAGCTACGGGCAATATGAATCACAAAGCGCAAGTGTGACATAACCAGCAGACGCGCCGCTTCAACATCGCCCTCATCATAATAGCGGTGAGCAAGCTCTTGCTCTTGAGTCGGTGTCAAAATCGGAATTTGATGCACGGTATTAATATAAGCACCCAGATTTACGCCAGGCGCTGATAAATGCGTTGGCATAGCGGGCACTAAGTCACGAGTACGGGTGTCGCCAAGTGCGCTGGCATCGTAAGGCGGGCGCGCCGCAGCGGCTTTCAAGGCCGCATCGCGTGCTTCGTTTTTTTCAGGTGCTGCGCTGTCTTTTTTACGGGTATTTGCAGCGTTATTAGAAGTATTAGCCATATTCTTGACCTTGGTTAAATAGATAAGCAATGAGTCAGATAAAAATCTTATAGTTATAATTGTAAAGGATAGCGCCGCTTAGTTGCTATCAGTTTTGGTAATGATGAAGTGATGTATTGTATCAACAGTAGTACTGGTTTTTGCTCCTAGCATTTTGTCGCTACTTGCCGCTGTTGCTTGATTGATAAACAATAATAAGGGGTTTGCTGTGCCCGTTTGCTGGCTCTGCTGACAAAAAGCGCTGATATCAGCTTGTGAGTTTGGATCCGTGGCAACGACATATAGCGACTCACCAACCCCTACTTCACGTAGCGCCACTTTGGTTTTTAATAGTGGCATAGGGCAGGCAAGTCCGCGGCCATCGACCATATTTTTAATAATTCTTGGCTGTTTTTGCTCTGCACTAGCTGCTAGGTCGAAATTTTCTACTAAGCTAAGAGTATCTGCTGGCAATAAATTAAGCAGCTGCGTTATCGATTGCTGCTGCGCGTCAGACACAGTTTCGGCAAAAAGAATAGGATATGAGTCTCGCATAATGACAGATTGGTTATCAGTAGACATAAAATAAACCTTTGAAATATCAATGTTTGAGAAAGTAGCACTTGTCGCCTGCATAAAACAAGCATTTATCAAGACTTACTATTATAGCAAATTGCCACTACTCAATTGCAGTTGAATATAGTTATCATAATCATTGGTCAATCAGCACATCTAATGACGACTGGGCGATCGCCTCAAACTTTACATTTAACAATTGGCTTTATAACGCTTAAGTTTACACAAGCATGTTGCACAAGCGTGACGCGTGGCAGCGTTATTGGTAGCCAGATGCGGAAGGCAATTGACCTTCGATAAACAAGCTCGTATAGTCAAAAAGACGTTAGAATTACTCGTATAGGATACGCACTTGTATTATTTTCATAGACCAGCACTGCTTAAAAAATCGCTGTTTAAAAAATCGCTGCTTAACAAACCAGTAACGACATTACCAAGCGCTTTTGTGCGAAAGGTTAGTATATCTGCTACCTTATTGGCACTGGCAACCACGGCTAATAGTGCTGGCATACAAGCCGCGCCATTTTCTTATGGTTCATGGCAGACGTCCCACGCTGAAGAATTAGATTTACCCAATTTACGCGGGCAGGGGCTAAGCTTTGCTGAGCAATATGAAAATAAACTGCTTGGTGAATGGTCATTAAGAAACATCAATAGTCGCGCGAAGATGGAGCACGATCCTTGGATTTATGAAACCATCAAAGAGATGACATGGCGGCTAAATGCGCAAGCTCGCCAGCAAGCGCCACTGGGTTTGGTTATTATTGATAACCCCAGTATCAATGCTTTTGCAGCGCCCGGCGGGGTAATTGGCCTCAATACCGGAACGATACTGGCGGCGAGCAGCATGGATGAGCTTGCCAGCGTCGTTGCTCACGAGGTGGCTCATATTAGTCAGCACCATTATGAGAGCGGCGCGGATGAGCGCAAAAAAGCCTTACTGATGCAAATAGGCGGTATGCTGGCAGCAATTGCGGCATCAGCGGTCGATGGCGATGCGGCGGCGGCAGTCATGATGGGCAGCCAAACCGCTACCATGAATAGCAGCATGGCTTTTAGCCGTAGTAATGAGCGTGATGCCGACCGCGTGGGCATGCAAATCATGAACCAAGCGGGTTACGATCCACGCGCCATGCCGCGATTTTTTGCAACAATGAATCAAAAAAGCCAGCTCAACCAAACTGCCAATCAATTCCTGCCCAGTTTTGTGCGCTCGCATCCTTTGAGTAACGAGCGCTTAAGCGAATCGCAAAGCCGCGCCCAACGTTACGATGCCTTGCCTTTATCCAAGCAGCAGCGCCATCAAGCATTGTTTGATTTGCTCTATTGGCGCACGCAAAGCACGGGTGAGCATGTTTCTGAAACTGCGTTGACGACCGCCGCGAAAAATAGCGTTGGCGCAAAATTGGCGCTGATGTATTGGTATGGCGAGCAGCAGCGTTTTGGCGAGGCCAATGAGATATATACTGAGCTGTTAGCGTTACCCGCAGCCCAGCGGCAAATACTCGAGCCGTTATTGTCCATAACCCAAAGTCAAATTCTCACTGAGCAGAATAAATGGCAACAAGCGGCGGAACTGCTTGAGAGACAGCAGCGCTTATATCCTGAGCGCCGCGATTTGCGTCTTTATTTAGCGGAAGCACTGACCAATAGCAATCAGCCAGCCAAGGCGCAAGCACTGCTTAAGCCCTTGACCGAGCAGCAGCCAAGTGACCGCTATGCATGGCAAAGCTTGCAACTGGCCAATGAAAAAATTGCCAAAACTACCGAGTCGCCGCAACTGGCAAAAATCGCCACCATCAATGCGCTACGCTACCGCAGTCATGACCAGCTGTGGAGTGGACGCTATGAGCGTGCGCTGACCTCGTTGACGCAAGCCAAGCAATTGACCGAGCAAATGCAAAAAACTGCGCAAGCGAGCAGCGCCCGACCTTTACTCGCCAATATTAATGCGGAAATCAAAGCGGTAAAAACCGCCAAAGACTTTAAGCCTTAGGCGGTTGTTTTTATCGCTTGGGTCGATACGCAAATTAAGAATATATAACTTTTCTTAACTTCAATTAACCTTGCAAAGCATCTTTGACCAGTTTAGAGATTAATGCGGGGTCAGCACGGCCTGCGGTTTTATTCTTTAACACGCCCATCACGCTGCCCATATCGCGCATTGAGGTGGCGCCTTGCGCTTTTATTTCGGTATTGACCAAAGCGGCAAGCTCGGTATCATCCATTTGTTTTGGCATAAACTCATTGATAATATCAATCTCGAACTGCTCTTTACTGGCCAAATCATCGCGACCATTTTCGGTGAAGATAGACAATGATTCATGACGCTGTTTGAGCTGCTTTTGTAGCACTTCTAATACTTGCGCATCATCAAGCTCGGTTTGGCGATCAATCTCAATCTGCTTGACCACAGATTGAACGTTGCGCAACACTTTAACGCGCTCAAGCTCGCGCGCTTTCATAGAAGTTTTGATGGTGTCAGATAACGTCTGTTTAAGTTGGCTCATTGTTATTATTCCTTATGAGTATGGATAAAATAGTTTTTGGTAAGTGTTAAATAAAAATCTGCTGAGCATTTATCAGCAGTAATAACAAAAATTGTAGCATAAAAAACGCCACTGTTATTCATCGATAACAGTGGCGTTAGTGTAGCGCTGGTAGGTAGCTAATCGTATTAGTGATTAGTACATACGAGTGGTACGAATAGTTTCGCGTTGTAATTTTTTCTTATAACGCTTTACAGCAGCGGCTTTTTTGCGCTTGCGTACTTGCGTTGGTTTTTCATAAAATTCACGCTTACGTACGTCTGATAGAACGCCGGCTTTTTCACAAGCACGTTTGAAACGACGGATAGCGATGTCAACTGGTTCGTTTTCTTTAACCTTAACTGCAGGCATGAAATCTCCTTGATTAGGATGAGATATAAGGGCATTAGTTTGGCTGTGTATTAGTATTTAGCCGTAATATCTCAAGATTATCGGCATCAGCTCAAACTAGGATAGTCTTGCGCAATAGCACAAGGGCGCCTATTTTAATCAAAAATTGCAGTAAAGTCAAAGGCTTTAGCGCATTTATACATAATAAAGACTTAAATAAAGGTCAAATAACAGACAATAAAATTTAACGACGGCGTACAAGGATGGTGATAGTTAACTGGAGGCGTTGGTGTTAATATTTTTAATAATCTTTTAACAAATAATCAATAAATTGTGGACAAAACAGCTGTTTAGCAATAACGGCTTATATTGAGTCTATGGTATCCTATACTCAGTCTGTCGCTCATATTTAAGCTGCTTTAAACTTCAAGATTTAGCTGTTGAGACTCAACGCTTAAATTGACGCTTAAAAAAGACACCAGGACAGACGCTACAAGGCTTTTATAGCTATTATTTTGAGGATTTGTGAATGAAAAATGGCATGAAAAAAACAGCGATTGGTACAGCATTATGGGCGACATTGTTTCTTACGATGGGCGTCAGTCTAAGTGCTTGTAGCAGTGACAAAGAAGAGGCGGGCGCTGAATCAGGTGAAGTTTTGGCAAAAGATAAAGTCGATGAAGCTTCAGAACTTGCGCGTGCGAACGCACCTGAAGCAGAAGATATGGACTTCCCAGAGACAGCGCCGATGCCTGCTGCTGACACGGCAGAAGGTTTAGAGGACGGCGCGACAGGTACTGACACTGCGGTAGCAGAAGATGGCACCGCGGCAGATACGGCTGTGGCAAGCGCTGATACAGACGCGGCTACTACTGATAGTGCTGCGGCGACAGATACCGATGCGGCCGCTACGACTACTGATACGACTGAGCCTGCCACAAACTAATAGCATTAAGTAGCAATGAGTAAGTAAGCCGCATGCTCATTTCATATAGCGATTCATCATTGCCAGCGATGACTATTGATACGCCAGCTACGATATTTAGGTTTATATTAACAAACTATAGATGAAGGATTAACTATGACTATGCAGCAAAATATACTGAAGAAAAAATCCGTTGCTAAATTGGCGCTCACAAGCCTAAGCCTTAGTGCATTTTTGGCACTGAGCGCTTGTAGTGGCGGCGACAATACAGCGGCTGAAGAGCCAGCCACTACCAATGAAACTGAAACGGTGGCTGTAGAACCTGAAGCGCCTGTAACAGAAACCGAAGTGGTCACTCCTGAGCCTGCAGTTGAAGCAGAGCCTACGGAAGTACCTGTCGTAGAGGCTGAACCTGAAGCTGCGGCTGAGCCAGAAGTGTTGGCGGCCGATGCTGGTGCTCAGCTGTACGAAAAGCAGTGTAAAGTTTGCCATGAGAATGGTTTGCTTGACGCACCAAAATTTGGTGATAAAGAAGCTTGGGCACCGCACCTTGCCAAAGACATAGAAACGCTACATATGCATTCTGCTAAAGGCTTTAATAAAATGCCTGCGCAAGCGGTTGGAGATGTCACTGAAGCACAAGTTCATGCAGCAGTTGATTATATGGTTGCTGCCGCTCGCTAATATTGCTTATTGAAATTTGCTAGAATGACCGCCATTGTAAGCTAACAGTGGCGGTTTTTTATTAATGCTACAAGGCAAATATAAAGGCATATAGATGAAAGTATTGGGTTTAGAGACTTCTTGCGATGAGACGGGTCTGGCAATTTTCGATAGCGAGCAAATAACGAGCGACAATAAAGGTTTGCTTGGGCAAGTGCTGTATTCACAGATAGAGCTGCACGCACTTTATGGCGGTGTGGTGCCTGAGCTTGCCAGCCGCGACCATATTCGTAAACTGGTGCCTTTATTTAACGAATTGCTAGAGCAGTGTAATATCACTAAAGATGAGATTGATGCGATTGCTTATACCAAAGGGCCTGGGCTTATCGGGGCGCTGATGACGGGCGCATTATTTGGGCGCAGCTTGGCTTATGGGTTAGATGTGCCAGCGATTGGCGTTCACCATATGGAAGGGCACCTCTTAGCGCCTTTGATGGGTGCGAATCCGCCAGCGTTTCCATTTGTCTCGTTACTGGTTTCTGGCGGTCATACTTTGCTGATTGCCGCTCACGCTATCGGGCAATATGAAATCCTTGGCGAGTCCATCGATGACGCAGCGGGTGAGTGTTTTGATAAGGCGGCTAAAATGCTTGGTCTGTCGTACCCTGGTGGACCAAATATTGCCAAATTGGCAGATAATGGCGATCAAAATGCCTATGACTTACCGCGGCCGATGCTACATCGCGGTTTGGACTTTTCCTTTAGCGGTATGAAAACAGCGGTGCATAATCTTATCAAGGACACTGATGGCTCTGAGAGCGATCCAAAAGTGCGCGCCGATATTGCGGCTAGTTTCCAGCATGCCGTGGTCGATACGCTAGTGAAAAAATGTGTCAAAGCATTGAAACAAGTTGGGATGAGCCGCTTGGTCATCGCGGGCGGCGTCAGTGCTAATAGCCATTTGCGTGAAACATTAGAGCGCGAGCTTGCTAAAATCAATGCCAGCGTCCATTACGCACCGCCAGCGTTATGTACCGATAATGGTGCGATGATTGCTTACGCAGGTTACGAGCGTTTGCAAGCCGGTCAAGCAGATGATTTGGCTGTTAGCTGCGTACCGCGTTGGCCGATGACCGAGCTGCCTGCGCTATTATAAATGCTAAATGCTATAAGCTATCTTATACTTAACCTATTAAACTTTATCTCACTCAAGGATAACTTATGCAGTGGCTTGCAATTGGATTAGGTGCTGCCATTGGTGCTTGCTTACGAGGCTGGCTGGCGCGTTTTAATCCGCTGCATCACTGGATACCACTTGGGACGCTTGGTGCCAACGTTTTAGGGGGGCTATTGATAGGGCTGGCCTTAGTGTGGTTTGAGCGTATGGGCAGCAGCTTATCTCCCAATGTCAGATTGTTTGTGATTACGGGTTTTTTGGGTGGACTGACAACTTTTAGCACTTTTAGCGTTGAGGTATTTACCTTTATCCATAACGGCAAACTGCTTGCGGGTTTAGGACTGATTGGGTTACATGTGGGGCTGACGTTATTAGCAACCGCAATTGGCTTTTATTTGTTTAAGTTGGTTTTGTAATAATAAAAATGTCGCAATAAAAAAGAGCCATATTAATGTTTAATACGGCTCTTTTTTTAAACAACTTTTTGAAAGAAGCACTAGCTATACCGGTTTTACAATCCCTTCTAATAGACTGGCAAACCCTTGCATATAAGCGGTATCTTGGCTTGCGGTACGCGTCGCCGCATAGAGCTGACAATAAACACCCTTACCTAATGGCCGCGAAACCACCCAACCTTTTTTCTCATACTCGCTTACCACCCAATCGGGTAATGCTGCTACCCCGCGTTCACTTGCCACCAACTGAATAAGCATCGCCGTGAGCTCGGTGGTACGAATGGCTTTAAAACTGACCTCTTCTGGGGTCATAAAATTGGCAATGATATCGAGGCGCTTAGCTTCCACTGGATAAGCAATCAAGGTTTCGTCAACCAAATCTTGGGCATGAATAAATGGTTGCTCAGCCAAGTCGTGGGTCGGCGACAGCACCAAACGGCTCTCATACTCAAATAATGGCTGATAACTGATGCCCTCTATCGGTAAATTACTGGTGGTAATCAATAAATCGATATCACCTTCTTGCAGTAAATGATGCGGCTCAGGCTCAAAACCGGTGGCAAAGTCCAGCTCAACATCTGACCATTCGCGGCGATAGTGATTAAGTATCGGCATCAACCAATCGAAGCAGCTATGACATTCAGACGCTAAGCGCAATCGACCCGCTTGACCGTGAGCTAAGCGTTTTAAGTTGGCTTTGGTGCGCGTGACCTGTGGCATAATACTGTCTGCTAGCGCCAGTACCGTTTTGCCCGCTGGCGTAAAAGTAAGCGGACGCGTGCGCCGATTGACCAAACTGATATCGTAGTAATTTTCCAACTCTTTTAACTGATGGGAGACCGCAGAGGCGGTGACATGCAGCTCATCGGCAGCAGCGGCCAATGAGCCATGGGCTCGCAGCGCAGTTAGTGTATTAAGATGACGAAGCTCTAGCATAAAATAACCTAACCACTGACGTTAAAGAAATAGGAAAATAGGTGTTTAGAATCTTGAAAAATCATAGGCGCTTTTTGCCTAAAATTACATTGCCATTATTTTACCGTAAAAGTAAAATCAGCGCCGACGCAGTAGCAATTGCGAGATAATCACTAAAACTAAAGAAGCGACGAGTAAAATGGTCCCAATGGCATTGACCTCGGGCTTAAGTCCCACGCGCACCATAGAATAAATACGTAGCGGTAAAATCTCATAACTAGGGCCAGTAACAAAGGTCGATACCACCACATCATCGAGCGATAAGGTAAAGGCAAGTAGCCATCCTGCCATCACCGCTGGGAAAATCACTGGAATCAACACCGTACGCACCATCGTTGATTCGCTAGCGCCTAAATCTCGCGCCGCTTCCATCAAACGCTCATCCAAACTACTTAAACGCGCAAAAACCGTAATGACCACAAACGGTAGGCAAAAAGTAATGTGCGCTAGTAATAGCGAGACAAAACCAAGCTGCAGGCCGATTAATAAAAACAGTGCCAATAGCGATATCGCTAACACAATCTCAGGTGACATCATAAGCACAAATAACAGGCCATTTAGCAGCCCTTTACCGCGAAAGTCATAGCGATGTAGCGCCAGCGCAGTCAAGGTGCCGATAACGGTCGAAACCGTAGCAGCTACTAAGCCCAAGACAATAGAATGCCAAAAGGCATCAAGCATCGCCTGATTATTAAATAATGACTCGTACCACTTTAAACTAAAGCCGCCCCAGTTATAACCGATTTTTGATTTATTAAATGACATTACCACCAAAACGATGATGGGCAGATATAATAAGATATAAATCAGACCAAGATAGCCTTTAGCAGCGATACTGCCGATACTAGGTCGCTTGATAGAACGTTTGGTTTTTATAGGTGCGCCATTTGTTGGCGAGCTATTCATCGGTGAATTATTGATTGAATT
Source organism: Psychrobacter sp. UBA3483 (assembly GCF_002377905.1). Taxonomy (GTDB): domain Bacteria; phylum Pseudomonadota; class Gammaproteobacteria; order Pseudomonadales; family Moraxellaceae; genus Psychrobacter. Next base: position 2,413 of record NZ_DFQS01000029.1, on the reverse strand, counting down.
ACCAGACATTAGGCCACCTCGTTAAAGTCAGTCTTGCCAATACGGCGGCTACTGGCGCGATAAGCGAGTAATAATATCGCCATCGCAAGGGTCAATAGCACACTGGCAGCGGCACCAAATGGCCAATCACGCGCATCCAAAAACTGGTTTTTAATAATATTACCAACGAGTAAATTGCGTGAGCCGCCTAAAATATCGGCGACATAAAACATGCCCATCGCTGGCAGTAGTACCAATAGCACCCCTGAGATAATCCCCGGTGTCGTTAATGGTAATACCACGTGCCAAAAGGTTTGTCGTTTTGAGGCGCCCAAATCTTGCGAGGCGAGCAGCATATCATTGCGCAAATCACTAAATACCGCGTACAGTGGCAGCACCATAAAGGGAAATAACAAATAGGTTAAACCGGCAATAACCGCGCCTTGGGTATATAAAATATCAATGGGCGCATCGATGATGCCGATGGCTAATAGGGATTTATTAATCAAACCATTGCTGGCAAATAAGAGTTTTAGCGCATAGGTGCGCACCAAAGAGTTGGTCCAAAATGGCAATATCAGCATGAGCATCAACAGTGGCTGCCAGCGTTTATCAACTCTTGATACAAACCAAGCAAACGGGTAGCCGAGTAATAAGCAAATGAGCGTGGTGATGCCCGCCATCCATAATGAATGCACAAAGACGTCAAAATAAAGCGGGTCAATCATGCGCACGTAGCTGTCGAGAGTGACCGGTAAACTAATAAAAGCGGTGCTATCACGGGTCAAAAAGCTGACGGCAATCACCAGTATATTTGGCAATAGCGCAAAGATAAGCAGCCAACCCCAAATTAGCCATAGCGTGGCAGTACGAAAAGGGCTTTTATTACTCAAGTTCTTATGACTTGATTTTTTATTGCCTAAGTTAGGACGCGCCATTAGCTGATATCCTTTTGGTCAGCTAATTTGCTCGGGCTGTTATTTAGCCCACTATGAATGCCGCTAGCAAGCGTACCTTCTTCTGGCAATACCCATTCCCAGCCATCGACCCATGACACTTTAACGCCTTCGTTAAGCTTATAATCAAAACTTGGGTCATCTTCATCAAAGAACTCCGAAGCTTTAATAATATGGCCGTTGGTTAGCTCAATAATCGAGTCTAGCGTACTGCCTTTATAATTACTTTCAATTACCCGCCCAAGTAGGCCACCATGTTCTTTATCATTGGGGTCATAAATGCGCAAATCTTCAGGGCGCAATAGTAAATTGACGATATCGCCAACTTGCACGTCATTGGCAAAGTCAGGGCGGCGTAGATTACGTAAGGTCGTCGGCCCCTCTTGCGTTTGTGCTTCGCAAACTTCGACCTCAATACGGCCATTGGTCACGCGCCCATCACGGTCAGCCTGTTCAGGATAAACGCCTTTGACTTCCGCTTTAAACAAGTTGGTTTCACCGATAAATTTGGCGGTAAATAGATTGGCAGGGGTTTCATAAATCTCAATCGGCGTGCCAATTTGTTGAAATCTGCCGTCTTTCATCACCGCAATGCGGTCTGACATCGACAGCGCTTCTTCTTGATCATGAGTGACAAAAACAAAGGTAATGCCAAGCTCACGTTGTAGACGTTTAAGCTCAGATTGCATTTGCAGGCGCAATTTATGGTCGAGCGCCGATAAGGGCTCATCGAGCAATAGCAGTTTAGGACGATTGATCACCGCGCGCGCAATCGCCACGCGCTGCTGCTGACCACCGGACAAATCTTGCGGTTTGCGATTGGCAAGATGCTCAAGTTGTACCATCGCTAGCATCTCACGCACCCGCGTTTGAATCTCATCTTTTGGCACTTTTTTTAATTTAAGCCCGTAAGCGACGTTTTGCGCGACTGTCATATGCGGAAATAGCGCATATTGCTGAAATACGGTATTGACCGGGCGCTTATCCGCGGGCAAGCCTGCCATTTGCATCCCATCAAGATAAATCGCCCCAGCATTGGGCTGCTCAAAACCCGCAATTAAGCGTAGCAAGGTCGTCTTACCACAGCCTGATGGCCCAAGCAGAGTGATAAATTCGCCATGCTTGATATCAAGGTTGATGTCCTTTAATACTTCGGTTTGATCATAAATTTTTTGAAGACCAGTCAGCTGCAGCAGCGCCTTGTCAGTAGTGGGCGACGCAGGCACGGTTTGCAGGTTTATATTTGATTCGGTCATAAGGTTGGTTCCTAAAACACCAAATGCGCAGTAGCGCTAAAATACTAGATACTATACTGGCAGCAATTTGAATGTTGTTAAGTATGGCGATAAGCGATGGCTATATATGGAGTCTGGTTGCTGGGTATTATAACAAACCCTTGTTATAAGTCAGTGCAAGTTCGTTATCGGTTGGTTTAGGTTGTTAGAGATAAAAATGGGGTGGTGTATCAGAAAGTATGC
>NZ_DFQS01000056.1 GCF_002377905.1 Psychrobacter sp. UBA3483 | reverse complement strand
AAAGCGCCCTAGGGTGCTTTTTTGCTTTTTAAACTCTTATCATTATTTTCTAAGATAAGAATACTCTTAATCAAATACTGTTAGGTATGTTGCAAGCATTCTTGTATTTATACATTAAATAGTAACAAAATAATACATCCAACAATATTTCGTTAATAATAGTTGACTTTATGTAGGTTTTTTGATTATCTATAGCAGTACTAGATTTTAATCGGTACTCAACGGAATATCATAAATTCTTCATGGAGGAAGACGAATGTCACCTAACATTCATTCAGTTTCAGCTTTATCAACAGCAAAAAAGTTAAAGACTCCCCTCAAAGCTAGTATTGTTCTTTTAACATCAATGATTTTAGCATCTTGTGCCATTGACGGTGATACCGGTGCTACTGGTGCCACCGGTGCCACAGGCATGCCTGGTGTAGCTGGTCCTGCTGGTCAAGATGGAGTAGACGGCGATAAAGGCGATAAAGGCGATAAAGGCGATAAAGGCGATAAAGGCGATAAAGGCGATAAAGGCGATACCGGAGCTGCTGGTCAAGATGGAGTAGACGGCGATAAAGGCGATAAAGGCGATAAAGGCGATAAAGGCGATAAAGGCGACACTGGTCCAGCCGGAGAAAATGGCGGTGACACAGGTGGCGATACTGGCGGTGACACAGGTGGTGACACAGGTGGTGACACAGGTGGTGACACAGGTGGTGACACAGGTGGTGACACAGGTGGCGATACTGGCGGTGACACAGGTGGCGATACTGGCGGTGACACAGGTGGCGATACTGGCGGTGACACAGGTGCAATATACGAGTCTGATATCGAAACAGAGCGGTCAGGTGTGCAGCATCTAGCAGTGGACGCTAGCGCGCTGAATCCACAATTAGGGGTAAAAACGACCACGACCCGTGATTTTGCTATCCGTAGCACCTCAGATGTCGATGCCCGTGCTGATCTAGCGCTTGAAGGTGTTTTAGAAGTACCAAAAGTAGCAATTCAGGTTTCAGGTGATAATGACGCTGACACGGAAAGTGGCTTTAAGTCTTATGAAGGTACAGCCAACGTATTGGGCGAAGGTGATTTGGCTTATACCTCAATCTATAAAGACTTTGGCGATAATGGCGAAATGCGCATTGCCCATATTGATGGTGCAGTTACGGCTGGTGGTGTGATCACAGTTCCTGTAGATGGTGTTGCGGTAGTGGGTAATAAAACAGCAACGCTACCGACAGAAGGTAAGTTCGAATATGCGGGTGATGCCACCAATCGTAAAGTTGGTCTAGACAATGCTATTGAATATGGTAGCTCTGAGTTTACCGCTGACTTTGTCGCTAGTAAAGTTGATGGCACGCTTAAATTTGCTCAAGCTGGTCAAATTGGGCTATCAGCAGATATTACTGGTAATGAGTTCTCTGGTGCTGCAGCTGACGATACTGGCTATAATACCGAAGGCGCATTCTACGGTAAAGATGCTAACTTCATCGGTGGTATCTACGAAGGTAACGGCTCACAAGGTACCTTTGGTGCAGAGAAAGATGGCATACCAGTTGATCCAGTTGATCCGACTGAGCCACCTCCAGAACCATCCGTAAATGACACTTTTGAACCTGACGCAAACGTTACAGGATCTCAAAGTTTTACATTATCGAATGGCACAGCTATTGGATTTAGACAGTTTTGGAATGATACTGATAATAAAGCGCCAAAAGATGGTACTGATCCTAAAGGTGATGGTAGCTTTACAAATACCAATGATGGCAATAACTTCGCCAATGATTATCAAAACATCATAGCGCGTGCTGATTTAACTAAGGCTAACACAGTTTTAGAACCAGTTTCAGCAGTAATTGCTACGGCTAATGATGCTGATTATACTGGTGGTAATGGATTCAAGAATTATAAAGGGAAAGCATCTGTACAGACAAATGTAGTTTCTGCACCGTTAGATCTTAAGTATGATTCTGTTTATAAAAACTTCAATAATCAGATGCAAATTGGTCATATATATGGTGATGCTATAGCGCTTGGTATTCTTCGTTCTGCTCGTGTTTCAAGCGTTTATGTGGAAGGTAACCTAACTGCTAACGAAGATATGGAGTACATGAAAGCGTTGTCTCAATATAACATTGATAATAATATCAATGATGGCCTGGTTTCTTATACTGGTGTTGCCACCTACATGGATAACCTACACTTTAATGATACTGAAAACCGCCAAGGCCCAACAGTGAATGGTGTGTCAAACTTTGATGTTAATTTTGTCAATGATTCATTGGAAGGTAATTTAGTATTTAATGATATAGATAAGAACATTGACATCAGTGCCAATATCAGTGGCAGTACTTTTTCTGGCACTAAAGGTAATGTTCAAACATCAGGCGGTTTCTATGGTGAGGATGCCAACTTCTTAGGCGGTATTTATCAAGAGGCATTACAACCAGGTGGTTCAGGAACAGGACCAGGTACAGGCACCACTTTCCAAGGCACTTTTGGCGCTGAAAAGCAGTAAATTTATGAAATACATAATCTTAAATAAAAAAGCGCCTTAGGGCGCTTTTTTTGTTAAATATAATAAAGAGAAACAAATATGTATCTTTTATTGATTGACTAATGTCCAATATTAAAATAAAGATTCTTTAAAGTATTATTATAATATAATTATATAAATAAACTATTGTATGTAAACTCAGTATCAAATTCTTTAGCATTAATCAACAATATAGTAGCTGACTCAATTATTCGATGAGTAAGCCTTTCAATTTTTACATTTAACCAAACGCCTGGTATCTGAGAAATTTGCTATATAGCCTTTCTGCCATTAGCTTCTCGGTATATATTTTGAACGCCATTAAGGTGCATCATATTTGTAATAGCGAATGATTTTAACTTCAATTTAACGAATATTTAATAAGCTCCCTTAGTAATACCTCATTTAATTCAGTTGGTTAGTAGAGAAATAATCAATTTCTACTCGTCACAGTATCATGGTTATAATTTTTTTACATAAAAAAAGCTTCTAATTCAGCTTTATTCTTACAGTTTGTACTAAAGAAGTTGATTCTATCGATGAAGCTGCTCTCTTGATAATTCGTATTATTCTATGAATATCCTCTTTAAAGAATATTAGTTAGTAACTGGATGTTACAGCAGACAATATTTCATTAATAATGTTTGACTTTTTGTAGCTAATTTGTTTATCTATTCAAGTTACTAGATAAATGTTCTGCCTAATGGATTAGAAAATATCATAAACTCTTCATGGAGGAAGACGAATGTCACCTAACCGTCATTCAATCTCAGCTGTATCGACAGCAAAAAATCTAACCACTCCGCTTAAAGCGAGTGTGGTTCTATTAACCGCTATTATTTTGTCCTCATGTGCAACAGACGGTAGTGGGGACACAGTGGTCACAAAACCATCACCTATTTTGCCGACAGTAGATGCGGGTGGAAGCAGTAGTAGTGGAAGCAGTGGTAGTGGAAGCAGTGGTAGTGGAAGCAGTGGTAGTGGAAGCAGTGGTAGTGGAAGCAGTGGTAGTGGAACCAGTGATAGTGGAACCAGTGGCAGTGGAACCAGTGGCAGTGAAACTAGTGGTAGTGGAACCAGTGGTAGTGGAACCAGTGGTAGTGGAAGCAGTGGTAGTGGAACCAGTGGCAGTGGAACCAGTGGCAGTGGAACCAGTGGCAGTGGAACTAGTAGTAACACAGGGGTAGTTGTTACTGTAAATGAAATAGAAAAGTCCATCAAAGTATCAGAGGCTAAAACTAAAGCGGCTGAAGAAGCACTTAAAGTAGCAGAGGCCAAAACTAAAGCAGCCGAAGAAGCATTAAAAGTTGCAGAAGAAAGGTTTGGAAAAGAGTCAGAGAAAGCTGCTGCAGCTGGAAAAATCGCAATAGATATCGCAAGAGCAGAAGTAGTACAGGCAAAAGCGGCGGCAGAAGCGGCTAGAGTAGAAGCAGTAGCGAAAATTGAAGCAGCTGCGAAAGCATCTAAACAACAAGTAGATGCTGCGAAAAAAACTGCTGCTGAAGCCATAGAGAAAGTTAAAAATGCTGAGGAAAAAGTGAAAGCCGCCGATAATCGGGCTCACTTAGCAGAAACTAAAGCTAAAGAAATACAAGACACACTTAAGGCAGAAACAGCTGCTAAAGAAGAAGCGGAAAAAGCTAAGAAAGAGGCAGAACAAATAGCCACAGATGCCAAAGCGCAAGCAGATGCTGCTAATAAGTTGGCTGCAGATGAAAAAGCCAAGGCCACCGCTGCACAGAAAGAAGCGGATAAAGCCAAAAGTGAGCTTGCGACTGCCCAAGAAGAACTGGCTGCCGCCCAAGAAGCACTAGATGCCGCCTTAGCAAATGGCGGTGGCAACACCGAAGCCCTCCAAGCCGAAGTGGATCGTCGCCAAGCTGCCCTTGATGCAGCGAACGCTAAAGCCACAGAAGCACAGCAAGCACAAGCCGCAGCGCAAGCCGCAGCCGAGGCCCAAGTCACTGCTGCCCAAGCTGCCCAACAGGCCGCCGAAGCTGCCTTAGCTGCCTCTCAAATCAAAAACGCACCTGAAGCCGCTAAGTCTGGCGTTCAGACACTCAATGTTAATGTGGTTCCCTTAAACAAAGTCTATAACGCCACCACCCGTGACTTTAGCGCGGATGAGAACAGCGTCGTTGCCCGCGCAGACATTGCCTCTCAAAACCCAGACGGCACCCCAGGCTTACTAGGCGCACTTACCATCACCACCTCAGGTGATAGCGACACAGCCGTTTCAGGCTCAAACGGCTTTAAAGCCCATAAAGACAACGCCATTGTTGCGGCACTTGGTCAAGAACTACCACTGGCTTATACCTCAACCTATAAAGACTTTGGCGATGACATGCGCATCGGCCATATTGATGGTACCGCGACCTTTAGTGGTCTTGAGCTACCCGTTAACGGTGCTGCTGTCGTCGGTAATGCCACCCAAGCGGCCAACATGCCAACAGAAGGTAAGGTTGGTTACACAGGGGATGCTACCTATCGCAAGCTTGGCATTGGCAATGCCATCGAGTTTGGCACCTCCGTCTTTACGGCCGACTTCGTTGCTAAAAACGTAAAAGGTGATCTTAGCTTCGCTAACGCCGGTAAGATTGGTCTCACCGCTGGTATCAACGGCAACAAATTCTCAGGTAGTGCAGACGCTAACGGCGGCTATCTCACTGAAGGTGGATTCTTTGGTGGTGACGCCCAGTACCTAGGCGGTGTTTACGAAGGTAATGGCGCTCAAGGTACCTATGGTGCCAAGAGTGACAAGCAAACCGCAGCAGAACAAGCGGCGGTAAAAGCGCAAGCGGATGCTGATAAAGCCAATGCAGCCATCGCTGCTGCTCAAGCTCAAGCGGCTGCTGCTCAAGCGGCTGCAGACAAAGCCCAAGCGGATGCCATTAAAGCTCAAGAAGCCTTGGTAAAAGCAGAAGAGAACTTAGCAAATGCTGGTAATGGCGAAGATCAACTGGCTGCAGCATTAGCGCAGGCCGCCGCCGCAGAAGCCGCTCAAGCGGCAGCAGAAGCCGCCGCAGAGACTGCAAAAGCTGCTGAAGAGGCTGCATTGTTAGCTCAAGCGGCTGCAGAAAATGCAGCCACTGCAGCGCAAGTAGCTGCAGACAAAGCCAGAGGCGATGCTGCTGAACAAAAAGCAGCTAAAGAAAAAGCTGAAGTAGCCAAAGCGGCTGCAGAGAAAGCCAAAGATGAAGCGTTGGCAGCCAAAGTTGAATCCGACAAGGCTAAAGATGAAGCGTTAGTAGCTAAGGCTAAAGCTGAAACTGCACGAGATGAGGCGATTGCAAGAGCTGAAGCTGCTGAGCAAGATGCTTTAGATGCTGCTAATGCATTTAGTGCTCCAGATTCTAGAATATCTGGCTTCCAAAGTACTTCGGTAGGTAAGAAAGACGGTATATTTGAGAATAACGCTAACAGTTACGATAAAATAATGTTCTATACTAATGAAGTCGATGGCAAGTCTTCTATAAAACCAATTGAGCTAACCCTTAGAGGAGCCGATAAAGGAGCTGGTGATAGCATTTATAGTGGTAATACTAATGGTTTCAAAGAGTATAAAGGCTCTACTTCATTTGAAGGTCGTTCAGGTGTCACTATAGGTAATAGGAATCTAAGTTACTCTTCAGTTTACAAAAACTTCGATGATCAAATGCAAATTGGCCATATAAAGGGTGATATTAAACAAACCATTGTATTCAATGAGCCTCTTTCTAACGTTTATGTGCAGGGTAACGCTACAAACCTTGGTGACATGAGTAAGCTTGCCAACGTAAATGAAGGTAAAGCCAGTTATAATGGGGTGGCGTCCTATATAGAAGGCGCTAAAGGCACAATAGCCGTTGATGGCAAATCCAAATTCGATGTCGATTTTGTCGCGAAATCGTTGAAAGGTGAGTTAGATTTTGCTGATAAGCAAGTCGATATTGCTGCAGATATAACTAACAACACCTTTGCTAGCAAGGAAGGAGCTACTGTCAATACTGTAGGTGGTTTCTACGGTAAAGGTGCTGGGCTGTTAGGCGGTGTTTACGAGAGAGAAGATAGTAAGAGTTATATCAAAGGAACTTACGGAGCTACCAAGCTAGATCCAACAGTAGTAGTTGTTCCAGACCCTATAGAATCTAAAATGACTGGCTTCCAATCAACAACCTTGAGTAGTATAGAACAGACGGTCGTTGGTACTAAATTAGAAAACGCTATTGGTTATGTTGCTATTCGTGATGATAAATCTGACTTTACAGAGAAAAAGACTGAAAATGGTAGCGTCGTCCCTGTAGATAACCGTAAAGGCGATAACTTCAAAAGTTTTGATACTGGCGTAGTTCGAGCTGACATGGTTAAGCCTGAAAATGTGGGAGAACCTTTGGCAGTATCACTTACTAAGGGTGGTTCAGTCACTGTTGAAGCAGGTAAGGGTGCATTTAATCCTAAGTTTAACTACAGTGCAGTTTATGAAAACTTTGATAGTCAGATGCAGGTAGGTCATTTATATGGTAACTTTAATTCACTTGCCGGCGATGTTTCACGTGCCGCCAACGTTTATGTAGAAGGCTATCTAACCTCTCAGTATGGAATGGATAACCTAAAAACCGTTAATGACGGTAAAGCTCAATATAATGGTATGGCCACTTATATTGAAAATATTCATTTAGCGGACAATAAGTCCACCGTACCAGTTGAAGGTAACTCTGCTTTCAATGTCGATTTTGTCAAAGGCTCAGTTGATGGTACCTTATCATTTACTGGTACCGATTATAAATATATGCCTTCTGGTAATAAGATTGATATCGTGGCAGATATTACGGGCAATACCTTTGCTGGTAATAAGAATGGTATCGATACCGCTGGTGGCTTCTACGGTGAAGAAGGTAAGTTCCTAGGCGGTATTTATCAAGATGCCTCAGTACAAGGAGGCAAGGGAACCATTGCAGGAACAGGTACCAAGTTCCAAGGAACCTTCGGTGCCGAAAAGCAATAAAGTAATATGACTGTATAAAACAAACAAAAAAGCGTCCTAGGGCGCTTTTTTTCTCGCTTAAACGATTAAAATGCCTTAGGATAATTGAGGTTGAAAAAATGTTTAGGAAATTAGTGATCGTACTTAGGTAAGGATACCCATGAATAATCAATATATGCGCAAACCTATCACCGCTTCTATTTTGCTATCAATGATGGCGTTTTCTCTACCATCACTGGCTGCGCCAGATGATTTACCAGACATAGAGCCCGAGCTTAGCCAAGCTGATGAACTCTTAAAACGTGAAAGTCAAACTGCTGTAGCAGACCCTACTGCGCCTTCCACTACTGTCACTGACACAGAAGCACAACGCGCCATCAAAAGTCGTCAACAACTCGCTGCAGCAACTGCTTATAATTTAGAAGCGTTAAAAGCCAATCCAGCTGCGTTTAGCAAGTTCTTAAATGACGCCTTAGCTGCGCAAGATATGGTGACAGTTAAACAGATATTGCCCCACTATAAAGCGCTGGAAACCAATGATCCTATGCTCATTAAGTTTGCTGACGCCTTAATATATCGCAGTGAAGCTAAAAACAAACAAGCCATTGAAATTTATCGTGAGATGTTAGCAGCAGATCCAGACTTTCACCCAGTACGCTTAAATATGGCAATTGCCATGCAAGCAGATAAGCAGTATGCGGCTGCAAAAGAGCAGTTTCTCAAACTCCAGTCAGTTGATTTACCAGCGCCTGTCATGGCAAGAGTACAAAACTCGTTAGCTCAAATAAATAGTTCAGAGAAATGGCAATTTAATGCTTCTGCCAGCTATGTCAGAGATAATAATATTAACGACGCACCCTCTAAGTCTATTCAATCTGATTTAGGGCGCTCGATAGAGCAAAAATCAGCCAATGGTATTCAAGTGTCTGGTAGTGCCAATAAGCGCTTTAATTTGCCAGATAATTTTTATGCAACCATAGGCGGTAATGCCTCGCTAAAAGCCTTTTGGGATGAAACTGATTATAACGACTATCTATTTACCGCTTCCGCTGGCGTCGGTTATGATGATGCCAAAAATGATGTCTCACTGACGCCATTTGTCACTAAGCGATATTATGATGAAGATCCCTATAGCTTACGCAAGGGCGTGACTGTTAGTGGCTCGCGTTGGGTTAAACCGAAGCTTAAGCTATCTGCAACAGGTATCTTGTCTAAAGAGACGTTTGAAGATGATGATAATAAAAATCGTGAAACAGATGGACAGTTTTTGGGCTTGAACGCGTTTTATATTAAAGACGCGAAAGAATACTTTTATGGCGGTTTAGGTAATTATCAAAATGATGTGCCTAAATCAAGTATTATTAGTTATGACCGTAACTCAATTAACGGTGGTTGGGGACGAGAGTGGAAACGCGGTATCTCAACACTCGCGTCAGCAGGCTACGGTATTAAAAAGTACGAAGACCCCGCTGATGCATATCCAGCAGGCAGTGGCGCTTGGAAAGGCTATTATAATGCGGTAGGCGGGGAGCCTGGCTCAAGAAGAAAAGACAAAACTACCTCACTGGGTTTGCAAGTATGGAAACGCGATTTTACTGTACTTGGCTTAACACCAAGATTGGTATTTGATTATGAAACGACTTCTAGTAACTTCGCTTATTATGATGATCGTGATGAAAAGTCAGCAACGGTACTACTAACAAAGACTTTTTAATAAAATACATATAAAACGTTGATACTAAAAGACCTCGCTAATCGTAGCGAGGTCTTTTTATTAACATTATTAACAGAACCGTAAATAATAATTGCTTATTTATCTAAGTTCATTTCCATCTCTTTATACTTAGCAGATACCGACGGTCTTGGACCACCAGTCATGATACTCACGGCAAAGATAGCGATGGTACTTAAGATAAAGCCTGGAACGATAGCGTATAACCAGCTGTTTAATGCCACGCCATTCATCTCAAACGGGCCATAGACCCACAGAATAACGGTCAACGCTCCAACTACCATACCGGCGACAGCGCCATTGCGGTTCATACCACGCCATGTCAGACTGAAAATAACCAAAGGTCCAAATGCCGCACCAAATCCTGCCCAAGCGTTAGAAACTAAGTTCAGTACCGAGCTTTCTGGATTAGACGCCAGCAGAATAGCAACAACGGCAACCACAATAACTGAGATACGGCCGACCAGTACTTGACGCGCTTCTGGAGCGTCTCTATCAAAGAAAAGCTTATATACGTCTTTGGTCAATGAGCTTGATACCACGAGTAGTTGTGATGATATGGTACTCATAATCGCGGCTAAAATAGCAGCTAATAAGAAACCTGAAACAAGTGGGTGGAATAAAAACTGCGTGAATACCAAAAAGATGGTTTCAGGGTCATCTAAAGTCATTGCCGTTTTCTGTACATAGGCGCGGCCCGCGATACCCGTAACACAAGCACCGATCAGGCTAATAATCATCCAGCTCATACCAATATTACGCGCAGTAGGTACATCTTTGACTGAGCGAATCGCCATAAAACGTACGATAATATGCGGCTGACCAAAATAACCAAGCCCCCAAGCGAGCAAGGAGATAATACCTAAAGCCGTCATGCCACTGGTGATATCGAGCATGCTTGGATCGATGGCTCTGATAGCATTGGTCGTTGCGGTAACGCCACCAAGGTCAGTCAAAGCAACGATAGGGACAATTACCATGGCAAAGAGCATGATAATACCTTGCACAAAGTCGGTCATTGATACGGCTAGGAAACCACCGAATAGCGTGTAAGCGACGACGACACCAGCGGTCACCCAAAGACCTGTGCTATATGATAAGTTGAGCGAGCTTTCAAAGAGTTTACCGCCACCGACCAAGCTTGCAGCGGTATAGACGGTAAAGAATAAGATAATAACCACGGCTGAAATGACGCGCAGTAAATGCGATTTGTCTTCAAAGCGGTTGGCAAAATAATCGGGTAAAGTGATGGCGTTGTCAGCGACTTCGGTATAAACGCGAAGACGTGGGGCTACGATGATATAGTTTAAAAAAGCACCCAAGGTCAAACCAATGGCAATCCAAGCGCTGACCACACCGTCAGCATACATGGCGCCTGGCAGGCCAAGGAGCAACCAACCTGACATATCTGATGCGCCTGCTGATAAAGCCGTTACGGCAGGGCCTAGACTACGACCACCGAGCATATAGCCTTCAGTATCATTGGCTTGCTTAAAATAAGCATAGACGCCAATCCCAATCATCACTAAGAAATAGGCGCCAAGTGATATCAGCACGCCACTAGAAACTCCGTTCATATAAACTGTCCTTAACCAACATAGTTGGCTGTCATTATTTTTAACGAGAAAAATTGAGTCTTATAAGACGCTGCTTAAAAACCATATCTCAATGTATCTCAAGATAAAAAATCTAAAGACGAAAAAAGCCATTAAGTAGGACATAATGGCTTTTATTCAAAATCTGCTGTTAGTTTTATATGATTGGTGTGGTTGTGGGCTGATACCTACAAAGTTATGATGAAATGCAAACGGCAAACTTGTAGCGCAATCTTATTTTCTCACTTGCTCGCATCAAATCATCATTTATAAATATCAGCCGCTTATATAACCAATCATTTAAAACCATCAAACCTACTGCTTACTATCATATATTACTAGAAGTCTTCAATATATGATTATCAGTGAGTTTCAGGTAAAATTATGTTATCTAAACAACGTCAGACGTATTATAACGTATGAGTCACACAAATGCGAACGCGCCAGTTTATCGAATAAATATCTTGATTAGCGAATAATATATAATCGCTTGCCAAAGCTTTAGTCAATCGGCGCAAGCAAATCTAGTAAAGCTGTTACGCTACTAGATTGGGTGAGTTTTGGATTAATGACCACGCCCAAATAACGCTGTAATTCGATATTATCGGCCATATCGATACGTTCCAAATCCTGGCTGACCATGGTTTGCGGCAATACTGACCAGCCAAGTCCCACAGAAACCAGCATGCGGATAGATTCTAAAGGATTAGTGCTCATGGTGGCATAAGGTTTTAGATTGTGTTTGGCAAATTCCGCTAAGGTAATCTGGCTGGTGAAGGTATTGGCAGACGGTAAGATAGCAGGGTAGCGCGCCAATTGCTCGAGCGTCACATTGGACTTAGTCGCTAAAGGCGATAACGTACCGGTCATAAAGTAAAGCGGATCTGACCATAAGGTATGATAGGTTAAGCGCTTATCGTAAACAGGCGGCAAGGTTAAAAATGCGAGTGACAAATCGCCATCGAGCACCGCTTTATGAGCCGTTTCTGAATCGACAAAATGCACTTCGAGCTGCACGGCAGGATAAGCTTGGATAAAATGCTTGAGCACAGGGGCTAAGTGGTGCAAGCCAATATGGTGGCTAGTGCCGATAACGAGTTTGCCCGAGACAATATGCTGCGAGTGCTGGAGATTGATTTTAAAATTCTCATAATCTTCAAGCCAGCGTTTGGCATGAGGCAACATCTCACTGGCCGCTTGCGTCGGTACAATACCGCGCCCGACTGTATCAAATAGGGTGATGTTAAATTCGTCTTCTAAGTTTTTAATACGTTTACTGACTGCAGGCTGAGTAATAAACAGCTTTTCTGCGGCACCTGAAATACTGCCTGTTTGCATAACCGTGACGAATGTCGTCAAATTTGTGGTATTCACACCGATGTCCTTAGCTAGTAGCGAGCTATAATTAAAAGTTGGCTGGCCTAATCAAAATGAATTAGAAATAAAAGTTTGTGACTATGTAAAAATCATCAATTATTATTATAGGATTAGCCTGCTATAATCACAAGACATCAAGACGTATTGTGACATATTTATTCTGTTAAGCGCATTTTTGACAGCCTATTACTTGTTTTAACAAGCTTTTAGCATCATAAATAGTCATTATTATAAAATATTTGCCTTTATAAAATCTCTGGTTAATTAAATATTAGATGTAAACAGCAACTTAAAGTGCGCCAGCAAATAGATTAAGTCATACCTTCATTAGTAAGTAATAAGCCATTTAGTCATTAGTAAATAAAAGGATAGCAATATGGCCGGTCAAACGTTATATGACAAACTTTGGAATGCTCACGAAGTCACCAAGCGTGATGATGGTTCGAGCCTGATTTATATCGACCGCCATTTGCTGCACGAAGTGACAAGTCCGCAAGCCTTTGAAGGCTTAGAGCTTGCCAATCGGGAGCCGTGGCGTCTGTCGGCTAATATCGCAAGCCCTGACCACAACGTGCCAACAGTGACCAAAGAGCGCTTAGAGGGCGTGTCTGGTATTAAAGATAAGGTATCGCGCCTGCAGGTACTGACCTTAGATGAGAACTGTAGCAAGTTTGATATTGCTGAATTTACCATTAATGATGCGCGTCAAGGTATCTTGCACGTAGTCGGTCCTGAACAAGGCTTAGTTTTGCCTGGTATGACGGTGGTTTGCGGTGATTCGCATACCGCTACCCATGGCGCTCTTGGCTGCTTAGCGCATGGTATCGGCACCTCAGAAGTTGAGCATGTACTAGCCACCCAGTGTTTGATTCAAAAGAAATCAAAAAACATGCAAATCCGAGTCACTGGTAAGCTTGGCGCTGGCGTGACACCAAAAGATGTGGTACTTGCTATCATTGCCAAAATTGGCACCGCAGGCGGGACAGGGTATGCCATTGAGTTTGCAGGGCAAGTATTTGAAGACATGAGCATGGAAGGTCGAATGACCGTTTGTAACATGGCGATTGAAGCGGGCGCACGCGTCGGCATGGTGGCGGTCGATGATACGACGATTGAGTATGTCAAAGGTCGTCCTTATGCGCCAACCGAGGAGCAGTGGGAGCAAGCCGAAGCTTATTGGCGCACCCTGTATTCAGATGATGATGCCGTATTCGATAGCGTGATTGAGTTGGATGGTAGCGAGATTGCGCCGCAGGTGTCTTGGGGTACCTCACCTGAGATGGTTGTGGATATCACTCAGTCAGTACCAACCCCTGACCAAGCGGTTGATGAAGCGCAAGAAGAAGGTTGGTTACGTGCTTATACCTATATGGGTTTAGAAGCCGGGCAAAAAATTACGGATATCCAACTTGATCGTATTTTTATTGGTTCATGTACCAACTCACGTATCGAAGATTTACGTGATG
Source organism: Psychrobacter sp. UBA3483 (assembly GCF_002377905.1). Classification (GTDB taxonomy): domain Bacteria; phylum Pseudomonadota; class Gammaproteobacteria; order Pseudomonadales; family Moraxellaceae; genus Psychrobacter. The sequence goes on along the minus strand of NZ_DFQS01000056.1, from coordinate 82,588 downwards.
CCGCAGCGGTGATTAAAGGGCGTAAAGTTGCCGATAATATTAAAGAAGCGATTGTAGTAGCCGGTTCTGGGCAAGTGAAATTGCAGGCAGAAGCAGAAGGCTTAGATGCCTTATTTACGGATGCAGGTTTTGAATGGCGTGAGCCGGGTTGTTCTATGTGCCTTGCGATGAATGCCGATAAGCTAGAGCCAGGGGAACATTGTGCCTCAACCTCTAACCGTAACTTTGAGGGTCGTCAGGGGAATGGCGGTCGTACGCATTTGGTCAGCCCAGCGATGGCAACAGCAGCAGCGTTGGCGGGTCACTTTGTCGATGTGCGTACGTTTTAATCTTTGACCTTGTACTTTATTTATCAATAATAAATATATTTGATAGGAAATCTTATGCAAGCTTATAACACACAGACGGGTATCGTTTGTCCGCTCGATCGCGCAAACGTCGATACCGACCAAATTATCGCCAAGCAGTTTTTAAAATCTATTAAGCGTACCGGTTTTGGCGTCAATCTATTTGACGACTGGCGTTATCTTGACGAAGGCTATCCGGGTCAAGACAGTAGCACTCGCGTGGTTAATCCAGATTTCGTTCTAAATCAGCCGCGTTATCAAGGTGCAACTATTTTACTGGCACGCCGAAACTTTGGCTGTGGCTCAAGCCGTGAGCATGCGCCTTGGGCACTTTCAGAATATGGCTTTCGCACGATTATCGCACCGAGCTTCGCTGATATTTTTTACAATAACTGTTTTAAAAATGGCATGCTGCCCATCGTTCTAGATGAAGCCATCGTTGATACCTTGATGAAAGCGACGTTTGCCAATGAAGGGTATAAATTAACCGCCGACCTTGAGCGCCAAGTGGTCATCACCCCAAGCGGTGAAGAGTACGCTTTTGAGGTCGATGAGTTTCGTAAGCATTGTTTGCTAAATGGTCTTGATGATATCGGCCTGACTTTGCAACAAAGCGACGCCATCAAAGAATATGAGCATAAAATGATGCAAAAAACGCCTTGGATATTCAATGAGGTTAGAGCTTAGTCTTTACCAAAAACGCTTCATACGAACATCTTAATCGACATAAAAAAGTGCTCAGCGCTAATACAGCGTTGAGTTATGGGCATTAAGTGGCTAAAATGAATGGCAATCTATTTTTTACCTTATTGTATTTTCTTCCTCATAAATAGTAGACGCCATTATGAATAAAACACGTTTTGCTGTATGGACAGGCACGGCTGTTGCCGCAAGCTTATTATTATCTGGCTGTCAATTATTGACGGGCTATCAGCAGATAGACTCAGCAGAGAATGCCAAAGCGTGGACAGGCAAAATAAAACCTGTCGCTGGCGAAGTAAATATCGCCTGCGTGGGGACGTATCATTGTGAAATTGCACGCATTGATCAGACACGTATCATAAGCAGTGACACTCATGAGCCTATCAACCCCGCTATGCTAGTCAAGATACAAGATGCGAATGCAAATGGCAAAAGCCGTGCGGGTAATAAGCAGGTCTTAGCGCCCATTGTTATGGATATGACGCCGCTGACTCACAAAAACGCTATTAAAATTGTTCCTTTGTCAGCGTCTGCTATGCCTGGGCTTACCAATTATTATGCGCGGGTAACACCTGCTAAACGTGAAGTACAGATTAATTTTTATCCAGAAAATAATTTGGGCTACGTCGAGCGTTTTGCAATGATTCACGACTTTATGGAACAAGGTACGTATCAGTTACGTGCTTACCAAAAAAAATCTGGCGCAAATTCAGGTAGCTTGTTAGAAACGGCTTCTCCAGAGCCATTATGTGTCGATCTTTATCAAGGTAATAGCGTCCAGCGCCGTTTTTGTAAAGAGGTAGGGGCTGAGCATCAAGGAGAGTTTGTAGAAACTCGTGTGGTCAAGGCTCCACCTGCTCAAACGCCATCACCAGCAAAAAATAAAGTGAAAACCAAAGCGGGATAGATAAAGTTGGATACAAATAATTATTAAATATCGACTATAGAGCCTGACTTCTTGCGGCGCTCATTGCCCAAGAAGTCGTTTTTTAACAGGATATATAAGCCTGCTAGCAATACGATAAGTGGTAATACCATAAACTAGCAATACCATAAACAACAACTTACTTCCCCATTTACTCACAAGGATTAGTATGGCAACGATTTTAACATTAGCAGGCGATGGCATCGGCCCTGAAATCATGACTCAAGCCGTTGATGTGCTTAATGCTGTCAATAATAAGTTTGAATTAGGCTTAACCCTTGAATCTGGATTGATCGGCGGTGTGGCGGTTGATGCAACGGGTGAACCGTTACCAGAAGAAACGCTTCAACGTGCGCGCGCAGCAGATGCTGTGTTACTAGGTGCTGTGGGTGGTCCTAAATGGGATGCTATTGAGCGCAGCAAACGCCCTGAGCGTGGCTTGCTTAAAATTCGTAGCGAACTTGGATTGTTTGCCAATCTGCGTGTGGCTAAACTTTATCCGCAGCTTGCTAATGCTTCAAGCATCAAGCCTGAAATTATCTCAGGTTTGGACTTGTTAATCGTTCGTGAATTGACTGGCGGTATTTATTTTGGTGAGCCGCGCGGTATTCGTACCCTAGAAAATGGCGAGCAGCAAGGCTATAACACCATGGTTTATAGCACCAGTGAAATTCAGCGTATCGGTAAAGTTGCTTTTGAGTTGGCAAAAACTCGTGCACAAGCAGCAGGTACGCCCGCCAAGGTTTGCTCAATTGATAAAGCAAATGTTTTAGAAGTCACTGAGCTGTGGAAGCAGACGATGATTGAGATGCAGCAAGCGGATTATAATGACGTAGCGTTATCGCATATGTATGCGGACAATGCTTGTATGCAGCTTATTAAAGACCCTAAGCAGTTTGATGTCATGGTCACGGGCAACATGTTTGGTGATATTTTATCTGATGAAGCAGCGATGCTGACTGGTTCTATCGGTATGCTGCCATCAGCGAGCCTTGATGAGGCAGGTAAAGGTATGTATGAGCCTTGCCACGGTTCAGCGCCTGATATCGCCGGTCAAGATAAAGCCAATCCATTGGCGACCATTTTATCTGTGGCGATGATGCTGCGGTATACCTTTAAACAAGAAGCTGCCGCGCAAGCGATTGAGCAAGCGGTCAGTGAGGTACTTGATGATGGCTTACGTACCATTGATATCCTCGATCGAAGCGAGACAGGACTCAAGCAAGTAGGTTGTCAAGAGATGGGGCAGGCGGTATTGGCCAAGTTTGGCTAGTGGGTTCAGCTTTAAAGAGAAGCTGATATTTCTACATCCTAATGATTTTTTAAAACTTAAGCATGATATACCCATAATTTGCCAAGCAAGTTATGGGTTTTTTTATGCCCATATGGCTAGTTTATGCACCGTAACAGACTTACCCAGATAGTCGCAAAAAAAGTCTTTTTTTAACACAGCTACTGCAGGATATAGGTTTAATTAACACAAAGCTGTTATATCCTCACACGCTGATATGTCACTATAAGTAGCTTACTTATTAATTAAAGTAAGGGTTATTTATCTGTAATATTTCTGTATGACATCATAATAATTTAAAAACTATTAAGCTCTAGCCATTGGGCTTTAAATAAGGTTTCTATAAGAAAAGGGCTTTAATAGTAAATTTCTCATTAAATTCTAATAAAAAGAACATCGATTATAATTCTAGGAGTTTTACATGTATAAGGTAACAAAAATCAGTAGTGCCTTAGCGGCGTTTGGTTTATCAACGGCTCTATTGATGAGCCCAAGCTTTGCTGCTACTGATAATACTAAGGATATTAGCCCAGTAACCAATGGCGTCAGTCAAAAAGTTGCCGGTAACAGTAAAGCTGCCACGTCGTTAAATAAGTATTTACCCACGATTAAATATACCACTGAAAATTTGCCAGTGCAGGCGCAAAAGGTAAATAGTGCTACTTGGAAACAAGGAATGAAGAGAGATCGTGAGACTACTACCAAGCTGCAAGCTCTATTAAACTGGAACCAAAATGGCGTTGGTGCAGTTGATGGATATTGGGGTAAAAACACCATCAAAGCCATGCAAGCGTTTCAAAAAGCCAATGGCTTGACGGTAACTGATGCTTTAAATAACGAGACTTGGCAGGCATTGACTAAAAATGACAAGCTGACAACACAGCCAGTATTGGTTCGTTATCAGCTGAGTGAAGCGGATGTCAATATTAAAACCACTACCATTCCCGCTGGCGCAGAAGCCAAAGCCAAGCTCGATGGCATGTATTATGAAAGCGTGACGGAAGGCTTAGCAGAAAAGTTCCATATGAGCGAAAAATACCTTAAAGCGCTCAATCCTAATGCTAAATTTAGCGCCGGCGAAACCATTACCGTTTATAACCCAGGCAATCCTAATACCAAGCCTGTGAGCCGTGTCGTTGCTGATAAAGCGACCGAAACGTTATACGCTTATGACGATAAAAATAACTTAATTGCCAGCTATCCGACTACAGTGGGCAGTACTGCAACGCCCTCACCAACGGGCACACATACGGTAGAAGTAAAAGTACATGAGCCTAACTATACCTATACGGGTGACGATGGCAGTAAGTCTATCATTCCGCCAGGCCCAAACAATCCGGTCGGTCTGGTATGGATAGGCCTGAGTAAGCCTTCTTACGGTATTCATGGCTCGCCAGATCCTGCGCGTATTAGCCGTCAGGCATCAGCTGGCTGTATCCGCCTGACCAACTGGGATGCTTTAGCGCTGTTGGGGGTGATTCAAGATGGGGCTACGGTCGAGTTTAAATAAGAAGTTATTATGTATAGAGTAATAGACTTTTAAAGCTCAGAGCTTGAAATGAAGACAAAAAAATACCGCTAAAATAGCGGTATTTTTTCTATGGCAAAAGCAAAAAACTGATATTACAACCCTAAAATTCGCTAGGCAATAATGAGTAGGTTAGCAATATCATTATTATTATCAGTTAAACCACTCAAGCATTGATATCAATGCAGTTATAACCACTTTAGGTAATAAAAATTTAGTTTTTACCACGGTAAGTAATGCGACCTTTTGATAGGTCGTAAGGCGTCATCTCAACCTTAACTTTATCGCCGGTTAAAATGCGAATGTAATGTTTACGCATCTTACCTGAAATGTGCGCAATGATCTCATGTCCGTTTTCTAAACGAACTTTAAATAACGTATTTGGAAGGGTGTCAATGACTTCGCCTTCAAATTCAATAATATCGTCTTTTGCCATAATTTTTTATCTATCAATCAATTAAAAATAAGACCATATTATACGCAAGTTAGCGCATTAAAGCAATACAGTACCTGATTTTTACTTGACAGCTTGTAAGTGATATGTATGCCTATTTGTATTAACGATGCCCGCTCATTATTTAATCAGGCAGGTTAAGCCAAACAGGCGTTAAAGGCGCGGGTGGCAATAACTGTTGAAAGCGCTCAGGGTAATAGGCATTGATAAAATACAGGCCGTCACCAGAAGCGGTCGGCGGTGCGATGTTACGGTCTTTTTTAGCTAAAATATCTAAAAAGGCGGCTGGCGGCAACTCATGTCGGCCGATAGCATAGAGTGTGCCCATTAGATTGCGCACCATATGATGTAGAAATCCATCCGCTTGAATATCAAAAACGATAAACTGCCCATGCGCAAATAGTCTAGCATGACTGACATGACGCACAGGCTGATTAGACTGACAAGCGGCAGCACGGTAGCTACTAAAATCATGAGTACCGGCAATATCAGCCGCTGCTAATTGCATGGCGGCCAAATCTAGCGGCTCATAAATGTGAGTCACTTGATGATTTAAAATAGCAGGGCGCTGGGCTTGATTAAGAGTGATATAGCGATAACGGCGGGCAATAGCGCCAAAGCGCGCATGAAAGTCAGCGGGCATCGGTTGAACCCAGCGCAGGGCAATATCATCCGGTAATAAGCTATTGATGCCGCGTAGCCAGTTATGGGTAGGGCGATAAGCATGAGTGACAAAATGCGCAATCATGTTACTGGCATGGACGCTCGAATCCGTACGCCCTGCTGCTACCACTTCTACCGTTTCATTGGCGACCTTGCTGATAGCGGTTTCTAACGCTTCTTGAACACCCAACACTTCTCGTTGTCGTTGCCAGCCATAGTAATTTGTGCCTAAAAACTCGATGGCAATAGCTAAGGTATAAATTGCCCGTTTTTCAGTTGCGGTTTCAGTTTGAATGTTGTCACTTTTGATATTTTCGGTCTCAGGTATTGTCATGTTAAAGCTTATAGAGTAATGAACAGTGAATAGTTATTTAGCGCTTCTTGATAGTAGTACCGGCCTGATTGACATTATTTAACCAACGTTGACGCCGTCTGGCCGGGGTATCATAACGCACCAATAACCATAGCAAGCGCGCATAAATCGCGGGAATGGTTAAGCGTCCGCCGGCAATGACGTGATAATCGTATTGCCAACTGCCCGCCGCATAGGTATCACTAACCCCGCCAAACGGACATTGGCTGGCACATATCACCGTGTGACCTTTTTCATAAGCCAGTTGCAATGTTTCTGCTAAAGCTGGCGAATAAGGCACATTGCCAGCGCCAAAACCCAATAAGATAATGCCACAAGGTGGCTGTGATAATAAGGCGCGTAGCTGATTGTTTAAAACGTCTGTATCATTTGGCAAACAGTATAAAGCGTGAACGCGTGCTTGCTCCGCCCGAGCTTTGATAGTGCTGACCAGTGCTTGCTGGTCATCTAGCCAATGCTGGCGGCGAGTATCTGATAAGTTTTTGATATAACTATTGGCCGGGTATGCCGCTCGTGAATGTCCGGTAAACGCCATAAAGTCATGACTATGAATTTTTTGCACGGTTTGTGCAGGCCATGATTCGCCACCAAAGCTAATCTTCACACCTGACTCACCCGCTACCGCCAGTTTTAATGCGTCAGTAAGGTTGTCCCAAGCGTCGCTATGGGAATCAATAGTATAAGCATCCAGCACCTCACTATCGAGTAAGGGGCGCATGCTACCCGTAACGACAACGCAAATATCGCTACTGGCAAACGCTTCAGTTAAAAATGCCCCTAAATAACTTAAGGTATCTGTACCGGTAATTAAAACAAAGCGTTTATAGCCTTGTGCATAAGCCGATAGTAGCAGCCGATAAAAATGAATAAAATCGTTAGGGGTAAGTTGGCTACTGTCTTTAATCAGACCGTTTTCTAGCCAAGATATGGGCGGTAGGTGCGCAGTCGTGTTATGTTCAGCCAGTAATTGTTGCAACGTTGGCAAAAAAACGTCGGCTGATAAGGGCGCTAATGGGCGTCCATAACTACCAAAAGTGCCCCCAGCGTAAATGAGTTGAATAGGGGTAGAAAGTGTTTTTATCATAGCGGAACAGGGCATAGTAGGGGCACAATCAGAGAGTATTGGAAAAGGTGATGATACGAGTAATTTAGCATGCTCAATAGGATAAAAGTTAAATGCAAAAAAAATCAGCAAGTATTCTTATACTAATAGAATACTTGCTGATAGAAGAAAACGCTACTTTTTATGCAGTGCGATCTAGTAGTGCTTGCGCTTGGCTCTGCTGCTCGCTATTACCTTGGTTAATGACCTCTGTAAGTAAACGTTTGGCACTATCATATTCGCCCAATTGCACATATTGACTGGCTAAGTCTAAGGTGACTTGATTGCTGTCTAACGTTTTAACAAAATCAAAGTCCGCGGCAAAACGTGATGAAAAGTCCTTTGTAGTTTCAACCTCAGTATCAGCAGTAAATTCACTTGGAACATTGTTTTCAATTTCGCTTGCAACGTCAACAGGCGTCGTCGCTGTTGGAGCGCTTGCTAAAGAGTCAAAGTCAAAATCGTCATCAATCAAAGTATTGTCATCGAATCTGCCAGTAGTTGGCGCGGCACTAGACGCTACTGTTTCGTTGGTTTGATTGTCTGCCGTATCCACATCTACGAAACTAAGCTCGTCGATGCTATTGCTTTCCGAAGCACTGTTATTCTCTGATGGATGGTCTTCAAGAACAAAGTTGTCAAATTCAAGATCATTCAAGCTATCATCAATAACGGTCGACGTTTCATTTGATAATGTTTCTGTTTCAACAGGTGTGTCGTTATTATCATCTATACTATTGAGAGATAAAGCAAGATTGTCTTCTAATGAGCTGACGTCTGTCATAGACTCATCATTAAGACTCACATTAGTTTCGCTCGTATCTAGCTCTAAGTCTGCTAAATCTAATACGAACGCTTCATCGTCTAATGTCATTTCATTATGAGCATCGCTTAAATCGTCACTAGACAGAGTGGTGGTAGTAGTAGCAACATTTTGTTCAGCTAGGTCGAAATCAAAGTCAAAACCAAGCTCACTCTCATTCTTACCACTGTTGTCATCTGTGTTGGTAACCGTCGACGTTGATAAGCTTTCTGCATCGGCAATATCTAGCTCAATGACAGGCGCGGCACTAGTAGCAGCTGGCACATCAATATCTTGTTCTAAGTCGTCTAAACTCAGGGAAAAATCTTGCTCGCTAGTATCGAAATCATGAGAGGTTTCTAATGTACTATCTGAGCTAGCGGCTAAATCATTTTTATATTCGTTATGAGTGACCGCTTGTTTATTAAGGCTAGGATCGATAGTTGGATCGTTATTCTCGATTTTTTTCGCTGGTAAATCAAAATCGATACTTTCAAAGCCAGTATCTAGATTGTTATCAGCAGGCAAGGCACGTTCAGCCGCTTGGTTTTGTTCTTCCGTCAGCAATGCCTTTAAATCATCAGCTTGCGCGATGCTTTTAGCATCACCATGCGTTTTAATGGAATCATAGACCTTATTAAAGTTATCAGACTCGTCTATTGTTGCGTATACTGCTAAGAGTTTAAGAGTTAACTGATTGTCATTTGGTCTTTCAGTGAGACCGCGCTTGAGAGTTTCAATGGCTTTATCATAGCGCTGTTGCTCCATAAAACGCTGTGCTATCTCAATATGATCAAATCGCTTATCATTATCGATATTAGCTTGAGTATTAGTACCTTTAACGGCAGTATGTTTCGGTAACGTTGCAGCTTTATCTGCTTTGATACTTGGCTGTGTTGGTGGTTTTTGCGCTTTGTTTTTGCGCATGACTAACACCGCTATTAGTACAATGAGTACTAATCCGGCGATAATGTATAGTATGTAGTCCATAGTTACTCCTGCGCTCATGATCATTGTTGGAGCATAGTATATTGATCAGTTAGGCGACTATTGATTGCGTAATTTTTCGAGACGAGCTTGTAGCTCCGCCAGTTTTTGGTTTTGTAATTGCAGTTTTTTAGTATAACTGTCAAGCGTACTGTTAGTCTTTGATAAACGCTGCGCTTGGTCTGCGGTACTTTGTCTTGATGACTTAAGAATATCTAACACATCTGTACTAAGTCCATTGCCCGCTGCCACGCCTGCTTTGGTTTTAGTACCGTCAGCGCTGCCACTATGACCAGGAGCAATTACGGAAAACTGGGCGGTTGGTAGTTTCTGCGTTTTCTTGATGGCTAGCGTCTCATTGCGTTTTGCCGCTTGAGCTTTCTCAGTTTGTGTTTTAGATGCCGCTTTAGAAATAGTATCTTTTTTGATAACAGACGTATTTGCATTTCTACTATGCTTTCTTTGTTCGCCGATGGCTGTCTGTAGCTTTTTTTGCGATGGCACGACATCGTATTTAGGTAGGCTCAACTGTGCATCGGCCTTGAGCTGATTTGCATTTTTATTAATAAAGGCGTTGGGGTTTTGTGTTTGAATCTCGTTCATAACAATTTGTACGTCAAGATTGTTTTTTTCTGCGATTTGCTGAGCAATAACCCATAAGTTATCGTTGCGTTGTACTGTATAGTTGAACTCAGAGCCACTAGCATCATCAGGGCTGATGCTAGATATGTCAGTATTAGAACCGAGCGTAGAGATACTATTAGAAGAATTGTTATTATAAGGAATGGTGTCATTAGCAACGGTGTTAGCGGTTGATAGACTATGATCTGACATTGGTGACATTGGTGACATTGGGGTAGAAACGATAATGTCAGAGTTTTTTGCCTTGTTTTCTTTATTTGCACGATTAGGCTGTATTTGACGGATAATCTGAATGTTTAAGATGTCAAGCTCAAACGGCGTATTATTAATTGGAGTCGCAGCATTAGGACTGTTCAGAGCCACAGTTGGACTCGTGTTCGTATTATTTGTAATGGGTACAGTAAAGTTATTATTTGAATTGCCATCATTATTTAAACGATTAGTGTCTGACTGATCAGTGGCATACACCGTATTATTGCCTTGTACAGTAGGCTTGTTTACTTCTGTGGACGTCAAAAGCAACGGCGGAGGAGTTCCTTTTGTAACTATTAGTGGCTGAGCATTAGTAGCAGAAACTGTAGGCAAATTAGGTTTCTTTGCGGCTGTCACGCTATTTTTTGAAGGATTAATGGGCAAGCTGCCATCAAGAGGCATAAGCAATGTCTTAGGGATAACGCTACGCTGCGCACCATCATTAATGGCTAACACCACATCGGCAAAAGGCTTAGAAACAGGTTTTGTGGTTGTAATAAAGACCTGTCCACTAGTGGCTGAAGTAGGCTGGAAACGAACCGTCATTGAGTCAGTTGGGCTCAAGCCCATTTGCTGGTAAATGCTAGAGTCCGCTAAACTTGCAGTAAAATCGGGCGTTTGAATGTTAGTAACCATAATACTGGCTACTAAAGGTTCATGCTGAGCCGAAGTAATGATTGTCTTACCCATGGTAGCCGCTTGGGCGTTAGATATAAGGGCGGCATAACTGACTGAATAAAGCAGTGCCATTGATACTGAGCGATGTAGCTTAGTCAGACGATAAGGTAAATGACAAGACATGGGCAGCCCTTTATAAATAAGTGTTATCTATGCTGTTATAACAAAATAGCGTTTAGTTTACCAGTTTATTTCGCCGCCGTTATAAACAATATAATTATTGTTTGCTTGATGTTTATGCTTGCACATTTACTTTTTTATCAAGTAGCATGGCGTCGCCGTAGCTAAAGAAGCGATATTGGTTATCAATAGCATGTTGGTAAGCTTGTTCAATCGCGGCTTTACCTGCAAATGCAGACACTAACATGAGCAATGTAGACTTTGGCAAATGAAAATTCGTAAGCAGTTTATCTATCACACCAAATCTAAACCCAGGATAAATAAAGATATCAGTATCGCCCGCCCAGCTAGAAAGCGCTTGTCCATTAACCGCTGTTTTTTGGTAAGCGGTCTCAAGGACGCGGGTAACCGTGGTGCCAATTGCAATAACCTGTTTGCCATTAGCATGCGTTTGGTTGATGAGATCAGCGGTGGCTTGAGGCAGGTGAGCGTATTCGCTATGCATAGTATGGTTAAGTAAGTTGTCGGTTTTTACTGGCGCAAACGTACCAGCGCCTACATGTAAGGTAACAAAAGCAGTATGAATACCTTTAGCAGCCAATTTATCTAACACGAGCTCATCAAAATGTAAGCTGGCCGTTGGTGCTGCAACGCTGGCAAGCTTAGCTGGATCATGAAAAACGGTCTGATAACGGGTGTTGTCAGTCGCATCGGCGTGGCGCTCAAAGTAGGGTGGAATAGGTAGCTCACCATAACGCTCTAAATCCGGCAAAATAGGGGCTTCAAAAGCCAAGATAAACAAATTATCTTGACGACCAATCACCACAGCTTGCATATGACCATTTGCAATTTCTAGCCGTTGTCCAGTTTTTGGTGCTTTACTGGCTTTAACATGACAAAGGGCGATATGTTCTTTATTAATTGCCTCTTTGTCCGTCGTTCCTAGCTGTAAGACTGTGCTATCTAAATCTGAGATGTTAACCAAACGCTCAATAAGAACTTCAATCTTACCGCCCGTGTCTTTTTGCCCAAATAAGCGTGCTTTCATAACCTTGGTATCATTAAAAACAATTAAATCGCCCGCGTTTAACAAATTGGGCAGCTCAGAGAATTGTTTGTCTATAATCTGGCTGTCACTATTTTTTTGCTGATTTGTGGCTAAATATAGTAACTTTGACGCCGAACGCTGCGCTAGAGGATAACGAGCAATTAAGCTGTCCGGCAATTCATAATCATAATCCTCAACACTTAGATATTCTAAAACCTCGGTTTTTTCATCTAGCGTTTCATTGATGCTTTTGATGCTACTTTTATCAAAGTTCTTTTCAATAGTATTGGTGCAAGTCGTATCTAATTTTACAGGTTGAGAATCAGTCATAGTCAGTCTTTCAGTAGATAGAGATTTTGACGTAATTGTAGCAGAAATGCAGTTATGAAAGAACGTTTTCCTAAGCGGCTAACAGTCATGTTAATATTAAGGAGCTATAAAATAGCCTAAGTAGAAATATATAAATGCTGAATACTCAGCATTATTCCTACAAATAAAATGCCCTTATTCAAACAGATCTAACTGTGGCAAGATTTGAGTAGCGGGCATCAATGAAGAAAATGTCACACCGACAAGCCTGATAGGTAGTAAGCGTGGAATATCTAAAAACAACCTATCAAGCCAATAATGGGCAGATTCGGCGCTATCAAAAGCGGTAGATAAGGTATGTGAGCGCGTAACTTGGGTAAAGTCAGCGTATTTTATTTTGAGCGTGATGGTATAGGCGATAAGCTGTTTTTTGCGTAACTGATTAAAGGCATCGGTATTTTGCTCATAGATTTGTCTACGTAGCTCATCATCATGACTCAAATTATCTCTGAAAGTCGTCTCAGAGCCAACCGACTTGTGCGTACGCTGCGATTTGACAGGGCGTTCGTCACGACCATGAGCAATATCGTGGTAAAACTGACCACGCTTGCCAAACTCATTGACCAATAGCGCAGCGGGCGTACGTCGTAGGTCAGCGCCATTACTAATCCCCATCGCATGCAAGCGCCGAGCAGTCGCTTTACCAATACCGTGAAAACGCTCAATTGGCAGCGTGCTAATAAAGGCGTCGGCCTCCGCTGGCGTGATAACCGCCGTGCCATTGGGTTTATTAATATCAGAAGCAATTTTGGCGAGCATTTTATTAAATGACACGCCTGCAGAAGCATTGAGTCCTGTCTGTGCCAAAATCTGTGCCCGCAGCCAATTTGCCATTAGCGTGGCTGAGCCGTGATGTACGCTTAATCCTGTCACATCAAGATAGGCTTCATCTAATGATAAAGGTTCAACCTGCGGCGTTAAACGGTGCATGATACGGCGAATATCTTGACTGACCGCGCGGTAAACCTCAAAACGCGGCTGCACAAATATGACTTCGGGGCAACGTTTACGCGCCTCATAACATGACATGGCGGAGCGTACGCCAAACTGACGCACCTCATAACTTGCCGCCGCAACCACGCCGCGACCATTTGGATCCCCACCAACGACTAAGGGCTTGCCGCGCAGTTCAGGAAAGTCGCGTTGTTCCACACTGGCATAAAAAGCATCCATATCGATATGAATAATTTTACGAGGAGTAGGTTGAATAAGAGCGGTCATAACCACTATTTTACCTGATTTTATGATGAGTTTTAGCCTCTATTGCTAATAGAAATTATAAAAGACTGAGCTTAATTTTAGGCTCATTATTTTATTTATCCTTGAATAAGGCGCATCTTGTAAAAAAGTATAAATTTATACCGCTTGTCCTTGAATACCTACCGTCCGTCGGGAATGCTGCTTTCTATGTTACAGTTTTGCTACTAAAGTTCTACACTAGAGTTTCTATAAAAATAAGGAGTTGTTAATTAATTTAACGACCCATGTTGTATTGTTTTTAATAAAATAGGAGGTTGTTAGAGCTCGCGTCATTCTTATGGATTGAGTAATGCTAAAGCAGGATAGCTAAGGAGCTTGGTATGAATAATGAGCTAAAAGGGAGCGATTTAACCCGCGCGCTACTTAAACGAGGTAATAAGCGAGTATGGTGTGCGGTCGATGATGAAAGTGATGAAGAGGCCATAAAAGATCAATGTGGTAATGACTTTACCGCCTATATTGTGTCATTTAAAAATGGCTGCTTTTATTGTAGTGGGGGCATGTCATGGCTATTTGCCGTACCTATTAAGATAGTGGCGGTCACGCAAGAGGAGATGAAAATTTGAGCAGCGACGTACATAAAGAAACTAGCTATTTTCGATAACCTCTAAATTGGGGTTTATCCTCATTTAGAGGTTATTTTTTTTAAGGTTAAGCGTTTGGTGCATCAGGTTGCAGCATCGGGTCTGCATCAGCAAATGCTTTAAGGGTGCGGCAATGGGCGTCGATTTGGACGATATTGGGATAAGGGTTTAAGTCTACTTCAAAGCGCCGCGCCGAAGAAACTTGCGGGATCAAATAGCAATCTGCAAAGGTCGGACTGTCACCGTAGCAAAATTTCCCGCGGCTATTATCACGACTGTAATCTTGAGCCAAGCGTTTTTCTAACGCAGCAAAACCCTCACTTATCCAGCGATTACACCATTTTATGACCTCAGCTTCATCTACCGACAGCTCATTGCGTAGATATTGTAAAACACGGCGGTTATTAAGCGGATGGATATCACAGCCAATCATTGCGCTTAACGCCCGTACTTGCATACGCCCCGCAGCGTCTTTAGGCAATAATGGATTTTTAGGATAAACCTCTTCTAACCATTCTAAGATAGCGGGACTTTGAAATAACAGCAAATCATCGGCTTGTAAAACAGGCACCAATCCTTGTGGATTAAGCGATAAAAATTCGTTTTTTAATTGTTCATCTTGCGCCAAATTAATCGCAATATAATCATAATCTAAGCCTTTTAGGTTCATCGCGATACGCGTACGGTAAGACGTGCTACTGCGAAAATAGCCATAAAATGTCATCATTATTTATTCCTTTTATTATGTTGTCTTGTTGGGTATATAAATGGGTATAATTATTGATAAAGTAAATAATTAATTGAGCAAAACATGCCCGTATCTGAAAACCTGCCAGACAATCCTACTACCAATAAAAACCAAGGTGGCGTGCAGTCACTTGAGGTTGGATTGTCGGTGTTAGATGTTCTTATCGATCAAAATAAGCCTATGATGTTAAAGGACGTCGCTCAAGCTGTACAGATGCATCCAGCAAAGTGTCATCGCTACTTGGTCAGTCTTATTCGTAAAAATTATGCACGTAAGCTCAGTGATGGGCGTTATGGACTTGGCGCTCGAGGAAATTCGCTTGGGCATGCGGACTTCAATCAACACAACCTATTAGAGCGCCTGACGCATGTGGCAACAGAGATTAAAGGCACGGTAAACTGTGCGGTTCAAATCGCCAAATGGTTCAGCGAAGGTCCGATTATCATTCAATCGGTTGAGCCTGATAGCCCGATTAGTATCATTACTCGTATCGGTTCACGTATGCCGCTAACGACGTCGGCAACAGGGCAGCTGTTTGCCAGTTATCAGCCAGAAACGATTATTAAGCCATTGGTTATCGCTGAATGGCAGACAAATGATAAAGACATTATCGCAGAGCGATGGCAGAATTTTAACCAGTTGCGCGCCAAAATTCTTACCCAAGGCTATGCCACAGTTACCGGCGATATGTTAATGGGGATTAATGCCATTACCATTCCAGTGCTTGTGCCGCCACTAGAAAGCAATACCTCGACCACTAATCAGCCGCTTAGCAACAATCAACTATCTGCTAATGACAAACCATCTGCTGAAAGCTTGCCATTAGAATATGCCATTACTATCATTGGTACCACCGAGCAGTTACCGATGAGTGAGCAACATAACGTGGTCGAGCAAATACTAGCCATTGCGCGACGCTATCAAATAGCTTAGTCAAGACGCGCTTAGCTCTTTACTTTCGCCACTTAACTGCTGAATAAAGTAAGATTTAACCATTCCATAAATTAATGCTGTTACTCACCAACGGGCGCCACGTCTCTTGCTTCAGCGAGTTCCTCTGCGTGTAAAAACTGCGTATGAACGGGCGCACGTTTGGTGCGCGACCATTCATCTAGCATCTCGTGTTTCATCTCTTCCGTAATCATCGAGACTTTTTCTTCTGAGGTACTATCATCGTAGGTAAGTTCCATACGATGGCCATTAGGATCAAAGAAATAGATAGAATGAAAAATACCGTGATTGGTCACGCCGACTACGTCGATGCCATTTTCTTCTAAATGCTTTTTTGCCGCCATTAACGCATCGCGGTCTTTTACCTTCATGGCTAAGTGTTGCACCCAGTTTGGCGTATTGGGGTCAAAACCCATTTCAGGTTGATTGGGCACTTCAAAAAACGCCAAGACATTGCCATTACCGGCATCTAAAAACACATGCATATAAGGGTCAAAGGCTTTGGTCGAGGGGACATGGTCCTCAGCGAATGCTAAGATAAAATCCATATTGAGATATTTTTTATACCATTCAACGGTTTCTTTAGCATCCTTGCAGCGATAGGCCACGTGATGGATTTTTTCAATTTTAAAACTCATATCAAACTCCTTTTGATAAAGCGTCCAACTTAATTGGCTGTCAGCATTTCGCTAAACTAAGTAGTGATAATTGTCTAACAGCCTAAGTAATTTTTTTACGCTTGTCTGATTTGTAATTACTTTATGAAATAGACTTATTTGTCAAAATCAAAGCTAAGCGCCGGCAAGACCTTGCCGCGTACCTCACCAAAGCCAACACGAATGCCGTCTTTTTCGCTATAACCTTTCATAATCACGGTATCGCCATCTTCGATAAAGCTGCGCGTTTCGCCGCCTTTTAAAGTGACGGGTTTGGTGGCATTCCAAGCAATCTCTAACATTGAGCCATAAGAGTCTGGCGTCGGTCCCGAAATCGTCCCTGAACCCATCATGTCACCAACTTCTACTTTACAGCCGGTGATGGTGTGGTGGGTGAGCTGCTGCGCCATGGACCAATACATATATTTAAAGTTGGTTTCACAAACCACGGTTGCTTCATCGCTATTTTCAGGCAGGAGTTCGACCGATAAATGAATGTCAAAGCTATTGTTGCTGTCTTTTTCATTGAGATACGCCAGTGGTTTTGGCTCTTGCGTTGGGCATGCGATTTTAAACGGCGTTAAAGCGTCCATGGTTACAATCCAAGGTGATACCTCAGAAGCAAAAGTTTTGGCATTAAAAGGACCTAAAGGCACGTATTCCCATTTTTGAATGTCGCGGGCTGACCAGTCGTTGAGTAGCACCATGCCAAAGATATGATCCGCGGCTGCATCGACTGCAATCGGTTGACCGATATCATTGCCACGACCAACGACAAAGGCGGTTTCAAGCTCAAAATCCAAACGCTTACAAGGTAAGAAAATAGGACGCTCATCAGCATTGGGTTTTAGCTGACCCGATGGGCGTATCACATCCGTGCCACTAACGATAACGGTACTGGCGCGGCCATTGTAACCGACTGGCATTTCCGTCCAGTTAGGCAATAGAGCGTTCTTTGGGTCACGGAACATGGTACCGACGTTGGTGGCGTGTTCTTTAGAAGAGTAAAAGTCGGTAAAACCGGGCACTTGCACGGGTAGGTGCATAGTGACGTCTGCTTGCTTAAACAGGACTTTTGCCTGCAAGTCGGCATTGTCGCGCAAGGTACCATTATCACTAGACAACAGCGTTTGAATGGTGGTGCGCGCCTTGGTCCAGTTGTCGCGACCAGAGTCAATAAAGGCGTTTAAGGTTGGCTGATCAAAGTATGGGCCGCCAGTCAAACTTAATAACCCTTCTGCTTCGAGTACCGACAAGTCTAATACCTGCTCACCAATAGCAACACCTGCGCGACGGTTATTATCAGCAGAATCTTTGGTATCACTAAAAATACCATAAGGCAGGTTATGAATAGAGAAATCAGAATCGGCAGCGATATCGATAAATGAGGTGAGGTCTTTGTCAATCGTTGACATGGGGTGCTCCTTGCTAAAGCATGTATATAATTACGTTATATTTAACTACTTACGTATAATGTAATTTATAGCCAAATAGATTGCAAGGTTTTTTGTGCAGTGTTTTTTATACATTTTTTTAGAAAGTGGCAGACATAAAAAAAGGCTGAATCATGACTCAACCTTTTTAATCACATATTTTTTCTAAAATTACGCTAGAGAGTTAGTCTTTTAAAACGTCAGCCATGGCATTGGCTACATAGTCGATATTACTGGTATTTAAGCCTGCCACACACATACGTGAGTTCGAAACCATATAGATACCATATTTGCTTTGGAGTTTTTCAACCTGTTCAGGCGTCAGACCGGTAAAGCTAAACATACCATTTTGCTCAGTTAAGTAATCGAAGTTACGGCCAGGGACTTTTTCTTCCAATACCGATTTGAGCTTTAAGCGCATGGCTTTGATACGGTCACGCATGGCATAAACTTCGCCAACCCATTGCTCATGTAGCGCTTCGTCGTTCATGACGATATCGACCACGCGGCCGCCATGTGATGGTGGGCTTGAATAGATGCGACGCACGGTCGCATTTAGCTGACCAAAAACGCGCTCAGCTTCGTCAGCGCTCGGGCACACGACCGATAGACCGCCGACACGCTCACCGTAAAGTGATAAGTTTTTAGAGAATGAATTACTGACAAATACGGGTAGGCCCATCTCGACTGCTTTACGGATAGCGTAAGCGTCGCTGTCCATATCTTCGCCAAAGCCTTGGTAAGCGATGTCCATAAATGGAATCAATTCACGCGCTTTAATGACAGTTAGCGTGGTATCCCACTGTTCACGAGTCAAATCCATACCGGTCGGGTTATGGCAGCAAGGGTGCAGCAAGACGACATCGTTTTTGTTCAAAGTTTCAAAAAATGCAATCATTTCATCAAACTTAACACTGCTGGTTGCTTTGTCGTAGTACGGATATTTACCGACTTCGACGTCCGAGCCTTCAAAGATAGCAATGTGATTGCCCCACGTTGGGTCGCTGACGTAGCACTTAGATTGAGGGAACCAGTCATGGATAAACTCTGCGCCGACTTTTAACGCACCAGAACCGCCGATAGTGGCGATGGTGGCAACCAAACCGTCTTGTAAGATTTGCGCGTCTTTACCAAACAGTAGTTCTTGGCAACCTTTACGGTGTCCTGGTAAGCCTGACATTGGCAAGTACGGACGAGGAGAGATAGGGTCGGCAATGCGCTCTTCAGCCGTTTTGACACACTCAAGGACAGGCAATTTGCCATCCTCATCATAATAAACCCCAACGCCCAAATTGACTTTATCTGGATTGGTGTCAGCGGCAAATTTGTCCATCAATCCTAAAATCGGGTCACCGGCATAATAATCGATACGTTCAAACATTTTTTTTCCTTACAAGGGAGATGAGTTAAGGCGTTAAAAAGCATAAACCAGTTTGGCGATTAACTCAATGTTAGATTCAGCGATACTGATTAATTAACGCATTTTTTTGTTTATTAGCAAGTTTTTGGACAGATTTTAGCCTTTGCCAAACTGAAATAATAAGTGCTTTGATTGCCATTAAACCCGCTGCAAATCGTCAAAGTGGCTAGCAAAGTAAGTTTGCAAAAATTGCTTAAAAGCAATGCTGGCGGGTGACAAAGCGCGTGACGAGCGTTGATAAATAAAGAATCGGCGCATTTTAACCGGCTGTGCCAACGGACGCATTTGCAAACCATTGGCACTTACCCAATCTATCACCTCTGGCATATAAGGCAAGCACAAGGTAATGCCAAAACCTTGGCGGGACATCTCAAGGGCGGTGGACATAAAGTTGACTTTATAGCGCGCCTGCTGAATATGACTGGCGATTTCCTCATCAAGCTCAGCAGTGACTTGCTCGATAAATGGTCCTTGTAAAGTAATAAGCGGTGTGTCTATTAAATCCTGCCAAATGACTTCTGTTTTTTGCGCCAGCGCATGGTTATCTGGCATTACCACACAAAACGGCAGCTGATATAACAAATCGGCGCTGATGTCATCCTCAGACTCCGTAAAGCCACGCTCAGTACCGACGCCCAAATCTACCTCGATGTTTTGAATATGTTCTAAAACATTTTCTGCTGAGCAATCAAGTAAAGACACGCTGATATCTGGATATGCTTTAGCAAATTGAGCAATAACGGCTGGCATTGAAGAGGCAGCAAATTGCGACACCGCAAGTCGGACTTCACCTTGCGCCAAACTTGTCAAGCTACTGGCTTCATTTTCAAATAGCTGCATCTCATTTAAGATACGCCGCGCTTGTGGTAATAAATTATAACCAACGACGGATAAAGATAGCTGGCGGGTGGTGCGGTCAAATAGCACGATACCAAGGCTGGACTCCAACTCTTTAATCAAACCACTGACGGCAGATTGGGTCAAATGCATCTGCTCGCTGGCACGGGTAAAACTGCCATTGTCGGCAACACTGACAAAAGCGCTCAATTGGCGAATACTGATATTCATAAGCAAACCTGATAAATAAATCAAAAAAAACGATTAGTCTTATAAATTAAGCTAATCTAATATAAATCACACGTCAATAGGAATGATTGATGAAACTTATTTTTTGCTAATTTTTAGTGATTTATACCACCAATTGAAATTAAGGATGATGACAATGTCAGAGTTAAAGGCAGATTTATTTGATAACCCAATGGGCTTGCAAGGATTTGATTTCGTTGAGTTTGTCTCACCTGAGCCTGAGCTTGTCGAAACGCTATTTCGCAACCTTGGCTTTACTCATATTGCCAATCACCGCTCAAAAGATGTCGCCTTGTTTCGCCAAGGAGACATCAACCTTATTTTGAACCGTGAGCCAAAAAGCCATGGCAGCTATTTTTTAGGTGAGCATGGCGCCGGCGCTTGTAGCATGGGCTTTCGGGTAAAAAATGCGCAGCAAGCATATGATCTTGCCATCGAGAATGGCGCTGAGCCAGTAGACGTGCCAACAGGGGTCATGGAGCTGCGCTTGCCAGCGATTAAAGGTATCGGCGGCTCGCTTATTTATCTCATTGACCGCTTTAGCGATGGCAACTCTATTTATGATATCGATTTTGAATACCTACCGGGCGTCGACAAGCATCCAAAAGGCTTTGGCTTCAAGGTTATCGATCATTTAACTCATAATGTCTACCGTGGTCGCATGGCATATTGGGCCGACTTCTACGAGCGTATCTTTAACTTCCGCGAAATCCGCTATTTCGATATCACCGGTGAGTACACCGGTCTGACCAGTAAAGCAATGACTGCGCCTGATGGCAAAATCCGTATTCCATTAAACGAAGAATCAAAGCAGGGCGGCGGGCAAATTGAAGAGTACTTGATGCAATTTAATGGCGAAGGTATTCAGCATATCGCACTATTGAGTGATGATTTGTTGTCTAGCATCGACAAATTAAGAGACATGGGTATCCCGCTGATGACAGCGCCAAATGAAACCTATTATAAAATGCTGGATGAACGCCTACCAAACCACGGCGAGAATGTCGCTGAGCTACAAATGCGCGGTATCTTGTTAGACGGTACCACAGAAGGCGGTACGCCACGCTTATTGTTACAGATTTTCTCTGAAACCATCCTTGGTAGCCCAGTGTTTTTTGAATTTATCCAACGTAAAGGCGATTACGAAGAAGGCTTTGGTGAAGGTAACTTTAAAGCTCTGTTTGAATCAATCGAGCGTGACCAAGTCCGTCGCGGCACGATTGGTCAGCTAGACACGGCAACGCCATAGTTTTAGCTTAATCACTTATAGATACGCTAAATATGATAAATGGGCAGGACAAAAGGAATTTGTCTTGTCCTTAATCGGCAAAGTACCGCTTGCGATGGTAAATCCACAATACTTGAGAGTTACTGGCGACAAGCGACTGTACTAACGCTAATAAAAGGAACACAGGCATGGAACGCCTACAAGCTCAACATTCTATCCATCAAGCCCTTAGTGCTAAGACTATTACTTCTAATGCTCTCGGCGCTGATGCTTCTAGCCATACTGATTCACCTGCTAAAAAGCAGCCTTACCTCTCGCATCAGCCAGACGGTCAGGGTCATATTGATTATAGCGCCGATGAAAATGCCATGTGGCAGGCGCTGCTTACACGTCAAGCCAAGCAAATACCCAATCGAGCTTGCTCTGCCTATCTAGAAGGCTTAGAAAAGCTAAACCTGCCATTGACGCATATCCCGCAATTAAATGACATTGACCAAATCCTGCAAGCAACAACTGGCTGGCAAACTGCTGCCGTTCCTGCACTTATTAGCTTTGGCAAGTTTTTTAAACTCTTAGCAAATAAACGCTTTCCGGTAGCGACCTTTATCCGCCGATTCGAAGACATGGATTATATTGAAGAGCCTGATATTTTCCATGAAATCGTTGGCCATTGTCCGCTGCTGACCCATCCTGCGTTTGCCGCTTTTAATGAGACGTATGGCAAGCTGGGTTTGAATGCCAGTAAAGAAGAAAGGTGGTTTTTAGCACGGCTTTATTGGTTTACCATCGAGTTTGGTTTGGTAGGTACTCACCCTGACAATCGTCGTATCTATGGCGGCGGTATTTTAAGCTCGCCTTCTGAAACGATTTATGCGCTTAATGGTAGCGATAAACGATATCAGTCTGGAAATCAGCATCACTCTAAGCATCACCAACCGCAAAATCAACCAGAACACCGCACATTTGATTTACTGGATGTACTGCGTACGCCTTATCGCATTGATCATATTCAGCCGATTTATTATGTCATTGATGATTTGGATACGCTGTTCGATATCGTCGATAGCGACATCATGGGCATGGTCAAACAAGCGATGTCGCTTGGCTTGTTTGAACCAACTTATGCGCCAAAAAGCTCTTAATAAATTAAAAAAATGCATGGTTAAAATAAAAATGTAGTAAAGCATGCTGCTGTAAAAACAGTATTAACACGGACGTAACGGTATTAAACCTAACAGTATTAAAAAAATAATAGTTAACTTAAAAGGACATTATCATGACGACATTATCACAAGCCAGCTGTGAAGCCTGCCGTATCGGCGCACCAACCGTCGATGACACAGAAGCACGCGAGCTATTAACACAAATTCCTGATTGGTCGCTCATCGAAGTCGATGGCATTAAGCAACTACAGCGTCAATATAAATTCAAAAATTTCGTCACAGCGATGGCATTTGCTAATGAGCTGGCCGACATTGCGGAAGCAGAAGGGCATCATCCGGGTATTTTGGTAGAGTGGGGCAAAGTGACCGTCACTTGGTGGTCACATAGCATTAAAGGTCTGCATCGCAACGATTTTATCATGGCAGCCAAAACCGATAGCCTAATGGGTAAGTGATGAGACTGGCAATAATCATTGCAACTCATTAAAATTGTCCCACCCAAAACCAACCCTAACGCCAGAATATATATGATGGCACCATAAGGATGTGTTATGCCTCCACAAGTACTTACCGAGCTATCTCCTAAGGTAGCTTTTATTATTGCCAGCGTTGTCATCGCGATTATGGGTGTGACCATGATCGGCTTTGGCTGGGTACCGCATCTGTCATTGATGCTTGCAATCGTTGTTTTATTAGGCCTTGGTATGTATAAAGGTCTAAGCTTTGAGAAGATGCAAGAGCAGATGTCGTCGGGCGTTGTCAGTGGTATCGGTGCTATTTATTTATTATTTTTTATTGGTTTGCTGGTCGCCGCGCTGATGATGTCGGGCGCTATTCCTACCATTATGTATTATGGTTTTGATCTCATCTCACCGCAGTATTATTATATTTCTGCTTTTGTTCTGACTTCTATTATTGGCGTCGCTCTAGGTAGTAGTTTGACCACAGCCGCGACACTTGGTGTGGCCTTTATTGGTATGAGTAATGCCTTTGATGCCAACGTTGCTATTGCTGCTGGTGCGGTGGTTTCGGGCGCTTTTTTTGCCGATAAGATGTCGCCTTTGTCAGATACTTGTACGCTTGCATCTTCTGTCGTCGGTATCGATTTGTTTGAGCATATCCGCAATATGATGTATACCACGGTACCGGCTTGGCTCATTACGGCTGGGCTATTTTGGTATTTCTCTGGCCAGACAGGTACCGGCGATTTGGGTCAAGTGACCTTATTGCAATCACAATTGGTCGATAGCGGCTTAGTCCATGGTTATGCCGTGTTGCCATTTATCGTGTTGGTGGTGTTAGCGTTATGCCGAGTCAATGCCATCTATACTATCATTTGTACGATTGCGACCGCTTTAGTGCTTACTTATCTGCACAGTACGCCAAGTATTGGACAGATGGGCGGCTATCTGTTTGCCGGTTATACGCCTGCCGAAAATCTAGAGCTGGGCGAAGTGGCAGGTATGATTTCACGTGGTGGTATGCAAAGCATGTTCTTTACCCAGACTATTGTGATATTGGCGTTAAGTTTGGGCGGTTTATTACGTGCATTGGGCATATTGCCAGCATTATTGTTAGGTATTAGACATATGCTAACGAGCTCAGGCCGTGCTATTTTTGCCGCGGCGCTGGCGGCTTTAAGCATTAACGTGCTGATTGGTGAGCAGTATTTGAGTATTTTATTATCAGGAACTGCATTTCGTCCGACCTTTGAGCGTTTGAATTTACACCCTAAAAACCTATCGCGTACCATCGAAGATGCGGGTACGGTTATCAATCCATTAGTACCGTGGAGCGTGTGCGGTGTGTTTATCAGTCAAGCATTAGGCGTGCCTGTGCTTGAATATTTGCCTTATGCCTTTTTCTGTTATTTATCACTCCTGCTTACGATACTGTTTGGATTCACAGGTATCACCATCAGCTGTAAAGATGGTTCCAGCATTCGTAAGCAACATAAAGTACAAATGGCCAATTAGCGAGGGGCTATTTTAGGATAAGCCGATAGTTGACCAAAAACCACTCTAAATCGCTTAGAGTGGTTTTTTTTGGTTAATCTGAACGACTAAACCATATATCTAAAAGTGGCTGAATAAGAGATAATAGACGACATAGATTTTCGCTTACCTCAATAAAAAGGCAGTCCTGCATGACCCATAATAATCCATATAATCTGATACCCTTGCAACCAACAGGCAGAAATGAGACCAATACCGCCAATACCTATTCACCTGACGACATGATTACGATTTACGAGCAGCAGTTTTTGACCGAAGTGCCAGAAGATGAACTCACAGAGTTCTTACCTTTTTTAAAAGCGTTTTATGATATCGACGACCATACGTTGGATGTTAGTGCGGTGATTTTTGATGCGATTGCGGACGCTTGTATTATTTATAACCACAAAGTCAAAGTCGGGCGTTATGAGATATTAGAAGGCTTGGTAAAAGAAGAAATTGCAGAAGATGCAAGTGATGTAGAAGGCGCTGAAGACAAACAAGTACAAGCCTATACCCTAGAGTGTAAGCGTACTTTTTTTATCAATGAGATAGAAATACCTTATCATTTTAATTTATTTATCCATGGCGATAATTATTCTACCTTGACGAGAAGAGAGAGCGTGTTAGAAAAAATGTATTGGCTTGTCAGTGAGAGCTTTGATGAGCATTTACTAGAAAATCCTGAGGGTACTGAGAGCTTGGCGTCTATTAATGAGCAACTGGCAGGCTTGGGTATTCGAGAAATGGATCTGACTACTATTCATGAGCTCGTGGACTATATAGAAGACAACATCATAGATGACGACATGGCAGATGCGGTTAATAAACTGCTAGATGAAGCCGAGTAGCATTAAATACACCATCCACTGTTAAAAAAGACCTCGCTTAGCCAATTTAGCGTGGTCTTTTTTTGATAGAACAGCCAATTTTAAACAGCAAACCATAAAAAACCCTCGTAATCGATAGATTGCGAGGGTTTCGTATATGGTACCGGTGGTCGGTACTTAATTAAATACCTAAGTCATTGATAGTATTGTTTTAGTTAATCCCAATAACTTAGTTTACTGTTAATTTTACTGTTATTAATTTATATCAAGCCTCGTCATGCTCTGGTACCGGCGCCGGTTCAATGTGCAAATCATGCACTTTTATTAGCCATGCGTCAAGCTCATGCTCAAACCAAAAAGACGAGGTCCCGTCTTTATATTGGGCCGGAAAGGTACCGGCTTTTATTTTCTCATAGATGGTTGATTTTGGTATTGCCATTTTATCAACCACTTGCTCGATTCGTAATCTCCGTAAGTTAGTCATCTGCTGCCTCGCTAATCTGTAACTGCATTGCCATTGCCTCATAGAGTGCTTTTGTCTCTATCGGCTGCCAATAATAAACATCATCAAAAAACCCTTCTTCATCTGCCACGTTGCCAAATCCTTTCATTACTTCACCGTCAAAATATAACGAGTGCTCAATGCTGCTTTGCTCACCATCATAGCGATAGACGATAACGTCTTGATGATGGGTCGGTAGCTTATCTTTAACGCTTATCCAAGTAGGCGAGGGCTTAATATACGGCTGCATCTTGTCTTTATAGTGCGTTGATTGCGCCCAATTCTTGGCTTCATCAACTGATTTAAAAAACTCGTTTCCATGCTCGTTAGTCATGCGCTCGTAGTAGTCAATCAGATAAGCACCTTCTAAGTCGTCATAACGAATGGTGTAGTCATGCAGTGGCGATTTGGCTGTATGCGTCACAATCTCTGCATAGTTGTTTTGTGACCACTTCAACGGCTGTAATGGTAAATTATTCATGGCTCACTCCTATATCTATCTATATTTTTAATCGTGTGATTTATTTTCTCGGTCAGTATGATGGCGTGGTTAATATCAGGATTATCAGTGTTAGTGGGGTTTTGATGGTTTATAACCGCATTGACGCCCCGATGGATACACACCAGGTTCTCAATATTGCAATTAGTACGATCATTATCTAAGAACCGTATGCAGTGACCTTTGGGTATTTTGCCGTTATGCTGCTCCCATATAACAACGTGTTTGCGTCGCCAGGTTCGCGGCTGCTTGGTCTTGATAATTACATAACCATCTTTGCTGCAAAATCTCTCAGCGCCGACTTCTTTTGTCTTAAATCCACCATGCCCTTTTTTAAAAAAGTAGTCTGAATTAGTGCGGTGTGGCTTACCCTTATTCCAGGGTATGCCGCCTTTTTTAAGCTGACCAGCATTAACGCCACTTTTAAATCCGCACCGTCTACAAAAAGATGACACCACATTAACGCTAAAATCAGTATCAAACCGCTTGTTTAGCCTGGCGGTAAGCTCAGCTCTCGATATACCTTTTTGATTGCTACGAACCCAATCAACCAAATCTTTATTGTAAACACTGCACTTAATCATAACCAAGCGCCTGATTACGCATGACATCGACCACCTTTTCAGGGGCGTACTCACTGACAATCTTTACGCGCTCATTGATAACGCGCTCACCATCAATGGCCTGTGCAATAATAGGGGTGACAGCCTTTGCTCTAGCAATCTCAGCGTCTAGCTGCTCAGGTGTTAGGTCGGGATTCATTAAGTTGTTCAGCATATCGTGCGAAAAGCCAATTACTGCGTGAATATCTCTGCGTGCATTACTCATAGTTATTATCCTCATATAAAATAGATGACTCGTATCGTGAGTCATTCGGCTTTGCCTTGACTGCTTTTTCAAAGCACATGCTTAGCACGTAAGGAGTGTCAATCTCGGCGGCCAGCGTTCTGTCGTCACTACTGGCGGTAACGGCGTGTATTAGCTCCCACGCAGGATAATTAAATCAATCTATGGCATACCAGTTCACGGGTGTCATACTGATTCTTCTTTATCGCAACTACGCCAGCATCACCAAGTCGCTTTATATGCCTTTGTACTGTGCGTCGATTCATGTTACCTCTAGCCTCTATCTGACTTGTAGATAACGGCTCGTCACTGGCAAATATTATCTTGACCGTCTCAAGCAGTTGGTCGCGGTTTTTTGGATTGGTCATGGTTGCACCTACTTACTGTAGTCACGCTTGCAGGGTTTACCCTCTGAGCGCCATTTGTTGATTAGATTGTTTAGGTCGGCCAACACTGCTTTAACCTCGTCTTGCATACCCTCATACGCATACATATCAAGCGTGTGGTAGTCTTTGATTTCTACCGTCTGACCATATTCACGCACTGGCTTACACTCGAAAACCTGAT
This sequence comes from Psychrobacter sp. UBA3483, assembly GCF_002377905.1. Taxonomy (GTDB): domain Bacteria; phylum Pseudomonadota; class Gammaproteobacteria; order Pseudomonadales; family Moraxellaceae; genus Psychrobacter. Next base: position 54,538 of record NZ_DFQS01000056.1, on the reverse strand, counting down.
AAGTAAACTGGTTTTTATTTCGCATGGTCAGGTATGCTCGCCACTGCCAAGCGTCAAAGTAGCGCTCAGGTTTATAGCTACCAGTCAGCTTGTGGTCATAGACCGTGTAGGGCGTTTCAACATCAATCATGCCCACCAAGTCCACACCATCTATTAGCTGCATAACGTGCTTATTCTCACGCTCGTAGGGCAGACCAAGACAGATAACATGCGTATCATCTGAATTGAATAAAGCATCTAAGTTAAACGTAAAGCCGTCCATCTCAACAATACTATGACTGTTATTCGTCTGCTCTAAGTGCTTATGCCAAGCCGTCCCTGCTGCCATAGCAGGGTTTTGAGTAAAAGCGCCGTAAAAGCGCTCATACAATTCATCTTCCGACATTTCGCTATCTAAAAAATACTGATAGCTATCAAGCCATGTCACTGATATGCGATTATTCGACATTGGCGACCTCTGCTTCCTGTTCATTAGCAGGCTCAAACTCGTCATCTGCAACTACATCTTCAACCACGTCAACAAAGTGCTTTGCTGCATCGTCAAACTGAATACCTTGCATGGCTTGTGCTGCATTCCATATATCTGAGCGCATTTGCTTATACAGCGGATGATTAACTTTAAGCCCGTCAATTAACGTATTGATATGCTCTGCGTCCTCTGCGCCGACAAGCTCTGTGCGCAGGTCATCAAGGTCTTGCTGAGCCTTGGCTGCTTCTGCTGATAGGCTGTTAATGTGGTTTTTGGTTGCTTGGATAATATCCGCTAGCTGATTGGGCGCGTCTGTCATTGAGTTAATAACGATATTACCAATCTGTCCGCTATCTTTGGCTAAGTAAGCAGGGTGCGGAATAAAATTAAGCGTTCTGACTGCGCCGTTTTGACCTTGCTGCATGGTCATATAGCCCATCATATCAGCGACTTTGTAAGCCTCTTTTTTGCTACCGCCGACCATATCAGGTCGCTTGATAACATTGTCGCCGTCTTTATCTTCCGAGGCGTGAGCGAGTAGCACAATATCTTTACCCATACCGCGTAGCATTTTGAGCCAGTCGGTAAACATACCGCCAAGTTTTCCATAGCCTTGCATTGATAATTGACCGTCACGGCGGGTATTGCGACTATCGCCTTTTAAGCTGTCAGTCATCATGTCTAATGCGCGTCCGGCTGTGTCCACAATGATAGTGTCGTAACCTTGCAAGTCCTGCGCTGTAAATCTTGCTACTTCATTCCATGAGCCGATCTGCACTGTGTCTTTACGAAAAGCGCCTGCTCGATGTGCACCTTTGTCAAAGTCAAAAAGGATAGGGTTCTTAGCGGTAAACGCTAATGATGTTTTCCAGATGCCAGGGTCGCCATAGATAAATGTAATGATGTTTTCAACATTTAACGGCTGTACTGACGTAACGATATTAAGTGCCATGATTAAGATTCCTTTTCTGTTTGTTTGATTGCCTGTCGTTTCATTTCACCGCTTTGCATTGACGCTATCAATTCATCAAACGTCATACCCAAACGGCTGCTAATCTCTTGCTGTGACTTGATAAACGCTGCTTGCTCGCTATCAGTCATCTTGCAGCTCAACGTGTCGTGTACGTCATGCTGCGCCCATTCCCAGTTGTCTGCTTGATGATTCATAATCCTGCCTCCGCTGCGGTCAACGGTTCGCCTTGGTTGTTGATTGGGACGACGTAAGTCCAGCCGTTATATCCACTTCTAAAAATAAAGGGCAGTCCTGAATAAACCTTATCTATCATCGCTGTTTGTTTGCGCTCAATGGCATGAGCCTCAGAAACATCAGAAACAAAACAAGGCACATAAACTTGATTTTTCAACATCGCCCTACAAAGCTCACTACCTGTTAGCTCTTTAGTTGTATCACGCTCAATTAGCGAGTTTTGCCAGTTTGAGGTGTCGTAGCCTTCGCCAATCAATGAAAACTTAAACTCACTGTAGTCGTCACCCTCATAACAAAAACCCTCTTTATAGGGAAAGACCTCTTTGCTGAACCTATGCGCGCTACCATCTGCGTCAATCGCTGCAAATCTCCATCTTTCGTGCATGTTTTTAAACGCGCTTTGGTCTAGTTGCTTGAGCTGTGGTTTTTCGCGCTCATTTTCTAACTTGATAATCGACATCTTGTTAAGCTCAACCATTCCTGATAGTTCAGCAATCATTTCTGCTTGCTCTTGCACTAATTGCAGTAAATCTGCTTTTTTAATCTTACTCATACATCACCTGCCTTAATCCGTCTCAAACTTTCATTAGCCGCTTTAATCTCTCTAGCCTTTGCAGACTGGTCGTAGTCGTCAACATAACCGTCGCTAGTCAGCGGCACCCATTCATTACTTGCTAAGCCGTCAACCATCTTGTAAGCCTTGCCGTCGATTGCTTGATAAGTCACATCGTCGTCAATGTCGGCTTGATTATCCAAATTGTCGTACTTGTGATTGATGACGGATGCTTGCTTGCTGTCGTATTCTTTATCGACTGCGCTAGGTAGCATCGCAAAAGCGATACCACCCCACAGTAAGCCGCCTACAAGCGCGATACCTACTAATTCATTGCTCATGCGCTTTCTCCTTCGACTTCAACAACCGATACAAGGTCAAGCTGTCTTAGATAATGCCTGACCAGTACGCCGCGAGCTTCCATCTTTGAGCCAGCTTCTACGCGCTCAACCATCGTCACGCCGTCCATAATGTGTGTGATTTCCCAAAGTTTCATGATCTGCGCTCCTTATGCGTAAACGTCATCGTAAAAGTTGGTTTTAATCTCGCTATCTTCATCGAGTAGCTTGTAATGCACCGCGTCATGAATAATGCGTTTGCACTGTAGTAGCAGGTCGCTATCTTCATCATCTATAAAGTAAGTATCTTCAATGTTGTCTACTTCGATGTAGCTGATTTCTACGTTGACCAATTCGCCACGGTTGTAATCTGTTTTGATTTCGACCGTGATAGCATTGTCTTGGTTTAGGTCAAAGCTGATAACAATGTCATCTTTATTGACATCAAGGTCTATGTTTAGCGGCTTGGCTCTGAGATATTCCATCAGGTCGCCATGCTTAAACTCGGCTTGCAGCTCTTTTAGCTTTGCTGCCAGTTGCTCAGTATTGATTTGCTCTATAATTGCTGTCATAATCATTCCTTAGTTAGTAGGTAAGCCCTGTTTGTCTTTGGTCGGATAGCAGGGCTTTTTTGCGTCTTAAATTTGGTAATCGCTGCGTTTTGCCTTGCGATATGTGTATTATTAAACAAAACGTTTAAGGTGTCAACCACTTTTTAAACAAAACGTTAAATACTTAAACAAAATGATTTTTAATAGGCGTAAAAAACCGCCCTATAAAGGACGGCTTAATATTTTTTTATTTTAATCCCAGTCTAGCGCCTCTCTATAGACGCACCAGCCAAGCGGTAATTTCTTGATGGGCTTCGAGTGTCGTATTAAATGACACACCCAAATATAAGCCCAATCATTAGAATTCGACATATTTACCCACCACCTTTCCTACCAAGTTGCAATCGCCCATTGGCATCATTTTTTGCTCATGCCAATCAGGATTTAATGGCTTTAGGTACATATCATCAAACGTTTCACCTATCACGAGCTGCTTAAATGTGGCCTCAGTATCGTCATTGCATTGCACCACCACTAGATCGCTATCTTTGAGTGCAAGCAGCCCAGTTTGCGGCTCAACATAGATAATGTCATCAGGCTCAAATTTTGGCAGCATAGAGCGACCTTGTACCCGTAAAGCGAACCCATGCTTAGATAGATTCGGTGGTCTTGGTGCTTCACCTATGATGTCGTCCATCGTTACCGGCTCAGTGTTTGACCAACTGCCAGCCGCCACCCAGCTCAAAACAGGCACCATATTAGACCTACTAGCCATTCGTGCGCCAGTCGTTCCTTGTGGCATAGGGCTTTTATCATTCTTATCTGCATTTTCAATATCCTTAATCATCTGCATTAAATCACTGTGATTTGCCTTCTTAATCTCACCCTCTCCAGTCAACACCCAATCCAAGCTCAAACCAAAAACACGCGACACTTCCATCGCGCCCTTTTTTGATATTCCACGCTTAGACCAGTTAGTAATGTTCTGTGGTGATGCGTTGATTTTTAGCGCAAGCGCAGACGGCTCTAGTCCTGTCTGCTCGAAAACCCTTGCCATTGTTGGATGCGTCTCATTCATATTTAAACACCTTGTTTAAGTTTATGACATTAAAACAATTATTTAGACGTTTTTGTTAAACAAACACTTGACCTCTTTAAACATTTTGTTTAATATCTACTAAACAAAACGATGAAAGGGCAAGACTATGAACGATAGAGACTTAATTATGAAGCTCGGAGGGGTTGGTGTTGTTTCAAGCTACCTCGGTGTGAGCTATCAATGCGTATTTAACTGGCTAACTCGCGGTATCCCTGCACAAGTAAAGCTCGATAACCGCGATGTTTTCTTAACTGATGACCCGCAACCGTTGGAGGATGTAGAACATGGTTAGTAAGCCAAAACTTAACGACTGCATTACTTGCCATCTACCTACTGAGTATGTCGATGTTATTAAAAACCTATCACTTCAAGAGAACATTTCAGCAAGTGAGTGGGTTCGTAACATCGTTAAAGCTGAGTTAGATAACCAGTGCTTACAACTTCAATTTAAAGCACAGGCATTTGAAAAACTAGCGAACTATAAAATCCATGAGAACGGAGGGAACGCAAATGACTGAGCGTGAAATCGCAGACTGGGAGCGTGAGATTAGACACGCACAGGAAGTACAGAAGCAGCGCAAGGACAGAGAGATAAAGCGCAAGTTAAAACTACTAGACGGCGCTATCAATCACTTTAATAACGAAGTTAAGGACAACGACAATGAAATCAACAACCAATAAACCTTTAGTTTGCGATGCACTTTGGAACGAACGCCAAGCCCATTTTGCAATGCAGCAAAGCAAAGAGCAGGTCGCTCGTGACCGTATCGCAGACCGCAATGCTCGCACACGCTTAGACGAGCAGTTACGCAAAGAGCGATTGAACGAACGCTTTTGGCGCAATGTTTGGGTATCTACTAACACGCTTGGCTTAATGATCGTTATTTATATGTTATTTCATTTTATGTGAGGTTAATCATGTCTCATAAAAACAGAGACCCAGAGCTGCGTAAAAACTTAGACGTAATTTGCAGCAAGTTTAAAAAAGGTCAGTTTCTAAATTGGTTGGACTTTGAGGCGCTAGGGTTAGGGGTTGGTCCAGAGGGTACAAGATACGCAATCAGGTTACTAAAAGGGGAGTATGAGCTAGATATTTTAACGGTATGCCGAGGCAAAGCGATAGTCGGCTGGATTCTAGCAGAAGAAATTTTATAGAGGTTGTTATGAGAGCGAGAAACGCAGGAATTAAAAAGCTAATTATGCCAGCTCATTCAAGTTATGCGCGTATCAGTAAAGACCAAGCCGCCATTGATGAATATATAGAAAAGTACGGCGTAAGACAGGCTGTCAATAGCGGCAAAGTATTCAGCTTCAACAATGTTGAATTAAGTAAAGGAAGTATGAGCAATGATCGGTAAGAAACCAACACACCCACTTTATAACAGAATCGCAAAAATCGTTGAGCGTAAAGCCGCTTATGGAGAAATACGCCATAGCGAGTTTAAAGAGATTAGAAATCAATCATCGGTCAAAGCGACATTAATAAAGATGGGCTTTAAAGCTAATTGCATGAATAACCCTATCGTTTGGAGTTTAGCTGACACAAAGAGGGTCGCACCAAAGATAGATAAGAAAATAATCATGCCGAAGTACAAGCGTAAAGAAGTCTCTTTGTCTCAACAGGTAAGAAACGATTTATTAGACGGCAAAATAATTTACGTGGACGAAGTACCGCTATGCAGAAAGTACGTAAGCAAGATTGTCAACGATGTTAGACGGCTGGGTATCAGGGTCGACATGCAAAGACAAGGTTACGGCGCAAATTCAGGTGTGTCGTACAGAGTTTCAGAGAAATAAAAAACCCATTACGCAAATAATGGGTCGTATCAATCAGGCGAATGATTAATGGGAGTTATTTAATCATGTTAGATAAAGAAAGGCAAGAATTAGTGATGAATGAATTTATGCAAGTGCCAAACATCATACTTCAAATGCAGAAAGTCCTAAAAAACGGTAACACTTATGCTTGCCTACAATTTATCTGGGCTAAGACTGGTGGCTGGGGTCGCAACGAGGACACCATCGCCTATTCGCAATTTGCAAACGATAGACGATATGGCACTGGATTGAGTATTAAAACAATCCAAAGGTCAGTCGAAAAACTAAGCGAAATTGGCGTTATAACCATGACGCCAAGTTTTAATAATATGCACGAATTTACCCTTAATATTACAAAAATTAAAGAGTTGGTAGGTGGTGAAGCCAAGTCAAATAGTCCTAGCTTGGAAGATACAAGCCAAGTCAATTTGTCCGTAAGCCAAGTCAATTTGTCCACAAGTCAGGACTATTTGTCCGACAAGCCTAGTCAAATAGTCCTACACACTAGAACTACTACACAAGAACCTTTACACAAGAATATTACACAAGAGAAGAAACCGAAAAAACCCAAACCAAAATTTGACGCTTTGACTTATCCAATACCTAGTTTTATCAAACAAGAAAATTGGAATGATTTTGTCGCAATGAGAAAGGAGATTAAAAAACCACTCACAGAGACAGCAGCAAAAAGATTGATTAGTAAATTAACAGAGTTTGACGCAAACGGTTTTGATGCAAACGAATCTTTGGACTACTCAATCACGGGGCAATACCAAGGGGTCTTTGAAAGAAACCGCAAACAACAATCAAATAATCAGGTGAACAATTATGAACAACCAAAACAGTCACAAAGCGATAGTTACAACAACATGCTCGAACAGCAATACAACGAGCGATACGGACAGCCAACCGAGCAAGCAGTTGGTGATGGGTATTGCGGAAATGTTTATGACATGGAAGAAAATCTTTAAGTCAAAAATGAAGTCAGAGGACTGGGGGTTTGACACTGTGGATTTATGGGCAATGGTACTAACAGATTTGCAGATAACGAAGTCAGAGTTTGAGGCGGCCAAGCGCAAATCTTATGGATTAACTTGGTTACCAACAGCCCCAGCCGACTTTCTCGCACTAGGGCGCATTGATCCAATCCTTAATTACCCTGATATGTACGACGCTTATATCGACGCAGCACATCACAGATGGGATAGCGAAGGGATACTTTACTACACAGCCAAACTGGTCGGTTTAGGCGCAATGCGCGAGCAATCAGAGGCAAAAACCTATCCCTTGTGGCAAAAGCATTACCCAAGCGTCTGCAAATTACACTCACAAGGTTTAATCGCTAGACCTATGCAGTCACCGCAGATTGCAAATGAGGCTCAACCAGTGGCTTGTGATGAACAAACAGCAAATCACTACTTGAATAAAATCAGAGCGATATTGGCGGAGAATAAAAAGTGATTATCTTAAATAACATAAACGCCGAGCGCTCCGTCTTATCAACGCTGATGATGTATGAGGAACAGTACGACGTTATTAGCAACCTGATTGTTAAAGATGATTTTGAATCGTCAGCACATCAAGTGATATACGCGGCCATTACCGAACTTGCAGAACAAAACCAGCCACATGATTTATTGATGGTGTCTGATTTGCTAGAGAGTAAGTCAGGCAGTAGCGACCTAAGTTATATCAACAAGCGACTATCAGAGGCAGCCGCCGCACCAACAGCAATGCCACGGTCGTTGATAGCTCATGCCGAACTGATACGCGCAAGCGCTTTGCGTAGAAAGTCGTTAGAGGCTGCTAAACGCGCTATTCAAAGTTTAGAAGATAACGAGCCGGTAGATGATGTTAATAACACACTGGTGAGCGAGTTATCAAACCTAGAGCAGCAAGGCGATACGCAAGAAGTATTCACAATTGACGACATGATGAAAGGTTTAATCGAGCGTATGCAGTCAGCTAGTGACGGCGCTAAGCCTTACATTGATACCGGATTTCCTGAGCTTGATAACTTGATGCGCGTCAATGAGGGGAATTTAGTTGTGATTGCTGCTAGGCCGAGCATGGGTAAGTCGCTGCTAGTCATGAATATTCAAGCGCACTTATCAAAGTATAGAGAGGGTGTGTCGGTATTTTTTAGTATCGAAATGGAGCAGTCGGATTTAATGAATAGATTGACGGCATCTGAGACCGGCATACCGATTAACAATCTAGTGGAAAACAAGCTAAGCGAGGATCAAGCGGCTGCATTGCAAAGATTTGCAACCGACCAAGTAAATATGCGCTTAGAGATAGTTAGAAAGCCGAATATAAATCTATCTCAAATCAGAACGCATCTAAATAAAATGAAGCGTCAGCATGGAAAGATTGGCTCAATCGGCATTGATTATCTGCAAATTATGGGAGGCATTGATGGTGATGATTCAGTTAAGCGCATTGGTGTAGTTACCCGTACGTTAAAAGCGCTAGGTAGTGAGTTTGGGTGTCCAGTTTTTTTGTTATCACAGCTTAATCGCTCAGTAGAGAGTAGGCCAAATAAAAGGCCGGTTCTGAGCGACCTGCGCGATTCTGGCACGATTGAACAGGACGCGGATATTGTCTTATTCCCGTACCGCGAAGATTACTACAAGCAAAAAGACGGCGGTAATGATTTAGACGGCATGGCAGATATTATTATCGCCAAAAACCGTAACGCCAAAACAGGTGTGGCGCGATTGGCTTTTGAGGGTCACTTGGGTCGCTTTAGCAACTCAATGCCATTTGATAGTAGTTTTAACGATATTCCAGCTTATAAATCAAATCAGTAAGGGGTTAGTAATTATGAATACTATAAAAAAAGATGATTTATTCAAGTCTAAGCAAGGCGATTCCTGTGTGGTACTTGAATATATAAACTGCTATGAAGTCTTGATTAAGTTTTTGGACGGTGTTGGGTATGAAAGAACTGTTCGTGCAGATCACTTAAGAAGCGGTACTTTTAGCAACCCGTACTTTAAAAGTGTTTTTGGGGTTGGGTTTTTAGGAGAAGGTAATTATAAGTGTCAAAGCGATAACGGCAAGATTAGTCCTGAATACCAATGCTGGTTTGACATGATTAGGCGCTGCTACAGTGAAAATTCGCACATAAAAGCCCCGACTTATATCAATTGCTCTGTGGATGATAGGTGGCATAACTTTCAAAACTTTGCAGCATGGTTTCACGGTAAGGGCGGCTATAAAAAAGGTTATCAGTTAGACAAAGATATTTTAGTTAAGGGTAATAAGGTTTATAGCGAGGATAACTGTTGTTTTGTGCCACGTCAGATAAACAATCTTTTTATTTCGAGTGGAAATACGAGCGACATACTGCCGATAGGCGTTAGTTTTAGCAAGGTTATGGGTAAATTTGTATCGGCAATGAGCGTAAATGGAAGGATTAAAACGCTAGGTTATAGCGACTGCGCAGCAGAGGCGCATAGCTTCTATGTTGAGGCAAAAGAGGCTTACGTTAAGAATAAAGCTATTGAGTGGCGGCATGAAATTGATGATCGCGTATTTAAGGCACTTATAAAATGGAGAATGAGCGCATGAGCCAAACAGCATTTAAACCAGTATTTGACGGTTGCTTCAAGATATTTCTTCACGATGACGACTACAAAAAAGCAGCGGATAGAGCCGAATTTACCGGCCAATGGATTAAATCAAAGCGCCGCCGGATTATGAAGAAAGACCGCAAGTTTCAAGTGACGCTACACATCATGGACATGGACGGACACAAGCGCGGATTGCAAAGCATGGTTTTCAAGGACAGAGGCGGCAAGGGTGATTTGTCCAAGGTGATATTCGGTTTTGGCAATGAGTTTTGTGACGACATACGCAAAGAACATCCGGACGCAAAAATTGATTTGGTTAATAGTTATGCGGTGGTCAGGGCATGAATACAAACAACTTAGTAATCGGACTTATGGTCGCCTACTTTTTGTGCTCGCTTATCGTGTCTTATCCGATTGCGCGTATGTCTCACAACAAACGTAGGGGTTATGTATTTAGGGTTAAGTGGCATCACAAAGCAGCAAGCACATACGTTTTAGCATTACCGATATTTTTACTTTTGGTTTATTTGATTGGGAGGGTCGCATGAAAAACATAGCAAACAATAAAACAGTACAGCGCATGGAGTGGATAAAGACAAACACTGTGGTCATCACTTACACGTGTGGCAGTAAAGAGACTATGAGCCGAACCACGTTTAATCAGATTATTAAGGGGTAGGTGATGAATAGCTTTTGGTTTTTTATGTTCTGCATATTGGTTTTTTGGCTCGTTGGTTTGATGTTTGGCTTTTCGATGGGTCGGCAATCAGCGGCATCAAACTGTGATGACTACGGCAAGTTTAAGTACGGCAAGAAAATATATGTTTGCACCGATAGCGAGGTAGTCAAATGACCGAACTATCAGAAACGCAGATACAGAACAAAATATTGCGATGGGCAAAAGATTATCCGTACAAGGGCAGAAAACTAGCTGATTACCTTGTCCATGTGCCAAACGGCGAAAAACGAAGTAAACGAGTGGCAGCAGGGTTAAAGCACAGCGGAGTGAAGAAAGGTTACCCAGACTTAGTGATGGATATAGCGCTAAATGGTTACCACGGGCTGAGGATTGAGCTTAAAACCGAAACTGGTGGCGTAGTATCAGATGAACAAAAGGAGCGCCTTAAAATGCTAAATAGCGAGGGGTACTTAGCGGTGGTCTGCAAGGGATTTGATGAAGCGATAAAAACGATAACGGATTATATGGGTGGCAAATAATGATTAACACAGACGATGTTTGGTCAAGGCATGGTGATTTAAAACAGGTCAAGGTTTCATCGGTTCAGCCAACACGGATAGGTTGGAAATATCCGAATGATGACAAGGAATATTTTACGGAGCGCAATGTATTCCGCATTACCCATGATTTTGTATGCAATCAGAAAGGCGAAAAACAATGAACGACAAAACAAGAAAGCGCTTAGACCGAGTAACGCAGCTCGACAGCAGTAAGCTACCAATGATAAGCGGCAGATGCGTGATTAATGGCATTGAGCGGCGCGTGGCAGCGTTTAAAGTGCCAAAAGGTACAAAGGCGGCTTGCTTGTCATCGGTGCTGCTAGAACAGGCTTACATTGAGCGTGAGTATAAATTAACGGATTGGATGCAAGGGAGTACTGGGAATGAGTGATTGGGATAGTGGTTTTCGCGGTTTTAGAAAGTCGTCATTTAGCGGTGTCGATAAAGCAGACATGGTAAATAATCCGCCGCATTACAAAGACGCAAGCGGCGTACCGTGTTGTGATGTGACTGACTTTATGATGTTCAATAGCGGAAATTGCTTCAAGTATTTGTATCGCTGTGGCAGCAAGTTTGATGATATTGAGGACTTAAAAAAGGCGGTTTGGTATGCAAAACGAGCATATTTAACTGGTGATAATGAGCAACCTAACAGCCTTGAGTGGGATAACAATGTCAAAGAAATAGCTAGTTATCGTGAGCATGGTATCTACAGAGCGATGACCGCCATCAGGTCGTACGGTTGGTTGGCAGTAGCAGCTTTTATCAATGATGAAATCGCAAGGCTAGAAAGTGAGTAAGCGCGATAACAAGCGGCTTGAGAAGGTCCGGTCCTTACCATGTTGTGTTTGTGGTATGGGGCCGCGATCACAGGCGGCTCATTCAAACTTTAGTGAGCACGGCAAAGGTCGGTCCATTAAAGCCGATGATAAATACACGATACCGTTATGTGATGCGGACCATAAAAGATTTGACCAGATGCTCATGGGTATGGACCGCAATCAATCGCTCGAGTGGTTCACCGAAAAACTAGAAAGCACAAATGAAACGCTAAGGAGGGCAGAGGATGCAGCCATTCAAAACTATCCGGAATGTTTTTAGGGTCGTTAGCTTAGATATTTTTACCAACCTATGCGCCTACGTTATGTCGATGTACCAGGCGCACAAAGACAACCACGAAGTCGAAACGATTGTAACGGTTGAAGTGATTAGCAAGGAGCGCGCGCGGTCAGTGGCTCAAAACTCGCTTTACTGGAAATGGGTAACAATCATTGCAGGTAAGGACGGCAACACCAAAGAGCAGCAGCACACGATATTAAAACGCGCTCACTTGGTCAGGATTTATCAGCGTGACGACTTAGAGACAGCGGAAACGGTTATCGCGCTGAATGAGGCTAAGAAGCATTTAAGTGTTCAAGAATACGAGCAGTTAGCGCAGGGCGTAGCAAGACTATTCAGCACCACCAAAGCAAGCACAAAACAAATGGGTGAGTATCTACACGAGATATATCACTTTTATAACGCGCAAGGATTATGGCTGCCACAGCCGGACGATTATCATTGGATTAGGGGTGGGGAATGATTGACGATATACAGAATGTGCTACGTGCTTGGGGTGCTTGGTCAAGGGATTTTGGTAGTCAGGGCTGTGCTAGTCCATCACAGATGCTCATTAATTCAGCGCCATTTTGTGACAGTGAGAGTGAGCGACAGGCTAAGTATTTAGACTATGACCCGATAAGCGATAGTCAGGCATTAAAGATTGACCGTATTATGGCGTTGATAAGCAAACACGCACCGGCTCATGCTCAATGCGTTATATTGAAGTACGTCTATAACGAGATACCAAAAAAGATAGCAAGGGGTTATCTCACACAGTTTTTATATGGCGATAGTGGTAAACGTGCAAGTGAGCATAGAGTAAGAGAGTATATCGCGCACACTGAGGGGTTAATCATGGGTATGTTGATGGACGATATTTAATCAAGCAACTACTAATTGACAAACTAAGTGAGATGCTTTAAGGTAGGTATATGCTGCACGTTTCTATGCAAGCAGCCTTTTGATTTTAAGCCCTATCGTTAATTCGATGGGGCTTTTTTACGTCTACGATTTGGCAGGGATGCTGATATGTGCGATCTAAGCAACGCTGAGGTCTTTAATCGTTGGAAGCAATGTAAGAAGCAGACCGCCAAGGACTATTGGTACGACTTCCTAAAAAGCCGCGCTGATAGAAGTTATCCAGGCGCACAAAAATACGTAGATGACATGGATTCATTTTTTAATAAATAACCCCTTTTGCCCACTATTGATTTAGATGGGCATTTTTTATACTCGCTGATTGGAGGTGAGCATGTCTAAAAAACTTACCGCTAAGCAGCAGCGATTCAAAGATGAATATCTAATTGATAACAACGCCACTCAAGCAGCCATAAGAGCTGGATATAGTAAAAAGACAGCAAAGTCACAAGGGCAAAGGTTGTTGACCAATGTTGACATCAAAGCAGCTATCAAAGCCGGGCAAAAAGACATAGCAAAACGCAATGGGTTGACCATCGATGACATTCTCGATGAACTCGAAGAAGCGCGCAAGATTGCCAAAGAAGAAGGCAAAGGCGCACCGATGGTTGCCGCCAGCATGGGCAAGGCTAAATTACTAGGCTTGATTGTAGACAAAGCTGAAACCAAGACCGAGGGAAATATCAGTATCGATATTTCATTCAAATAATGAATATAGCAGAGGAAAAATCCGCACTCTTTCAGCCGCTTTACTTACGTGAGCGGCTTTTTTGTATCTTGTATGGCGGTCGTGGCGGTGGCAAATCTTGGGAAGTTGCAGACTATCTATTGATTGATGGCATTAAGAACGTCAACCGTAACTTGTGTTGTCGCGAAGTGCAAAATTCAATCAAGCAATCAGTGCATCAATTATTCAAAGACCGCATTAAGCGTTGGAATCTTGGCCGCTTTTACAATGTCTTAGAAACTGAGATACGCGGCGTCAACGGTACGCTATTTATGTATAGCGGCTTACTTGAGCATACAGCAGACACAATCAAGTCATTCGAGGGTTGTAACCGTACTTGGATTGAAGAAGCGCAGACAGTCAGTAAGCGGTCATTGGACATATTGATACCAACAGTGATTCGTACGCCTGATTGCCAAGTGATTATGAGCTTAAACCCTTACTTGCTCACAGATGCGGTGTGGAATGATTACATACAACCTACGCTTGATGGTAAGCGTGATGATGTGACGCTGATTCGCGTCAATTACAACGACAACAAAAACTGTCCGCCTGAGATTATACGCTTAGCTGAGAACATGAAGCGTGATGACTATGACGCATGGCTCAATATCTACGATGGACAGCCAAAGCTAGTCGCTGATGGTGCTATCTACAAAGATGAGCTACACAAGGCACAGAAAGACGGTCGCATAACGAGTGTGCCAGTTGATGACATATTGCCCGTTTATACCGTGTGGGATTTAGGTGTAAGTGATTCAACCGTGATTTGGTTTGTTCAGATATACGGTAAAGAGCCGCGCTTGGTGGATTACTACGAAGCAAACGGTGAGGGCATTGACCATTACATTAAGCTGATTAAATCCAAAGGTTACGATTATGGCGGTCACTTTGCACCTCATGATATTAAAGTACGTGAGTTTACCAGTGGTAAGTCACGGCTTGAGACAGCAAGAACGATGGGCATTGATTTTACAACGGTTACTAATATCAGTATCGACGATGGTATTGATGCGACAAGACAGCTACTGAAAACCGTATGGATTGACGAAAAGCGCTGCGCTCGTGGTATTGAGTGTGTCCGCAATTACCGCCGTGAATATAACGACAAGATGCAAGAGTTTAAGCCAAGACCAGTCCACGATTGGGCAAGTCACGCAGCAGATGCTCTACGCTATGTCGCTCTATCAATTGACCGTATGGTCGTTAAGAAAACACCCAAACTACCAAAGCCTATCGCATCACGCGGGTGGCAAGGCTAAAGAGATACGCAATGACTGATAAAACAGATAAAAAAGACATCTTGCAGTCAATGCGAGATTTCCGTAAACGCGCCGAAGATTATTGGCACGATATTTATGAGCAAGCAGCAGACGACATTGAGTTTTGCGTCAATAAAGAAGCGCAATGGGACGCAGCGGCTCGACTAGCTCGTGAGAAGTCAGGTCGCCCTTGTATTACTATCAACAAGATAGCGTCATTCGTGCATCAACAGACTAACGCATTACGCGCTAACAAGATGACGCTCAACGCTATCCCAGTAGATGACAGCGATGTGGGCAGGGCTGAGATTCAAGATGCCATGCTTGAGTATGTGCTGAAATCTAGCCGTGCTGACATTGCTACTGACTGGGCAGGTGGCCGCGCTATTATGGGTGGCTTTGGCTTTTACCGCGTCACGACTGACTATGAAAACGAGCTGTCATTCAATCAAGACATTAAGGTCAAACGCATTGAGAATCCGCAATCTACTTATCTATCGCCTGAGATTAAATGCCCGTTTGGTAGTGACTCAACCGAAGCCATAACTGGCGAATGGATGAGCAAAGACGAGTTTAAGCGTCAGTTTCCCGATGAAGAAGCGGTCAGTGTTGACGACATGTCAGAGGCAACGGATTGGCAGCAAGAAGATACTGTGTTTGTCGCTGAGTATTACCGTGTTGAGTACGTGCAAGATACGCTTTACTTGTTAGATGACGGCACAACGCTGCTTAAGTCTAAGATTGACGAATACGAAGGTGATCCTGATTTAGTCATTGCCAACGAGCGCAAGACACAAACAAAGACAATCATGTGGTACAAATGCTCGCGTGATGCAATCCTTGAGCAGACCGAGATTAAAGCGGATTTTATCCCTATTATCTTAGTTGTCGGTGATGAACAGTGGGTCAAGAATAAGCGCTATTGGAACTCGCTAATCACCAATGCCAAAGACCCACAGATTATCTACAACTATGCTCGCACAGCACAGCTAGAACAGCTACAAAAAGCGGGCAATAGACCGTGGGTCGCTGATGGTGAAAGCATTGAGGGTTACGAATCATATTGGAATGATATTAACAATCCAAATATGACGTTTTTGCCTTACAAGTCAGTCAATGAAAAAGGACAGCCTTTAGCACCACCATTTATGGCCACAGCTTATCAAGGTTCGCCTGATTTGATGCGTGAAGTGATGACCAGTGCTGATGAAATCAAAGGCACAACGAACATCAATGATGCAACACTTGGCAATCAAGGTAACGAAACGTCAGGTCGTGCAATCATGGCAAGGCAGCGCCAAAGCGACCAGGGTAACTTCCATTTTCTTGATAACTTTAAGCGAGCCTATGAGCATTTAGGACGCGTTATCTTGTCGATGATACCGCATTACTATGATACGCCACGTGTGCTACGCATTACGCAAGATGATGAAGTGTATAAAACACTGGTTATCAATATGGACCCCGAATCTCCTTTAGTACAAAAGTACGAGAAAGAGCTTAAAGATGCTGAGGTCGGTATCAACGGCTTGTATAACGATGTGACCGTCGGTAAGTACGACATTCGCATTGCAGCAGGTGCAGACTACAACACGCAGCGAGAAGAAGCGCGTGAGGTGTTGATTGAGCTTGGACGTGCTTATCCAGCATTGATGGAAGTATCAGGTGACTTGATTATTCGAGCGTTTGACTTCCCTGACGCCGATAAGATAGCTGATAGGCTCAAGATGCTATTACCGCCACAGCTTAAAGATGATGACGGTGATGCGCCACCAATGCCGCCTGAGCTACAGCAGCAGATTCAACAGATGCAGCAGCAAATGCAGCAAGCTGAACAAGCATTACAGCAAATGTCACAAGAGCTTAGCGATAAGTCTGCAGACCGAGAACTCGAAGTCTTAAAAGAAGAAATCAAAGCAGACGCAATGATTGAGGCGGCTAAGATTAGAGAGTCCGGACGTACAGACCAAGAGGAAGTTAAGGCGTTTAGCAGTGTGCTACAAACTATCTTAGATAGAACAGCAGACTTACAACAAGCAATGGCAGAAATGCAGAACGCACCGCAAGACTGGTCAACGCAAGGTGAGGACTTAGACAGTTATACGTCTAATGACGAACCAATGCAGCAGCCACAGCCTGACATGATGCAAGAACCAATGCCTGATGACATGATGATGCCCGAGCAAGGCTTTGATGAGCAGCAGCCTGTCATGCCTGAGCAAATGCCAATGGGCGAACCAATGCCGCAAGATGAATTTGAGCAACCAATGGCAGATATGCCGATGCCTGATGAGGGGATGTTATGAAACGACAAAGACTAATTAGAGCCATCGCGCTGCTAGTCGATATAGCATTGGTTATTCATTCAAAGCGTAAGAAAGACAAACAAGACCGTCCTTAATGGGCGGTTTTTTTATACCCGTATTAACCTCGCAGCCCAATGCCGTCACGATTGGGATTACTGCGCTTAGTGACGTAAACCTCGCACAACATGCGTAAATGGAGAGTAGAACAATGGCTTTTGATACCACAGTCGAAGAAGTAAGCGAAGCACCTGAGCCAACAGAGGCGGTCGAACATGATGAAGCGCAAGCAGAAACAGTTGAAACCGATGAAGTCGAGCAGGACGAGCAGACGCAAGGTAATGATGATGCGGATGATGAATCAACCGATGATTCCGATGCTGAACCTGAACCCGAAAAGAAAGGCGGTCGAGCAAGTGAGCGCATCAAGCAGCTAGTCGCTGAGAAGAAAGCGTACGAAGCAGAGCTTGAACAATTACGCCAACAGTCACAGCAGCCAAAGCAGACGGCGAGCAGTGACGGCGCACCAGTTAAGCCAAATATTGAGGACTACGACCTCGAAAACGGGCTAGATGATTACTTTGCCGCACAAGCAGAGTATGAAGAAAAGCATCAAGACTGGAAACTTGACCAACGCTTACAGCAACGTGAGCAAGCAAAACAGCAAGAACAGCGCAATGCTGAGATTGTCGATAACTTTAACGCACGATTTAAAGCAAATCCTGAGTTTAAAGAGAACTTTCAACAATTATCTGAGCTTATGCAAGATAAGCCGATTCAAGCTGACCCCAGTGAGCTTTATCAGGGTGACGACTTGATGGATATTCTTGAACACGTTGCAGCAGACCATGACTTGTATTACGAAATCGCAGACATGCCACAAGCCAAGCAATACGCTGAATTTGGACGCATACACGCGCAGATACAAGCCAAAAAAGGTGGTCAATCAAAAGCCGCAAGACAGAGTAAAGCACCACCACCACCAAATCATACCAATGCAAACGCACCCATTAAAAAGAACGCTTACAGTATGTCAGATGACGACTTTCTGCGCTCGCGGGGTTTATAACTAAGAGAGATATAACATGGCTAAAAACTACAGCGAAAACACCAGCAACAAAATTTTAACTCATGAAATGGTCGCAAAAGAAGCGGCTGCAATGTTGGTTGAAGAATCGCAATTTATCAAAGCGATTAACCGCAATCGTGAGAAAGAATTTAACAAAGACACGCAAGGCTATAAAGTCGGTGATAGTGTACGAATCCGTATTCCGCCAACGCCTATCGTTACAGAAGGTCATGTGTTCAAGTCTGCCGATGCTGACGAGAACGCACAAGAGAAGTCAGTCCTATTAAAGATTGACACCCAAAAGCACGTTGGTTTAGAGTTTGGCGCAGCTGAGCTTACGCTGAACATGACAGACTTTAAGACCCGCTTTTTGCAACCGGCTATTAACTCATTGGCCACAAGCATTGATGCTGACTTGCTACAACGCGCTATCGTGTCAGTAAATAACATGGCATTAATGAAAGCAAGTGAAGCACACCCAACAGCAGCATGGGGACGCGCTCGCACCATGCTAAATCGCGCATTAGCACCATCAAGTGACCGCATGTCATTCTTGTCATCTGAGCTAACCAACTCGATTGTTGACCCAGCAGGCACATTGTTTAACCCAACCGCTGAAATTGCCCGTCAGTGGAAAGAAGGCTATATCGGTCGCAGTCGTGGCTTTGAGTTTGTCGAATCTGAGCATATCTACCGTCAGCTAACAGGCTCGCATGGCAAGACTGGATTGACCGTTGAAGGCGCAGGTCAAACAGGTGATACATTAACCGTAAGCGGCGTAACTAATGGTCAAACCATCAAACGCGGCGAAGTGTTCACGATTGCAGGTGTTGAGCAGATTCACCCAATCACGCGCCAAACGTACAGCGTACCATTGCAATTTGTGGTACTTGAGGACGTAACGGCAGGTGGAACGACTGCAACGCTGAAAATCTACCCTGAAATCACTCCAGCAACTGTATCAGCTCAGCTAAAAGCTAACGCCACAGTAACCGCAAGTCCAGCAGCGAGCGCGGCCATTACGTTTGTTATGGATAGCGACGCACTGATTGAGCAAGCGCTATGTTTCCAAAAAGACGCATTTGCAGTAGCGTTTGCACCAATGAAAGTATTGGCAGGTCTTGATGGTTACACGGTTAATGCCTCAACAATGGCGCTACGTGTACAGTCAGGTGGTGACTTCATCAACGACAGTGAAGGTACTCGTATTGATGTCCTATACGGCTTTGCTACTGTCCGTGGTAATCATGCGGCGCGTATCTTAGCGCCGACTGCGTAGTAGCGTTATCAGTGGTTTAGAGGTTGGTCGGAAATCCGACTGACCTCTTTTTTATTTATCTATGGAGTACAAAATGACAGAACCAAAAAATACAGTTACTAAAGACCAGTTAGATGACTTGGTTGCTAAAAGCAATGTCGAGTATGCAGTGTTCGGCAACAAGCTAACGGTAGCGGTTATCACCTTGCCAAGTAATTTTAAAGTCACTGGTGAAGCGTCCTGCGTAGATGCCAATAACTTTGATAAAGAGCTTGGTGAAAAATACGCACTCGAAAATGCGGTCGAAAAACTGTGGGAGCTTGAGGGTTATTTATTAGCCGAGCGTTTACACCATCGCAATGAATGGCTTGCAAATCCAGTAGGTAAAAACCCAAAATCAGAAGGATAAAAACAATGGACAACTCAAAAGATTATCCAGTAATGCTATATCTCAATGGCCTAGACAGTCACGCCATTGCACATGACGAAGAAGCAGCTGATGCACTCAAAGCAAAGGGTTATGTCACTCATGCAGAAGCATTGAAAATTAAGCCGAAGCAAGAAGCGACTAAAACCGATGACAACGCCGACCAGTTAGCAGAAGCCTACGAACACATCGAACGCTTAGAAGATGCGATGGAAATCAAAGACAAGCAGATTTTAGACTTAAACGGTGAGATTGATGCCGCCAATAAGCGTTATGAAGAAAAAGAACAAGAACTCACCGACCTAAAAAACAGCACTGATGTCACGCAAGAAGTCGCCGATCTAAAAGCCAAGCTCGCAATCTACGAAGAAACCAAAGACGTAAACGGCGATGGTGTGGTCCGCTATGACGAAATGACCAATGCTGAGCTGCAAAAGCTATTAGAGCAGCGCAAGGTTGATTACAACAAACGTGATGGTAAAGATGCGCTTATTCAGAAGCTAAAAGACAGCGAGTAACATTATGACACCTAACAACCTAGTAAACATGGCAGCAAGGCGCGTCAACATCATTGCTCATAATGAAACGTTGAGCGCCAGTGAATTGCAAGACTGCTTGGATAATCTCAACAGTATGCTGTCGATGTACTCAATGGAGCCGCTACTTGCTGAGAATGGCATCGTGTTTCCATTGGCAGCCGATGACTATCATACGGGCATGGATGACCAAGTAGAGTATGCGCTTGTGGACTTGCTTGCGGTACGGTTGGCAGGTGTCTATCAATTACCAGTAGCACCAACAATCGCTATGAGTGCTGAGCGAGCAGAACGCAATCTAAAGGCTTGGAATATTAAGCCAATCTACAGCAAACCCGATTTAGTATTAAGAGGTCTATCACGATGAAACTAAACTTGGTTGGCGGCGCTTATAGCCTTGACAATATCGAAATTGATTGCCAAACGTGTATCAATTGGTATGCTCAAGCGCCCGAAAATGGCGGCGGTCAATCAGCTTTAATTCCTACCGCTGGACTGGTCAAGAAACACACTTTAAATGGCGCAATTAAGGGTATGCAGCGCCTATCTAATAATTGGATATTGGTGGTCAGCGGTACGTCTGTTTATAGAGTACAAGGCGCAAACAGCGCTTTAATCGGTACGGTTGGCGCAAGTACGCATGTAACGATAGCGGACAACGGACTGGTGGCAGTCATTGCAACAGGCAGTAAGTTATACAAAGTCGATTTAAACACATGGGTAATATCACAAGTCACGGCTGAGGGTTTTACGGGTTGTCAGTACATACAATTTATTGATGGCCGATTTGTCTTTGCTGTGCCTGATACTGGCAAATACTCATGGTTTGGCTTATATAACTTGGAGTATGACGCGCTCAACTATGCAACCGCTGAGGGTAGTCCGGATAATATCGTTAGACTGGTCGTCGTTGGCTCTGAGATGTGGGCGTTAGGTGAGCATACAACCGAAGTGTATTACAACACAGGCAATACTGATTTGCCGTTTAGACGGGTCGGCGGTGCGTTTGTGTCGGTTGGCTGTGATGCACCTCAAACGGTCGCTAAGATGGGCAGCTCGCTTGTGTTTATTGCTAAGACAGAAGCGGGTGGTCGTCAAATCTGCATGACGCAAGGCTATCAAGCCCAGCGTATTAGCACACACGCTATTGAGCAAGCATTAACAGATGCCAACGTTAAACTGGCAACCGCATTTACCTATCAGCAGTCAGGTCATGGCTTTTATGTGCTAAATCTGCCCGACATTAACCGCACGTTTGTGTTTGATGTAATGACGGCTTTATGGCATGAAAGAGCGCACACGGGCAGTACAGGCGCACTCACACGCTATCGTGGTCAGCACCATGCTTATGACGGTACTGACAATCTAATCGGTGATTATCAAAACGGCAATATCTACGCACTTAGAGAAGATGTGTTTACTGATGACGGTTTTCCGGTCTATCGTGAACGCACAATCCCCTACTTTCCAAGCGAGAAAAAGAACGTCAGCTATATGCGCTTAGAGTTAGAAATGAGTGTTAACGCTTCGCTAACACAACATAGCATTGATATGGCATGGTCAGATGATTATGCACGTACCTGGTCAACACCAATGCCACAATTGCTAGGTGCTGAGGGTATGGATTTAAAGCGTGTCGTATGGCGCAGACTTGGTATTGGCAGACAGCGAACTTATAAGTTTACAACCACTGCAAACAGCCGATGCGCGCTAATCAATGGCTATTTAGAAGTACAAGGGAGTGACCGATGACGGACGGATATACAGATGGAAATATGGAGCTGCCAGTACCCCCAGTTACGCCCGAAGAAATAAAGAACGCACCAAACGTCATCAAGATACCAAACACGCTCATCATGGGTAGAGATGGGACGATGGCGAAAGAGTGGATTTACTTCTTTAATGACATTGGGCGAGCCGTGGATCAACAAATCATGGCGAACTTGCCAGAGCTGACGCAGCAGCTACTAGATAATGTCGCAAAAACGCTAGAGCTTGGTAATGACGCTGAGAGTATTAAGGCAGATCTTATCCTTATTAATGGCCGTGTGATAGCTGTAGAAGATGATTTAGTAGTAGTTAAAGGCGATGTGGCAGCTAACAAGTCAGGATTAGCATCTGCCAACTCTACAATAGCAGGACATACAACATCAATAAGCAGCCTAACGGGTAGAATGAACACCAAAGACTCGCAGGTAACAGCGCTACAGACGACAACAGGCAATAACGCCACTGCTATCTCCAACCTTGACACCAAAGTGGCTAATATTGAAACGGCGGGCACAGGTAATGCTACCGCTATAACTGACATACAGACAACGCTGTCAGCCCACACCGATGCACTAGCAGCCATAGATACCGCGATTGCAAGCATTAACACCGCCATATCTGCGCTAGATACACGAGTAGCAGCACTAGAGGCAGCACCATGATAAAGCAGATTAAATTTGCCGATTATCAGCACGAAATAACATCAATGATGATGGCCATGCTGCATCTAGAGCCGCAGACGGTCGACATTCCAGTTGCGCGGTACATTGAGCTTGACGAGATGGGGGTATTAAAGCCGTTTGCTTGGTTTGACGGCGATACTATCAAAGGCATTGCTTTGCTGTTTGTCAGTCCGTCACTACGCAATCAAGCGATTGTTGATGCGTCCACCGATGTGATATGGGTAACGCCTGAGTATCGCGGCAATAGCAGCGAATTTATAGATGGTATCAAGGTACAGCTCAAAGCAATGGGCGTTAATTATTGGTACATATCAAGCCGTGACACAGCCCCGATTGATGGGTTTTTAACTAAGAATAACTTTAAGCCGCTGGAAAGGCTTTATTTTTGTGAGGTGTAAGATGGGATTTGTTAAAGACGCATGGAACGGGATTACAGGCAAGACTGGTGCAAAAGCGGCAGAGAAATCAGGTCAATTGCAAGCAGATTCAAGTCAGTACGCCGCTGATTTGTCACAAAAGCAATTTGAGCAGACACGCCAAGACCAAATGCCGTGGCTAGAAGCGGGCAAAGGTGCGCTTGGTCAGTTGCAAGACTACATCGGCAAGAATAGTAGCTTTGATGATAAATGGGGCGGTCGGATTGAATCCGCTTATCAAAATGGACAGCTTACAGGTGGCTTAGACCCAAATAACTTCCAAGCTGACCCTTCCTATCAATTCCGCAAGAAACAAGGCATGGACGGCATACAGTCAAGTGCGGCGGCGGGTGGCGGCTTATTATCAGGTGCAGCTCTTAAAAGTTTAAACCGCTACAACAGCGACTTAGCCAGTCAAGAATATGGCAACGCATGGGGTCGTGACCAAGCTGAAAAGCAAAATTTGTACGGTGTGCTTAGTGGTAATAGAGCAGGTGATTACAACCTATTTAATAATGAAGACACCCGCCAATACAATCAGCTTGCAAACATGGCAGGGGTTGGTCAGCAGACAGCCAACAACTTAGGTCAGTTTGGTGCTCAAAACGCCTTGAATCAAGGTAATGCCGCGATTGCGGGCGCAAACGCTCAAGCTAATGGCTTAATTGGCGCAGCAGGGGCTAAGACTAACGGTATTAACAACCTTATTGGTCTCGGATTAAAAGCGGGCGGTATGTTTATTTAGGGGTAATTTATGAGTTGGATAGCACATAGCAACGCCCCATTGTTAGGGGCGCAAGCGGTCGTTGATGTTAGCGGACTGTCCGAACAATTCCGCGACGGTCAAAAACTACGTCAAGAATACGAAGCAAGGCAGCAGCAAAAAGCGCTTAACGAGATCATGAAAGTAGGCGACCACAACGGACGCTTAGAGCTTGCACAGCAACACAAGTATGCAGGGGCATTAGTGCCACAGCTACAAAAGTACGAAGAAGATAGACAGAAAGCGGCGCTTGATAACCTAAAGACCAGTGCGGATATTGGCAAGGTTTACGGCGAAACAGGCAAATTAGGCGCTGAAACTGGTGAAATCGGCGTAAAAACGATGGGTCAAACCATCAAGAACATGACCGATAAATACAGCCAAATATCAGCAGGGGCATTGACGCAAAATCCGCAATACTTTGCCCTCATGCTTGGTGACTTTCAAAATGCTGGGCTTATCAATCCTGAGCAAAAAGGCTCAATCATCGACATGATGATGAAAGACCCCGAGAACGCCGCAAAAGTCATGCAGCAATTAGCGCGTGGCACGATTGAAGGCTTTAAAGCAACAGCGCCAGAAGCTAAGGTGCTCGATGGTAAGGACGCGGCTTATATGTACACGGTTGACGGCTTTACAGGCGAAGCAGGAGAGCCTACGCAGCGTGTCGCTTATGGCGTATCAGCTACAGACCAAATGAAAGACGCTACCAGTAGAGCAAACAACCAATATACAGTCGATGCAGGTGAACGTAACAGCGAGCGTAGCTTGCAAGGCACTATGTATAACGCTGATACCAACTACCAAGGGCGTATTGATACCGCTAATATCAGTGCGAACACCGCAAGCGAGAAAACAGCCGTTGATTGGTACAAGGCTCAAACAGGCGCGGCGGTCGCACAGCAAAACGCTGAAACCAATCGCATTAAGGCGAACAAGACTGGCGCAGGTGGTAGCACACCTAGGCCAGTTGCGGCCACAAAAGAAATGAGTAAGCACTTAACAAACATTAAGAGCAATGCCCACACAATCCGAAATACTTCATCATGGATTAAACGTATTGAGAGTGGCGAACTAAATCTAGGCGCTATGGCTAACAGCATGAACTCACTCGCTAATCGTACTGGCGTTAACTCACTAGGCAGCAATCCAGCCGCTTATGCCGAGTTTAAAGCTAATATGGTCAAACTGGCTTCGGACGCCTTGCGCCTTAATGCTGGCGTTCAAACCGATATGGACTACAAGCGAGCGATGGAGGAAATGCAAGCGGGCACTTATATTCCACGTAACAACGAAACCGCATTGGCATTATTAACCAAAGTCCGAAATGACTTTAATGCAAAGACCGCGGCAGAATATGCGAGTTATGCGGATTATAAGCGAGAGTATGACGGCATAACACTGCCTGAGTATGGCAAAAGCCCGCGTAGACAGAAAAGCAAAATATCTAGCAATAAGTCCGCTAAGGCATCAACAGGACAGGCGTTAGGTAAAAAGATATTTGGGGGTGGTTAATGGCAACACGCAAGCAGTTAGAGCAAGCACTGCAACACCCTAACGTGCGTAAGTTTTTGGACTTAATCTCTTATACCGAGGGTACGCAGGGCAATGGCTATCGCACAGCGTTTGGCGGCGGTCAGTTGCGTAGTCTTAATGACCACCCGCGTTATTTAAAAACCTTTAAGCAAACTGACGGTACTCTGAATAAAACGTCAGCAGCAGGGCGTTATCAGTTTTTAAAAGGCACTTGGGATAATGTGGCGCGTCAGTATGGGTTAAAAGACTTTAGCCCACACAGTCAAGATTTAGGCGCAGTAGCATTGTTGTTTGGTCGTGATGCGATACCTTCATTACTCAAAGGCGACTTTCAAACCGCTGTCCGTAGAACAGGTGCGGAGTGGGCAAGCCTACCAACATCAAACTACAAGCAGAATAAACGCTCATGGGATAACGTCAATAAGTTTTTAGGCGGTAAGATTGGCAATGTTTCTAATGGTGGCGGTTATCAACAGCAACAGCAAGCACCTGATCCGCGATTAGCAATGTCAGCACCTCAATTACTAGCCACATTACGCAAGGGCAAAGATAAGCGTTCAGACTTACAGATACTCTATGAGTTATCAAACAACAATGGCAAAGCAGGGCGTGAAATTAAGCAGCTCATGGCGCAAGGTGAGAGTCTTAACGATATTGCAAGCCAGTTGGGGCTAAAAGTTCCTAGCAGCCAACCACAAGCCGCACAGCAGCCTGACATTGACCTGCCTGACATTGGTAGCGGTTATGATGATTTCATGGCGAACTTAGCGCCACAAGACGCGCCCAATGAGCCTGACATTGAAATGCCCGATATTGGCAAAGGGTACGATGATTTTATGGCTAATTTACAGGTTGATGAGCCGCAACAAGAACAGATGCAGCAATTCCCCGAACTTGGCAAAAACTATGACGACTTTATGGCAAACCTCACTTTAGATGATGCCGAGCCAACACAAGCAGGTGACACATGGCAAACTCAGAACGAATTATCAAAGACTACATCAAGTCCGAACAGCGCAAGGGCACAGCAACCCCTAAAATCATCGTGGGAATTACCGAGCTAAAAGGTCAGGCGGGCAAAGATGCGAAAGAGTTTATCAAGCAGACACGCGCCGCCGGACTATCCCCTACGCAAGAACTTGGCAAATATTTCGGATTAAGTACAAAGCCAGTTGACCCAAAGGCAACTAGCAAGAACAAAAACGCTACTTTAGCCGATAAAGCCAAATCTACCAATTACAGCGCCATGACTGGTGTTGCAAAATCGTTCGGCAAAGTCGCACAGCTAAATAATAGCTTTGTGGATAAGCTCTACGGCGGTATCAATAACGTGGCTGGCACCAATCTACCTACCAATAACCGCGCAAATTACGATAAAGACGTACAAGCGATGGAAGCGCGTCAAGCACAGCTGCGTGACCAAGCAAATTACAGTGGTGTTGATTTAGGCGAGCTTGGCGGTAGTATCGCAGCCAAAGCGCCGTTATATGTTGCAGGTGGCGCACCAACAGCAGGGGTTAAAGGCTTGGCAGCGTTTGCAGGTCGTGAAGCTGCTATCGGGGGTTTAGACGGTTCGCTCATGCACTCAAAATCTACGTCTGAGCAGGTAGGCAATACTGCACTTGGCGCAATAGGTGGGGCAGTTGGCGGGGTTGCAGGCGTAACAGTTGGCAAAACCGTTGGTAGTGTCATCAAGAAAGGTTCGCGAGTTGCCGCTAATCGGTCAGGTCGTACCGCTACCGCCGCAACTAAGTTAGTCGATGATGCTATTACTGAAACTGGTATTAGGGTTAATCAAGCGACACGAAACCGCCTAGTTAATGACGCCACCAAAAATCTAAGCAAATCAAAACAGATTGACGCAGCCGCAGCCGTCCGCAAGTCACTGCTTGATAGTGAGGGTTTTAAAGGCACGCAGGCGCAGCTATCTAAGCGACCGGAGGAATGGCGAGCTGAGCGCGAACTGGCAAAAAACAATAGTGACCTAAATAATACTCATATTGGCAACAATGAGCAGCTAACCAGTAAGTGGGAGTCGCTTGTCGATGAAACAGGCGCAAGACCAGTCGATAACAATGCTCGTATGGAATCCACGTTTCAAACGCTGAAACAAGGCGATGAAGCAAGACAGGCAGATATTGGCGCAAAGTATAATGCGGCGCGTGAAATGGGCGGTAACGATGCACAGCTTAATCACATGCGCTTTATTGACCAAACAAGCCGCGAGCTTGAAGAACAGGGTTTAGGCTCATTTCTAAAAGGCGATATTCGCGGTGTGTTCAAGGGCATGTTTGAAAATCCCGATTTTAAACTAACACACGGCAAGTCAGAAGAAATCGTTAAAATCCTTAATGCTAGATTAAAAACTACCACTGACGGCAACGAACGTGCAGCGCTCGCTATCGTGCGTAAAAACCTTGATAACGAAGTCGATAGGTCGATTGACGAGTTAGGCGGCGCATTACCTAACGGTGATATTAACGGCGGTCTAGCAGGTGCTCGCGGCGCATGGCAAGAGGCAAGAGGTGCGGCGCGTGACAGATTCCAAGACCTTGATAGCAATCCAGCGTTAAAGGCTGCTATTGACGATATGGCGCCCGATAAAGCTTTTGATAAGCTCGTTTTGAAAGCTAATGAACGCGACTTGGTGAAACTGGTTGATAGCCTCAAAAACTCACCTGACGGTAAGCAAAACTTAGCAGATTTGCAAGGCGCTACCATTGAGCATTTTATCACTAAAGCAACAGGCGCAGACAATGGCGCATTTAGTACGGCGCAGCTAAACAAAGCTATTCAATCATTCGGCAATAATAGAATGAGAGCGTTATTCACGCCTGAGCAAATCGCACGTATCAATGATATTCAAAAGGTCGGCGATATACTGATGCAGCGACCACAAGGCGCACATATCAACGATTCAAACACAGCAAGTACGCTCATTAATCAGCTTATCGGCATTGCAAATATGACGGGCAAGATACCAGTGCTAGGTAACGTAGGTATCGGTGCGGCTAAAGCGGTCGGTGACTTAGCGCAAAGTGGCGCAGGGGCTAAGATGATAAACGGACAACCTGCAATCACTCGCGGTTCATCGCTAGGACTGACAGACGAGCAATTACGACTACTGGGTATGATGCCAGCAGCAGGGCAAGCAGGGGCGGCGGTTGGTGCAAACTTGGGTAATTAATATTGCCGATAACTTATGTTTTGTTTATAGTGGGTTAAACCCAACAAAACATAAGGATTTGCCATGCGCAAACTTACCGTATTTTTAGCAGCGTCTTGTTTTGCAATGTTTGCTCACGCTGAGCGTTATGATGTTTATGTGCATGAGCAGGTGCAGCCAAACAATGCAGCGTTGCTTGGCTCTCAAGCCGTAATTGATACTAGCAATTGGGGTAATGACTTTGCTGAAGGGCAGAACATAAGAAAAGCATGGGACGCTCGCAAAGCTAGAAAGAAACACGCACAAGCTATGCAGGAAATGAATAGCCTTGACCTAAGCGACAATAACGCCGTGATGGAGTTTGCCAAGAAATACCCTGATAGCGTCGATAGTCTAAAGAGTATGCTACAACTGCAAAGACAGCTTACCAATTAATCCCGATACCTAGTTAGATATGACCGCCCATTAAGGCGGTTTTTTTATGGAGCAAACAAATGCGCTATACCCATAATCGTAACACAACATTCTATTGGTCAGGGGATATTGTTCACCAATCCAGTGGACAGCTTGCAGACCTGAGCGACCAAGCTATCAAAAGTCAGATCAGAAACCGTGACGGCGATCTGATAGCCACTCTCAATGTGCAGAAAGACACACCACAAAACGGTTTTATAACCATCAGAGCAGACAGCAGTAAATGGCCTATAGGCGATGCACTGTGGGATATTACTATCACTCGTGGTGATATTACCGTTGCTACGGAAACCGTCAATCTAAAAGTTATTGATGGGGGTACTCATGCTAGTTAATCAATCCGCTAATAAACTACTTATCAATCTAAAAAATGAGTACGGCGCTATCTTGCGCTTATCAAGCTACGCAATCGCTAATATGGCGAATGAGTACGCGATTAAATACTATAACGACCACCGTACACTGTCATCTGATGACATGACCAGCTTCACTATGATACTCGTGAATGGCTCAAAGCCCATTAATATCACCGTACCAAAGGTAGGTGACTCAATAAAGATAGGTCGCTGCGTCAATATCGGTCAAGAAACCGAAAACACGGTAACAGTTAGGATGGCAGCTGGCGTAAGCATTAACCCCGCCGATGGCTGTGTGATGCGCCGTAGTGGTAGCTTTGTCACGCTGGTGTATGAAGGCAATGAGCGCTGGAGGCTGATAGGTGAGCTGCCATGAAGAAAAACCTTACAGTAGGTATGCCGCTTGCAGTGCCAACGCAGAAAAGACCGCCGAGTAAGTATGCCAGTCATCCTTATCCTACGGCACTTGAAGGCGCTTATGTGGTAACAACTAAGCCGTTGACTATAAGCAGGCGCGATGTATTAAAGATAAGCCATGAATACGAATCTTATATCACACTTGCTAAGCCAAAATCTATTGCGGTTCGCAGCGCATTAATCAGCTTTAATGCTGTGCCAGAAGCATATACAGTCAGTGCTAAGCCGAAATCAATTGATATAAAACTCCCTTTGGTGGTACTAAGTACTGTGCCAGAAGCATATACAGTCAGTGCTAAGCCGAAATCAATCAGCAGTAAAAGCTTATTAATTAAATACTACCCAAAAGATGAGGCTTATGTAATAACTGCTAAGCCGTTGTCTATTAAAATAAATTAAGGATAAATTATGAATATAGGTATGGCTGGTGAAGTAAGATGTGTGAGAAAAAATGCGAAAGGCGAAGTGGTTGAAGATACTGGCTACCAAAAAAACTTAATCCTAGACGCTGGTTTGGATTTTTTAGGGGATAGCTCCAATGGGAATATGCTGGATTACTGTATTATTGGTAGTGGCAATAGCACACCTAACGTAACGCAAGTAAAGCTAGATAGCGTTATTAATAGACAATCCTCCTTGATACAGGTATCTGCAAAAGGCAGCTACGATGCTGCGGTAGACGGTAATTTTTATAAAATAAATAAGGTGGTTAAGTTTAGTTTTATAAATAACGGCAATATTAATATCAGCGAACTAGGCTTGGCATACCAGTATAGTTCGTCAACTGAATACAAGTTGGTCACTAGAGCTTTAGTTAGGGATTCTAGCGGTAATCCAACAACCATATCTGTTTTAGCTGATGAAACGTTAGAGGTTTATTATAAATTATGGTGCGTATTTAACGTAACAGACATTACAGGAACTGTTGAGCTTACAGAGTTTGGCGGTAATACTGTGCAATATAATTATGTTGGAAGGCCTGCGTTCGTGGGTTCTACTAATGCCGCTTTTAATACTAATCACTTAGGCGATAGCCTATACGATTCTATTTATTACACGGTAGAACCTTCTGAGATACGAACGGGAGAACTTGGAGATATACGCAATAAACCCACTGGAGGCTTAGTTTTAAGCAAACCAGCTACGGGTAGTTTTTATGTCATGAGACTTGGTAGTTATACCCAAGGTAGTTTCAAACGTAGTATGTTTTGGGATTTAGGTCTTAGCGAAGCAAATAGCACTAATATTCGCTCAATACTTCTGGTAACGAATAAGGGTGTTTGGCAATTTAGGTATGGTAGCGTATTAGATGACAGCCCTATCGCTAAAAACAGCAATCAAAAAATGAGCTTTGAATTTGAATTTAGCTGGGGTCGATACGAAGGGGTGCTGTAATGTTACCATTGCCCGAGCCATTGCTAATAGACGGCGGTGTGACAACGCCATTTTTATACCCACGCTCAAAAAATTATCCGCTAACCGAATCGTGGGATAACGGCGGCGTGGCGCTGTCTGACCCTAGTGAGGATTTAACAAAGTATGTTTGGCAAGCATGGACAGACGGCACCACAATCACAGTCAAGCGCGATGATTTAGATACATACCATGTCGTACTGATGGACACGAATATCACTGAGATTGATTTGACGTTTGACCAAAACATGCGTCCTTGTATTGCATACGTGGCAAACGGTATCAGCAAACTGTATTGGTACGACACACAGCAAGCTAAGCAAGTCATTGACGAATACCCAGCTATCAGAAATCCGCGTGTATCGCTTGATGATAAGCGCAGATTCAACGTATCTCAATCAGACATTATCTTTGCTTATCAAAAAGGCGATACGCTATGTTATCGCGTCCAGCGTGAACGCTTTACTATTGAGCGCGTACTGGCAACCAACACTAAAAAGCGTTTGTTGTGGCGAATAGGCATGGGTCGCAATAACCGATTTTTATTCTACTGGCGCTAACAACCCCTTAATTGGGGTTTTTTATTATCTAAAATTTGAGGACGGCGTATGCCAAACAACACACCCTTCTGGGACTTAATCGCTTTAAAGCTCATCGTGTTTTTACCTAAAATCCTAATTGCTATCATCGGTGCTGTTTTCGGCTTGATGCTATCGGGCGATATTGGTAAAGACGGAAAAATACAAGTCAGTGTGCCAGTGATGATTAAATTTGTCATTGCGGTGACTATATCGCTTGTCGGCGGTAGCGCTCACATTGAGATCATGAAATGGCAGGATTACAGCGTCACGGTGCATGGTTTAATCATGCTGATGTGGGCGGTATTCGGTATGCTTGCAATCGGTATCGTTTATCAATCGATTGCACTAATGCAAGGTAAGTCGCTTGCAGAAATAATCAAAGAAATCAAAGACGCCGCGTTTGCGATATTTGGGAAGTGAGGTAGTTATGAGCGAATTTAAAGTATTTTTTAATCGACTGATGGAGCATGAGGGCGGTTATATCAATCACCCTAGCGACCCTGGCGGCGAAACAATGTACGGCGTGACTAAGCGTGTTGCCCGTGCCAATGGCTATACTGGCTCAATGCGTAATTTACCAAAATCCACAGCGCAAGCGATTGCTCACAAAGATTATTGGCGAGCTATTAAGGGCGATGACTTGCCCGATGACGTTGCTTGGCAAGTTTTTGATGCGGCTTATAACCACGGCAATAGACAGGCTATCAAGTTTCTGCAGCGAGCGGTTGGCATTACTGGTAAAGACGTGGACGGCATCATTGGCAATCAGACGCTTAATGCGGTTAATTGCATGGATTCAGATCGCATCGTTATGCTATTTATTGCTGAGCGATTAGAGTTTTTCACGAACCTCGGCACATGGAAAACGTTTGGTAAGGGTTGGTCACGCCGAATCGTTGGCAATCTTCGTTGGGCAGCTAAGGATAATTGATAGTTAGCTACCTTTAGCTGCTATAATAAACTTTCTCAGGTTACAAATTACTAGGTACTGTGAGCGGTGAGTTCTAGGTATTTAGAAAAGCCCATCATTAATTTGGTGGGTTTTTTTTATTTGCCTGCTATTTAAGACCATCAAGATAATCCGCCCATTTTTGCATCATTTCCCTACGTCTGTCCACCCACTTAATTCTGTTGTAAGCCCGACCATTGCCATCAACTACTTTATGGGCTAATTGCATGTCGATAAGCTCATACGGATATTCTAGTTTTTCTTCTAGCAGTGTGCGAGCAATGGCCCTAAATCCTTGTACGGTTTGCTCGGTACCGGCAAAACCCATGCGCTTGAGTGCCTGATTCATTGTATTGTCAGATAGGACCCGATTTTTTGACACAGTGGACGGAAATACATAATCGCCGGTTGCATACTCTTTCATTTCATCAATGACTTGCAGGGCTTGCGTAGATAATGGCGATACCATATCGACACCGGTAGACTTTTTGGTCTTTGGCGGCGTATAAATCCAAACGCCTTGCTCAAGGTCCAGCTCGGACCACTTTAAGTTGCGAACCTCACCGACACGCGCAAACGTCAAGATAGCAAAGCGCAATGCTCTACGTGTGGCAAAGTGCCCATTATATGCATCAATAGCCCGTAATAACTCAGATAGCCGCCGTTCATTTAGTATGGCCGGCGCATGGACCACTTCACCGGTACCAAAAACGCCGCGTAAATGTAATGCTGGATTTTGCGTGGCCCTACCGGTAGCGATAGCATGTGTCATGACTTGGCTAATCTTGGTACGTGTCTTTTGCAGCTTGGTAAAATGTCCGGCGTTCTCAATCGGTTTTAATACCGCCATACAATCTTGCGTCGTTATCTCACTCACCGGCTTATTGCCAATGACGGCTATTATCTCGTCAATAGCGGACCGTGTTTTTTCTAAGGTTTTAGGCGCATAGTTTTTTGTCGCTATCCATTCTTCATAGACCGATTTAAAATCATTGGCTATTTTATGCAGCTCGGACTGGACCCTATCTTGCTCACTGACTTTTGGATCAATATTAGTTTCTAGCAATCGCTCACAATCGGCGCGTCTTTTACGCGCGTCTGCTAATGTCAAAGCAGGGTATCGACCTAGTTTAAACATATCACTCACACCGGTGTAAGGTCGGCTATATTGATAATACCAAGTCTTGGTCCCTGATTTAGCGATATTCAGTATAAGGCCGGACCCATCATATAAGCGATACGGTTTATCTTTAGGCTTGGCTTTGGCGACCTCGGTATTGGTCAGTGGGTTAGTTATGCGAGCCATGACAGTAATTCCATTTTGATTAAACAGTAAAAACAGCGATTACCGCATAGTTTACTGTTATTAATCTCGGTTTGCTATAGCCTTGCTCGGACTACTACAGACACAAAAAAGCCCTCATGCTATTAAACATAAGGGCTAATCGGTCATTCTCGGACTTGCTTATACTGCTAATTGGTACCGGTGGTCGGACTTGAACCGACACGCTTTTAAAGGCAACGGATTTTGAATCCGTCATGTCTACCAATTCCATCACACCGGCGTGTTAGGTGATAAAGTCTTTATTGCTAGACTGTATCGAATTGGGCTACAGGGTTATCTCTGTATAGGCTGCGTATTATAGCAGCCTATTTTTAGCCGTCAAGAATTATTTATACTATTTACGATAAAATTTATTTTTAACCAACGAAAGCGCGTTCAACGGCATAGTCCGCTTGCACACCCATACGTGGAGAAACGGTGAGACCAAAGTCGTCTAAAATCGCTGATACTTCAGCGTTAAACGGCATACTACCGCAAATCATGACACGGTCGTCGTCTTTATTCATCGGGGGCAGACCGATATCTTCAAAGAATTTACCCGATTTCATCAGGTCGGTGATACGGCCAGTATTTCTAAACTCTTCGCGCGTGACGGTCGGGTAGTAGATAAACTTCTCGCGGAACTCTTCACCAAAGATTTCATCGTTTGGCAGCTCTTCTTCAAACATTTCGCGATAAGCCAAATCCTTGACCTGACGCACGCCGTGTACCAAAATGATTTTGTCAAAACGCTCATAGACTTCAGGATCGCGTGATAGCGCTAAAAATGGCGCCAGTCCTGTACCAGTTGAGAGCATATATAAATGCTTACCCGGTAATAAATCATCTAAGACCAAAGTGCCCGTCGGTTTTTTACTGACCAATAACTCATCGCCAACTTTGATATGCTGCAAGCGCGAGGTTAGCGGACCATCTTGTACTTTAATAGAGAAAAATTCCAAATGCTCTTCGTAGTTGGGGCTGGCAATCGAGTAAGCGCGCAGGAGCGGTCTACCATCGACAACGATACCAATCATCGCAAACTCGCCATTACGGAAGCGTAAGCCATCGTCGCGCGTGGTTTTGATGCTAAATAGAGAGTCATTCCAGTGATGAACCTCTGTGACCGTTTCGGTGCGGAGTTTTGACATAAAGCCCTCGTTAGTAAGTGGTAATGTGTATTCGCCCATTAAAAATGGTGGTAAACAAAAGTTTTTAAGGTAATAAAAAGTATTAATAAGATAAAGCGCTTATCAATTATCAGTTCAGGCTAATAAGCAAATGACACTGATAAAAAACCGTTATTTTAACATTATTATCAGGTTTTATAAGGTATCAGATTCTAGCAAACAACCGCGCTGCCCGTACAAGTAAACTTTGCTGCTTGTACTTTATAGACGTGTTCTTTATGAATGCAAGCCATTCTCAATAAATTTCTCGCTCATCATAACAAACTTTAAAATAAAAATCCGCCTAGCTGCCTGTCTGTACCATGATAAAATGGAATATCGTTAGCGAATAATTTTCTATCATTGCCGTATGCCATGTATTATCAGCCATCTACTTTTGGGATTTGAATTATGACTTGCCAGACTACCGCTGCTGTTAGCCATCATATATCACCCATTATCGGCTACCACCGTGCGCCGCTGTCGCAAAAGTTTGGCGCGCCAAGACAGCCAAATTTAGTAGCTATGATTAGTGTGATTGAAATGCTCGCGCCGTATGACACGCCAGCGGCATTTGTAGGTTTGGAGGATTTTAGCCATATTTGGATCAGTTGGCAGTTTCATCATAACTATTTATATAAAGACAAATTGCATAAAGACAAGCAGGCCAGTTTAGATAACCATAATCAGCAAGAGAAAGTCGATAGTGCTTTTCGCCCGCAAGTGCGCCCACCGCGCTTGGGTGGCAATCAAAAAATAGGCGTATTTGCCAGTCGCAGTATGTATCGTCCATCCGCGCTCGGGTTATCTGTGGTCAAGCTCGAGCGCATTGAGATGGTAGAAGGTCGAGTGTTACTTATTATTAGCGGTGCTGATATGATAGATGGGACGCCCATCATCGATATCAAACCTTATGTGGCTTATAGTGATGCATTGCCTGACGCCCAAAGC
The DNA here is from genome assembly GCF_002377905.1 of Psychrobacter sp. UBA3483. GTDB lineage: Bacteria > Pseudomonadota > Gammaproteobacteria > Pseudomonadales > Moraxellaceae > Psychrobacter. The sequence continues at coordinate 18,117 of NZ_DFQS01000056.1, read as the reverse complement.
GGTTTTGCGCCAACTGCGCCGCACTTGTTGGATGTGAGTATTACTAAATTAGCTTATGAGCAATTTGGGCAAATTATCGCCAATCAAAGTGTGGATAATGCAGCGGAAGAAAATGCGCAATCGTCCGTCAAGACAGTCATTGATAAAATCCAAAAGCAGTTATTAAGGTCTGATTTTGATACTATCAAAGCCTTGATAGCACAAGACCCGCGTCCGGCTTATCGACGTACAGAGACAGATACGTTATTTGTCATGCGCTATAAATCGGTTGATGTCAGTTTCCAGTTGCTGGAATCAGATGAATTACAGATAACAAGTATCGTTATAGTAGAATGACAGTAAGTATCAGAATCGTAGTAAACATCGCCGCTGCCAAATGCCTTAAATCTTATAAGAATAAAACTATAAAAGAAGATAACTATGTCTGCTCAAAAATATTCGATAGTGATTGATTTGCGTTGGTGCCTAGATGAATTATTGGCAGATAGGGTGATTGATCAACGCGGCTATAACCTTGTTATTACCAGTCGCCGTAATAAGGTGCAGCATCCGCTGATTACGATTAGTGAATTTGGGCTGCCAAATGGTCACGCGCTTGATAGCAATTCTGAGAATAAATTAACGCTGGCGTGGCTCAATCAGTGGCTGGCTGCCAAAGCAGATATGCCGCTGGTGCGTATTGATCCGTTAAAGGTCGATGTACCGGCGGTAACGCAGCTGATGTCGTTTGAGTATGCACGCTCGCAGCATATTTTACCGATTGAAGTGACGCTTGATGAAGTGGTTATCGGTACCGATCAGCCGTTTTATACTGATTGGCATGGCAATATTGAAAAGCTCATTAAATCAAAAAGCTATCGTACGGTCTTTATCAATCCTGAACAAATCAATCGCTATCGGCAAGAGTTCTATCAGGTCACACAAGCGATTGCGGGCGCGAACTCCCTACATAAGCGCGCAGCGGCGGACGTCACCAACGTCGAAGCGTTGTTACAGCTGGGCGATAACACCAATCCCGATGCCAATGATCAACATATCGTCAAAGTGGTCGATTGGCTATTGCAATATGCCTTTGAGCAGCGCGCAAGCGACATTCATCTAGAGCCGCGCCGCGAAACAGGCAAGGTACGTTTTCGTATCGATGGGGTGCTGCATAGTGTCTATGAGATGCCGCTTGCCATTATAGTAGCAGTGACCGCCCGTATTAAAATTTTGGGACGGCTCAATGTCGCAGAAAAGCGTAAGCCGCAAGATGGACGCCTAAAAACCCGTACACCCAAAGGTTTAGAAACTGAACTACGTCTTTCTACCATGCCGACTGCTTTTGGTGAAAAGCTTGTCATGCGCGTATTTGACCCAGAAGTGCTGGTGCGCTCATTTGCCCAACTTGGCCTGTCGGGTAAGCAGCTTGAAACGTGGCACGAGCTGACTGCCCATCCTAATGGCATTATATTGGTTACCGGTCCGACGGGCTCAGGTAAAACCACCACTTTGTATAGTACGCTTAAGCAGCTCGCCACCGAGCAGGTCAATGTCTGTACTATCGAAGATCCGATTGAGATGATTGAGCCAGCTTTTAACCAAATGCAGGTCAATCCAGGAGTTGATTTGCATTTCGCTGACGGTATTCGCTCTTTGATGCGCCAAGACCCAGACATTATTATGGTCGGTGAAATTCGTGATGCTGAGACTGCCAATATGGCAGTGCAAGCGTCTTTGACGGGGCATTTAGTGCTCTCAACGTTGCACACCAATGATGCGCCGAGCTCTATTACCCGTTTACATGATTTGGGTATTCAGCCATTTTTAACCTCAGCAACGATATTGGGGGTGATGGCACAGCGCTTATTACGAACATTATGCCCGCATTGCAAGCAAGCCGTTGAGGTCACTGCAGATAGTGAAATATCCATTCAATGGCAAGAATTGGTGCAGCCTTGGCGCGCGCTAGTTCCTGCGCAAGTGTACAAGGCGCAGGGCTGTGAGCATTGTCGTCATACCGGCTATCAAGGCCGCGTTGGTCTCTACGAGATTATGCCATTATCAAATGAGCTAAAAAAACTGGTCGCCGCCGATGCCAACTTGGATGCGCTTAAACAACAAGCGTACCGTGAAGGCGTACAACCACTGCGTTTATCTGGGGCAAAGCGTATTAGCGAAGGAGTGACGACCATAGAAGAGGTGATGCGCGTGGTACCGTTAAATTGATAACTGCATTTATAACCGCATTAATAACTGCCCTTTACATGTAAGCACTTTAAAAATGTATTTTCTAAAAAATGCTCTGATAAGAAACAAGTTTGAAAGCAATTATATATATACGTTTGTTAAACATGACTTGAAAAGCATACTTAACAGAGCAATTAATACTATTACGATTATTAAACCCTTATTCTAAAAGGTTCTATTTATTAATTTTATTAACGAGATTGTTTATGTTTACTGATACGCATTGCCATCTAAACCGTTTGGATTTGACCAAGTACGATGGTCAATTGTCTGGTGCAATTGCTGCGATGAAAGAAGCCGATGTCACCCGCGCGATGGCGATTATGTGTGATTTCGCTGAATATGATGAGATTGCTAATATTGTCAGCACTTATAATGACGAGGCGCTAAATCTTGGCATGAGCGTTGGCATTCATCCCTGTGAAGATATCGGCGTTTTACAATCAGCGACGGTCGAGCGCTTGATAGAGACGGCTGATGCCGAGCACGTTTGGGCGATAGGGGAGACGGGGCTGGATTATTACTGGTCGACGGAAAATAAAAAAGAGCAACAAGCCAGCCTTGCGCGTCATATTCATGCCAGCCAACACCTAAAGAAACCGCTTGTCGTGCATATGCGTGACGCCAAAGAAGATACGCTTGATATCCTAAAAGCGGAAGGCGCTGAACATGGTATCATTCATTGCTTTACTGAAGACTGGGAAACCGCAGAACGCGCATTAGACTTAGGGTTTTATATCTCCTTCTCGGGCATTGTTAGCTTTAAGAGTGCGCAGATGATTCAAGATGCTGCAAAAAATATGCCCAAAGATAGAATACTTATCGAAACGGATAGCCCGTATTTAGCACCAGTGCCTAAACGTGGCAGGCCTAATGAGCCTGCATACGTGCCATATGTGGCAACCTATCTTGCCCAACTGTATGGCTATAGTAGCGAGGAAGTGGGTGCCCTGACTGCAAAAAACTTTGAAAATTTACTGGCACAGTATCATTAAAATGGTTATGCTATGACCAATCAGTCATTTATTAACTGGTCTTGAGATTTATGTTTTAATTTTTTTTAAGACTAAATCTAACCACATGATTATCAATGACTATTTAGCAAACATAAGCATATTTCCTTTGATGATATTGGCATAGCCGTTATGCATTTTATACGCGGGCTGCCAGTATACTGATATAAGGAGCGGTCATATGCATGATATTGTCAGTTTTTAGGAGAAATTATGAGTCGTCAGCACCAGTTCAAGGCACGAGAAGAGAATATCTTAGCGATGGCAGAGCAATTGCTACTTGAGTCAGGCGATGGTGATATCACTTTGGACAGTTTGGCAGACCAGCTTGATTTGGCTAAAGGCACCTTATATAAGCATTTCTCTAGTAAAGATGAGCTTTACCTGCGTATTATTATCCGTTATGAAGAGCAGCTGTTTGAGATTAACCGTATTGATGACTGTCCGTCGGCAGGTGTCGCGCGGATGATTTTTCAGCAACTATTTAATCCGCAAAAAGCCATGCTCCTTAACCAAATCGAAGAGCGTTTGGCGGCATCGGTGACGGGTTTGAATCGCCTGTTTGGTGAGCTTTACGATATTCGTCGTCAGCGCATGAAGCGTTTGATTGATATTATCAGTGCGTATCTTCAAGAGCAGCATAGCAGCTTAAGTACGCGCGATTATTTGTCCTCGATTTGGGCGATGGGTCAAGGCGGCGCAGGATTATTAAACTCAAGTTTTTATCAGCGCTACTTAGGTCGCCGTGATACCTTGCGTTATGCTTTTGTGCAGCAAATGCTTGAGTTGCCAAGCCATTATCCAGCGGTCGATGACGAGGTGATGGATGAGGATATGCAAGAGCTGGTAGAGCAAATAGAAACTGAGTCAGAAGAACACCGTAATACCAATTACTAGCTTTTTATTCTATTTTAAACGCAGTCAGCTATTATTTTATAAAAGTCCGTGTTGTTATCTTCTGTATAGCAGCACGTTCAATATACCTTTTACCCTGTGTAGATATTTATAGTTTTTATAACTCATCATGTCTTTCGTCTTGTATATGCCATTCAATATAGCGTTATTTTTAATAAGGTGACGCCATTCTAGATGACTTCTGTATGTCAAAACCGACTTCCTCGATATCTTCAATAACAGCCTTTCGCGCACACGGTCAAGCGGGCTTTACCCTTGTTGAAATCGTGGTGGTGGTGGTTATTTTATCCATCTTTGCTGGGATGATGAGCTTGTCGGTCGGTAGTAGTGAGTCACGCAAAAACCGCGCTTTTTATGAGCATTTAACAGATTCTCTGAGCTATGTACGGCTTTTATCAGCTGAGCGTATGCAGCCCATGGGTCTAAGCTTACAAGCGGATAAGCAAGGTCAAGTCACGCCCATCATTGTCACGCTATCAAACCCGTATATTGCTTATCAAACTCAGGCTGCCACTTCTTCTAGTGGAGACAGTATGCCTAAGAACGCCATGGAGTTGTCAGCAGATTTGACGAGTATGTCAGGTGCTGCTATAGATAAAGTGCCCACACCAAGTTGGGAGATTGAGCCAGAAGTTAGTCTGCCTGCCTTGCCTATGGGGGTGAGCTTAAGCGTGCAAAGCCTAGATGCAGGTAAGCAAACAACCACAGGCCAAATGCAAGCGCTGCAGCCATGGTTTACTGACCACAACGTACCGCAAGTACTATGGTTTGGCACAGGTCAGGCCACGCCGGTAACGATTGAGGTGCGTCATAATTCGCGTTTGGTGGGTGAGGTGATTACGATTATGCCCGATGGTAGTATGTCGATAGGGCAAGGGCTGTAGCTGATGATTAACAAAGATAAAGCAATACCTACCTACACAGATCCAAAGCCTGTTATATCAAAGCATGAGCGCGGATTTACCCTGATAGAGGTCATGGTGGCCTTAGCGATTTTGGCCGTCGTTGCTGTTGCTGCGAGCCGTGCGAGTAGTGCGTATTTAAGCTCAGTCGATGTCTTGCGTACTCGCACGCTAGCGCAGTTTGTCGCACAAAACGCGGCAGCGGACTTGCGTATTCAAGATACGTGGCTAACGGCCAATAAAACCCAAACTATCAATGCCCAAGGTCGTGATTGGCAAGTGACAATGACCGCCACGGACGCCATCACACCCGCATTAAAACAGGTGAATATCGCTGTTGCGCCCATTATAGACGGACAGACACGCAGCGCAGTGACGGATATCAACGTCATGCTAAGTAATTCTGAACAAGAAGTCGGTAGTTTGGATTTGAGCCGACTAAACCCTAATGGAGGCAATCCATGAAATCAAATCATGGGTTTACTCTACTTGAGCTGATGGTGGCGATGGCGATATTTGCCATGTTGGCAGTTGCAGGCTGGCAAGTATTTGATGGTGTTAACCGTGCGCGTGAACGGGCGCAATTTCATGCGGATAATTTAGCAGTTTTGCAATATGCCTATTTGCAGCTACAGCAAGATATGAACCAAATGATTCCTTATCAGGCAGTGGATACGCAGGGTGCTAATTCTTTAACTAATAACGCCTCAACCAATAACGCTACAACCAATAATGCCGCAAATAATAATACTAATAATAGCAATCAAGAAAACGCACCAGCACCTGAACCTTTCATGACTCTAAACGGCACACGTATCAGCTTTGTGCGTTTTGCCGACCCTGATCCACGTTATCAGAGCAGCGCGAGTGTGCAGCATATCGAATACATTTTTGCTGATGAGCGCTTAATTCGTCGTCAATATACCAGTCTTGCCGGTGGCAGTGATAGCATTAGCCTAGATAGTGTATTGCTTAAAGGTGTTACGGCTGGGCGCTGGCAAGCTTATTTACCTGAATTAAGTGCCAAATTCCCCAATAAAGACAGCGGCAACATCAATAACAATGCTTTAGCAGCGCCGACGGCAAATTCAGCCAATGCGCCCTCTGAAATTATGCTACTGCCAAAAGGAGTTGCGCTCAACTTTACGTATCAGGATATGCCGATTACTTGGCAATGGGCGGTGACGCCGCAGCCAATACTAAATGTCAGTAAAAACTCCCGTCGTAAAAATACGCCTAATAATCCTAATGCTAATAGCGGTGATAAAAATAATAACGGCGACACTAATAACGAAGCCAATGACAATGCAGCCAATAATAGCTCAAGCAACGCTACTGAAAATACCCCTTTTGGTCAATGATAGAGGCTGATTATGCCAAGTAAGCCAGCAATGAAGTCAATCATGCCTGTAATATCTATGAAAGCCGACTCTCAACGTGGCGTCGCGCTGCTGACTATTTTGCTATTGGTGGTTAGTATTACCGTGGTTGCAGGGGCGATGCTTGCCAGTCAAAAGATTGCCATTAGGCGCAGCAGCTTATTGTTTGACCAAAACCAGCTCTTACAAGATATCAATGCAGGTCAGCAATTGGCGGTTACCTTGATTCGTGCTGATGCTAAATTGAATAATACTGATAGCGCGCAGGATATTTGGGCGCAGCCAATACCGCCTTATACGCTAGGCGGACATAGCATCGGCATTGAATTACGCGATGAGGGGAGTCGTTTTAATATTAATAATTTATATCATAATGGCGCCGTTGATACTGCTGCCTTGGCCGTCTTTCAAAGGCTGCTTACACAGCTAAATTTAGAGCCTGATATCGCTACTGCCGTCGTTGATTACCAAGATGCTGACAGTGAAGTATATGAAGATGGCGGTGATGAAAGCGTGGTTTATGCTCAGCAGTCTAATCGCGGCGCGGATCAAAATCTGCCCAATCAAGCTTTGCTTAGTATCGATCAATTAGCAGAGGTGAAGGGCGTGAATGCGCAAGTATTAGCGGCACTGCGTCCTTATATCACCGCCGTGCCATATTATTTACCCATTAATATTAATACCGCCAATCCCGTTTTGCTTGCTGCCTTGGTAGAGGGTGCGAGCAGCCAGCAAATGCAGAGTATCGCTGAGTTGCGAGCAAAACAAGCCTTTAGCTCTATTGATGATGTTTGGCAACTGCCCGTATTAAGTAGTGTAAAAGAAGAGGAGCGCAAAGCTTTGACGCCATTACTAGCGGTTGATAGCCAAGCCTTTATGGCACTTATTACCGCCTCGGATAATGCGACGGTTGGTCGAGCAAGACAACGCTTTGCGACCGTTATTATTAGCAAAACGGCCGCTGATGGCGACGCAGCAAATAACACTAACAATAATGAAAATAGCAGTGATGCTAATAACGCTGATAATAAAAAGCCCAAAGAGGTGCGTGTGCTAACGCAGCGACTTTGGGCTTTTAGGCCAATTTTCTAATGGTTATAGATAATCATTGCTAAATAACATACAAAAACTAAGTCTAATTAATCATTTAAACGGGTTTCTTCGGTAGACTTCCAATTGTAAGCACCATAAAATAGCATTTGTGCTTGGCGCGTGCAATTATGCAGCATCAGCTGTTTTTTCTTTTCTATCTCTGCCAAGTCGACTTCATCATCATGATCTTCGGTATAGGTCAGCTCGAGCCAGTCAATAATCCAAGAAAAGAACATATTGACCCCAGCTTCTGCCAACAGTCTACGATCATAAGTATTGATGTGGGTAAACGCCGGCTGTAGCGCCAAATCTTCTGCTAGGCTTTGACCGTGCTTTTTAATCAGCTCATTGATGGCTTTACGTACCGCTTCTGAGCCGCCATAGCGTTCACTGACTAAAAATTGCCAGTAGCAAGGTTGCTCGCTGACCATATATAAAAACATCTGAATACTTTTGGCGATTTGACGATCAAAACTGCGTTTGCGCCCAATTTGCAAGTTTTCACTTAACGTTGCTAGCGTACCGCCCAACTCTTCAATAACCAAGGCACGACCGAGCGATTCCATATCATCAAAATGGCGATAAAACGCCGTCGGCACCACGCCAACCTCGCGCGTGACTTGTCTGAGACTGATTGAGCTAAAAGACTGTCCTGTCATACACAAATCAAGCACCGCATTAAAAAAAGCATGCCGGGTTTGAAGTTTCTTTTGTTCGCGACTACTCATAATATTTCAAAATTACCTGATAGATGTCTATCATACTCATTTCATTGTGAAAATACGAATGAAATAGACGGTTATCGTTGATAGTTTGCTTAAATTTTAGTTTGGCTCGATTTTAAATTGCTTCCAAACAACGTGTTTAAACGAGTTGCTTAAACACGTTGTTTAAACAATGGTGCCCCAATGTCCTTGTAGCTCTTGTGCTAGTCGATAGGCTTCATGATCATTCATACCAGTGATAAAATCTAATACATTAAGCATATTATCATAGGTATTATCTGCTAGAGTCCGGCGATTCTCAGACAGATGCGGCTGTAGTAATTTTAGCAAACGCTGCTGTTCAAAGGATATTTGGCCTATCGAGGCATCGGTTTCATTTGCCTCATTTGTCTCTTTTATCCAGGCGAGTGGCATAAAAGCATCGAGCAGGCGCTGCAAGCATTGATTGGCCATCAGCTCCATGCGCACTTTACTTGGGTGATTAAATATCTTTTCGCGTGCCAATTGCTTAGCTTGGTTAATGCCACTTTGTACGCTTGGCTCACAGTGCGCAAACAAGCTGCCTTGTAGCATCCCCGCCAACATCATATCACTATTGGCTACAAAGGCATCGGTGACGGCATTGACCAAACGCATCATCGCCCGTGCCCGTAGTGATGCCAAATGCTGTCTGACTGACACTTGAGTAGGTAGAGTAAGCGTATCAGGGCGCTCGCCAATCAGCTCATAAAAAATAGCCGCAACCTCTGCATAGCTTAGCATATTCAAATTGATGCCATCCTCCAAATCTATCAGCGCATAGCAAATATCGTCTGCCGCTTCTAATAAATAGGCTAGCGGATGCCGAGCAAAGCCATCGTGCTGCTTTGAATATGGTAAGCCTAACGTTTCTGCTAGCTCCTCTAACTGCGCCGCCTCACTATAAAAGCAGCCAAATTTTTGCAAGTTAGTGGTGTGGTTGCCTTGACAAATAGGGTTGCTATGAGTGGCAAGCCAAGGGTACTTCATAAACGCGCCCAAAGTAGCACAGGTTAAGCGCATACCACCCAAATCAGGGTGATGCTCATTTCGGGCAAGGATACGAAATCCTTGTGCATTGCCTTCATAAGCCAGTAAATCTAATTGTTCGTTATTATTCAGATTTTTCAAGACTTGCTTACGGTCAGGATGCATAAACCAGTCACGAATGGCGTACTCTCCGGCATGACCAAACGGTGGGTTGCCAATATCATGGGCAAGGCAAGCCGCTTGGACAATGACGCCGACATCAGCAGGCGCGACACCGTTCGGTAAACCGCTAACCAACTTATCATGTAACTTTTCTGCCGCCATGATACCTAAAGAGCGCCCAATACAGGAAACTTCGAGCGAATGTGTTAAGCGCGTATGAATACCAAGCTGATTGGTCAGTGGATGAACTTGGGTCTTTTGATTGAGCTGGCGAAAGGAGTGTGAAAATACCAGTCTGTCGTAATCTTTATGAAAGGAGGAGCGTGCGCTGTCTTCGGCAGGGGCTTTTTTATGACTCCCTAAACGCTGAGCGCTAAATAGTTTTGCCCAATGGTCACTAGAATTCGTGGTGTGATTAACATAAACAGTCATCATTTATCGTCCGTTATTTTTATCATTCTATTTTATTATTGATTTGGTAAGACCCATTGTTCTAATGAACTCTGCTTTATTATAATAAAAAAAGCCAGCATTGAAGCTGGCTTTTGGTTGTTCTCTACTAAGACTGTGTAACACACAGTCCGCTTGTAAATATTGAACGTTAAACGTTAAAGCGGAAATGCATTACATCGCCATCTTGCACGATGTAGGTTTTGCCTTCTAAGCGTGATTTACCAGCAGCAGCTGCGCCTTTTTCACCGCCATACTCGATAAAGTCATCATACGCAATGACTTCAGCGCGGATAAAACCCCGTTCAAAATCAGTATGAATTACCCCAGCAGCTTCAGGGGCTGTGGCACCAACAGCAACTGTCCAAGCGCGGACTTCTTTGACCCCAGCCGTAAAATACGTTTGCATATCAAGCAAATCATAACCGCCGCGAATGACTTGATCAAGGCCAGCCTCTTCCATATCCATTTCAGCTAGGAAGTCTTTTTTGTCATCTTCATCAAGCTGAGCAATTTCAGATTCGATTTGGTTACATAGGGCAATAACAATAGAATCTTCGCCAGTGGCATAGTTACGCACCGCATCTAGGTATGGATTATTCTCAAAGCCATCCTCGCTCACGTTAGCGATATACATCGTTGGCTTTAAGGTAATCAAACCATAACTTCTGATCAGTTTTTGCTCGTCCTTGTCTAGGTTAGCACCGCGGGCGGCTTTGCCTTCTGCTAATAAAGGCTCGATTTTTTTGAACACATCAAGCATAGCCGTCGCGTCTTTATCGCCACCTTTGGCTTTTTTGCTTAAGTTAGTAATAGCGCGCTCAACGGCCTCTAAATCGGCCAATGCCAATTCGGTATTGATGGTTTCGATGTCATCAATAGGGCTGACGCGGCCGTCAACATGGACGACGTTGTCATCATCAAAGCAGCGTACCACGTGAGCAATCGCATCGGTCTCGCGAATATTGGCCAAAAACTGGTTGCCCATACCTTCGCCTTTTGAGGCGCCAGCGACCAAACCTGCGATGTCGACAAATTCCATCGTTGTCGGTAATACGCGTTCCGGCTTGACGATATCAGCCAGTTTTTTTAGGCGTGGATCTGGCACAGGTACGATACCGGTATTGGGATCTTTGGTGCAAAAAGGAAAGTTTTCAGCGGCGATACCCGCTTTGGTCAAGGCGTTAAACAGGGTGGATTTACCCACATTTGGTAGACCGACGATGCCGCAATTAAAACCCATAACATGCTCTCAATATATTAATAAAATTAGGCAATAACAGACTTGGTATGTAGTCAGTATAAAGCTTGGTAAAATAGGAACTCAAAATTGGGCATATTGTAGCAAGTTTCAGCCAAAATGGGTGAGGTTGTTGTGCTTGCTGTTTTAATTTTTATGGTCAATAACAATACCTAGTAACCTGTTTAATACCGCCATTTAATATCATCGTTTCATATGAATGTTCGTTATCAACGACCCTCAGAGCCCTACCTATTATGATAAGCTATTAGCTATAAATGATGATGCATGCTGCTGCGCTTTCATCAATAGCTAGCACGATAAACCATACCAAAGGCAATTGTTAATAATGACCACCATTTTTGCTACCCACCATTATAATTATCCGCATAATTTCGTTGACATGAAACCCAAGCTGTCGCGGCTTGAGCAGGCGATTAAAAAGCTCGAGGCCAATTTGATAAATGCCAATAGTGAAATATTAGAGCAACGGCTTGCCAGTCATTTAGGGTTGCAAGTGGATTACGCCCGTGAGCTGAACCCTAACCAGTTGTTGGCTGCTACCACAACTGAGGGTAAGGTGTTGGTTATCGCCGGTGCAGGTTCTGGTAAAACCAAAACCTTGACCTATAGAACCAGCTATTTGATAGAAAATGGTGTCCCGCCAAAAGAGATTTTGCTATTAACCTTTACCCGCAGGGCGGCCAATGAAATTAAAAGTCGCGCTAGAACTTTGCTGGCTAACCGTCTAGATGATAATAGTCACATAAACGGCAAGGCGCTAAACGATATCACTAGCGGCACTTTTCACTCTTTTTGCAATATGCTATTACGCCAATATTCTGGGCTACTTGGTATCAATCCGCGCTTTACGATTTTAGATACCGCTGACAGTGAAGATGCCATCGACTTAATTAGTAAAGAAAAAAAGTATCCGACCAAAATAACCAATCAGGCGTTTCCGCGCAAAAAAACCTTGCAAAATATCTTTTCAACCTCTAGAAATCGCCGTATTCATATTCGTGATTTAATCGAAAGCAGTTATCCTGATATCGCCGTGCATATTCCAGTTATTGAGCAATTGGCGGTCGACTTTCATGAGTATAAGCGCGCCAATCATTTATACGATTTTGATGACATCATCAGCCAAGTGGTGCGCCATCTAAAGCACAATGACATCTTTCGAAAGCTACTACAACAGCACTATCGTTATGTCATGGTCGATGAATACCAAGACACCAATATTCCGCAAAAAGAGCTGATAGATCTGATTTGTGCGCCGGTGTCGGTGTCGCTGATGGTGGTTGGTGATGACAACCAAAGCATCTATGCTTTTCGCGGTGCCAATTATGAAAATATCTTACTATTTGGCGAGAGTTATCCTGAAGCAAAACTGATTAAGCTAGAGCAAAATTATCGCAGCACACCAGCGGTGCTTGATTATATCAATGCTTTATCGGCGCAAATCACGTTAGGCTATCAAAAGCAATTGTACTCGGGCGCGTCTATAGAAGGCATCAAGCCAATATTTCGTCGTTTAAGTGACGAAACGAAGGAAGCAAAATATATTGCCGACAAAATTATCGAATTAAAACCAGATTACGATTATCAAGATTTTGCCGTATTGTGCCGCACCTCCTTTCAATCTAACTACGTTCAGCTTGAATTTATGGAACGCAATATTCCCTTTATCGTGGTAGGTGGCATTCGCTTTATTGAGCGGCGTCATATCAAGGACGTCTTAGCCTTCGTTAAAATACTTTATAACCCAAATGACACCATTGCATGGCACCGTATTTTAACCTTGTTTAAAGGGGTGGGGGCGGTGACGGCGACGCGCTTAACCCAAGCAATTAATACCGATAACAATGTTAACAACAATACTTTTGAGCCGCTACTATTACCGTCATTTGCGAAGAAAAGCCCTCAGCTTAAATCACTGCATGCGACTTTGACCAAAGCCAGGCAGGCAGAATCGGTCGAAATGGTGATTGAGCGAATTTTAGAGTTTTATATTCCTGTCCTAAAAACGATTGAAGAGAATTGGCGCGAGCGTAGTGAAGATTTTCGTGTACTCAAAAACTTAGCGATAGAACATGACAGTCTCGATAAATTCTTAGAAAATCTTGCCCTCGATCCACCTAATGATTCAGTGGCGACTATGGATAAACCAGAAGACGACGATAAAGATAAGGTTACTATCTCGACTATTCATAGTGCCAAAGGGCTTGAATGGCCAGTGGTGTTTGTCAACTCTCTCGTGGATGGTATGACGCCGCACTATCGCTCGCTCAGTGATTTCGAAGAGTTAGAGGAGGAGCGTAAGCTGTTTTATGTTGCTTGTAGCCGAGCTAAGAGCAGATTGTTTTTAACCGCGCCCGAGTATTTCTCAAGCTATTCGGGTTACTTTGATAAGCCGTCAAGGTTTATCGCTGAGCTGCCTGCCGATAAGTTGACGGTCGAGACCAGTAAAAGGCTGTTAGAAACGCTAGCAAGTGAGGACCCAATTTGGTGGTGATGAATTCATGCTATTTTAATTATCCAAAACATGCATATTTTTTTAGTAGTTCGCCCATTATTCCTATCGAAAATACCTTTCAATTAAACGCATAACCAAAAGTATAGAATAGCAAAAATATTTCTATGATAAGGGTTTAATCTGGCGCGCAATGCGTTACTATTACTCCCTTATCTGTCATTTCTCATCTTTGATATTCTGTATTAAAATCTTAAAAAAGGACGTGTTATGCGCTATGAAGTAATCGTTATCGGTGCAGGTATGGTCGGCACCTCAGCTGCTTGGCATCTACAAAAAAATAACGCTGAAGTTTTACTGTTGGACAAAAAACTACCAGGCTCTGAGACTTCATACGGCAATGCTGGTTTGATTCAACGCGAGGCAATTCATACCCATCCGTTTCCACGCCAGTTGACTGAAATGATACGCGTATTGCCCAATCAAGGCACTGATATTCGCTATCGTATTCCGGCGATCTTGCGCTATCATCAAGCGTTATTGCAGTATTGGAAATACTCGACGCCAGCTTCAGTCAAAAAAATAGAAGCCGAGTGGCAGACACTGATTGAGCATTGCACCAGTGAACACCAAACCATGATTGAAGCGTCTGGCGCTGAATATTTGATTAGCCGCAAAGGCTGGTTGCAGTTGCATCGCTCTGAAGAGACGTTTAAAGCAGCTATTGATGCTGCAATCAAAGATCGTGATCAAGGCGTTGAGCACAACGTCTTGACGCTTGACGAATTAAAAGCCATGGAACCAAGCGCCAATTTTGACGAGTTCGTTGGGGCGATTCATTGGCTGAATTCTTGGCAGGTGTCAAACCCAAGTTTATTGGTTAAATCATACGCAAAAAACTTTCAAGAAATGGGCGGTACCATTAAAGAAAGTAGCGTAAATGAAATCGTACAAGAGCAAGATGGCTGGAAAGTTGTTACCGACAATGGCACTTTTTATAGTGATAAATTGGTCATTGCTGCTGGGCCTTGGTCTAATGATTTGATCAAACCGCTTGGCTATGATTTGCCGTTGTTTCCGATGCGCGGCTATCACCAGCATTTTAAAGTAACGGAAAAAAATACCATCAACCATAGTATGTTTGATATGGATAAAGGCTTTGTGATGGGTCCGATGCAGCAAGGTATCCGTATTACCACTGGTGCTGAGATGACCACCATGAATGCGCCAAAGAACTTTGGCCAATTAAATACCGTATTAAAACTTGCGCGCAAAATTCTGCCGCTAGAAGATGCCGTTGAGAGCGAAGCATGGGCGGGCTCACGTCCTTGTATGCCTGACATGAAACCAGTCATCGGTCCTGCGCCGCAGCACGACAAATTATGGTTTGCCTTTGGCCATAGCCATCAGGGTTTTACCTTAGGGCCAATGACTGGTCGTCTCGTCGAAGAGATGATTCATGACAAACCGCTATTGGTTGATATTAAACCCTTTAGCGCCGATCGCTTTTCTCGCTAATTCCTAGCTAAGCACTGTTTAATAAATCTGAGCCGTTTATATATTTGAAGGTTCAAGTATTTAAGGGTACTGAAACATTAAAAATTAAGAGCATCAAAAATTAAGGATAATAATCCATGCAAAAGCTGCATAGTAATCAACGTATGAGTCAAATTGTGATTCATAGCCAAACCATTTATCTGTCTGGTCAAGTGGGTAATAGCGAAGATGATATCAAAGCTCAAACTTTAACGTGCTTAGAGAAAGTCGAGAAATTACTGCAAGAAGTTGGTAGTGACAAATCAAAGCTGCTATCCGCAACCGTCTGGCTAAAAAGTATGTCAGACTTTGCCGCAATGAATGAAGTGTGGGATAAATGGTTTGAAGGCGTCCAGCCGCCAGCGCGTGCATGCGGAGAATCAGCACTGGCTCGTCCTGAGTTATTGGTCGAGATTACCGTTATCGCTGCTGAATAATTACGAGCGTTTAATGACTCAATCTAACAGGCTATTTTAACCCCAGTTCGGGATAAGCCATATTGTAACTCATTGATACTATTTACAATGTGGCTACCTGTCCTTGCTGAGGCATGTTTTTGATGGTGGGTTTATAGGGAAACCAGCAATAAGCAATCAAACCTGACAACAAGTTTGTGATAAACCCCGTGACACTACGATGGCGTGAGTGTTCGATTTGACACAAGTTTTTAAGCTCTCCAAACACCGTTTCAACCAAAGAGCTATGATTGAGTAGTGCCTCATCCATAGGCTTGAGTAATTAGGGTTTCATATTACGCCGAAGTTTGGTTATCAACGTGGTATCACTGTGTTTTGTGAGCCACTCGTTTAGTGTTTTACTGATATAGCCTCTATCCCCAAACACCTTGCCAAAAACAGACGTTGCCATATCCTTAACAAGCACTCTGTCATCGGTATTACCCGCAGTGACTTTAACAGATACAAGCTCGCCCTTATGATTGATAATGGCGTGCAGCTTAAAGCCATAGAACCAGCCCATGCTGCTTTTGCCTCGGGTTGCAAGTCCTTCAAAGACTTTATGACGGTAGATACGCTTGTTATGACAAACTGCTATCTTGGTTGAATCAATATAGCTGATACCCGTACAGTCGCCCATCATGCTTTGCAAGTAGCTGCACAGTGGCATGATACTGCGCGGCACAAGCTCTATAAATCGCGAGTAGCTCGGCAGATTTGGAAACTCCCGTTTCATCATGCCAAGCATGTGATGGTAGTAAAACGCCTTAAACTGTCGATACCGCAATTGATGAAACAGTACCAAGATGGTCATAATCTCTGCTACACTTATCTTGCACGCTCTTAACCTTTGGCGTCCCGTTGCGATTAAGTGAGCCTCAAACTCAGGTTTGAATGGCTGATAAAAGTCGTCAATATGGCAGTATAGTTCGGTTAGGCTGTCCATGTAAGAAGTCCTTATTGTGAAGTTTGTCTTGGTAAACTCACTTTAGCAACTTCGGACTTCTTTTTTATCTTTTTTTTGAGCCCTTATCCCGAACTGGGGTTATTTTAGATGCTAAGATTAAAAGCGAGATAAAATAAAGGGGTGTGATTGATGTCACGCCCTTTTTATAATTGCTTCATTTTTTTCTATTTTCAATATTATAAGGGTTCTACATTATTCGTTTATTGCTTCATCTAAAAGCTTTATATTGTTAAGACGATTCAAGTTTAGTGTGAGCAGTCTTATATTATCGAAGCTATCGTTTAAAATTAAATCTTTATAATCTTTTACTTGATGAGCTACTCTATTTATTAAGTCTTCCGTGCAATGCACTGTTAGCTTTTTAAAAGCTTGATAGGATTCTTCAATTTTACCTAGTTTATAAGCGTTCAAACACCACTCGTAATACGACCAGTATTGATAGATATTCTTTATTACAAACAATCGATTACCTTCAGGCATAGTTAGTTCGCTAGCTTGTTTAGCATGAACATATGCTAGGGCGGTACTTTTGTTCCAACTGTATCTTCTAGATAATTGGTACCAGCATTCAGCTCTCATTGGGTCTAGCTCTACTCCTAAGCGCCAGTAATATAGAGCATCTTTATAATTTCCTTTCTTTTCTAATAGTAAGCCTAGTTCCTTGTAGCTACAATATACCTCGTCTTTCCATCCTTTGTTTTCTAATAATACTCTTTCTTTGTACCATTCAATAGCCTCATCAATCAACCCTGCATCCCTATAAGATTGAGCACAGTAAAAAGCATAGCGTGGTAGTAAATCAACATCTTCTCCAGATAGATAGGCTTGTTTTAGCATTTCAGCGTCATCTGAATACTTGTTTTTATTTAAACTTCGGTTACCTTTTCTGCCTGATATAACAAAATACTCACCATTAACTTCCTCTCGTGCCTTTTCATCATCACTTTTGAGGAACTCATGCAAAACCCCATACCACTTATATGTACCGTTGTTTTTCACGATTAGCTTTCGGTAATACTTAAGAGTGTTTGACTCATTTGACATCTGAAAGTAATAAGCATCTTTCTCTAGTTCTGGTAAATTAAGATTACCTTGTACTGAATCATCGGCATCAAAAATTAAAATATAATCTGCCTTATCTCTACATGCGTATAAAGCGGCATTTCTATTGTGACTGAAATTTTTCCAAGGTTCTTGATGTATTTCACCCTTTATACCTTTTTTCTTAAAGAAATTTTTGATAATAGCGATAGTGTTATCGCTAGAGCCAGTATCAGAAATAACCCAATAAGTAACCGGGAAGTAGTGGCAAATATTCTCTAGTGTATCTTCTATGATATGACTTTCATCTTTTACAATCATATTAAGGCAAAGGGACATAATTGCTCTCCTATTAGGTTGTATATCGAATTTCTTACTTAGTACGAATAGGTGGATAGGAGTTGAAAGAGTGTTTAGCTTGTAATAATTTTTCTAATATCGTATTAGGGTGGTGTATCAAAAAGTATGCTGGAGTAATAAAAGAAGGGTAACAGCCGAAGCAAAATGATATATTTGAGGTTATGAAG
>NZ_DFQS01000036.1:3289-9786 GCF_002377905.1 Psychrobacter sp. UBA3483 | reverse complement strand
ACCCCACTCTCAACTTCGAAAGTGATTGAAAAAAGAAGAGCATCTCACTAACCTATTGTTTTCGACCAAGAACACAATGGAGTAATGAGATGCCCATAGAAGAATTTATCATCAATATCTATTTAATGGTAGAGCAATATTACAAAATAGTTGTCACCAAACCATTGCGAGGTGCAGGTTACGCCCCTAAACTCACTGACCCTGAAATTATTTGCATGGAGCTGGTAGGTGAGTTTTTGAATATGGATCAAGATAAACAGATCTGGCAATACTTTACCCAGCATTGGCAAGCTTGGTTTCCAGCTATAGGCTCGTACCCTAACTTTGCCAAGCACTGCAGCAATCTATGGCAAGTGAAAAAACGGATACAGGATAAAGTCAGTGAAATCGAAGGTCGTGATAATGTTCATCTGATTGATGGCTTTCCTATACCTGTTTGTCATTATGGACGAGCTTACAGGCATAAAAACTATCAAGACCTAGCCGCTTTCAGTTACTGTGCAGCCAAGCAAGAAAAATACTATGGCTTTGAGGGTCACTTGCTTGTTACCTTATCGGGCATGATTAAGGGATTTACTATCGCCCCTGCCAATGTTGATGAAAGAGAAGTTGCTCCAGATATTACTAGTCATATTCACGGTCTACTTGGCGCTGACAAAGGCTATATCAGCCCTAAACTTGTTCAATACTATGACGCTCAAGGGGTGGATCTACAAACACCGCTCAGACGTAATATGAAGGATGACCGATCTAAAGCTGTAGTAAGACGATTAATGAAATCCCGCCGTATCGTTGAAACTGTGATCAGTCAGTTATCTGAACGATTTAATATACAAAAGGTACGAGCAAAGGACTTATGGCATTTGTCTCATCGATTGATTCGTAAGATTCTGTCGCATAATTTGTGCTCTGTACTCAATAAACAACTTGGCAACCCACCTCTTCAGTTCGAATTGCTTATTTCAAGTTGAGAGTGGGGTGTAATAAATAAGAATCTACATTCCCTCCCGCTATTTTGACATAAAGCCTTTGGTTTTTTCTAGCGTAAAATGTATAGGAATCATAGAGCCTTTCCTAAATTTCGTGTAAGTACTTCTACAATCTAAATGATAGTTACACACTTTTTAGGAAAGGCTCTTTAAAGCCTTCTCGATATCTTCTTTAGACTCAGAACCGACCTCTCTAAAAATATCAACCATATCATTGAGTGAAAATTGACCACCTGACACAAGCTGCCATAACTCGTCACCTACTAACAGATCTTGGCGGTCATAAAAGTTGCCCCAACGCTTATAATTATTATCCGTTCTCGACTCAGGGTTATAAGGAATGGCGATGTAGGTTTGAATTTTATTAGTATCCTAAATTAGTTGACCACTACAACTTTTCACTTACAACACGCAACCTTTTTAACACACGTTGATTATAAATCTCGATTTTCAAGGTGCTAATATAATTGAGTAATACTTAACTTAGATAACATAAACCACTGATTCTAATAACTTTCATCTTGTATTATCACAGATTATTGGTTTATCGAGATTTTGCAATCTTTACTTAATTGGAGAAATTATGCGTGCTTTAACTTACCACGGTGCTAAAGATGTGCGAGTGGACAATGTCCCAGAACCTAAACTGCAAGAAAAAGATGATGTTATTTTACGTGTGACTGCAACTGCAATTTGTGGCTCAGATTTACACTTATATCGTGGCAAAATGCCTGCAACTGAGGAAGGCGATATTTTCGGTCATGAGTTTATGGGTGTGGTTGAAGAAGTAGGCTCTGAAGTCACTGCTGTTAAGAAAGGCGACAGAGTTGTTATTCCTTTTGTTATCGCATGTGGTAACTGCTTTTTCTGTCAGCATGACCTAATGTCCGCTTGTGAGACTACAAATACAGGCCCAGGCGCTGCTATTAATAAAAAAATAATTCCGCCACCGGCTGCTTTATTTGGTTTTAGCCATTTATATGGTGGGATTCCTGGTGGACAAGCAGAATTTGTACGGGTTCCTAAAGGTAATTTTGG
This sequence comes from Psychrobacter sp. UBA3483, assembly GCF_002377905.1. GTDB lineage: Bacteria > Pseudomonadota > Gammaproteobacteria > Pseudomonadales > Moraxellaceae > Psychrobacter. The sequence continues at coordinate 7,759 of NZ_DFQS01000036.1, read as the reverse complement.
TCCGTTCAAAGTACCTGGCTCACTGTCAGATGAGAAGGTTTTATTTTTATCAGATATTTTACCAACTGCTTGGCAGGCGGTGACTAATGCCAATATTACTAAAGGTTCAACCGTAGCTATTTATGGTGCGGGTCCTGTGGGGTTGTTATCAGCAGCTTGTGCCAAAATGTTAGGCGCTGAGCAGATCTTCGTAGTAGATCATAATGACTACCGTTTGCAGTATGCCAAAGATACGTACGGGGCTATTCCGGTTAATTTCGATAAGGTAGATGCTGCTGAATTCATCATTGAACAGACCAAAGGACATCGCGGCGTTGACGGCGTTATTGATGCGATTGGCTTTGAAGCCAAAGGCAGTATGCTAGAAACAATAATGACCAATTTGAAAATTGAAGGGTCAAGTGGTGCAGCTTTACGTCAATGTATTGCAGCTGTGCGTCGTGGCGGGGTCGTTAGTGTTCCTGGTGTGTATGCAGGACCCATTCATGGTTTCTTATTTGGTGACGCTTTTGATAAAGGGCTTACTTTCAAAATGGGCCAAACCCATGTACACAAGTATTTACCACAATTATTAGAGTATATTGAAAATGGTGATTTATCACCTGAAGCTATTATTACTCACCGTATGAATTTGTCTGACGCTGCTAAAGGTTATGAAATTTTCGAAAAGCGTGAAGAAGAATGTCGTAAAGTCATTTTAACTCCTTAATTTTTCAAATTTACCCTTAACTTTTAACTTTTAACATTTAAGAGTTAAGTCATAGCTGCTTTAACGAGATTATCTTAAATAATGATTATCGTTAAAGCAGCTAGTAAAAAAATCTTTGACTTGCTTTTCTCTGCACACGGCAACAAAATCACCCCCTAACCGATTTTCATGGGTTTAGGGATTAAAAAACTAACTAACTGTCTTAGATGGTCTTAAAGCTTGGAAGTGTAAAGCACAATAAACTTTCTTATATTTATCAGGATCATCTTTATTAGCTACAAACCCTTTGCTAACCAACTTTACCGAGTTAAATGTTTCACCTTCATCATTAGTTATCATAACAATCAAGTTTTGATCCTCAAAACTTTGGAGTTCTTTAATCAGCTCTTTAATTGTCTTAGTTCTATCTTCCCATTGCACTATACCTAAAAAATAAAACCTCTAAACGATAATATATCTATCATTAGGCTTGTTATTAATGTTAAATGATAGTAATATCTTATTATTATCAATGAACATTGGTTATTAAGTCTAAATAATATAGGTGGCGTTATGACCGTTCGTATTTATGTGAGAGCCAGCACTAAGGATCAAGACGCTAAGAGAGCCTTGTCTGACTTGATTAGCTTTAGCCAAAGCTATAACGATAACCATGTTGAGTACGTTGAGCATTTCAGTGGTACAAAGCTCGATAGGCCAGTATTAGCTAAGCTATTAAAGGACGCTGATCAAGGCGATATTCTGCTGGTTGAAAGCGTGGACAGATTAAGCAGGCTATCTCAAGATGATTTTGCAATTCTAAAGCAGCGCATCAAAGACAAGGGCTTGCGATTGGTGGTGGCCGATCTACCAACCACACATACGGTAAGTAAGGGCATGACAGGTGAGATCCTAGCAGTGATTAACCATATGCTGATCGACTTGTTAGCAACGATGGCAAAGCTTGATAACGATAAGCGTAGAGAGCGTATTAAGCAGGGGTTAGCGAATAGTGGTTATAAGCCCACAGGTAAGAAAGCCAATACAGTGAAACATAATCGTATTAGAGAGTTGGCCAGTCAAAACAATATGACGAAAGAGGAGATTGCTAAGGCGGTTGGTGTTGGGGTGGCTACGGTTTATCGGGTGTTAAAGCAGGGCTAACAGCTGAATAGTTGAGGTATTTTAAATAACAGTTTGTCTTTTTTATAGACACGATACTATTAGATACATAAGAACCAACTTGGAAGTTTTTAATCATGCAACCGACTTATTATAGTGTTTAACAAGTAATCTACAGTTTCGTCAAGCATGAACCGATGTAAACGTTAAATAACATTTTAGTCTTATTCATAACTTTTATTATTTCTTATTATTTATGGCACGTCAGCTTGATTAGGTTTTAAAAGCTATTATCCTACCCAATTTTTTGTCTAAACCTCATAGATTCAAGAGTAGCCAGCCATATCAAAGGTAGAATAATCAGCGCAGACCCTACTAACAAAGTCATATTTGGCACTTCATTAAACCATATGATTCCAACCACCACCGCCCCTATTAAACCTGAGTATTCCGCACTAGAGACTTTGTACGCTTCAATGTGTCGATACACCTGTACGCATATACCTGCATAAATCAAAATAAATACATTTGAACTGGCGGCCGTAATCAATGAGTGCCAATCAAATGGCTGTCCTTCCCAAATAGCCAAACCAAGCGAGAATGGGATTCCTAATAAATTGGTCAAAAGTAGCGTTTGATAGACAGTATGATGTTGTGGAAGTTTACGAACTAACAGATTGTTTAGCGCCATGGTTACCGCCACTATAAGGGCAAACACCGCCCCTAAATTGATCTGTTTCGGTTGTACAATAACGAGGATACCAGCAAAACCTAATATAGAGGCTGCGATAGTCGGAAAATTTAATCTGTCTTTATAAAATAAAAAACCCAGTGGTAATACAAATAAAGGGGCGGCATAAAAAATAGCATTCGCAGTCGCAAGAGGCAGTGCTTGAAGAGACAGTACCATGAATATCACACCCAATAACCACACGTGACTACGAACAAAGTGCCATTTTATATTACTGAATAACTTGCTCTTTTTATAGATCAAACAAAATGGCAACAGCATTAAAACCGCTGTGCATTGACGAAACAGGATAAATTGATATACCGCCGTCTCAGAGGGCAAGGCCTTTATCAAGGCGTCTGAGAAGACCGCAATGATATTTCCTAGTACCAATAGCGTCATGGCAAATGCAACACTCATCTTTGGCATTCTTAGCCTCCTCGCCCTACTCTGTATTCAGAAACTGTTAAAACCCCAATGGGTTCATGCTGATTTAACGATCTGTCAGGCAGTATATTCAAGTAACGGTATGATGTATAATGATATAAAACATATTTAGTATTACCTGAGGTAATAATGGATTTACCACCGCTGCGTGCAATACAGTGCTTCGAGTCCGTTGCACGGCTTAACAGCTTTTCAAAAGCAGCAGAAAGCCTCAATGTGACACAAAGTGCCGTGAGTCACCAAATACGCATCCTTGAAGAGTATCTTGGGGAAGCAATGTTTTACAGGCAAGGCCGGACCTTTTCGTTGACAGAGGTTGGTGAGCGTTATTTCACAGATGTGAGTGGCGCATTGGGTCTACTTTCAGATAGTAGTCAGATTATTAAACATGGAAAACCTGGGCATATACGCTTAGCTCTGTACAGTTCAGTCGCAGTGAATTGGTTGATTCCTCGACTAGAAGACTTCTATAGACAGTATCCAGAAATAGAACTTACTTTAGATATGGTTAATCATCCCTCTGATTATAATGAGCAAAGGGCCGATTGTTATATCACCGTCGATCCTCCTCCACATGCTTTCATCAGTAAGTTTTTATTTACTGAAACTTTATATCCTGTGTGTGGTCAAAAGCTTTGGGAGAAAATAAGAGATAAACCCCTTCCTGACGCATTGTGGCGGCATCCAATATTGTCTGTGAGATATGCAGATACAAGCGTGAATACAGCAGAGGATTGGCTGCGGTGGTGTAAGGCAGGCGGATTTGAATTGCCAAGCGATATAAAGATAAATCATTTTAGTCATGTACTACTAGCGATAGAAGCCGCAAGGTACAATCTGGGCATTACTCTTACCAATAATTATATGATGCAGGATGACGCTTATAAACAAAATATCGTTAGAATTCCAATGCACGAATTTCTAACAGGGGACCAATTTTACTTCGTTTGCAAGGAATTAAAGAAAAATCAGGATGATATTATTAAACTATGTAAATGGTTAGAATCTCAGTGTGAGTAAAGAAATCCTCTATCTTATTTGTTGTTACAAGAAAAATAATGATTTGTTAAGGGGTTTAAAATGATGATTTAGAAAATCCCGATCAACAATTCATAAAGACTCATATCCTCAATAAATAGTCATTTATTTTATCTGATCTTAAATAAGATATAGTCAATCCAACTTAAAGTTGTAACAGCAGACATTGCTGAATAAATGATTTAGATCATTCTCACCCCAGCCCTGCCTGAGCTTTTTTACCTCAGCCCATTTGTGTTCAATAGGATTTAGATCAGGACTGTAAGGCGGTAGCCAGAGTATACGGTGACCGTGTCGGTTTAATAGCTTTTTGATACGTTTGTTCTTATGAAATCTGGCATTGTCCATGACGATGACACATTTGTGACCAAGCTTTGGAATAACGTTATATATAGCTAAGCACACCTAAAAGTGTTATAAATTAATTATCAAACCCAATTGTTAT
>NZ_DFQS01000036.1:0-3144 GCF_002377905.1 Psychrobacter sp. UBA3483 | reverse complement strand
GACTTGGCATCAGTCAAAAAAAGGGAGTTTCCTAAAAACTGTTTAACTGCTTATAATCCACTAACAGGAGAATAAGCAATGACTAACCAAAACGACATTAAAAAACTGGCCCAGCAGATGGCTGGTAGCATGAAAAGCTGAGAGCATCCTACATTATTAAGCTTATATACCTATAGAATAGATAATTCTAGCCAATATGGAGGTGTTTTTCCTTTAGAAGCTTGAGAACGTGGCTGAAGAATACGTAGTTCATATTTACCTGAATATGGAAGCGTGTAATAACCTTGGTTATCTAGTTTAGAGGAATACTCTCCTACGTCGACAGAATCTGATAGATTCTTATTAAATAAATAAGAATCTACATTCCCTCCCGTTGTTTTAACAGAAAGCTTTTGGTTCTTTTTGGCATAAAATGTATAGGAATCGTACTTACTACCCTTTAATTTCCCATAATAGTTAGCTGAACTAGCGCCTTTTTTAAATTGAACATCAACAGTTTTAGCCACTGCATCTGAAGATGCGGCCATTACTGTAGGACTTACCATTAGAACAGGAAGCGCAATTAGAATAGCAGCAGTTAAGTTTTTCATATTTTAAACACTCAAAAAGTAAAAAAACGATTTTATCTCAACGCACACTGTCAACCTTTATAGATATGTTATATTAATATTACTAATATAGAGAGTACGTTGGTAAGTTACTGAATAAGGCCACCTGTAACGACCCTAACTTCTAGTCCTACCGTAAACCTACCTATGGTAGTAAAAACCTGAATTTCATCACGTAAACAAAGAGAACACTGCTAAATAGTGGTGTTCTCTTATTATATTTAAAGGAAAAATTATGCGTTCTTTGCTTCTAACGACAATGTGCTTAACGGGCAGCTTAGCTCTAGTGGCTTGTAATAACCATCGTGCCGACACCACGGATCTGAGTAAGCAGCCTACAATAGAAGTGCCGGTAGCGTCAGCGGCATTTACTGCTTTTGGAAACACCGCTAAAGAAAAAATTTGGCGGATAGTGATTGAAGGAAATGAGCTAAGTATAGAGGCGAATTTCTTAAAGCCAACGACAGCAACAGTTATCGTGGTGGGTTCTGGTTCTGTCAATACTGAAGGTGTCGAATACGCGAGTACTATCAATGGACAGCCTATTGTTGTGAATATAAAAAATAACCTTTGTATCGATGACAATGGCTATCAAAATGAACTTACTGCAATATTAACTTACGCAGGCGAAGTATATCAGGGTTGTGCCGTTGCCGGTGCAATAGAAATTGCGCCCACATAGAAGATAAGCCTAACCTATGAATAAACCATTGAAAAAATTTAGCCTAGTATTCTTACCATCATTTTTGTGGGTCGTATTAACTGGGCTAGGATTTGGCTCTCAAAGTCTATCTAATTTGATTGAAATTATAGGAATTTTTATAGTATCTGTGCTGTGTTTATTTATCCCAGAACGATTTATAAAATATCAACACCTTCTTCTAATACTCTTAATAATCACTGCCTTAGTGCGTTTTTTAACCCCATATATACCGGAATAATATTAAACCAGTTGGCTATCTGAACCGCCCCGACTATATCGGAGAGCGTTTTATTTGAGTCAGGCAACTTTGCCTGACTCATTAAGACTATCATAATATTGCTTTTCAAACTCAAAAGGTGATACATAACCAATCGTACTATGCATTATCATATGAATTACCCGCGTTCCAACAAAGGTAATAACGCCAGAATCAGCCATCTGATCAGTATAACGAATAGATAAATACTGAACGCCTCTATCACTACGATGAATAACGTCTTTTGGGTTGTTTCTGTCTGCAATGGCTTGATTTAACGCTGCCATCACCATATCGATGTTCATACGATTAGGCACCTTCCAGCCAACAATACTACGGACAAACACATCCATAATAAACGCAGTATACTAATAAGGTGTTAAAAGGAGCTAAAAATGAAACTCGCAGAAGCCCTACTTATTCGTAGCGATATGCAAAAAAAACTTGCTCAAATTAAAGGACGTATTCGTAGTAATGCTAAAGTTCAAGAAGGCGATACGCCAAATGAAGATCCAAGTCATCTAATGATTGAGGCTAGTCAAGTCATTACTGAGCTATCTACTTTGATTGAACGTATTCACCGTACCAATGCAGTTGCTAAGACGGATAAAGATCAATCAATGCTGACGCTATTGGTTGAACGCGAGGCGTTGGAGATGCGCCACAAACTATTAATTGAAGCAATTGAAGCGACCGACACTGAGGCAGATCGTTATAGTCATCGTGAAATTAAATGGAATATTATGGTCTCAGTAGCTGGGTTACAAAAGCAAGCCGATGACCTGGCGATGAAACTACGCAAAATTAATATTGTCATTCAAGCCAATAACTGGCAAATTAACCTTGTTGAATAAGATTTGTAGACTACTAAATTTATAATTCTCTATTCTTATAGTCATAAATGAATAGAACCACCTATTGGAACCGATTGGGCGAGTGTCAGACCCCTTACCTACACAACAGGGGGTTGAAAACATACTGTAGTGTTTGTCATGCGTTGCGGGTAGACGCTTTTTTTACTACTTATGCCCCGAACACGTCACAGCTCACAAGGTACTACTTAGACCTTACTACCAGATACTGACAGTCGGTTTCAACTTTACGTTTAATGCCTCTTGATACGCCGATTATCAAGAGCGTCATCTACGAGTACTACGCATTTACCAAACTCAACACCCCGTGTTAAACCTCTCTAATCCACGACTCCATTCAAGTCCTCACTAGGGTACCGAACCAGTGAAATCGGTTTATCATAGGCATACTTACAATAGATTATAGGCGTAATAATAGTACGCTTGAAGTGGTTTTACTGCATTAGTCTATTTTAAACGGTCTATCAATGGGCTTAAAGGGTGATATAGCTGTTTCCACTCAGGTATACCCGAAATGAATCAGTAACTTAATGCCAGATTGAGAAGCTTTTCCTAAAAACTGTGTAACTGCTTATAATCCAATAGCAGGAGAATAAGCAATGACTACTCAATCTGACATTAAAAAACTGGCTGAGCAAATGGCCAGCAGCATGAGCAGCTTAAAAGTTTGAGAAAAAGGTGTGTTATACCAAACCCAAAATATAT
>NZ_DFQS01000009.1 GCF_002377905.1 Psychrobacter sp. UBA3483 | reverse complement strand
GCGTTGGCGTTGGCTCAGGCGTTGGCTCAGGCGTTGGCTCAGGCGTTGGTGTTGGTGTTAGTGTTGGCGTAGGCTCAGGCGTTGGTGTTGGTGTTGGTGTTGGCGTAGTAGGACTACCGTCAAATATATCGCCAAGATTATATGAATTATTATTATCACTTCCACAAGCAGATAACATAATGGCGGTAATCAATACTACGCTAGCTTTTAGAGTGGTATTTAAAGGTTTTAACGACGATTTATTAATACTTGAATGATTATTAGAAAACATTCTTATTCCTCCATGAATATTTAGATGATATTTCTTTGCATAGTAGTAAAAAATTAATTTCACTACTTACTTTCAAATTTCAAAAAGCTTATCCAGTTTCTTAGATAAGCTTTTTAATTCTATCCAATATGATATTTATTACAGTAAGTTATTGACTCTGATAAGAAAGCTTTACACCAGCGATGTAACCATCATTGTCTTCAGCTTTACTAACGATACTACCATTAGGTAATTGTCCTGTGGCGTCACCAAACTTAAGATATTTGCCACCAACCGATACTGCCCATTCAGGTGTCACGTTATATTTGACACCGCCACCGATACTATAAAAACCTTCGATAGTGCCCAGTGAGCTTACAGGGTCACCTGCACCAGAATCATAACCAACAACAACTGAGCCAGCCAGCTTTTCATTAAAACGTTTGGCTAAACCAACATCAACTTTCCATTGGTCTTTTTCGTAAGATAATAACGGAAGCCCTTCTGGCGCTGCAGCTTTAGAGTAGGCATTATAAAGTGGCGGTACAATAGTAAAATCACTCCAAGGTACCCAACGTACATCTAAGGTACCTAATAGTTGATACTTTGCACTAAGACCCGTTTCAATATTTAAGTTCACTGATTCAGGCGTAGTAACAGTAGCCTCAGTGTTCGCATATTCACCAATAGACCTACCAAGCTCAGAGTTCGGATCAATTCCAAGCTTACCTAGTGCGACACCTTTTAGAGGTGAGCCTAGCAAAGGTACTCTTTCGCCTATATCAGTTTTATGCTCAATCTCAGAGCGATAAGTTAATGCGGCTTTTAAGGCGATCTCAGGTTTACTATAAGCAAGACCTGCTACCCAACCGTAGTCCGTATCTGCATTAACATTCGCATCATAACCAGTTAGTGGTCCATAAGCTTGACCGCGTAGATGCACATCGGCTTTAGCTTTTTGCATAACGGGACCACCATATACTTGAAACCCATTAGATTTAAAGCCCAATAAACCGGTCCAAGTTTCTGTATGAACACTTACATTGGTGTTTTTATTATAGTCAGGATCTAAAACTGAGGAGTTAATCAATTCATTTGGAACAGAAGTGCCAGTAGACGAATCAGCGATCGTTTGTTTGCCTGCTTTAGATACAAACGTACTATCACCTGAGTACTCTACTTCTGCACCAAAGGGTTCGTCGTAGAATACACCAATACTGATATTATCGTTGATATCAGTTTTGACACCGTAACGCATAAAGCTATAGGAATCTGGAGTAGCATTTCCGGTTGATACGCCTTTTTCGTATGCAGCTTCGGTGGAAGTAATACCATTACGAATCTCTCCAGTTGGAGTGACGATAGCACCAGCATTATCATGAGCAGACACATCGGTATCGATATAAGCAAAATCAACTTCTGCATAGGTACCAGGATTAAAGAAACCTTTGATATCTTGACCTGAACGATCAAGACCAGCCGCTTGCGTAAGCGAGCCAGCAGATAAGGCAAACAAAGCTAAAGCAAGCTTAGAGATAGGAAATTTTTGAGACACTTAACATCCTCCATGAATAAAATAACTGGCAAATAGCTGGATTACTTAGGCAACCTGTATAAGTAATCAAAGCTTATGCTGTGCAATCCTTTGCCAAACGACCTAAAAAACAAATGAGTGAATGTGACAACCGCTTACTCGATTTTACATTTCCTTATTATCAGACATTACCGCTATGTAAGTTAAGGTAACCGACTTAAGTATCATAATTAAAGTTTAGCGCGATAGCAACACTCTTTTAAGATTATTTAGGAATAAGCGAAAGTTTACAGAATAAGTCTCAAAAATATACTTAGTGTTTTATTCATATATAATTTTACAATAGTAAATTCTCTTAATTAATGAGTCTCCATGGAAAATTAGTTATAAAAAAGCAGCCTCTAGGGCTGCTTTTTTATAAACACTCATCTTTTATATTACCAATAGAGTAATATTATTACTTACCTTGGTAAGACAATTTCACACCAACAATATATCCATCATTGTCTTGAAAATCACCGACGATTTGTTGTGTTGGTAATTGACCTTTCGCATCACCGAACCATAAGTACTTACCACCGGCTGATACAGCCCACTCAGGGGTGACATTATACTTAGCACCTAAACCCACACTATAATAGCCATCAATCGGACCTAATGATGTCGTTGGATCGCCTGACCCACTATCCCAACCTACGGTACCGCTCACTGCTAAAGCAGGCATGATACGTTTAGCAAGACCAAGCTCTACCTGCCACTGGTCATCACTATATTCTACTAGTGCTAAACCATCTGGACCGTATGCAGGGTTGTTCTTACTTACAGCATTATATAATGGCGGTACGATTGAGAAATCACCCCAAGGTACCCAGCGCACTTTTGCTGTAGCTAGAGTTGTTGGGTTAATGCCTGTCTGGAAATCAAAGTTAACTGATTTTGGCGTGGTGATTTCCATATTATTGGTTTGAGTTGCTGCGGCTGGATTACCCGCTAAAAGACCTGCTAGTGGATATGTTTCAGTGATATCCATACTATGATCAATCTCTGAGCGATATGTCAAAGCGGCTTTTAAAGCAATCTCAGGCTTACTATAAGCGACACCTGCTAACCAGCCATAATCTTGATCAGGGCTAATATGTGAAGTATAACCTGTCGCAGGTCCATACGCACTACCACGTAGTTTTACATCAGCTTGTACACGCTGAGCAACTGGACCGCCATATATTTGAAAGTTTTTATTTGCACCAACCTTCATACCCAATATGGCAGTGACATTCTCAGAGCGCACCTCAACTTTAGTACCTTCAGTATTAGCAAGTTGACTAGCTGCATAACCATTTAGCCCTTGCAAAGGGGCCAATTGTGCTTCACCAGCTGCAAATTGTGCTTTTCCAGCTACAATTTGTGGACGTAAAGTCGCTTCAAGTGCAGGATTTGCTGCAATGGCCGCTTCAGCCTGTTTTATTTGTTCTCTACCAGCTGCGAGCTGTTGTTGAGCACCTTTAATGTATGTATCTAAACCTTGAGCAGTCGTAACACCCGGTAATTTTCCAGCTAATTGCGAAGAAATCAGACCATCTATCGCTGCAGTTGGTGCACCAACAAAGTTACTATCGCCATTATAAGCTGCTGCTGCGCCAAAAGGTTCATCGTATAAAACACCAACACTAAAGGTATCATTAATATCGGTTTTCACGCCATAGCGAAAAAAGTCATAAGATTCAGCAACTTCACCCGTACTTCTACCTTTAACATAACCGGCATCATCAGTAGCAACACGTTGATTATCATAACCGCTAACATCGGCGTCGATATAAGTATAGACAGCTTCGGCATAAGTGCCATCTTGTAGGAATGCAGTGATATCTTGACCTGAACGATCAAGACCGGCCGCGTTAGACATGCTCGCGACAGAAAGGGTAGCTATCGCTACAGCAAGGGTTTTTAAATGAAAAGTAGCGCGCATTATATATCTCCAAACATCCTCGTTGTTTAATCATTATAATAATCCACATTTAGCATTGTTACGCAAAATATAAGATTATGTAAACGATGTCCTAAAATGAATAGTAATGACTTTTTAACGCTAAAACAACAATTAAAACGCTTTATTTTTCTTTAATGACTGAGTAGTACAAAATGGTAAATCTCCTTTATAAACAATAGTTTGCTTTGTAAAAAATTATTAATTTATCCTTAATATTGTAAGTAGACTTAAATCTGGATTCATAAGTTTTTATTCTTCTACGAAAAGGTGTTTATTATTACATCCTCTTTATTATAAGGATAAAAAAACGACCTATTAAGGTCGTTTTATATGCGGTATCAATTATAGGAATATGAGCAATTTCTAGTTCTATTTAGATTGATAAGAGAGTTTCGCACCAAGTGCAAAACCGTCATTGTCTTCAAACTTACTGACCACTTGTTTGGTTGGGATTTGGCCATCTGCATCACCAAACCACAGGTATTTACCGCCAGCAGATACTGCCCAGTTTTCAGTGATATCATATTTACCACCTAAACCAACGCTATAGTAGCCTTCGATTGGACCAAGTGACGTGACAGGGTTACCTGCTCCACTATCCCAACCAACGGTACCGCTAACCGCAAACTTCGGTGCTAAACGTTTTGCAAGACCTAATTCCACTTGCCATTGATCCTTATCGTAGCTTACCAATGCAAGACCTTTATCATCTTTTGTTGAAACTTTACTTACATCATTATATAACGACGGTACGATAGCAAAATCGCTCCAAGGTACCCAACGAACTTTAGCAGTTGCTAAAGTTGTTGGATTAATACCTGTTTGAAAGTCAAAGTTAACTGATTCTGGCGTATTGATTTCGATATCAGAATATGTGGTAGTCGATAGAGGCAAACCTACGGTAGCCCCTGCAGCGGTAGCCAAAGGGAAACTCTCAAATGCTTTCGCATTGTGCTTAATTTCCGAACGATAAGTCAAAGCAGCTTTTAAGGCGATTTCTGGCTTACTATAAGCCATACCAGCAATCCAACCATAGTCTTGGTCTTTACTAATATGAGTAGTATAACCTTTGGCTGAGCTGTATGCATCGCCACGTAATTTAACGTCTGCTCTTACACGTTGAGCAACGGGACCGCCGTACACTTGAAATTCTTTATTAGTACCAAATTTAGCGCCAAGAATACCAGTAATGCTTTCTGTACGTACTTCAACTTGTGTCGCTTCGCCTGCAACTGCTGCCAATCCTTTTGCTGCTTCCAGACCAATTAGCTGACCTTGCGCCGCTTGTAGTTGCTCAGCTGTTAAGCCACCTGGATTACCTGGAGCAAGAGCCCCTTGCAATTGCGGTATTAATACGGAATCTACATACGCTTCGGTTAGATTAGGATTTTTTGTAAAGTCTTGGATAATAGCATCTGCATCAGTATTAGTGATGAAGTCGTTTTTACCAGTATAGTCAGCTGCAGCACCAAATGGTTCATCATATAAAATACCAATACTAAAGGTGTCATTGATGTCAGCTTTTACACCATAACGGAAGAAGTCATAATCTTCTGCGATATCATCAATTTTATTACCTGAAGAGTCTTTACCACTAACGTCAGCATCTAGATAAGTGTAAACCGTTTCGGCATAGGTGCCATCTTGCAAAAACGCCGTGATATCTTGACCTGAACGATCAAGACCTGCCGCACCAGCGATACTAGCTGCAGAAAGAGCAGCCAAAGCTACTGTTAAAGTCTTTAGATTGAAATTTGCGCCCATTGTGTATCTCCAAACATCCACATTGTTTTACCGCTACACCGAACTTTGTTAGGTAGGCAGTATCTAAGGTGAAGGATACTAATGTGTTTTTTACATGAAAACAACCAAAAATACATTATTTCTGCAATATGACTGGATAGTCAGCGAACCGTATATTTATGCCAAAATTCGCATATAAATATCCGATAAATACTATGCAATGATTCATTATCTATATTGAAAATATCTTATTGTTAATAATGTGGTGGTCTATCCGCCATAACATCAAATGGCGCCACACTGCCCTCTCCATCTTGGCTTTGCACTTGCTTATAGATAAACTGTACCTGTCGCTGCAAGGTTTGGATATCCTTATCTTGGCGCGTAATAACCTCATCAAGCCGCTCGACGGTAACTTCAAGGTGAGAGAGGTTCATTTGCAACTCAATAACCTGTGCTTGTAAGTCCGCTTGGCTATCTGCCAGCTGAGCTTGTTGATTAGAAGCGTTTTTTTCTATCAAATTTGGTTGATTCATATTTTTCTCAATAATAGTTCTCAATATATAGATAGCATGGTTATTTTCTTTATGAAATCTCAGACCTAACCATTTAAAACAGACTTTATAAAATAGTGTTCATAAAGGCATTTACGCATACTACAGTTAGGTGGCAGCATGTTATACTGCTAGGAATTTTGCAACAACCCCTACCTCACTATTATATAAGCTTAAGATATTCTATGGCATTGATACATTTAAAAGATATTCACTTGGCCTTTGGCGTGGCTCCTATTCTTGATGGCATCGATTTTTCGATTAATGCAGGCGAGCGCGTTTGTTTGATTGGCCGTAATGGCGAAGGCAAATCTACCTTATTTAAACTGATTAATGGCTCATTACAGCCTGATAGTGGCGAGATTATCAAAAATAGTAGCATGCGTGTTGCAATGTTAGAGCAAGACGTTCCGGAAACCAGCGGACGTATCTTGGACATCGTGATGGGCGGTAGCCGCCACACCGCTGATTTGCTCATTAACTATAATAAGCAAGTCGATATGTGTGCCAATGGTGATATGGATGCTTGCGAGCATATGGCAACCTTGCAACATGATATCGATGCGGTACATGGTTGGGATTTAGAGCGTGATGCGACCCGTCTGATTACGACTATGGGACTTGATCCTGAAGCTGATTTGTCTTCACTCTCTGGTGGTCGTAAACGCCGTGTACTACTTGCACGTGCGCTGGTTACTAAGCCTGATGTGCTATTACTCGACGAGCCAACCAACCATTTAGACGTTGAAAGTATCGAATGGTTGGAGCGCTTTTTACTTGACTGGCAAGGTCTTACGCTATTGTTTGTGACGCACGATAGAGCATTTGTCAATAAGCTTGCTACGCGTATCGTTGAGCTTGATCGTGGTCAATTGACGAGCTATGACGTCACCCAAGGCGCTAAAGGGTATGCGCGTTATCAAGAATTAAAAGAGCAGCAGCTACTCGCTGAAGAAAAGAATAACGCTAATTTTGATAAAAAATTGGCACAAGAAGAAGTTTGGATTCGCCAAGGTATCAAGGCCCGCCGTACCCGTAACGAAGGCCGTGTCCGCGAGCTAAAAGCCCTACGCGAAGAGCGCAAAGGCCGCCGCGAGCAAGTCGGTAACGTCAATATCACCATGGGTGAAGGCGAGAAAAGCGGCAAGCTGGTCTGTAAAGTTAAAAACCTGCATCTGGAATATGATGGCAACGTCTTAGTCGACAACTTTAGCACCATGATTATGCGCGGTGACAAAATCGGTATCGTAGGTCCCAACGGCGCGGGTAAAACCACGCTAATTAAAGCCCTACTCGATATGTCTGATGATGAAGTCACCAAAACAGGTACGGTTGAGCTTGGCACTAATTTACAAATTGCCTTTTTCGATCAGCTTCGCGACCAGTTGGACTTAGAAGCCAGCGTGGCACAAAACGTCTCTGAAGGTTCTGACTTCGTCGAAGTGGGCGGGCGCAAGACGCACATTATGAGCTACTTGCAAGATTTCTTATTTGCCCCAGAGCGTGCGCGTACACCTGTCAAAGCCTTATCAGGTGGTGAGCGCAACCGCGTCCTACTTGCCAAGCAACTATTAAAGCCTGCCAATATTCTAGTGCTCGATGAGCCAACCAATGACTTGGATATGGCCACCTTGGAGCTTTTAGAAGAATCGGTCGCCAGCTTTAACGGTACTATCCTGCTGATTAGCCATGACCGCTCATTTATGGACAACGTCGTTACCTCTACTTGGGTATTTGACACGGATGAAAATGATAATGGCATCGTCAAAGAATATGTCGGTGGTTATCAAGAATACTTGATACAAAAAAACCGTGAAGAAGAAGCGAAAGCTAAGAATGCTAAATCATCTAACGATAATGCTGCTAGTAGCAAAGCTAACAATAAAGCTATGGTCGCCGCAAAGCCTAATACAGCGGCCAAAAAGCTCAACTATAATGAACAGCGTGAACTCGATAACTTACCAAAAGAAATCGCTGCGTTAGAAGCTGAGCAAACCGAGCTGGAAGAAAAGCTGGCTGACGGTTCATGGTTTACCAAAGATATGGAAGCCGCTACTGCTGCTAGCGAGCGTTTATTAGTCATTGAAGATGAGATGATGACTAAGCTTGAGCGTTGGCACACGCTTGAGAGTTAACACTATGTATCGCTATTTATGAACTTGTAACTTTTATATTAGGCATGCTTTATATTAGACATGGTTAAAGGTTATAAATAGCTACGCCAACTTACAACTGCGTAATGTGCGGAAAGTTAGTGAACATTGTCTTGATTTCAAGTATCATTCCCTATTGCTGAATACCCTTATTAATTATAAGGTCATTATTCATAATAGTCTTGTTGATATAAAAGCGTATTTTAAAGCCGGTTAAATATTGATAATTAAGCAGTTTTAGACTAATTATCTCGTTTAACGCTTAGGTGCGCTATCGCAAGGCTGCTTTATTTTTAACACAATAATTTATTTTATGACCGAAATAGCTTAGAATAGCAACAATTAGCAAAATTAGGCACAGCTAACGTGGCTTGATAATTGTCATTTTTCTAAGCCACAAACCCAGTGTGGGATAATCCCATTTCATTCACCTGGAGGAAGTATTAATGAGCCATGCCGAAGGCGTTAACGTACAACGTCGTAGAGTTCTTATTGCCTCGACTGCCGTCATTGGTGCAGCTGGGGTAGCTGCGGTGGCGACACCTTTTGTCCGCTCTTGGACGCCAAGCGCAAAAGCTGAGGCTGCAGGCGCTGCAGTGACCCAAGATATTGGTTCTATCGAAGCAGGACAGATGATTGTCGTCAAGTATCGTGGCAAACCTATCTTCGTGGTCAAGCGCACTGAAGAGATGCTGACCACCTTAGAATCAGTCAAGTCATTATTGTCAGACCCTGATTCAGATGAGTCGCTACAACCAGAATATTGTAAAAACCCTGAGCGCTCTTTATCACCAGAGGTACTGGTGGTAGAAGGCGTCTGTACACATTTAGGCTGTGCACCAAACTACCGTCCTGATGTGGGCGCAGCTGATTTAGGCGGTAATGACTGGTACGGTGGATTTTTCTGCCCATGTCATGGCTCTAAATACGATTTATCGGGTCGTGTTTATAGTGGTGTCCCTGCACCGCTTAACTTACCAATCCCAGAGTACAGCATGGATGGTACTATCTTGACGATTGGGGAGGCTTAATATGAGCATGGGTAAAAAATTAATGCATTGGGTGGACGCGCGCTTTCCTGCGACTGAAACCTATGAATATCACATGTCAAAGTACTATGCACCAAAGAACTTTAACTTTTGGTACTTCTTTGGTGTGTTATCAATGGTGGTATTGGTCAACCAATTGGTGACTGGTATTTGGCTAACGATGATGTACAATCCAAGTGCCGAAGGGGCATTTGCGTCTGTTGAATATATCATGCGTGATGTCAAAGGCGGCTGGCTCATCCGTTATATGCACTCGACGGGTGCATCTGCGTTCTTCGTCGTCGTATATTTGCATATGTTCCGCGCCTTGCTATACGGCTCATATCAAAAACCACGCGAGCTTATTTGGCTCATCGGTATGGGTATTTACCTAGCATTGATGGCAGAAGGTTTCTTCGGTTACCTACTTCCTTGGGGCAACATGTCATTCTGGGGCGCTCAGGTTATTCTAAACTTACCTGCAGCTCTACCTGTGATTGGCGATGGTCTTGCTGAATGGGTACGTGGTGACTATATCATCTCAGGTATCACTTTAAACCGCTTCTTTGCCTTGCATGTGGTTGCTATTCCACTCGTCCTTGTCGGCTTAGTGTTTATGCATTTAGTGGCGCTGCATCACGTTGGTTCGAACAACCCTGATGGCATCGATATTAAAAAGCTAAAAGACAAGAATGGCGTACCATTAGACGGTATCGAATTCCATCCATACTATACTGTGCACGATATGGTTGGTATTGTGGTCTTCTTTATCTGTTTCTTTGCAGTAGTATTCTTCTTCCCAGAGGGCGGCGGTTTCTTCCTTGAGCCACCAAACTTTGAAGCAGCGAATTCGCTAAAAACACCGGCGCATATTGCACCAGTATGGTACTACACACCTTTTTATGCCATCTTACGTGCGGTTCCTAATAAGCTTGGTGGTGTTATTGCAATGGGCGGTGCGATTGCCTTCCTATTCTTAATTCCATGGCTAGATAGATCTCCTGTGCGTTCGATACGCTATAAAGGTATTCTGTCTAAGATTGCACTTACTGTCTTTGCTATTAGCTTTATCGTATTAGGCTACTTAGGTGCAACACCAGCGACGCCAACAGCGACGATTTTGGCACGTATCTTTACTATCCTGTATTTCTTGTTTTTCTTATTGATGCCGTTCTACACAGCTATTGAGAAGTGTAAACAGCCACCAGAACGCGTTACCGGAGGTCACTAATGAGCACGCTAATTAAATCCCTAGCTGGTCTAGGCTTAGGCGCCGCACTGACGTTGACTGCTGGCACTGCAAGCGCATCAGGTGGTGGTTGTGGTACTTTTACCAATGCTGATGGCGTGGTTGAACACTTAGCTTGTAGCACCGCCCCTATTGATTTTACCAATAAGGGTTCGCTACAAAACGGTGCGAAAATCTTTATGAACTACTGCGCTGGGTGTCACTCAGCAAAGTATGTTCGTCATTCGCGCATTGCTAAAGACTTAGAGATACCGCCTGAGCTGGTTGAAAAGTATTTGATGGTCACCACTGAGGAAATTGGTGACCATATTAATGCTGAGATTGACCCTGACGTTCAAGCATCATGGTTTGGCGCGGCACCTCCAGACTTATCACTTGAAACGCGTCTGCGCGGTGATGATTGGGTTTATACTTATCTTCTGTCGTTCTATGAAGATCCAAGCCGTCCTTGGGGCTCGAACAACTTAGTACTCGCAAACGCCGCTATGCCGCACGTGTTGCATAATATGCAAGAAACCTTAAGTGAAGAAGAGTTTGAATCTGAAGTTGGTGACTTGGTTAACTTTATGGCGTGGATGGCAGAGCCAGTACGCCATGACCGTCAAGTGATTGGTTTCTTTGTGATTTTATTCTTATTAGTACTACTCATTCCAGTTTATTTGTTAAATAAAGAATTTTGGAAAGACGTAAAATAATAAAGCAATAAAAACCCAACCTTCATCTAAAAAAGCATTACTTCGGTAGTGCTTTTTTATTATCTTAAGTTTTTGATTTAATTATTAATAACAGTTCGTTATTATTTTTTGGTAGCCGTTTTGGTAGCCAGTAGCTTTGATTTTTGAGTATTGGTAGCCATAGGGCGATGTAATTGTTGAGCTGTTTATTAGTAATGTCCGCTGCTTAAGTAATTTTTATACGTCCGCATAATTAAAAGTTTAGCTATTGCTTTTTGCTTTCACCAACTTATCAATCATTTCTATTCTACTGATATAACTATCCTCTATTTCTATGTATTCCATGAATAGCCGTTTATGGGTAGCTCTGTGCATGCCTTTGGGTTTGGGTTGATACATACTATAACGCCACCCTAAACGCTTTCTTATTGCCTGTATGCGTATATCGGGTCGCTGCCATGGCTGCATTAGCTGTGTTTGATAGTTAGCCCCTATACAATGCCTGCAGACGTAAAGCCCTGCGCAATAAAGCACACCTACACGCCGGCTACACTTAGGACAAGCGAACCAATACCGATAACCGCCATAATTGCATTGTGTCTTTAGTAGCTCAACATTATAACTATATGGCTTATTACGGTGGCTGTAGCTAAAGGCTAAATGATTAGGCTGGCTAGTGCGTATATAATCATTAAAGCTGTTTATGCTGATCTGTTTATAGTCGATCAGGCTATGAGTATTTGCAGTGGTAGGCATAATTATATTTCGTGGGTTATCTAAATCATTAGGCAAGTTTGCTTTTTTCTATCATATCTTATCTTTTTGCTGCTCTTAATCACATGGATAGTATTTTCATTAGTGGGTCATCTCTATCTTTCTGCCTACGTTCTAATCCTAACCCACCGCCTAGCAGTTTTGATTTGCTCATGGTGCATGACAAGGCTGTCTTATAATCGTCATCATTCAACGCCATTTGCCGTACCTGCTCTATTTCATCAAGTATGCTATCTAGTGTAATAAAATCGCGTGTTCTATCGCTCATAGCTTGCCCTGCCTTTGTTGTTCTCAATCATCTGCATGGTTGCACCGCATATCTTTTGTACTAGCCTGTCATGCTCTGTCACTAGCTTATAGTAGGTCGTAAAGTGCATATGCTTGGGTCTGCCTTGGTTGCCATGTGCTATCCCTGCTTGCCAGCCTAAACGCTTTCTTATTGCCTCAGCACGACTGAATATACGGTCAAGAGGTTGCTGTAGCTGACTACCATAATTTGCCCCTATGCAATGTCTGCAGACGTAAGCACCAGCGCAATATAATACTGATACTCGCTTGCTGCAGTTCGGGCATAGCCACCAGTAACGGTAATTGCCATAATTGCATGCTGTCTTTGCTAGGTTAATAGAGTAGCTATAAGACTGATTGCGGTATTTGTAGTTAAGATCAATCTTGTTTGCTTTGTCTGTCCGCCTCAACTGGTCACGATAGCTAGTTATGCTCAGTCTGGGATAGTTATTTAAGCTGTGAGTTGTGGCAAGTGCTGGCATTACTACTTTACCTATCATCTAAATCATTAGTTAAATTATTAAAAAAACTCATTATAACAAGTAATTTAAAATATCCAATATAAGTTTATAGATATATAATCAACATTTTTTCAATGTTATTCAATAATTTAAGGAAAGTTGTTAATGTCAAATAGTAATAAAGTTGATTACAATAAATTAAGCGACGAAGAGCTATCCAGAATGGAATTAATAAGAAAAGCTGAAGAGCGTGATAGAGTAGAAGGCTATAAAAAGACTGGAAAAAAAGTCATGAAGTGGTATTTCATTGGTATGGGCGTATTTCTTCTATTTATACTATTTATTGCTTCTCAACTATTCTCCTCTTTATCTAACTTTGGTTAATATTGAATTTATGTTTAAAATAACTTATGGGTTTGAGTCTTTCTAACTAAACCTTCTTAACTTATTTGGTCGCTATTACTTTGAAAATATTAGCCCGTCTTAAGATGGGCTTTTCCAATTTTAGAAATTATTAAATATTTAGATATACAGCTTTGTAAAAACTAAAAGAAAGCTGTTATCCTTATTTTATCGATATACAGTAGGGCTAATACCCTATTAAGGGAAAATGGGGAAAGTAGGAAAGTAAGTTATTAAAGCCTTGGTATATATGGCTTATAGTGTTTTCCCCTATAAATGAAAAAAGGCAAGTAAGGAAAGTTAGCAGCTATATAGCCGTCCACTTTCCCCACTTGCCTAGTGAGTGAATAATTAGGAAAGTTAGCTAGTGTATGCATGGCAAGCGTTCTAGCTGTCGTTTTCCTGTTTTCCTCGCTTTCCCTTATCTAGCCTCTAATAATTCAGGTCTTACTTGTATGGCTCTAGCCCTGCCATTGGTTATGATCTTAATATATCCCTCACTTTCTAAAACCTCAGCTATCAACTCAAAGTTATGCTTTTGCCGTAAATGCTTAGGGGTAACCTTGCTTTGAGCCGTTGAGTAAGCAAGCTGTTTAACTGATTGTCTATTACAGTAATTCACTAGCCAGCTGATTAGTTTTTGAGCGTCATTATCACCAGCTTGGGGCTTGTCAGTGTAGCGCATGCGCTCGCTTATAGAATAGTCAGTCAGTAGTGAGGCTCTATGTATATCATCAGCGGTTATAAAGCGTCTACCATCAAAGTAAGCGAGTATTGAGGCGATACGGCTAGCATTTTCATGTAAGCGTCTGGCATAGCTTGCGTATTTCTCAAGCTTACTGCCTTTGCATAACTGGCTTTCTTTATCGGTTTGATAATTAGCTAAAGCCTTTCTAGCCTGCCTATCCTTAAAGGGCATATTAAAGCGGATAATATTGCCCTCATTATCTCTATCTACACTATCAGCAATGGGGTCTAGCAGCGTTCTGCATCGTTGCCAGTAAGCCTGCAATCTTGGGTCTTGCTCTGGTTTAGCGTCTAGCCGTTCATCAGTGTTATAAACGATTTTACCGTTCATATTGTCGGGAAAGGCAAATAAAAAGCGAGGTAACAATCCTTGACCGTTCATAGCCTCATCATTTAACGCTGGTGCGATAACTGGCGGTTGCCCTTGCAAGTCTAGGATAAACCTAACCCCATTCATGCTGTTTTGCTCTATGGTGTCATAGCGAGGGGATAGCAGCCTATCAAACGAGCCACTACTCCATATGTCACATATCTGGCTAATGTTACTTTTGGCGGTGTCACTGGTTAAGCTATGACCACTTAAAAATAGGGCTGCCTCAGCCGTTGACCATGCTATATCGGTGGTATTACCGATCAGCATATTGTCTAAAAATCCTTGGATAGTGCCAGACTTAACCAAAAGTATCGTTTGCTTAGGTTTGGGGTTTTCAAGTAACCATAGCTCTAAATCTTTTTTTGGGGTGCTGGCTTTTTGCGCAAGCCATTCATCTAGCAAAGTTCGGTATTCTTTGCGCTTGTCATTTTGATAACTGAATAGCTCTTTATGGGTAAAGTCTACCGTTCTGCTTTTACCGCCTCCGCTTTCTGCCTCAGTGAGTAAAAATAGTGAGGCTGGCATAAACTTATCACCTAACGCATAAGGGGCATTAATGTATTGCTGAATAATAGTACCTAAAGCCCCTAGCATGCATTGACCTGCCATTGCTGGCGGTACTTGTGCATGATAGATAATAGCCGTTAATGCCTCTCTTAGTACTTGCCCATCTTTGCCCCATGCCTCTACTGGATAGGGTGTGGCTTTGGTGTGTTGGTCTGCAATATCGCCTAGCTTTTCCCATGCCTCCGCTAATAAGTCTTTTATGATCGTGTCAGGGTCGCTCAAAATATCATCAAGCGTCTGGTAATTATCAAACGATAGCAGCAAGTCAAAAGTCGTGATTATGGCTTTGACGTTTACCCCTAGTAGGGGCTGGGTTAGCTCATCTTTTTTATCTATGGTAGCAGTAACGATAACTTGCTTAACCTCAGCAAAATGCTTGACCATATTATTAAAGTGAAAGGGGTTAATACTCACCAATATAGTAACGCTTAACCCTTGGCTTGTTAGCTGCCTGTATAGATCTATCCCCTCAGCAAGGCTCTTTACTGCATACCAGTCAAGATTGCCAATAACAAAAGCGCATGGCTGGCTTGGGTCGGTTACCTCTATGGGTTTATCACTGTTAGGCGTGTAAATACCGATATTGGCTGGCTGGTGCAAGTTATTGCTTAATACCATAGCCACCTTGCCAGCGGTGTTAATAAATTCACCTGCTACACTAAAAGTATCATCAAACTGTCTTAGCTTATCGCCTTGACCTAGTGCTATAAGGCTGGTTAATACTTCATCATTTGCTATAATCTTATCTGTAGTTTGCTTTGAAATGCCTAGTAAATTGCTTAGCCCCTTGTCATCAGCTTGGGGCTTTGCTTTGTCTGTATTACTCATGATTACCCCCTCACTGCTCATAAGTTACCCCTTGCGCTTTGGCTTGCTGGCATGATGGTATAAGTAACAATGAAAATAAAATTGTCATTAACAGCATGTAAACGATAAAGGCGCGGTTAATATACTTGCGTTGCTTAGGCTGTCTGTGTGCCTTGTCACGGGCTTTTAGCTTGTCTTTGTTATCTTTACTCATAGCGCGTCACCTCCATTTCAGGCATGGATAACACACTGTCCATCTGTTCGCTGGCATCGGTGGCAAACAGTGAGTCCCTAAACAATGCAGCTATGACTGCTTGAATAACGCCTTGAGATACGGGGTCATTTGTCTGCACGGCTTGCAATGCCATAGCGTAATGTTCGGTATCAATTGATAATAAGATTAGCTGCTCGTTGATATGCTCTAAAGTGTCCGCTATCTGCAATAGTCTGTCGTTTGATTGGCTCATGACTGCACCCCACTAGCTAGATTATTGGTATCAATCCAATAAACATTCCAATGCTTGCCGTCTTTATCTACTCGCTTGCGCTGTATATAGTGTATCAAATACAAAAG
>NZ_DFQS01000031.1 GCF_002377905.1 Psychrobacter sp. UBA3483 | reverse complement strand
AGTTTTATTGTGGATTGACTATAAGCTAAAAAATCAGTGGTTTGCCTATATATATAAACTCTACTATTTAAGAAAGGATTCTTATGAAAACCAAAGCGAAAGATTTGACCATTTGGATTACCGGCGCGTCTAGCGGTATCGGCGAAGCATTATCAATTGCCTTTGCCAAACGTGGTGCCCGCATTATTTTAAGTGGCCGTGATAAGGATAAGTTAGAGACCGTCAAAAATCGCTGCAAAAACAGCAAAAAGCATATCGTCGTTCCCTTTGATATCGCCGATGTCAAGCAAGCAAAAGAAGCCTATGAAACAATCAAGGCTAAAACTGAAAAAGTGGATTGGTTAATTAATAATGCGGGCATCAGTCAACGCGCGCTTATTATGGAAACGACCGAGGAAGTTGAGCGTAAGCTGATGGAGATAGATTATTTCGCGCAAACGCGGCTGACCAGACTGGTATTGCCCGATATGATTGCGCAAGGCGGCGGCAAAATTGTCATGGTATCGAGCGTGGCAGGTTTACTTGGTACCCAATATCGCGGCGCTTATGGTGCTGCCAAAGCCGCTATCCATATGTGGGCAAACAGTTTGCGTGCAGAACTGCATCACCAAGGTATCGAGGTGGCGACCATATTCCCAGGGTTTATTCAAACCAATATCTCTATCAATGCTTTAACCGGTGATGGTAGTGCGCAAGGGACGATGGATGACGCCACTAATAAAGGACTGACGGCGTCGGCGTTTGCCAAACAAGTCGTCAAAGCCCTGACTAAGGGTGAAGAATATGTCATCGTTGCTGGCAATAAAGAAAAGCTTGCCACTAGAGTCAATCGTTTATCGCCGCCAAAGCTGTATAAGCTTATCCGTGAATCACAGGTTAAATAAATATAAAAAACTCAGCAACTAGGTCTTCAGCCGTAGATTGGCCTTATCGGTGGCAAGGGGTGTAAAATAGGCAACGCTTAGCTTGCTTAGTTCATTACTTGCAAACTAACGCCCCACTCACCCCTTTGCTTTATCAAGCTGTGATGACTTATATGACAAATTTAACCGCATTTTCTGCCGCTAACAAACCCCTAAAATCCGCCTCTTTAACCATCATTGCTATCAGCTCTGTATTCACGCTTAGCGCTTGCCAGCAAAAACCTGATTATAACAACCTCAGCGGCGAGACGATGGGCACCAGCTACCACATCAGTTATCAACTGCCCAAAGGCGCTGATGAATCTGTCATACAAGCGGCGATTGATAAGCGCTTGCAAGATATCAATGACAGCATGTCGACCTATCAAGCCGACTCTACTATTTCTAAATTCAACCAATTAGGCAAAGATACGCCGATTGCTATCGATGCCGATTTTAGCCATGTATTGAAGGCCTCAAGGCAAGTTTATGAGCTGTCCGGCGGTGCTTTTGACCCAACTGTAATGCCCTTGATAGAAACGTGGGGCTTTGGCAGTACCATGACGGTTGAGCGCTTGCAAAGTCCGCCAAGCGCGCTTGAGATTGCGCAAGCGAAAGCCTTAGTCGATTTTGACAGTGTCATTCAAAAAGATGACAACATTTATAAAACCAAAGACGGCGTTGGCCTTGATTTTTCGGCGGTGGCTAAAGGTTATGGCGTCGACGTCATTGCCGATGTGCTTAAGAACACTTATCAAATTCGCAACTATATGGTTGAGATTGGCGGCGAAGTGGCGACCTCGGGCGTCAGCGCGCAGCAGCAGGCGTGGCAAATTGCTATTGATGCACCCATTGAGGGCAGTACGGTAAGTACTCGGCAAGCGATGGCGGTGATTCGCCAACCGATTAATAATGGCGCTAGCATGGCGCTTGCTACTTCTGGCAACTATCGCAATTCCGTCGTTTTCGATGGTAAGCACTATAGCCATACCATTGACCCAACCACAGGTGAGCCAATCGTAGGTGGCGCGCCATCAGTAACGGTCGCTGCAGAAACGGTGGCGCTGGCGGATGCGTGGGCAACGGCCCTGACCGCCATGCCTTATGAAAAAGCGCTGGCTACGGCGAAAGAGCATGATATCGCAGCTTTATTTGTCATTTTGGCAAAAGGTGTTGCAGCAGACACGGCGACCGATAGCGTTGATGATTGGCAAGTGGTCGAAACGCCGGCGATGAAAACCTTGCGCGCCGATAAAAAGTCTTAATATCAAACATCTAGACTGTAATAACCTGCTAAGCACAAACGGGCGAGGCGAATTTTTGCTATACTATAAGTAAGTCATTGCTTAGATGGCTGCTCCATATTTTAAACGAGAGGTTATCTCTATGCTTAACCAATTGCTTCCCATGCTTGCTGTTACCTTTACCGTCTTTATGCTGTTTTTTATCTTTATGGGCATCGGTTATATGGTCAAAAAAAAGCCGCTTAGAGGCTCGTGCGGCGGCGTAGCAAAATTGATGGGTGATGAATACTGCTCATTTTGTGGTAACGACCCAAATAAGTGTGATTCACAGATCGAGCAGCAGCAAGAGACTGCGTTAAAAGCGGCGCAATTAGGCAAGTCGGTATAAACCGGCTATTTGTTACCATACGCTGATAGTATTTACCAAGCCTCTATTCTTATAATAGCGTCAAGTCCTGTGCAATTAACCTTGCAAGTTAACAGTGACTGACGCTATTTTTGCTTTAGCGTTTATATAAAAGTCTTTTTATTATAAGTGTTATAAGTAAAGCCAAAACTTCACGATTCATATACTAAGTTTACCCTGATAAATGGGGTAGAAAGTTCATATGACTTGCTTTCTGCAAGTGTTTTTATACTCTATATTCTAATATATGGCCTTGAACGCCGTCTTGGTGACGTGCTTTGGTGTTATTTTATAAGTGCTACTGCTCCGTGCTTATAAATAACGTGTCTTTTTTTATTTTGATAGTCGTGCTGCTATGTCTACCTCTCCTAATTTGCAATCTGATTTGCGTTCTCATTCTTCTGAGTCGCAGTCAGCGACGCCAACCAAGCTAAAGCTGCCCTCTTCACGCTTTATCTTTTGGCTTGTGCTATGTGCCATGGTTTTATTGGCGTCCAATATGCGCGCGCCAATTGTGGCGCTTGGTTCTATTGCGCCGGTGGTACAAGGGGCGCTTGATATCTCCGAAACCCAAATCGGCTGGCTTGGTGCGGTGCCGATGCTGACCTTTGCGCTTGGGGCATTTATTTCGCCCGCGATTGGGAAGCGTGTTGGTCTTGAGAATACCTTGATTGCGATGATTGCGTTATTAACCGCAGGTATGGTTATTCGTAGCATTATTCCGACTTGGATTGGCTTTTTAAGCGGCACCTTACTACTGACATTGGCAATTGGGTTTGCCAATACCCTTGCTGCGCCTGTTATTAAGCAGCGCACACCGAATCATATTCCGCTGATTACTGGTTTATTTAGCCTTACCATGACCGTCTCGGCAGGGATTGTCGCAGGTGTCGTCTTGCCCTTATCTGAGTACGTTGGCTGGCAATGGGCGCTGGGTGGTTGGTCGATTTTAGGCTTGTTTGCTTTAATCATTTGGGTAGTGCTACGGCTACGTTTGGGTTCATCAAATCATCAGCCCATAGTCCCACTTGCGGTCGGCGAGAAGGCACCGTCACCTATCTCTATGTGGCGTACGCCGTTTGCTTGGCAAATTGCGGTATTTATGGGTTTACAATCCTTACTTTTTTATACCGTTGCCAGTTTCTTACCGTCGATTTGGCTAAGTAAAGGGCTGTCAGCAGTGAGTGCCGGACAAATGGGCTCTGTCTTCCAGTTTATGGCACCTGTCGCTATTTTAAGCTTGACCTGGCTTGTCAACCGCGGGCGCCCTATACAAGCGCTCGCCATCTTTGCGGCTACGCTAAACGTGCTCGGCGTCTTAGGTCTCACTTACCTATCTGCCGATTATGCATGGCTATGGTCAGGACTGATGGGCATGGGCTGCTCGGCGATTTTCACCTTAAGTATGATGCTGTTTTCGATGCGCACTTATACCGCCAATCAATCAAGCGAGCTGTCAGGCATGGCGCAAGCCATTGGTTATCTGATTGCGTTTTTTGGTCCACTTGGCACCGGTTGGTTGCACGAAGCAACGGACAGCTGGGATTTGCCTTTATTTATTATGCTGGTATTGATGATTATAAACGTGGGATTTGCTTGGCTGGTCAGCCGCCCGCTAATGGTCGATGGTAAAAAGATTTAATTTACCTCAAACCTCAATTAACTTTTGTACCATATTGCCGCTTATTCGATTCTGCTAGACTGACTTTATTGTATTTAGGACAGCAGAATCATGATAAATCTACCCTCTCACCCACCGCAGCGTTTGCTCACAGTCATCGCCTTGAGCCTCGCAATCGCTATTAGCGGTTGTCAACAACAGCCTGACGTCAATACGGCTGACAATACCGCTGACAATACTCAAAATAATAATCCGGCCGTCAATACGACAATGGTTGAACCTCAAAAGCAAGAATCTACGCAATCTAATGAGTCAGCCAAGTCAACTGAGCAGCAAGCACCTTTAACCATCTTGGCACTGGGTGACTCGTTAACTGAAGGGCTTGGCGTTGATAATGATGCCAATTATCCCGCGCAGCTAGAAGCACGCTTAAAAGAGATGGGCTATAAGGACGTCAAAGTGGTCAATTCAGGCTTGAGTGGCGAAACCAGTACCGGGCTTGTCAATCGTCTAGATTGGGTGTTGCAAACCAAACCTGATATCACCATTTTGACCATCGGTGCCAATGATGCCATCCGCGGTATTGATGTGACAACGGTCGAAGCCAATATTCGCACCGCTATTAAACGCCTACAGGATAATGGTAGCGAGGTCATTTTGGGTGGCATGCAGATTTATGACAATCTTGGCTCTGATTATGTCGAATCGTTTGCTGCGATATATCCAAGGGTGGCGAAAGATATGAATGTGACGCTGATTCCATTCTTTTTAGACGGTGTGGGCGGTGATGCAAAATTAAACCAAGCCGATGCCATTCATCCAACAAAGGAAGGCTATACTATTATTGTTAACGATAATATTTTACCAATTCTGCAGCCTGAAATTGAAAAATTAGAGGCAAATTTAACATCGCCATCGACAAGTACGCCTACTGAGACCACCCAATGACTGCTACAGCCAATAACAAACCGCTACTTACTGCCTCCAAGCTGAATAAAACCGTACAAGTCGGTGACCAATCATTATCCATTATTAAAGACGTCGACATACATATCGATGCGGGTGAGTTTGTGGTCATCATGGGTAAATCCGGCTCGGGCAAATCGACTTTGCTCGGACTACTGGCAGCGTTAGATTATCCTGATAGTGGCTCGGTTGAGTTAGCAGGGCAAATGTTAAGCAGCCTTGATGAAGATGCGCTGGCGGTCATTCGTCAACGTGAGATGGGATTTGTTTTTCAGTCATTTCATCTATTACCGACATTAACTGTCAGCGAGAATATTGCCTTTCCGCTGGATATCGCCCGCCGTCCGAATAAAGCACGGGTAAATGAATTGATTGCGGCGGTTGATTTAGGACATCGGCGTGATAGCTTACCTAACCAATTATCAGGTGGAGAACAGCAGCGAACGGCAGTTGCCCGTGCGTTGGTGTCGCAGCCAAAAATCGTCTTTGCCGATGAACCAACTGGTAACTTAGATGAACAAAATGCCAAGCAAGTCATGCAGCTGTTATTGGATTTACGCCAGCAAGTTGGCTCTGCATTGGTGGTCGTCACCCATGATTCCGCGCTTGCGGAGATGGCAGATCGTGTCATTACCATGCATGACGGTATGATAGATGGATCAAAAATTAATGGATAACATAGATAATGAGTCGCGTGGCATCATAAGCCAACTATTTAACCGTCTGTTAATTTCAAAAAACTTGGGCGCGCAAGCTTTAAGTCGTAGCTGGTGGCAGCGCTGGATTTATCCCGTCTTATTCTTAATCACATTAGTCCTTTCGCTTGCCACTTACCTGACTTTAGATTCTATCCAGCAATCGGTTGATACTTATATCAATGATAATCAGCGCGCACTCGTTGGCGGCGATTTAATATTAAACAGTAAGCAAGATTGGCCAAGCGAGGTATTAGCACAGGTAGAGACGGTCGCTGATACGCAAATCGTTTATGACTATCAGTTTAGCGCCATGGTAGTGACCGATGAGCAAACTTTACTTGCTAGCGTCAAAGCGGTTTCGCCGGCTTATCCGTTATATGGAGAAGCCGAACTTGCTTCGGGGCAACCATTATGGCAGCAATTAAGCGCTGCTAATGTCGTTGTCGCGCCCGAAGTACTGAACAGCTTAAACGCCAGTGTCGGAGACCAAATCACCATTGGTGATGCTGAGTTTATTATTAGTGATGTGCTGACCAAAGAGCCTGACCGTCCACTGACTGCCTTTGGTTTTGGTGGGCGGGTTTTGATGCATCAAGATGCGCTTGCGGCGACCAATTTATTAGGACAGCGTAGCCGCATTAATTACCGTATTGAGTTGGCCGGCGCGCCTGAATTAATGGCCGTGCAGCGAGAAAAGCTGACGCAAATACTTAGCAATTATCCTGATATTGAGCTCTCTGATGCCAAGTCAGCAGATACCTCTGTCTCGCGTATCTCTGATAATGTTTTAATGTTTTTAAAGCTACTCGTCATTGCCGTACTGTTATTATCAGCAGTGGCGATGTACGGCGTGATTACGGCTTTTGTGACCAAGCAGCAGTCTAGTAATGCCATTCGCTTGGCATTAGGTGAGCCGCTTAAATCCTTAAAACGCAGCTACTATCAGCTATTGGTTGCCACCACTGTCATCGCCTGTATTGCCGCGGTTATCGTGAGTTTTGGCTTACTTAAAGTCGGCCAGCCGTATCTGATTGCTATCTTGCCAGCGGATGTTGGTTTAGCTATTAACCCAATTAGCGCCATTAAAACCATTATTATCGCGCTAGTGCTGACCTTGCTTATCGCTCAGCGTGGTTTAAGCACGTTAAGTACCACCAAGCCTGCGACTTTACTCAATCAAGGAACAAGCACAAACTCGCAAAATATGCCGTGGTATCGACGTCTGCCGTTATTATGGTATGGGCTGATGCTGGTCGGGCTTTATGCGTTTTTTGCTTATGAAGTACATTCTCTGATACTAGGTGCGCAGCTGTTAATAGGCTTAACTACTTTTGTCGCGATATTTTGGCTATTAGCGCGCGGTTGGTTATGGCTGCTGACTAAGTTTGCCAAGCATTCTAATATCAGCTGGATGCAGCGTATTGCTATTCATAACCTTGCCCGTAAAGGCAATCAGTCCGCATTGTTTTTTGTCACCTTATCGCTGTCAGTGGCAGTCTTAACCCTGATTACCACGCTCAATCATAGTATCAATGCCCAGTTTATTAATGCCTATCCTGAAGATGCGCCGAATTTATTTTTACTCGATATTCAAAGTGACCAGCATGATGCGATTAATAATATTATTGCTGCGCCTGTCAGCTATTATCCTGTCATTCGTGCCCGCGTCGTCACGGCTAATAATGTACCCGTACAAGATATCGAACCTACGGACGGCTTTGATGACCCGATGCGGGTTTTTAATTTAAGCTATACCGATACAGTGATGGACACTGAGTTTATTACTGATTCACTAGTAAAAAACGAGCTTTATGCCCCTATTAAGACTGTAGATAGTGACTCCGCACAAACCGTTGCGCCATTATCAATTTTGGATACGGCTGCCAGCTTGCTAAACGTCGGCATGGGTGATCAGGTACGCTTTAATATCCAAGGGATTGAAATCGTCGGGCAAATCACCAGTATCCGCTCGCGCTATGAGAAAGGACCCAGTCCCTATTTTTATTTCTTATTTAAGCCTGAAGTGTTAGCAGCTGCGCCGCAAATCCAATTTGCCACCGCCCACGTCGCAGCAGAAGAGATTCCAAAGCTCCAAGGTCAGTTAGTACGCGAGTTTCCTGCGGTAACGACCATCGACGGCACAGCAATCGCGCAGCAAGTCCAAGAGTTAGTGGTACAAATGAGCCGTTTGGTTTATGTCTTCACCTTACTGGCATTATTGACGGGTATCATGGTTTTGATTAGCTCGCTACTCTCTACCTCGCAAGACCGCATGAAAGACAGCGCCTCATTCAGGCTGCTCGGTATGCAAAAGCGCGACCTCTATATGCTCAATATCTTAGAGCTTGGCATACTTGGCATTAGTGCCGCTTTATTTGCGGTTATTATCGCTAATATCGGGGCTTGGGCGGCTATTACCCAATGGTTTAATCTGCGCTTTAGTGTGCCATGGACAAGTTTAGGTATTGGCGGTGCGGCATTAATTATCTTATTGCTTGCGATTGCCGTGATTTATGTGAGATTGGTGATTGGGCGTGGAATTATGGCGCGGGTAAGGGCGATGATATAACGGTCAATACGTTCAATTTTAGCCAGTTCTCATATTCCAGCTCGTTTAAAACTGACTATTTGCTATACTAATGCGCGTCCCAGCATTCAGATATAGCTCTCATAAACCCTTTAAAAAAGTACGGTAGCCTTATGAAATTCTCAAAGTTCGGTCAAAAATTTACCCAGCCAACTGGCATCTCACAATTGATGGATGATTTGGGCGACGCGCTAAAAAGCGATCAGCCTATCAACATGCTGGGTGGCGGCAACCCTGCCAAAATTGATGCGGTTAATGAGCTGTTTTTAGAGACTTATAAGGCGCTTGGTAATGATAACGATGCTGGCGAGGCGAATAGTAGCGCGATTATTAGCATGGCAAATTACTCCAATCCGCAGGGCGATGCAGGCTTTATCGATGCCTTGGTTGGCTTCTTTAATCGTCATTATGATTGGAATTTGAGCGCAGAAAATATCGCTTTAACCAATGGCTCGCAGAATGCTTTTTTCTACTTGTTTAATTTATTTGGTGGTGCGTTCGTTAATGGAAATAAAGAATCTGTCGACAAATCAATTCTACTGCCATTAACCCCTGAATATATCGGCTATAGCGACGTCCATGTCGAAGGTAAGCATTTCGCCGCCGTATTACCGCATATCGATGAAGTCACTCACAATGGCGAAGAAGGTTTCTTTAAGTATCGCGTCGATTTTGACGCGTTAGAGAACCTGCCAGCGTTGAAGGAAGGTCGCATTGGTGCGATTTGTTGTTCACGTCCGACCAATCCAACGGGCAATGTGTTGACCGATGAGGAAATGGCGCATTTATCCGAGCTTGCCAAACGTTATGAGATACCGCTAATCATCGATAACGCCTACGGTATGCCCTTCCCGAATATCATCTACTCTGACGCGCATTTGAACTGGGATAATAATACGATTTTGTGCTTTAGCCTGTCTAAAATTGGTCTGCCCGGTATGCGTACCGGCGTTATAGTGGCTGATAGCGAGGTAATCGAAGCGGTCAGCGCGATGAATGCGGTGGTCAATCTGGCACCGACACGTTTTGGGGCAGCGATTGCCACACCATTAGTGAACGATGACCGTATCAAGCAGTTAGCGGATAATGAGATTAAACCCTTTTATCAACAGCAAGCGATATTAGCGGTCAATCTCTTAAAAGATGCTTTGGGTGATTATCCATTGATGATTCATAAGCCGGAGGGCGCGATATTTTTATGGTTATGGTTTAAAGACTTGCCGATTAGCACCACTGAGCTGTATGAGATTCTCAAAGACAAAGGCACGATTATCGTACCGAGTGAGTATTTCTTCCCCGGCGTCGATGTGAGTAATTATAAACATGCCCATGAGTGTATACGTATGAGTATCGCTGCTGATGAGCAAACGCTGATTGATGGTATTCGGGTGATTGGTGAGGTGGTGCGTGAGCTCTATGATGGGGCTAGCAGTCAGAAAGACTAAATCTTTTATTATAAAAATATTGAATCATAAAAACAAAAAACGGACTTATGAATAGTCCGTTTTTTTGTACTATGACTGAATCCAAACGGTTTAGCGCAGCGCTTTTAACAAAGTTTCAGCACTCATTTTACCAAACTCATTAGCGGCTAATGGCCCATCGCCTGAGATAAGCTTTCTATCTTGATGAGTATGTCCTGTTGCCAGTTTATTGATGATCGTAACGCCTAAATCTTCTAATTTTTCGCCAAAGTACCAGGGCATCGTACCGGGCAAATAACCAATTTTTGGCATTTGCTTGTCCATAGCTGTCGGGAACGCTACCATTTTATAACCTTTAAAAATAAAGTCGCGTTTGGCGTTATCACCTTTATCGGCGCTATTAGTATTGTCAGCGCTATCAGGACTCGCTAAATTGGCCGCCAACAAAGCCGCCGGTCCATGACAAATCGCTAAGGTAAATAAATCCTTGTCATAACCCCAACGTAGCAACTCACCAAGGTTATAATCTTCAGGCAAGCCCAGCATTGCCCCATGCCCGCCAGGAATAAAGATTGCTGCGTAATCCTTGCTATTTGCCATATCATTTTTGACAAAATCAGCGATACTTTTTGGACTGTTAAGCTTGGACTCATATTCCGCGTAGATTTTTTTGACGTCGTCATCGTCCTCTGGCATTGCCCACTGCTCGACTTTGACAGACTCCCCGGTTGGGGTAAAAACATCTACCGTAAACCCTGCTTTTTTAAAATGCAGCAATGGCACCATCATCTCAACCGGATGATTGCCTGTCTTAAACCTGTTATCATTTGCCATGGTCATGTACTGCTGCTCGGTGCAGACCATCAGGATTTTTTTGTTGCCCGTATATGGCGTCTCGTACTCGCTATGATCGTAGTTGGTTTTGTTAGGCGCTGCCAATTTAAGCGAAGCTTTAGAAGGGGTATAAGCGCCATCTTCGGCTTCTTGTGGCTCTAAACCTAAGGTATTTTTGGCTTTGTCTACTATGTCACTAATATTAAGATCTTGAATATTCATAACTTTTCCTATTTTATTATTGATTATGTTGGATGCATGGTTAGAGCGTGTCGCTACCTTTCTGATTGTAAGGTAGCAAACTAATAACGCATTAAATAGACAAGAGTTTTTAACTTTCGTAAGCTTTGTAAATGGTGAGTTGCTCAGCTTTGGTGTTTTAAAAAAGCATGAAGCAATGACTTTATAAACAATAAAAAACGGACTTAGCGATAGTCCGTTTTTTTCTGCCGTTTAATCATAGGTTTGACAGTATTGATTGATTGAAACGTCTTTGTCCATACGGTAAGGCCGTAGATTATGTAAGACAGCATACAGGTATTCACGATATCATGGATACTGGCTTTGATTTCTGCCGCTTTTAACCCTGCCACACCAAGTTCGGTAATCGTCTGGCGATTGTCCAAATATTCACCCAATAGAGCAATGGCGGTCACCAAAATCAAAGCGACAAAGGCTCTAACGCTGTATTTTTTAAAAATTGGACGCAGCAAAAGCAAACTTAATAGGTAGACGCCCATGCCCACATACATATGTAAGGCGTCTTTGTCTAAGCCAGTAGCATCAACGACACCGTTTTTAAAGAGATAAAAATCCACGATTTTATTCCGCGTAAAAGAGGTAAAAAGTAACTGAGTATAAATGAAAAACAACCAATTATACATTGAGAATAAAAAAGGTAGATTAAGCATTTGCTAATCTACCTTTTTATTGATGAAATATTTAAAGTATAGTTGTTAAATATCCCAATCGACAAAATTCTTTAACAGCTGCAGACCCGCGGTGTGGCTTTTTTCTGGGTGGAACTGGGTCGCAAATAAATTGTCTTGCAAAATACTGGCACAAAACGGCTGACCATAATCACAAACGGCCGCCACTTGCGATTTATCTGCTGGCGCGCAGTAATAGCTATGTACAAAGTAAAAGTGCGCATTGTCCTCGATGCCATTCCACAATGGATGGTCAAAATCCATGCCGCTGATGGTATTCCAGCCCATGTGCGGCACTTTAATAGTCGCACCTTGCTCATCTTTCCAAGTAGGGTCAAACGCTTCTACGCTGCCATCTAAGATGCCCAAGCATGTTGTACCACCATTCTCAGCGGACTGCTCAAACAACGCCTGCATGCCCACACAGATGGCCATGACAGGCTTATTAAATATCGCCTGACGTATGACCTCGTCAATACCCGCATCCTGCATGCCAGCAATACAGTCACGCATCGCACCGACACCCGGGAAAAATATCTTATCAGCCGCTGCAACCACTTTTGGGTCATTGGTAATAGAAACCTCTGCCCCGACCGCTGCTAACGCCTTACTGGCCGAGTGCAGATTACCCATGCCATAATCTAATAATGCAATCTTTGTGGTTCGACTCATCTAAAAAGCCTCTTTGGTCGAGGGCAAGGTATTCAGCGCACGCTCATCATATTCGCAAGCCATACGTAGTGCACGGGCAAAGGCTTTAAAGGTAGATTCGATTTGGTGATGGCTGTTTTTACCTTTGAGATTGTCCAAATGCACCGTCATCCATGAGTGATTGACGAAGCCGTAAAAAAATTCGCTAAACAAATCGACATCGAAGTTACCGACATGAGAGCGGGTAAAAGGAATGTCCATGTGCAAACCAGGACGGCCTGACAAATCAACCACCGCGCGCGTTAGTGACTCATCGAGTGGCGCATAAAAATGCCCATAACGACGGATGCCTTTTTTATCACCCAATGCTTTATTGAAAGCTTGTCCAAGCGTAATACCCGTATCTTCAACACTGTGGTGATCATCGATAAAGGTGTCGCCGGTACATTTGATATCTAAGTCAAACAGACCATGACGCTTAATTTGGTCAATCATATGGTCTAGAAACGGCACGCCAGTATCGACAGTGCCTTGACCGGTACCATCAAGGTTTACCGTACAAGTGACTTGCGTTTCAGCAGTATTACGCGTAACGGTCGCCGTACGTGCGGCATGACCGAAAAGATTTTGAGCAGAATTTTGATTTTGTTCGGTAGAATTGGCTGTCATGGCTACTCTCTATAAATGAAAAGCGGTCAATAAAATAGGGCGAAAAAGCGCCCAAAGCATTCTTACTAGCGTCTAAGAAATATAAATGTTATAAAAATTAAGCTAAAAGTGGGTTCAATGTTTACTAAAAAGCTTATTTAAAAAGGTAGAATATTGGGTTTTTGGCATATAAACCATTGTCTATCTTCATCATAGCAAACCCTAGCATTTACTGCCACGACCAAGCAGTAATCCACGCACAAAATCGCCCTATTCTGCTAAAATAGTGCGTTCAGTATTATCAATCATCACCCGCGCAGACTTTCCAACGCTACATTCGATGCTACGACGCGCTAAACACTTATAGGAACCGATTATGCCTTTAGAAGCGATCGCCATCAATAGCTTAGATGCGCCCCTGATTAAAAACCCTGCCCGCGAGAACGAGTTATCAGAGCGTCTGCATGCCTTATATGACAGCGATGACAATCAGCCAAGTGGTCTCGAGGTACTAAATATTATTGAGCAAGGCTTTAAGCGTGGTCAGACTTTGTATGTCGGCATGTTTAATGATAAGCCTATCGCCGCGGTTGCTTGCTTTGATGATGGGCAAACCGATGCCAAGCGCTTGCAATATCTTACTGTTCATAGCCAAAATCGTGGGCGCGCTATCGATGCGAAATTTATCAAACTGGTCTATGATGCCGAAGTGAAAAAAGGCGTGCGCGAGTTCGTGCCAGTCGATGCCGATATTCACCGTATTATGAGCGAGTATGAGCTCCTGCGCGTTAAGGATTAAATACGAGGTTAAAAGCTTAGTTTTGGCTTATATTCGATTATTTATAGGCTTTTCTCACTTATTATGCAAAAACCACTTGACAGTAACGCCTATATTTAGTTTAATAGCGCCTCAACGAAGACGGCTCGATAGCTCAGTCGGTAGAGCAACGGATTGAAAATCCGTGTGTCGGCAGTTCGAACCTGCCTCGAGCCACCATTCGTTTAAGAATTCCAAAAAGCCCCAAACAGTAATGTTTGGGGCTTTTTTTATGCTTAAAATTTAATAAAAATTACAAGGATAGCTATCTACCACAACTGATAATCGCACTAATTCATAACACTTTTAAGCTGTTTTTAAAGGGTAAACTCTCTCTATACTAAAACGATTGATGCAAAGTAAAAGGGTAAAAGCATGAGAGAGTTTGATTATGATTTGGATTATAAAAACCTAGATTTGCGTGCGCAGCCCGAACTCTATCGCGTTGGTCGCGGTGAGCAAGGGGTTTTATTGGTCGAACCTTATAAGTCGGAGATATTGCCGTATTGGCGCTTTGCGACGCCTGATATTGCAAAGGAGAGTAGCGAGACTATTTATCAGATGTTTTTAGATTATTTGGCTGCCGATGACTTCGTCGGTGCCGATATGGCGCGCAAATTTATTCAAATGGGCTATACCCGCGCCCGTCGCTATGCCAATCATAAAGGCGGCAAAAAGTACAAAGGACCCGTGCCCGCTGATAAAAAAGGCCAAAGCGGCGCCCATGGTCGTGAAGAGCTACCACGGCAAACTGAAGACCCTATCAAAGCAGAATCAGCGCGTATTTTTAAGCAAACTTGGGATAAATGCCGCGAAAACGCAGACTATCTTAGAATGAAAGCCGAACACCGCGCACGCTATAAAGACATTGAATAGATAAGCAAAAAGATACTTTACCTGCCTTTTAAATGCGTTTCGATGGCTTGTTGTGCTATGGTTAAAAGCTGAATATAAGAAACAGACCTGTTAACCCTAAAGGCTAGTGATAATGGATAAGCAACTTTTGATTTTTGATTTCGATGGCACTTTAATCGATAGCGTGCCAGATTTAGCAGATGCAACTAACGCGATGTTAACGACACTTGGTAAAGAAACCTATCCGATTAGCACCATACGCAATTGGGTCGGTAATGGCTCAAGAATGCTGGTCGAGCGCGCCTTGCTTGGTAAAATAGAGGTATTAGAAGGTGAATTAACGGTCGAGGCAGCTGACCATGCCGAGCAAGTCTTTTTTGACGCTTATAAAAATATTAGCGGTAGCAAAACCGTCGCTTATCCAGATGTCGATAGCGGCCTCAAAAAACTCAAAGCAGCGGGCTATACGCTGGCATTAGTGACCAATAAACCCAGTCGTTTTGTCCCTAAAATCTTGCAGTCCTTTGGTTGGCAGGACTTGTTTAGTGAAGTGCTGGGCGGTGATAGTTTAGCACAAAAAAAACCAGATCCTGCGCCGTT
Source organism: Psychrobacter sp. UBA3483 (assembly GCF_002377905.1). Taxonomy (GTDB): domain Bacteria; phylum Pseudomonadota; class Gammaproteobacteria; order Pseudomonadales; family Moraxellaceae; genus Psychrobacter. The sequence goes on along the minus strand of NZ_DFQS01000031.1, from coordinate 10,546 downwards.
ATTACATGTCTGTGAGTTATTAAATCTAACTCCAGCGCAGGCGGTTATGATTGGCGATTCGAGAAATGATATCTTAGCCGGACAAAACGCCAACATGGACACCCTTGGCCTGTCTTATGGTTATAACTATGGTCAAGATATTCGCGAGCTAAGCCCTACTGCGGCGTTTGATGACTTTGCAGCATTGGTTGACTATCTTTTAAAAGATTAGGGCGTATTTGGAATAGTCAAAAAAACAAGGACTTTTAATATATACATCAGCAAACTGTGATTAGCCTGTATTTACGCTGAAGTAAGCCGATAAACCGTACGCTATTGGAGACAGAGAATGATTAAAAAAGATGACAGCAACAGGAAATACTCCGCTATTTTGGTCGATGGCATTCAAAAAGCTCCTGCGCGCTCGATGCTGCGTGCGGTTGGTTTTACTGATGAAGACTTTAAGCGTCCGCAAGTGGGGATTGCCTCGACTTGGAGCCAAGTAACGCCTTGTAATATTCATATTAACGGCTTAGCTGAGGAAGTGGCTAAAGGCGTTTATATGGCTTATGCCAAACCTATTATTTTCAATACCATTACTATCTCCGATGGTATCGCTAACGGTTATCAAGGTATGAAGTACTCCTTGGTATCGCGTGAGGTTATTGCCGATTCTATTGAAACCGTATCGGGCTGCCAAGGTCACGATGCTATCATTGCTATTGGTGGATGCGATAAAAATATGCCGGGTTGTATTATGGCCATGGCGCGCTTAAACCGTCCTTCGCTGTTTATTTATGGCGGTACCATTCAACCGGGTAAAAACCACACCGACATCGTTTCTGTCTTCGAAGCCGTCGGTGCCAATGCTCGCGGCGATATGAGCGAAGCAGAAGTGTTAGAGATTGAAAGAACTGCCATTCCTGGTCCTGGCTCTTGCGGTGGTATGTATACCGCCAACACCATGGCATCAGCGATTGAAGCGTTGGGTATGAGTTTACCGGGCAGCTCGGCACAAGAGGCTACCTCTCCTGAAAAACGTGAAGACTGCCGACAAGCAGGTGAAGCGATTCAGTGGCTCATTGACAACGATATTAAGCCTAGCGATATTATGACGCGCAAAGCCTTTGAAAACGCCATTACGATGGTTATTGTTTTGGGCGGTTCTACTAATGCGGTACTGCATTTACTGGCGATGGCTGATGCCATCGGTGTAGAGCTAAACATCGACGACTTTACCGAAATAGGTAAGCGCGTGCCGGTACTGGCCGATTTACGTCCATCAGGTAAATACCTAATGTCAGAACTTATCAAAATCGGTGGTATTGCGCCATTGATGAAGCGTTTACTGGCGAAAGGTTTGCTGCACGGCGATTGCTTAACGGTTAACGGTAAAACCATGGCTGAAAACCTTGTCGACGTAGAAGACTATCCAGAAGGTCAAGACATTATCCGTCCGTTCGACAAGCCACTCAAAGCCGACAGCCATTTGCGTATATTACGCGGTAACATTGCGCCAACCGGTGCGGTGGCAAAAATCAGTGGCCAAGAAGGTACGCAGTTTACGGGCACAGCACGGGTGTTTGATTCAGAAGAAGACTCTATGGCCGCCATTTTAGATGGTAGCGTTGTGGCGGGTGACGTAGTCGTTATTCGTTACGAAGGCCCAAAAGGCGGCCCTGGTATGCGTGAAATGCTGTCACCGACTTCTGCCATTATGGGGCGTGGTTTGGGCAATGATGTTGCCTTAATTACCGATGGTCGCTTCTCTGGTGGCAGTCATGGTTTTGTCGTTGGCCACATCACCCCTGAAGCCATGGTTGGTGGCCCGATTGCGATTATTGAAAACGGCGATACCATTACCATTGATGCCGACAACAATGAAATCAATTTAAAAATCAGCGAAGCAGATATTCAAAAGCGTTTAAGTGTATGGAAAGCGCCAGAGCCCAATATAAAGCGCGGTGTGCTGGCTAAATATGCCAAAACCGTTGGCAGTGCCTCAGAAGGTGCCATTACCGATAAATTTTAATCGCTATTAAAAACACCTTGGGCAAAGGTATGCCTAAGGTGTTTTTACTTAACAATAAATCACTTACTGCGGTAACTTAGTGCCTCAGAGACATGAGCGCTGGTAATATTAATACTGTCTGCCAAATCGGCAATGGTGCGCGCAACGCGCAATACGCGATGATAGCCGCGAGCCGATAAATTTAAACGCTGCTGCGCGAGCTGTAATAACTGCTGCTCGCCCGCGCCTAGCTGAACATATTTATCAATCTCGCTAGGACTCAGCTCATTATTGACTTTTTTCTGCCGTTTTAATTGCTGCTGATGGGCGGCAGCTACTCGCTTTCGTACCTGCTCGGATGTCTCACCAGCCTGAGCATTTTGCAAATCCGCTATTGGCAGTGCTGGCACAGTAATATGCAAATCAATGCGATCAAGTAATGGTCCCGATAACTTATCCTGATAGCGCTTAATTTGCTCAGGTCGGCAGTGGCAGCGTCCTGAGCCGTCACCATCATAGCCACACGGGCAAGGATTCATCGCCGCCACTAGTTGAAAATTTGCCGGAAAAGTAAGCTGCGAGTTGGCACGACTAATGGTAATTTGCTTGGCCTCTAATGGCTGACGTAGTACTTCCAATACCGTACGGTCGAACTCTGGTAATTCATCTAAAAATAAAATTCCCTTGTTGGCAAGGGTGATCTCGCCAGGTTTGGGACGAGAGCCACCACCGACCAAAGCCACGGCAGATATGGTGTGATGAACTTGCCTGAATGGCCGCGTACCATAATCGTAGTCGCTGTCTGCCACCGAATAGGTGCTAGCAACTTCTAATGCGTCTTCGTCACTTAAATCCGGCAAGATAGTTGGTAACCGTGACGCCATTAATGTCTTACCTGAACCTGGCGGTCCAGTAAACAGTATCGAATGACCACCGGCGGCGGCAATTTCTAGCGCCCGCCTAGCATGATGCTGACCTTTGACATCTGCCAAATCTACTTTGTAAGCAACCTTACTCTGCACGGCGGTTGCTTGCACAACTTCTAAGCGCTCATCTATCAGGCTAGAATCTGCGAGCGACTGCAAATGATTACAAACTGCCTTTAAGTTTTGCGCCGCCAATATCGTCACCCCATCGACCCGGCTAGCCTCTGCTCCATTGTCACAAGGTACAATTAATTGCCGTAACTGGCGCGGCTCTTGCTCATCAGGTGTTGTAGAAGGTTTTGTAGAATTTACCACTAGCTCTGCTTTCATCGCTCGAGCAACCGCCAAACTACCGCTCACTTGTCGTAGCTCGCCATTCAATGCAAGCTCACCGATAAACTCAAACCCTGATAACATTTCTGGCTCAAGTTGCCCACTAGCGGCCAAAATTCCGATGGCTATTGGCAAATCTAACCTTGCGCCATCTTTTGGTAGGTCTGCTGGTGCTAGATTAATCGTCAAGCGCCGATTAGGGAACTGAAATCCCGAATTCAAAATCGCTGAGCGCACCCTGTCTTTACTTTCGCGCACAGCGGCGGCAGGCAAGCCGACAATGGTCAGCGCTGGTAAGCCTTGTGATAAATGCACTTCGATAATGACCTGCGGGGCGTGCAGTCCGACGACTGAGCGCGTATAGACTTGGGCGAACGACATCAGCGTTTCCTACTATAGAGATTTATCGATAATAGAACATTATGAATCAGTGCGCAAATGTCTTGTCTTACCTCAATTAATACCATAACCCCAACTTACAGAGTGGCTGAAATAATCTATAATAATTTTAACTATAGAGCCGCATTAACCAAAAAAAAGCTAGGATTTCTTATGAATGATATCAATTACGCCCATTATCTGGCACAGCTTGGGTTTACAGAGACAGAAAGCAAGCAAATTAACCCCGATTTGGATACGCTAAAGCGTTTACAGCTTATGCATTTAATTAAATACCCTTTTCAAAGTATCACCACTATTTTAAATCGTCCCGTTGATTTGGAAGAAGACAGCCTCTATCGCAAACTGGTAGAGAATCAGTTAGGCGGTTATTGTTATGAGCTTAATGGTTTGTTTTTAGCGCTACTACGTCACTTAGGTTATGAAGCGAGAATTATTACTGGCATAGTGATTATTGACAATCAGTTTGAGCGCCGCAACGCCCGTACGCACATGGCTATATTGGTGACTGTCGCGGAGCAAAACTACTTGGTTGATGTTGGTTTTGGCGGTCTGGTACCAACTGCCCCATTATTATTTGGTTATAACCAAAACAAGGATGATAAAGGCAATCAATTGCTAGAAGCGTCACAAATACAAACGACGCCGCATGGACGTTATAAAATCATCAAAGATGATATGTTTAACGATCAGACCAAAAACCCAATTTTGCCCCATGCTCAAGTGAATTATGAACGCTATATTCTATGTGCTGAGGTCAAATCAGAATGGCAAATGCTCTATGCCTTTGATTTATTACCCCAAGTGAAAATAGATATGATTGTCGGTAATTGGTATATCTCCACTTATCCAAAATCGCCTTTTAAAAGCAGGCTGATGGCATCTAGAGTTGAATTGGGCGGTGTAAGACACACTTTACTAAACCAAAAATATCACCGACATCAAGTAGGTCAGCCCAGTCAAACAAAAATATTGAGCAGCGTCGATGCGCTGTTATCACAGCTGGAAGAAGTGTTTTTTATGAATATCAAAGATGATATTACAGCCAGTGAACACGAACAATTACAGTCTTTTTTGGACGATAACGCTTAGCTATTACGCCCAACTATTATGTTTAAATATTACGCTTAGCTATTAAATGAAACGCTACAGTACAGAACCCGTCAGCCACAACAATGCTAGTAAAGATTTGTTATAATACAGGCTGTCATTTAGTAAAAATACCACATCGAAATTTCGATAAACAAGGCGCTCACACTTTAAATAACGCTACTGTGTATTGATCAATGGATCTGGTATAAGGATAGTTCTATGAGTAAAATGAATAGCAATTCCCAGCAGCCTTACAACCAAGCCGACGAGCAGCCTACTACTGCACGCCCTGTGGTTGAGATGCCCAATCCCTATGCCAGTACCCGTGGCAGCATTACCAGTAAACAGCTACCAGCATTCGATGAAGATATCATCAATAAATACAATCGTTCTGGACCGCGTTACACCTCCTACCCGACTGCGTTAGAATTCTCACCGATGCCTGAGGGGCTGGAGACTAAGATTCTACAAGAGCGTGAAGCCGATGCGCCCTTATCGCTGTATTTCCATATTCCGTTTTGTCGTCACCTTTGCTATTACTGTGCTTGTAATAAAATTATCACCAAAAAGAACAGCGATGCTGGCGATTATTTAGAATATTTAATGGCGGAAATCAAGCACAAACGTAGCTTATTAAAAACGCCAGCCGATCGAGAGAAACCACTGGTTAAGCAGCTGCATTTTGGTGGCGGTACGCCAACGTTTTTACAAGATAATGAGTTGATAAAACTTTGGGAATTTTTGCAGACCCAGTTTGAATTCTTACCAGAAGACCGAGGCGATTACTCTATTGAAATCGATCCGCGTGAGCTTGGCGACGAGACGCTAACGGTACTGCGTAACCTTGGTTTTAACCGCGTAAGCCTAGGCGTGCAAGACTTAGATGAAAAAGTGCAAATTGCCGTCAACCGTATCAACTCCGCTGAACTGATTGAGAATGTGCTTGCTGAAGCGCGTAGATTGGGCTTTCATTCTACCAACGTCGATTTGATTTATGGCTTACCGCACCAAACGCCAACGACTCTAGACAAGACTGTACGCCGTGTTATCGAGATGTCACCCGATCGTTTATCGGTGTTTAATTACGCTCATTTACCTGAGCGCTTTAAATCGCAACGCCAAATTAAAGAGGAAGATTTACCGACGCCAGCTGCCAAGCTTACCATGCTCGGTAATACCATCAATACCTTGAGCGAAGCCGGTTATCAATATATCGGTATCGATCATTTTGCCAAACCTGACGATGAGCTTGCTATCGCCCAGCGCGAAGGCAAGTTACATCGTAATTTTCAGGGTTATACCATCATGGGCGATTGCGATTTATTAGGCTTTGGTGTGTCGTCAATCAGCCAAATCTCTAACGCCCATAGCAGCTATATTTTGCAAAACCATACTGATTTGCAGATATATAAAGAAAATATCGATGCCGCGCGTGATAATCCAGCGATCATGCCAGCGGTTAATGTGATTAAAACCTCGATTAAAGATCGTCTGCGTGAATACGTGATTATGAATTTACTCTGTCATGACTATATCGACTTTAGAGACGTTAATCAGAAATTCGGTATCGATGCCATTACTTACTTTATCGATGAAATTCAGCAATTGGGCGAGATGCAAGAGGACCGCTTGATTGACATGGACGCCGCTGGTATTCGCGTCCTGCCAAAAGGTCGTCTATTAGGGCGTAATGTCGCTATGGTGTTCGATGAGTATCTTGAGAAAAAACATAAAAATCGCTTCTCTAAAGTAATTTAAAAAATTTTAATCTACCCTTTATAATAAAAAAAGACTTTGCAAAGGCGAGGTCTTTTTTATGGTTTGCGATAAATGCGTTTTCTTTATAGTAAATCAATTAATAATAAATAAACCTACTCTGACGGCATAACAATATATAAGCGATTGGCATCTTCAATGGTTTTTTCTTTATCGAGATACTTTTGCTCGACGCTACTTTTTGGATTGATTATATCAGTATCTGTCATTGCAAAATCGTCATCATTGAGTAGACCCAGTGAACCATCTTGTCGTAACCATAAGCCTTCAAGCTTATCATGTGGATAATCTAAGCTCGCTAGCACATCGACAACCAAGGTCTTTTTAACAGGCGTGATGTTTGTGTTTTCAAGGGTCTGCCAGTTTTCTTCGTCAGTGGCAATCAACTGCTCAAGCGTTTGTCCATTAACTGTCAAACCAACCGTCTCATCTTGCCTAACGCTTCCATCATTTAAAATAGTTTCAATATCTGTTGCTTGCGCGATATCAATTTTATAAATGAGTTTTTGTGCTGACTTATCTTGGAGCGGGAATTTTCGATCATGCTCAATCAAATAAAACTCATGACTACTCAAAGCCACGATACCAGAAGTGACGTGCTCGGCGTTATCCAATCGATATAAATACTGCGCTATTTGCCCTGAAACCAGATTAATCGTTACCATACGTACCAAACTAGAGAGTCGCCCTGACTTATCGGGATTGTCCATAGAGGATTCCATGATACCGACAAGCGTCGTTTGGTCAGGCGTAATGGTTAATGCTTCCATGCCACGATTGGCACGACGTTTGGTAAATTCCGTCGGTAACAAAATCGGCTTAGCATCCACCACCACATTATTACGTTCATCACTGGCAAACGCATTGATGCGTCCAATCTCTACGCCCTTGGCATCGTAATTGACAAGGTGCGGACCGTACTCATCACTGACCCAAAAGCTGCCATTTTGCAGCGCTGTAAGCCCTTCAGGGTCTAAACCATTGATATCAGTTTTGATCGGATTGCTCACTGCATCAAAAGGTAATCGTGGATTGACTGTCATCGGCTGGCCATGGACATCATAAGGTACTTCATTAGTGCCGCCAAAAGCCTTGGGGTTCGGTAGTCCCGAGATAGGATTGCCATTGCTATCTTTTAGCATTATTTCTTTTACTTTGATAATTTTGCCATCAGCTTGCAATTCAAACAGTCCAATAGATGGCGTATAATTTGGTACAAGAAACTGTTTACCTTTACCAGCAATTCCGTCAAAGTCGGCATTAGGCCCACGGTCAGTAAGGGCATAAAATTGATTAGGATTGGTTGGATGCGCCGCTGCGTCTGAGCCGTAACCGCCACCACGAATCTCCAGTTTCTGCTCAGGATAGGCGGCATTGATATGCGTGGTATCGAGTACGGTATAAGGTAACGGACTGCCTTGGGGAAATTCATTCATAGCCGTTATTTCAGTATGAATATCTTCGTTAGCCATTATTATTTTCCTTGAATTATTATTGTTATTAAAAATAAAGTAACGTATGCTAAAAAATCAGCGAGATAGTTACGTATAAAGTAAAATTCAAAAAAATAGCCAGCACGTAAAACGCTCACTGACTATTTTTATAATAAATTTAAAGACACTTAAAACATGCTAAGCTAAACCTTAAGCTTATCCCCTACCATGCCTTTGATTGTACCTAGAATGTCAGCGGGTAATACCACCATTTTTGCGTTATCAGACTCCGCCAACTGACGAATCGATTTGATATATTGCTCACCCAATAAGTAAACAATCGGCATTTCCTCTTCGCCCATTGCTGCGGTAATCAGACGAATAGATTCTTCTGAGCCTTTCGCCAATACCACCTGCGCTTCGGCATCTCGTCGTGACGCTTCTAAGCGACCATCGGCTTCTAAGATAGCCGCTTGCTTTTGACCATCGGCACGGGTGACGGTGGCACGGCGTAGACGCTCTGCCGCCGCCTGCTCTTCCATCGAGGCTTGCATGGTTTGCGACGGGTTAATATCTTGAATTTCTACCGTCTTTAGGGTAATACCCCAATCAGCGATATCCTCTGAGATGGCATATTTGAGCTTGGTTTTGATTTCATCACGGCTTGACAAGGCACTGTCTAAATCCATTTCACCAATGATTGAACGCAAAGACGTCTGTACCAAATTTCGAATACCGTATTCATAGTCTTCGATACCATAAACCGCTTTATCGGGTCGGACGATATTAATATAAGCGACGGCGTTGGCGATAATCACCACGTTGTCTCGCGTAATGACCTCTTGTGAAGGAATATCAAGGACGATATCTTTGGTAGTGACCTTATAAGCCACGTCGTCGACATAAGGAATGATTAAATTTAATCCTGGCTCTAGGGTTTGGCTATATTTACCGAGTCTCTGCACCACCCATTTATACCCTTGAGGAACAATGCGCACGCCTTTGAACACCGTAAACACGACCAATGCAATCAAAACGATCATGACAATACTAAAACTTTCCATGTTGCACCTCTATTATTATGCCTAACTATTTTTATTGATGACTGCTTGCGCTTGCATACTACTGACAATCAGCTCGTTACCCACGATATCCGTCACTATCACGCGATCCCCGACGGCTACCTGCTCACCGCTCGTACGGCACATCCATTCAGCGGCCCCGACGATAGGTACACTAAAGCGTACGACACCGGCGCGATTTAACTGCGGCGCGACGATAATCATGCCGGTCTCACCGATAATGATACTACCGCCCAACCCCGCTTTGGTGCGATCGACAGATAATGGTTTGATAAATTTAAACCAAGCCAGTAAAAAGATAGCCGAAAGTACCAACCAAATAATGATTTGCATAGAGACAGAAATGGGTAGTAACCATGAAAGGGCGGCCACGATGATAGCCGCTCCGCCAAACCAAAGGCTGGCAAACGTCAGTACAAACATCTCAACGATCAGCAGCACAAAGCCTAATACCAGCCAGTGCCACGGTTCAAGCATCCAAAGCATCTCCATAATTGCTCATCCCCTATCTTCGCCATTCTAGCTTTCAATGTAGCACATTTCGTCCTCAAACAACGCTTTAAAAGTTATAGGCATAAAAAAACGACCACCTAAGTGATCGTTTTTTATTTTGCTTATCATCTAATTCTTTTATTAATATAGAACTTACTGTTCAATTAATTAGAATTTAAGGTGAGCACCTACAGTCCAAAGGTCTGCATCGCTACCTAGTTTGTCATATTCTGCTTCAACGCTGAAGTCAGGATTGACTGAGTAACCAAGACCAACACCACCAGCTAGACTAGTATCACTATCTGAGTAAGTTTCAGTTCTTATCTCAGTACCACCGATGTTACGAGTGAAGTCACCTTCTACTTTAGTTTTTGCAACACCTAGTTTACCTTTAGCATATAAACCAGTGTTAGGGAATGCATAACGGTAAGTACCATAAGCGCCGTAAGTTTTGGCATCGATATCGCCACCACGATAATCAGCGTCATCTGAACCTACATATTCAGCTTCTATACCAAAGTTAGGATCAAAGTTGTAACCACCGTATACGCCGTAAGCGGTTGGCTTATCAGCACCATCTACGTCTAGGTCGAACTGACCAACTTTTACGCCAACGTAAGGCTGGCCTGTATAACCATTACCATAAGATACGGCAGCTTGTGCACCCATGCTTAGTAAAGAACCAGCGGCTAGAGCAAGTAGAGTTTTTTGTAGAGTTTTCATGTGTAGCTCCTTAAAATCAATTTGGACAAACAAGTTATTTATTTATGTGGGCTTTTTAGCCATATCGCCTTGTTTGCTAACGATGTATACATAGTAACAAACCATGTCAAAAACTCTGTCAGTGTTTAATGGTAAGAAAGTTAACTTTTGCAAGTGTTTGTCGGCCCTCGGGTTACAAAGGGCTAGATATGAAATCTTTTGTTACAATCACTGGTTTTGGGTAATACTTCCTACTCATTAACAATCACTGAGAATCAAAATTAAAAAGGCGCATCCCGATGAACTGACCCCCTAAACTTG
>NZ_DFQS01000072.1 GCF_002377905.1 Psychrobacter sp. UBA3483 | reverse complement strand
TTTTTATTTTGAACTGACTATAAGTGATAATCCCTAAAAGGTAGTGTTTCTATTAAACGAATCATAGCGATACTCATAAATATAAATTTACTTATGTTAATAATGGTATAGCTATTAATTATATATTAATAAAAATTACCACTTGACTTTTAAATAACAATTTCGATTTAAGACCTCTAGAAAATAAACGTGTTTTTAGATAAAGTCGTATTTTATATCAGCTATACATCCTCCTATTTATTATAAACCATATTGCATAAATGCTATATTGATGAAATATTGTTCTATAATTAAAGAAAAATTATATTTATAAAAAAGCATGTAAAGCTCAACGCTTAATGTTGCTACGACTATATTTAAGGTAAGATAATAACCCATGCTAGGTTGTTCTCAATTCGATCAAAAGTAGGTTTATCAAAAGTTAAATGCAAAACTAAGGACAGATTATGATAACGGAAGAGCACGTTTTGGCTTGTATTGATGGTTCAGCGGTGACTGGCTCAGTCTGTGATTATGCCGCGTGGTACGCCAGCAAGCTGGATATTCCGGTGGCATTATTGCACGTAAGCGACGTAGCAGCTTCGGTCAGACGCGATCTATCTGGCGCCATTGGCATTAACAGTCGCCAGTTTTTGCTTGATGAGTTATCTGAACTCGATGAGCAAAGGGCACAAGTAGTCAACAACTACAGCAATGCCTTAGTACAAGATGCAAAAAGTCATATACAAAACGGCTTTAAAGACATGAATGTTTGCATTTATCAACGCCGCGGTAAGCTGCTGCCAGCGATTGAGCATTTTCAGGAAAAAAATCGCGCCATCGTCATGGGACGCCGCGGTGAAGACCATAAAAACAGTCGCATCAATATTGGCAGCCAAATCGAAACGGTTGCCCGCGCCTCTACCATACCAGTATTGATTTGTTCAGAAAAATTTAAAGAGCCGCAGTCGTATATGGTGGCGTTTGATGGCAGTAAAACGGCGATAAATGCCATACACATGCTTGCAAAGAGCAACCTATTAAAAGGTCTACAAGGTCATATCGTCATGGTCGGCCATCATAATGAAGCCTCTAAAAAAAGCCTTAGTGACGCGGCGGCATACTTAAAGGCAGCGGGTTTTAGCATTGATACCCATCAGCTATCAGAACTTGATGCGGTTGAGGGGTTACTTAGTTTCCAATTTAAAAATAATATCGATATCATCGTCGTTGGCGCTTATGGGCGCTCTAAGCTTCAGCATTTATTTTTGGGCAGTACTACAACAGAAATTATTGCCAGCACTTTATCGCCTGTTATTTTGGTACGCTAGTTTCTCCTAATTCTATAATTTTAAAGGTATAATAAATATTGTTTACTTTTATTGAATAGGCAGTACTATCTGTATCTCTAGCCCTTCATCATCTTGGCGATTATGGACATTAATTTGACCTTTGTGAGCCATAACAACGGCATGAACGATGGCCAATCCCAACCCATAGCCACCTGTTTCCCTGTGGCGGGCACTATCAAGGCGTACAAAAGGCTGAAAAATACGTTCTACATCTTTTTCTGCTACCCCGCCGCCCTCGTCTGTTATGCTAATTTGAATGGCATCTCTTTTATTATCGAGCCTTACTTTTGTGACTTCAGCAGTAACGGTCGAATCTGCAGGAGTGTGCATAAAAGCATTACGAATAATATTTTCAAGCGCGCTATGCAACTGTTCTTGATTGCCCATCACAGTCAAAGACGCACCAGATGATGACGATAATAAAACATCGGGCGGCGTCCACTGCCAGCGCACATTTTTATGTTGAAACTCAAAACAGACGTCTTTGCCAATTTCAGTGATGAGTTCAACAATATTTACGGCATCATTTTCTAAATTATCGATGGTATATTGCTGCATTTGTAGCGACTGAATATGAATAATTTGCTCAATCAGCTCATTCATACGTGCCGATTCTTTATCGATACGGTCAAGGTAGCGGCTGGCATTGGGCGCAAAGTCACGCGTCAGTTCAGTAGCCACATCAAGACGCGCCAGTGGCGAGCGCAGCTCATGCGAGATATCACTTAACATCTGCTTGCGTGCCAGCTCACTCTCTGCCAAGCGCGTTGATAATTGAGCAACATCTTTTGCCAATAGTCCTAGCTCGTCAGAGCCCATCTCTGATAAATGGGGATTGGGTTGATAGTCGCCATCGATCATACGGTGCACGGTATCTTGCACCTGACCGATGCGCCGAGTCAGCGTACGACTGAGCCAAAAGCAGACCAAAGTACTAAAGAGGATAATCAGCAGCAAACGCACCGTGAAATTACCGCGTTGTAGCTCTAAAACGTCGGCAAAACGTAAATGCGGGCGCAATTGTATGATGGCCGTTTGGCCGTCCGGCAAATCTACGGTTAAATCTGCCAGCTCTGGGCGATTATCAGGGTCAAAAATCACTTCTCTATTCGGCATCGCTGGATGCAGAATTTCATTAATAAAAGAAGGCTTTTCATAGGCGCTGTCATTTTTATTATTATGCGCTCTACGATTGTCAGACATAGCCTGTGATGGCAAGTCACGCTCCACTTCCTGACCGTTTGTTTGACGCTCTTCCCTATAACGATAACGCGGAAAAATAATAGCGCCCTGCTCATCGTAAATTCTAATTTGACTCATCACCCGTCGGTCTTGCCGGTACAGCTGTCTGACTGCCAATAAATCACCCGCTTGTAGTGCCGCAACCACTTCTTGACGCTTGAGTAAAAGACTGTCAATTTGCACGTCCATCCGAGCGCTGAGCTCTTTACCATTAAGCCAACGTTCTACCATAACAGAGATAATAGAGGTGATGAGTACAGTCAATAATAGACTGAGAAATAGCCGCCAAAATAGTGTCATTCTTGGCTTAAATGTAGAAGTAGGCATCGATGAGTCCGTCATTACTACAGCACCAACTGATAGCCTTTACCACGAATCGCCTTGATAGACTCATCATGAAAAGGTTGAAGTTTTTTACGCAGGCGAGATACATGTACATCAAGGCTGCGATCGAACGGCTGCAGTTCACGCTGTAAGACATTTTGTGACAGCCATGCTTTACTTACCACCTCGCCTTTTTGTTTAAGTAGCGCCAACAATAAATCGAACTCCGTACCAGTCACTTGTAGCTCAATGCCATCTATTTGACAGATACGCTGATTTTGGTCCAAATGCAGGCGACTCTCTGGCAAAGGGGTATGTTCTGAGGTGGCTGCACCCGATGCGGTGATACGGCTACGTTTAATCACCGCGTTAATACGTGCCAGCAGCTCACGTGGGTTACAAGGCTTGGTAATATAGTCATCTGCGCCAAGCTCCAGCCCAATAATACGATCAATCTCCTCACCTTTTGCTGTCAACATAATGACGGGAATATCGTTAATCGCTGGCAGCTGACGCAGGACACTGAGCCCATCTATTTTTGGCATCATAATATCGAGCACCAATAAATCATAAGGCGCACTATCATTCATGGCTGATTTTAAGCGTTCGATGACCGCCTCGCCATCATAAACACAGTCACTTTGGATGCCATGATTATGCAAATACTCTTGCAGCAGTTGGGTCAACTCTTCATCATCATCACCCAATAAAATATTTGGCATCGTCATCGTCATCCTCCTCTCCTTTCTACTTTATTGCCGTTCAGTCAAATGATTCCAAGCATGCCATAGTATGGCTGATATTATCAGGCAAGCGCCTATCAATGCGCCACAAACGTTACCTTTCTTAATATTTCATAAATGTTCGCAACTTCTAGCTGTCGTATGATAGGGACTATCAGTAACAAGCACTGACGGCAAGTAATGGTTAATAGTGGCTATCCGGGACACTTGATAATCATTACTTCTCAGATAAAAAACCTCTTTTCGTAATAATTAACGTTTGCACCATAATTTAAGGTAATGATAATGAAAAAATTATTGATAGGCTCAGTACTCGCGATATCTAGCGTCTTAACGGTTACGGGCTGTACCAGTGTCAACGCCACCACCGATACGACGTCAGCAACGCCAACAACGACCAACATGCAAAAGCAGCATAAAGCTGGCATGAAAGACGGCATGCATAAAGGTGGCATGAGAGGCCCTATGTCGCAGTTGGATTTGACAGCGACGCAGCAAGCACAAATCAAAGCCATTATGCAAGAAAAATATAGTGGCAACAAAAAAGATCGTAGCAAATATCAAGCAGAACGCGCGCAAATGCAACAACAAATGCAAGCGTTGACCAATGCCAAAACCTTAGATGCCGCAGCAGTTAACCGCCTAGCCGATCAACAAGCGGCAAAGACCAAGCAGCGCTTTATTGAACGCGTACAAACCGAGCATGCTATCTCGCAAGTACTGACCTCTGAACAACGTCAAAAAATGGCACAATTAAAATCAGAAAGAAAAGCAAAAGGTCATCATGGTTCAAAAAACCGTCAGATGCATAACCAAGCGCAGTAAGATATAGTAGAATTACTTTAAAATCGATACAGTGCGACTGGGATGAATTTTTCGTAGCCTCTGTGATAACAGCAAGCAAGGAAAATTTATACCAGTCGCACATAGCTATAACGTATCGCTTTTATTTTGAACTGACTATATAAGCCATGGAATTAAAAAGCATTAGTTAGATAAAGTAAGAACATTTAAAAAAGCGCATCGGTTAGCCGGTGCGCTTTTTTTTGGCTCTTTTTTCATCTCTCAAACTTCCAAAGCTTAACTACCTTATAACGGGCTTCTTTATCTGAAAACAAAAATAGTAAAGCCCTTTCTACTACTGGCAATATTCGTTACTATTTAAGCTTATTGATTCACCTCTCTTTTTAGCTCAATTTTTTTCACCCTCGTAAAAAGGACTTTGCGATGTCAACTTTGTTTTCTCATTCTCATAGCACCCAAACGCTCACCCATAAAAAACTAAAATCTGCTGCGCTGATTATCACTAGTACGCTATTGCTAACGGTCTCTGCTCACGCCGCAGAAACAAAACCTACGACCGCAAAAAATACCGCCAATCCAACCTCGATTAACATCAGTGCGATTAATTTAGCGATTATGGCTGATAATCCGACTGTATTGTCCGAAACTCAGCGCATTACAAAATCGAAATCCTCTGCCCTAGCGCCCAAGACCGCCACAGGGACAGCCGTCGTTAGTGGCAAGACAGCCAAAACCGACCAAGCTATCTACTCAGCTGACGCCATTCATCACCCTGTTTGGGCAAAGCACGGCATGGTCGCCACCCAAGAAGCCCTCGCCTCTGATATCGGCTTAAAGATTTTAAAAGATGGCGGTAATGCCGTTGATGCCGCTGTCGCCGTTGGCTTTGCGTTAGCCGTAACGTTGCCGCGTGCGGGCAACATCGGCGGTGGCGGTTTTATGATGGTCTATGATGCCAAGCAAGGCAAAACGGTGGCGCTCGATTATCGCGAAAAAGCGCCCAGTAGCGCCTCGCGTGATATGTATCTTGATCGCGATGGCAATGCCGTTAGTGATTTATCCCGTTATCATGGCTTGGCGGTTGGCGTGCCAGGTACGGTGGCAGGCTTACTAAAAGCCTTAGAAGATCATGGCACCATGAGTCGCGGGCAAGTCATGGCACCAGCAATTGCACTGGCTGAAAACGGTATTGAAGTCACTGCGGGTTTGTCCGAATCGCTAGAAGCGTTAAGTGACCGTCTACAAAAATGGCCAAGTACCAAAAAGATATTTTTTAAACCAGACGGCAGTGCCTATCAGCCGGGTGAGCTACTACGTCAACCGGAGCTGGCAAAGTCCCTTAAACTGATTGCGGCAAAAGGTGCTGATGGATTTTATAAAGGCGAAACCGCGCGTAAATTGGTCAAAGCCGTCAATGAAGCGGGCGGTAATATGAGCTTGCAAGACTTAGCCAACTATCAAGCCATTGCTCGCGTACCCGTTAAAGGCGATTATCGTGGTTATGAGATTGTCTCCATGCCGCCGCCGTCTTCTGGTGGTATCCATATCGTGCAGATTTTAAATATCTTAGAAGGCTATCCGCTAAAAGACTACGGTCAAAACAGCGCGCAAACCATTCATTTGATGAGCGAGGCCATGCAATTGGCTTATGCCGATCGCGCAGAATATTTAGGAGATGCTGACTTTATTGATGTGCCTGCCAGCGGTTTAACCTCGCAGCCTTATGCCGATAAACTACGTGCATTAATTAATCCCAATAAAGCCACGCCAGCGGCAACGATCAAGGCGAATAACCCCTTACCATACGAGAGCGATCAAACCACACACTTCTCTATCGTCGATAAAGATGGCAATGCGGTAGCCAATACTTATACGCTGAATTTTTCTTATGGCACGGGACTTGTCGCTGAAGGTACAGGGATATTACTCAATAATGAGATGGATGATTTTTCTGCCAAACCCGGCGTGCCCAATGGTTATGGCTTAATCGGTGGCGATGCCAACGCAGTTGAGGCCAATAAACGCCCGTTGTCGTCAATGAGCCCGACGCTGGTATTCAAAGACAGCAAACCTTATATCGTTACCGGCAGCCCAGGTGGTAGCCGCATTATTACTACCGTCACGCAAGTCATCTCCAACGTCATTGATCATGATATGAATATTGCCGAAGCCACCCATGCACCGCGTATCCATGACCAATGGCTGCCCGATGAGATTCGTATCGAAAAAGCTTTAAATGTTGATACGATTAAAAAACTCGAGTCGATGGGACATAAAGTTAGCCCGCAGTCAGCCATGGGTTCAACCCAGTCGATTATGATTACCCCAAATGGCGTTTACGGTTCTTCTGACCCGCGTATTGTCGATGCCGCGGTGGTCGGATATTAATAGCAAAAGTAGTGATATTAAAAATATTAAATTCAAATAGTAGCGCCTTCCATCCTTTATAGTGTGGAGGGCATTTTTGATGCTAAGTTTAGTGCTAAGATAGTTCAATAACATATAACAAGTAAAGGAAATTGGTAATAATGGGCTTTCGATTTAGAAAAAGCATTAAACTAGCGCCCGGTGTACGTATTAATCTGACCAAACAAGGCGTATCTAGCGTCTCCGTTGGTAAACGCGGTGCTATGGTTAATGTTGGTAAAAAAGGCACGCGTGGCACAGTCGGTATCTCTGGTAGTGGACTGTCGTACTCTTCCTATAAACCACATAATAAAGCCACGCCTAGAACCCAGCGCATAGCTCAACAAAAACCAACACAACATAGCAATCCTGCTTCCACTCTTTTACCCACCCCTTCGCTGCAGGGTATGAATGCCACTCAAAGACCAGTCAGTATCTTACTTGGTATTGGCATTTTCTTATTTCCCATTATTTTTTCATGGTTTACGCTCAAGCAAGGCTATTCAACAGTCAGCCGCGTTATCAGCATGCTATGGATGATGATTTATATTATTTCATACCTTAAAGCGTGATTATTTACCATAAAAACCTACTTATCACATTGATTTCATAGTTATAAAAATCATTTTTTTCATGATTTCATTCAGACCGTTACGTTTGAATCGGTGGCTGTCAGCGCCAAATAATGCTATTATTGACGACCAGCTTTAAAAGCTCAAGACATCACTTTTTGCGTCCTATCACTTCTTGAAAAACCATAACGTATTGATAATAAAAAATTTATTATCATACAGCTTATTCCCTTTTGATTGCACCAGTAAGAGTCTTCTATGGCATTTGTACACCTTGGCATCCACAGCGAATATTCCATTACCGATTCTATCGTGCGTATCAAACCGCTAATTAAAGCGGCAGCGGCAGATAATCAGAGCGCGCTAGCATTGACTGATTTATCCAACCTTTATGCGACGGTGAAATTTTATCGTGCCTGCTTAGGCGCGGGTATCAAGCCTATTATCGGCAGTGAAATCATTATGGATAATGAGGACACGCGCTTGGTGCTACTGGCGATGGACAATGAGGGTTATCAAAATATCACCCGTATCGTCTCGCTTGGCTTTACCGAAGGGCGCGCCGATGCTGCCAATCATGGGGTACCAGTCATTGAGCGTCGCCATATTTTAGAGCACGCAGCTGGCGTCATTGTTTTATTTACCGAAAAATCCGATGTCGGTCAGGCATTGGTGAGTTCCATGCCAGAAAAAGCTGACGAGCTGCTGACAGAATGGCAAGCACAGTTTGATGATCGCTTATATTTCGCTATCAAGCGCACCAATCGCTCGGGCGAAGATGCTTTTATAAAAGCCGCTATTCATGCCGGTGCTAAGCATCGTATTCCTATTATTGCTCATAATGACGTGCGTTTCTTAGAGCAAGATGATTTTGACGCTCACGAAGCGCGCGTTTGTATTGCAGGCTCATATGTCCTTGCCGACCCTAATCGTCCACGGCTGTATTCAGATGAGCAATATTTAAAAACCCAGCAGGAAATGACGGCGCTGTTTGCCGATATTCCGCAGGTTATTGCTAACACTTTACGCTTAGCCACGCGCTGTAATGTGACTTTAACCCTTGGCATTAATGTCCTGCCTGAGTTTCCTGTACCCGAAGGCGAAACGATTGAATCGTTTTTCCGCGCCGAATCAAAGCGCGGCCTTGATAGGCGTCTTGACAGGCTGTTTCCTGTTGCCGAGCGCTCGGATAATTGGCAGGAGTTTCGCCAAAAGTACGATGAGCGCTTAGAGTATGAGCTTGAAGTTATCTTGTCTATGGGCTTCCCTGGTTACTTCTTAATCGTCATGGACTTTATCCGCTGGGCAAAAGCCAATGGCGTACCGGTTGGACCGGGTCGTGGTTCTGGTGCCGGCTCTTTGGTCGCTTATGCGCTCAATATTACTGACCTCGACCCGATTCATTACGACTTACTCTTTGAGCGCTTCTTAAACCCCGAACGTGTCTCCATGCCCGATTTCGATATTGATTTTTGTATCGAAGGTCGTGACCGCGTGATTGATTATGTGGCACAAACCTATGGCCGTGAAGCGGTTTCGCAGATTATTACCTTTGGTACCATGGCGGCAAAAGCGGTGGTACGAGACGTGGCGCGCGTACAAAGCAAATCATACTTTTTGGCCAATAAAATCTCCAAACTTATCCCAAAAACCCCAGGAATTACGCTTAGCCAAGCGCTCGAGCAAGAACCTCAGCTAAAAGACTTAATCTCCAATCCTGATAATATGGACTATGAAGATGCCATTGAGATTTGGGAGATGGCCATTAAGCTCGAAGGCGTCTGCCGAAACGTCGGTAAACATGCCGGTGGTGTACTCATCGCCCCGCATAAGATCACTGACTTTAGTGCCATTTATTGTGATGACGAAGGTCACCGCGTTAGTCAGTTTGATAAAGACGACGTCGAAGCCGTTGGGCTGGTCAAGTTTGACTTTTTGGGTCTACGTAACTTAACGGTGATTAACGCCGCGGTAGAAAATATCAACCTACGCCGCGCACGCGAGGGCAAAGAAGCCCTAGTGTTAGAGGACTTGCCTTTAGATGATAAAAAAGCCTATAAGCTGCTGCAAGAAGCCAAAACCACGGCCGTCTTTCAGTTAGAAAGTATGGGTATGAAAAAATATCTGGCCAAATTACAACCAACCAATATTGAAGATGTCATCGCCATGTGTGCACTCTATCGTCCGGGTCCGCTTGATGCAGGCATGGTTGAGATGTATATCGACCGTAAGCATGGCCGCGAAGAAGTCATCTATGACCATCCTAACCTTGAGCCAATTTTAGAAAACACCAACGGCGTTATTGTCTATCAAGAACAGGTGATGCAAATCTCGCAGGTTATGGCAGGCTATAGCTTGGGCGGCGCGGATATGCTACGCCGCGCGATGGGTAAGAAAAAACCTGAAGAGATGGCCAAACAGCGCGATATTTTTGTCACTGGTGCGACTGCGCAAGGTATTGACGAAGCGACGTCAGGCGGCGTCTTTGACTTGATGGAGAAATTCGCCGGTTACGGTTTTAACCGTTCGCATTCTGCCGCTTATGGCGTCCTTGCTTATCAGACTGCTTATTTAAAGCAGTACTACCCTGCCGAATTTATGGCAGCCGTCTTAACGTCCGATATGAACAACACCGATAACGTGGTGTTCTTTATCAATGACTGCCGTGAAAACTTCGGTTTGACGGTCGTTAATCCATCGGTAAACCGTAGTGAATGGCATTTTGTCGCCGATACGCCAACCAATATTATTTATGGCTTAGGTGCGATTAAAGGCGTTGGTGAAGGGGCGGTTGAATCTATCGTTGAGGCGCGCCGACGTGAAGGACCATTTAAAGATTTATACGACTTTTGCCGCCGCGTTGATATTAAAAAGGTCAATAAACGTACCCTTGAGGCATTAGTCAGTGCGGGCTGTTTTGATGATTTTGCCGCGACTTTACGACCAGACTTGCCAAGCGACGAAGCCTACGAGATTCGCGGGGCACTGATGAGTCAGTTGCCAAGCGCTGTGCAAGCCGCCGAGCAAGACCGCCAAAACAATGAGCTTGGCATGATGGACTTGTTCGGTGAAATGGATGGCGTGGTCGCAGCCCCGCCACTGGTTATGACGCCAGAGCTGATTTGGGGTGATAAACACCGCCTGAAAGCGGAAAAAAATACCTTAGGTCTCTATTTAACCGGACATCCTATCGATGAATATCGCGATGAGCTTAAACGTTATACCTCCGGCGCTCGCCTTGATAAGCTGGCAGACACGGGTTATAACGGTAGCTGCTACTTTGCGGGTTTGATTATTGATATTGCCAATTTCGGTACGCGTAACGTCATCACCTTAGATGATGGGACTTCACGTCTAGAAGTCAGTTGCTACGCCGAGCGCTTTAACCGTGTCAAAGAGCAGTTGAAGATTGACGAAGTGGTCGTCATTAAAGGCAGTATCCGTGAGCGTGACGGGCGCATTTTTGCCCGCCTTGATAATGCCATGAGTATGGTTGACGCACGCCTGCGTTGGATGAAAAAAATCAGCATTAAAGTTCACGGTAGCGATATTAATCTGCTCACGCGTATGCAGCCTTTGCTAAAATCCGCTCAATCAGGCCTCATACCAGCGCCGCGCTTGGCTTATAACGATGAGCAGGACGAGCAAGGTAATAATGGTGGCAGTGGTAACAGCGCTTATGACCCAGCGATGGGTGGCAGCTTATATGATGAAGATGGCAATGATTTATTAGCCTTAGAAAATGATATACATCAAGATGCACTTCAAAACGGCAGCTATGCTAATAATGCCCTTA
This sequence comes from Psychrobacter sp. UBA3483, assembly GCF_002377905.1. Taxonomy (GTDB): domain Bacteria; phylum Pseudomonadota; class Gammaproteobacteria; order Pseudomonadales; family Moraxellaceae; genus Psychrobacter. The sequence continues at coordinate 91,683 of NZ_DFQS01000072.1, read as the reverse complement.
GCAACACCGATGCTTCTATTAATGATAACTGCTTGCCGCTTGGGCTCAGCATTTATGAAGAATACGGTATTGCCAACGTCGGGTTATCTGAGCATTGGCGCATCTACCCTAACGATGACAATTTACAGCAATTAAAGAGCATGGTTAATGAAGACAACTTACATTTTCATTATAGCTAATACTTTGATAGTAGCTAACCTGAGCGCTTTAACTTTTAAAATATTGGACACATGATTATGACTGAACATCCTAACAATACAAATACGCAAACCAATGATGAGATTATTAATGACGAGCAATTTGATGATATGCGTGAGTTGTTAGAAGAGGACTTTGTCGATTTGATACAAGGATATTTTACCGACAGTCACGAGCGCATTGTCAAATTAAGACGCGCACAACTAGAAGGTGATAACGCCAACGGCTATGAGCTTGCTCATGCGCTAAAAGGTGCCAGTGCCAATTTGGGCGCAACTCAGTTAACTCGCCTTAGTAGTCAATTACAAGAAGCGTGCCGCGAGCGCCTTATTGGTGACCAAGCTGGGTTAATTGAAGACGTCGCAACAGCTTTACAACGAGTCGAACAAGAAATCAAACAAAGGCTGGGGCTGTAATGCGTAACGACTCTGCCTCATTATTAGTAAATACAAGCTCAGCAAATTCAACCGTCCGCCATACGGTGAACGATTATCTGTCTTGTTTACAAATCGTTATGGTAAATACCACTTTACCTGCCAATATCGGCTCAGCGGCGCGCGCCATGCACACCATGGGTCTATCGCGTCTGACTGTCGTTGACCCAAAGCTGCCCATTGATGAAACCAGTGTTTCGCACGCGGCAGGCGGTAGTGAATTATTAATGTCAGCCACCATAACGCCGACGTTAGAATCAGCGATAGCAGATTGCCAACTGGTATTTGCTGCCAGTAGCCGTAGCCGTCACATGCCGCGCCCTGTAGTGACGCCGACGCAAGCTGCCAAAATCATGTTTGACTTTATCGATAAGCAAACCGCTCTCGACGTAGCCGATAATAATGAGAGCGCGCAATCGAATAAAAAACCCAACATAGCCATCTTATTTGGGCGTGAAGACCGTGGCCTGACCAATGAAGAACTGGCGTACGCCGATTATCATATTCAAATCGATGCCAATCCTGCTTATCCCGTGCTAAATGTTGCCTCTGCCGTGCAAGTGATTGCCAGCTTTATCTTTGCTGATGCGCAAACCCATGCTCAAACAATTAATGACAGCGCAGATAATGTAAACGCCGTTCAGCCAACATTAGACGTGCATCTGCGTCAACAATGGGATGAGCCTGCCATTACTCAACAACAGCTGCAGCAGCTCGTTCAGCGTACCACTGATTTGATGGTTCAACGCGGCTTGGCAGACAGTGAACATTTAAAATCATTGCCAGCGCGACTGTCGCGTCTTGGCTCACGCGTTCAGCTGGATCAAAAAGAATATCAGTTATTAAGCGCACTGATTGCTAAGCTTGCAAAGGACTAGAGCTTATCATTTATAAGGTTTATTCCTTTGATTTTAAGGCATTGATTCTAAAGAATTGACTTTTGGCATTAGCAGCGGCAGTCTTACTGTTTTGCAAGTTCTATGTCTTAATAATGAATTTAACAATTAATTTAATAACTAATTTAATAATGACAAGGAGTTAACAATGAATTGGACGGTTTATTTATCTGGTGAAATACACAGTGACTGGCGCCAAAAAATTATGCAAGGTGCGAAAGAGCATGGTCTTGCCATTACCTTTACCTCAGCGGTGACTGACCATGAAGCCAGCGACGCGGCTGGTGATATGTTGGGCAAAAATGACAATGGATTCTGGCGCGACCATCAGTCATCAAAGGTGAATGCCATTCGTACCAAAAATATGATCCAAAAATGTGATATCGCTATCATTCGCTTTGGTGATAAATACAAACAATGGAACGCCGCCTTTGACGCCGGCTATTGCGCTGCATTGGGCAAACCTTATATCACCTTACATACCGAAGATATTATTCATCCGCTAAAAGAAGTGGATGCAGCAGCAATGGCATGGGCGCAGACACCTGAGCAGGTTGTAGAGCTGCTAAAATACGTGACCAGTGACAGTTAAATGACATCCGCTTGTCACCGATAAATCGTCGGTGATGGGCATTTTGTCTATAAACCCTCTGTTTTAATTTATCACGCATTGCTATATTTTGTACGGCGAAACTGCTATAACTAAAGACATTGTCATTAAAAAATAGGACGCTTTATGCCATTGCCAACTTCCTTGTTCAAATCGCTTGCCAATATCAAAAAAGACCTAAAAGAAGATATTGAAGCGGTATTCAATCGCGACCCTGCTGCGCGTAATAGCCTAGAAGTCATTTTGACCTACCCTGGCATCCACGCCCTGATTTTGCATCGCGGCGCGCATTGTCTCTGGCATAATGAGCAAAAACTTGCCGCGCGCGTGATTTCTTATGGCTCGCGTATCATCACTGGCATTGAGATTCATCCTGCTGCCAAAATCGGTAAGCGCTTTTTTATTGACCATGGCGTCGGTGTAGTGATTGGCGAAACGGCAGAGATTGGCAACGATGTTACCCTTTATCACGGCGTCACTCTTGGTGGCGTGTCGTGGAATAATGGCAAACGTCATCCTACTTTAGAAGACGGTGTTATTGTCGGTGCCGGTGCCAAGGTATTAGGGCCATTTACGGTAGGTAAAGGGGCTAAAATTGGTTCGAACGCTGTGGTGGTCAAACCTGTACCCGCAGGTGCAACGATGGTTGGCAGTGCCGCCCGTATGATTTCAGACCATCATGATGAAAAAGGCAATCCTATTATTACCAAGGTACAGGACGCTAAGCAACAAGAAAAAGCGGCGCAAGCAGGCACAACTGATGACCATCAGGACAAAGGTGCCGCTTCTAGCACTACCCGTGCAACAGCGTTTCAGGCTTATGGCATTGATCCTTCATCGCAAGATCCCGTTGCTGAAGCGTTTGCTAAAATGCTTGAGCACATTCAGCAATCAGAAAATCGACTCGATCAACTGCAAGCCGCTATGTGCAAAATAGATCCAGATTTTTGCAAAAAAGAATATGATAAATTGTGCTTAGAAGATTTGGATGTTATCGGCCGTGCTGATATGGCAGCAGCCGGCACTGAGCAAAAGTAAGCTGCTAGCTACCTTCGATACTGTATAAAAAGAGGCCATTGGCCTCTTTCTTATTTTAGCCCATTGAGAAATAGCGCTTTATCGACTAGCTATTTAACAAACAACTCTTATAAAAATGATGAGTCAGGCTGGGTCAAAAACTCTATTTCTTCGCTACTTGAAACCCGTCTTAAAATATCATTACGATGCGGATAACGACCAAAACGATCGATAATTACTTTATGTTTCAGCTCAGCATCCACGGTATCTGCATTGGTATAGCGCTTAAATAAATTTTCTGCTTGCTGATGAATCAGTTTTGACTCGCTGTGCATATAAGGCATTAATAAAAACTTACGTTCATCCATCGTTTCAAGCGCCTCTAATGCACCGGCAGCTACCGCCTCTTGCGCGAGCGCAAGACTCATACCATCTTGAGCAAAAGCTGCTGGCGTGTTACGGTAAATGTTGCGCGAAAACTGGTCTAAAATAATTATCTCAGCCAACCTACCCTCAACATTACATCGCCATTCGTATAGCTCTGACGCCGCTGCTTGCTCAAGCAAATCACTGTATCGCTCTATTAGTAATGTATCAAAATCCTCATCTTTTTCAAAAAACTTCTCACTACCCGCCTCATTAAAACAGAAATTTAATAGGTCTTTGTACATTATTTCCTCACTACATTATTTAAAAAAATCAGCCAAAATCATATTTAAAGCTATCATTTCAAAACATACAGCATTGACTCTTGGTTTCATAACAACTAAGGAGTATTTAGCGATTCTGTCGTATACTCTCTCATTATTCATAACTAAAAAAACAGGAAAACTCATGGCTCGTTTACAAGACAAAGTTATCATTATCACTGGTGCCGCCCAAGGCATGGGCGAAACTCATGCACGTTTATGTATGGCAGAAGGTGCCAAAGTGGTCTTGACCGATATTAATACTGATAAAGGCGATGCCTTGGCAAAAGAGCTTGGTGCTGATGCACTATTTATCAAACATGATGTTACTAGCGAGCAGGATTGGAAGCAAGTCGTTGGACAGACCGAAGCGCATTTTGGACGTGTTGACGTTTTGGTCAACAATGCAGGTATCACTACGCACAAATCCATTTTAGATACCTCGGTAGAAGAGTATCGTAAGATTCTAGAGATTAACCAAGTATCAGTCTTTTTAGGCATGAAAGCGGTTATTCCAACCATGAAAGCCGCCAATCAAGGCTCTATTATCAATATCTCCTCCATTAACGGTTTGGTTGGCGGTGCTATCGGTTATACCGATTCTAAATTTGCGGTACGCGGTATGACCAAAGCCGCAGCATTAGAGTGCGCACCTCATGGCATTCGCGTGAACTCCATTCACCCAGGCGTCATCGCTACACCAATGATTATGCAAGGCGACACCAAAGATGCAGTTGAAGCTTTTGCCAAAACCATTCCGATGCGACGTGTGGCACAGCCCGAAGAAGTCAGCGGCATGGTGCTATTTTTAGCATCAGATGAATCAAGCTACTCAACAGGTTCAGAATTTGTTATTGATGGTGGCTTGACGGCGCAGTAAGGATTTTTGCGCTAAACCATGTGAGTTAGATAAAAGCTGGGCATTTTGTCCAGTTTTTATTTTGAGATTTTTCAGAAATATAATAAACTATCGAATACCAAACATTCGATAGCTTTTACTTAACTCTTAATAACAGCTCAGCCACTGCATTTAACCTCTTTAAACCCCATTCGAAATTAACTCTTTAATCCCTGCTCTTTCATGCGCCTTAAATGGATAACGATCTGCCATGATTATCCATTGTTTTGGGCTTTTAGCTATTTCTTTAGATATTTTATTTTTGCTTAGGCTATTTTCTTTATCCTCTAATTTTATTAATAAAATATCAATATCCATAGTGACTATTTTTATAGAATGTTTTATTGATTCAGAGCAACGCTGTCTACCGCAATCACTTTCAAGTCTCTTAAAGCTTTGCTGCAACTGCTGCAAGGTCATGACAGATGTAAGGGTTAAATAAACGCATTGATTGATATAATCAGGTTTTGGTTGTTCCAAGGTCGCTGTAAAATCAGGATTTTGAAAAGCCGTTGAGAGCCGTATTTCTCCTAAAATGGTTAATTTTTCTCGGACAAATGGTAAGTGTTTTTCAGCTTGATAATTACTACCCAAAGCCAATAGCACCGCCGTCACAGACTGCATTTGCAGCTGTTCAGGTGTATACTGTTTTAAGTCTTCAAGATTCAAATTAGTCAGATTTTTATGCATTGTCAGATTGGCTATTGTCGTTTGCCACTGACTCAGTTGCTGCTACTTTAGCATAACGGGTGATCTGCACCCCGACCGCATCCGCTTGCTTGATAGCAGTGGGCTTGGCAACGCTTAATGTTATTTTATGACAGTTGTATTTTGCCAGTAGCTTATCGGCGATTTGACCAGCCAAATGCTCAAGCAACTTTGCTTTAATCGCTTGGCACCATTCGCTCACATCATCGCAGACCGCTTTGTAATTGAGCGCATCATTAACATCGTCTGACACAGCAGCTTTACTAATTTCCGTCTCAAGCGCTATGTCAATCAGGAGCGGCTGCGTAATAGCGCGCTCCCATGCATAAACACCAATCACCGCCTCTACTGTTAAGCCTTTGACAAATACCACATCAGATTCGGTATGAAACATGCACTTATCCTTATTTATTATGCTTTTATTTTAAAACGATTTTACGATAAAGCCTCTTCACGTAGGCGCGCAGCTTTTAATACTTTACTCGGTCTATGGCGCCACAAGTCAATGCTAAATAATAATAGCCCAAGCCAAATCAAACCAAATACCGCCAGGCGATGTAAATCAAAAGGCTCGTTATAATAAAATACCGCTAAGAAGAAAATAAATGTCGGGGTCAGATAATTCATAAAGCTTAGAATACTAAAAGCGACCATCTTAGTGGATTTATTAAATAGCAATAAGGGTATCAGCGTAATTGGACCTGCCAGCATCAGTAGCCAAATGTTGGAGGTGAACCAGAAACTTATCTGACTACTGACCACATCGGCTTGCCAAAACCACCATAAACAGATCGGTACTAACATGGTAGTTTCTACAAACATGGCATCGACTGCAGTCAACGGCGTTTGGCGCTGAATGGTGCCATAAGTACTAAAACTAAAGGCCAAAATCAGCGATATCCATGGCAGGCTACCAATCATAACGACTTGAATCAGCACCGATAATAGCGCAAAACCAATAGCAACCCATTGCAAAGGTCGCAGACGCTCTTTAAACAAAATCATCGAGAGTGCCACGCCAACCAACGGCCCGATAAAATAACCCAAACTGGCCTCAAGAATGCGGTCGTGGTTGACCGCCCATACATAAGTAAGCCAGTTGGTGGCAATAATCAAACCCGATATAAAAGAAAATGCTATCCATCTTGGGTTTTGCTTTAGTGTATCAATCCACTGCCAGCGCTTGGTCAGCACCAATACGATAAGCAAACAGGCAAAGGTCCATATAATGCGGTGGCCGATAATCTCGGTCGCATCATAAGCGGCGAGCTGCTTAAAGTATAACGGAAATGCACCCCAAATAAAGAACGCTGTTAGCGCGGTGGCAATACCGCGTCTGGTTGTTTGAATAGGAGCAACGGGTTTTTTGACAACATTTTGAGTGGTCATAAGACGATACAACTTTTTAGAGCAAAGCGCGCCCTTACCTATTTTTAAACCATTATAAAATGATAAAAGTAAGCGCGCAGGGTTACTATATATAAGGTAGAAAGTAAAAAGCAATGCGTTGATACTATCTAAGTATCAACACATTGCTCACGACAACAAAGTTAAAAACAACTTTGAAAATTTAAAAAATAATTTTAAAACGACTTTTATATAAAGGTTTATAAATAACCTTTTAGACTTTATTGAATCCCAACAGACATTACTTTAGGATTCAACACTGCAAAAACCAAAATTTCGAAAACCAATATTTTAAAAACAAATAATAAGGCTTATCATATTAATATGACATTAAGCCGCGCCATTATCGACCTTAATAGACATACCAATTTGATTGGCAAGTTCAGCAAACCCTGGGAAGCTGGTATTAACGGTTTCAACGCCTTCAATGGTAATCTGCTTCGATGCACGCAAGCTGGCAACCGCAAAACTCATGGCAATACGATGGTCATGATGCGAGGTGATATGCCCGCCACCAAAGACAGGTTGGCTGTTATTTACCTCATTGATGTCAGCATGGCTACCTTTACCTTCGATACCTTTGCCTTCAATAATTAGACCATCTTCAGTCACCGTGCAATCAATGCCTAGCGTTTGTAGACCGTCTGCCATCACGGCAATACGATCGGACTCTTTCACGCGCAATTCTTTCGCACCGGTCAACACCGTACGGCCTTGGGCACAGCTGGCAGCGATAAATAATACTGGGAACTCATCAATCGCTAAAGGTACTAAATACTCTGGAATCTCAATACCTTTTAGGCTTGAGCTGCGAATAGTGATATCTGCCACTGGCTCGCCGCCGACATGGGTTTCATTGCTTAGGCTGATATCCGCATTCATCAATTTTAAGATATCTATGATACCCGTACGCGTCGGATTAATACCCACTTGCGTAAGAGTCAGCTCACTACCTTGACTGATGGCTGCGGCTACCATAAAGAAAGCCGCTGATGAAATATCAGCAGGCACCGCAATATCACCGCCTGTAAGCGTGCCACCACCTTCGACGCTGACACGACTGCCATCAACTGTCACAGGATAACCAAAGGCTGAGAGCATACGTTCGGTATGATCACGGCTAACTTCAGGTTGAATGACCGTCGTCGTACCTTTTGCCCAAAGTCCAGCCAGCAACAAGCAAGACTTCACCTGCGCAGAGGCGACTGGCATATCATACTCTACCCCTTGTAGCGGCTCACCAATATTCGCACGACCAGTGATGCTCAGCGGTGCGGTACCATTATGACCAGTACTTTGAATGACAGCACCCATCTTACGTAACGGTGCTGCCACACGCTCCATCGGACGCTTGTTTAGACTGGTATCACCTGTTAATACACTATCAAATGACTGCGCCGCTAATATACCGGCAAGCAGGCGCATACTGGTGCCTGAGTTGCCCATATATAGTGGCGTTTTGCTTGGTTTTAGACCGTTCATACCGACGCCATGAATGGTCAATCTACCCTTATCAGGCCCTTCAATGCTCACGCCCATATCACGAAATGCTTGCAAGGTAGCTAGCGCATCTTCTCCTTCCAAAAACCCTGTGACGTTGGTCACACCTGTGGCAAGGCTACCAAGCATGATACTGCGATGCGAGATAGATTTATCACCAGGAATGGTAATGGTGCCAGAGACGGTATGGCTAGGAGTAATATTATAAGAAGCTGACATGGCAGAAGTATCCGTATAAGGGGTGCTGGCTAACATATGGCCAAAATGTCGCCGTGCGGCTTGCGCGCGGCCCAAAAGTCCCATGAGGGCGGTCGAATCTTTATCAATGATAAGCTGGCGCATATTCTGTAGATAAACGCCATACTCGTCAAGAGCGCTTATAATCGCGCTTTGGTTGGCAAAAAATATATCATGCCACATTTTAGGGTCGCTGGCGGCAATACGGCTAAAGTCGCGAAAACCGCCTGCGGCATAGCGAAACATATCTAGATTATCATCATGACTTGCCAGCTGTTCAACCAAATTAAACGCGAGCAGATGCGGCAGATGACTGGTATGTGCCAATATTGCGTCATGATGCTCGGCATCCATTGACATGACAGTCGCACCTATCGCTTCCCATAACTGACGCAGATTGGAAATCGCCCAAGGGTTTGTCGTTGGCAGCTCGCAAATAATCACGCTATGATTGACAAATAAATTGGCGCGCCTGGCATGATAGCCTGAATTTTCCGCACCAGCAATCGGATGCGCGGGTACAAAGCCCATTGGTAATGAGGTAAAGACCGTTTTTGCCGCCTTAATGATATTAACCTTGGTACTACAGACATCAGTAATGATGCAATCAGCAGCAAGCTGTCCGTTATCCATCGCGGTTTTGATATCGACAAACACAGCCTCTACCGCCTGTACCGGTACGGCGATGACAATTAAGTCACTGCCTGATACCACGTCACTTAATATAGTACTACCCGCATCTAGCAAACCATGTTGCATGGCTTCATCGATGCTTGGTGCATGTCTATCTACCGCCACCAAGCGCGCGCTTAAACCATGGTCTTTGATGCCTTGGGCAAGGCTCGCACCAATCAGCCCGAGACCGATAACACAGACTTGCTTAAATAACGGCGGCTGAGCATGGATAGAAGATTGCATATGATTGTTTTGATTACTTATCTTTTGATTGCTGGGGTTGTTTTGCTGGCGACTCACGGCGTTTCTCTTTCAACAAACCAGCATCAGTAGGCATAAAGCATGCTGATATTGGCGTCGTAAAATTGATTTATTTTTTGATTAAAATACGGATAACTACTCTTTTATTAATCTTCAGTCAATATTGAGCGCAAGGTATCAATGAGACGCATATTATCTTCTGCAACCCCTACCGTAATACGCAGCCAATTAGGCAAACCATAACCTTCTAATGGGCGTACTATCACGCCCTGCTCCAGCAATGCTTGATAAATGGCAGCCGCGGTTATGTCTTCCATCTCAACTTCTATTTCCACCATGATAAAGTTGGCATGCGACTTGATAAACCCTAACCCTAAGGCATCAAATTGCTTTTCTAACCAGCGCATTTGCTCTTGATTATTGAGTCTTGATTTTTCAATAAAACCTTGGTCAGCAAGCGCAGCATTGGCAGCAGCTAAAGCGACTCTACTAACGTTAAACGGCTGACGAATGCGATTGAGTAAATCGGCGACGGCGACTGAGCTTAGCGCATAACCAACACGCAAACCCGCCAGCCCATAGGCTTTTGAAAAGGTACGTACAATAACCACATTCTCAAATTCATCGAGCAGCGCTCTATTATTACTCTCAGGACTATATTCGATATAAGCTTCATCTAATACCACCAACACTGAGTTTGGCACACTAGCAACAAACGTACGTAACTCTTGCTGCGTAAGCTGCGTGCCTGTTGGGTTGTTAGGATTGGCGATAAAGACTATTTTGCTATTAGGGTTGTCCGCTACCGCCTGACTCATTGCTTTTAAATCATGACCAAAACGATTGGCTGGCACCTCTACACCGGTTGCTCCTTGCATTTTGGCCAGCATTGGATAAACGATAAAAGCATACTGACTATAAATAATTGCATCATCCATACCAGCAAAACTACGCGCTAAGATATCAAGCAAGTCATCAGAGCCGTTACCTAGAGTAATCTGGTCGACACCAACATCGTTAAAGTCAGCAAGTGCTTGTTTGAGATAATAACCATTGCCATCAGGATAACGTGCCAGCTGACCCAATTGCTCGGTGATCGCAAGTGTGACATGCGGTGAGCAGCCTAGTGGATTTTCATTACTAGCAAGCTTTACCACATCTGAGACACCATACTCGCGTGTCAACTCTTCAACCGGCTTTCCCGTCTGATAAGGCATTAGCTCTAAAATACTGTCATAGGCAGGCGCTAGCGGTGATAAATTTGACTCTGTCGACTGAGATGACTGCATGATTTATCCTTGATGTGATAAGGCATTTACTGTTAATGAATCCCTGTTAGAACCATTCTATTAAGCCAACTTTATAGCACGGCTTTTGGGTAAGAACCGAGGATACGCAAATCTTTGACCAATGGGCGGATATCAGCAATCGCTGCACTCACATTTGCATCTTCGATGTGGCCATCCATATCGATAAAGAACACATAAGCCCATTTATTTGGACGTTCAGGACGGGTTTCGATACTGGTCATCGACACGCCATGATAAGACAAGGGCTTTAAGATTTCGATTAATGCGCCTGCTTTATCATGCGCTGAAACCATGATTGAAGTTTTATCTTGACCCGATGGCGCAATCGCTTCGTGACCGATAATCAGAAAACGCGTGGTATTGCTAGGATTGTCTTCAATGTTTGAATACAGCTTATGTAAATCGTACTCTGCCGCCGCCACGTCACCGGCGATTGCCGCTGAATGCCATTCGTTTTTGAGACGGCGAGCTGCTTCACCATTGCTCGATACCGCCACACGCTCAACATTTGGGAAATTAACATCAAGCCAATGACGACACTGCGCCAAGGATTGCTGATGCGAGTAGATACGGCTTAGGCCATCGAGTTTGGTATGCTCAGCAACCAAAAAGTTCTGATGAATAGGTAGCTCAACTTCACCGATTATCTTTAAGCTAGAAGATAAGAAGCCATCTAAGGTATGGTTAACCACACCCTCTGACGAGTTTTCAACTGGTACCACACCATACATCGCCGTACCCGCTTCCACTTCACGAAACACATCAGTAATCGTGTTTAGCGGCACGGTATCGGCGGCTTTACCGAAGTGCTTTAAAGCGGCGGCGTGGGTAAAGGTACCAACAGGACCCAAAAACGCAATGCGCTGCGGTGCTTCCAAGTCAAGGCAGACTGACATGATTTCGCGGAACAAGCGTGCCATTTTCTCATCGGCGATGGGCCCGGTATTACGTTCCATTACCGCCTTTAACACTTGTGCTTCACGCTCAGGACGATAAAAAATAGGATTGGTTTTTTCGGCATCAGGGCTATTGGCAACGTGGTCTTTTTTTACCGTTGCTACTTGCTGCGCCAATTTGGCACGGTTATTAATTAGCGTTTGAATTTCGCAGTCAACTGCATCAATACTTTGGCGCAATGTGTTTAAAAACGCTTTGTCAGTTGCAGCCCCATCAACACTTGCAGGGGTTTGGTTTAGATTGTCTACATTTTGCTCTGGTGACTGCTCACTCATTACCGCCCATCCTTTTTCTAATATTATTGCTAAAGTTTATGACTGTTGTCTATTAGCTAGGTAACCTGCTTATTTTAATAATAAATGCTTGCTTAGTTCTCATGTTTAGCGAGCCAAACAGTGGATCGGCTCTACTATAGCAAAAACTATCGACAGTGCCCATTCGTAAATACGCGCAAATAAGCAATTTGCCATAAATCTTAGCACAGTTATGCATGATAAACGTTATACCCTATGAAACTATCAGGCTACAACCGACCAAATATATGATACAGTTTAAAGATAGTTATTAAATTTACCATACCGCCATGATAAATCGTTTTATAAATAAACATTATCATGGGCAACCGACTCAAATAAGAACATCAAAACGTTAATTGACCATATCAAGGATATCTGATGAGCGCATTACAACAGCTTCGCACCATGACCACTATTGTCGCTGATACGGGCGACCTTGCCGCCATTGCGCGTCTAAAACCCATCGATGCCACGACCAATCCAAGCCTTATTACTAAAGCACTCATTCATCCGGACAATGAGGCGCTGATGTCAGAAACCATGAGTCGCCATCGCGGTGACGTCGATGCGGTAATTGATGAATTAACTGTTCAAATTGGCTGTAATATTTTGGCATTGATTGAAGGCCGCGTTTCAACCGAAGTCGATGCACGCTTATCTTATGACACTCAAGCCACCATTGATAAAGCGCTCAGCTTTATGCAAGCCTATCAAAAAGCAGGTATTGATTCAGAACGTGTATTGATTAAGATGGCAGCAACCTGGCAAGGGATTGAAGCGGCGCGTTACCTTGAGACTCAGGGTATCCACTGTAACTTGACGCTATTATTCGGTCAGCATCAGGCGATTGCTTGTGCCGATGCGGGCGTGACCTTAATCTCCCCTTTTGTTGGGCGTATTTTAGATTGGCAAAAACGTCAGCAAAACCGCCAAAACGTCCCTGCTTCAGATGATATGGGTGTGCAATCGGTCAAGCTCATTTACCAATACTACAAACAGCATGGCTATAAAACCCAAGTGATGGGCGCAAGTTTCCGCTCAACTGAGCAAATATTGGCACTAGCAGGCTGTGATCTATTGACCATCGCGCCCAATCTTATAGATGAGCTGGCAGCGATGGAAGTTGAAGTGACGCGTCAACTATCACCAAGTATGTCAATGGATTTGGCCGACATGGCGAAAGTTAGCTTAACCCATGACGAGTTCAGTGCCGCTTATCAGCAAGATATCGTCACCCAAGACTTATTACCCAAGGGTATCGATGGCTTTATCGGTGCGCGTGATGAGCTTGCGAAAATGCTCGCGGCGATGCGAGATTAACTGCGATATTTATATATTTTATGCGTTTGCCTGCTAATCACGAGTGCTGAGATTGTCTCAGTATGAACCCCTTGTCATAAAAGTAATTTGCCTGCTTCTATCAAGTTGGCTATGATAAGCGACTTTATATAACAACAAGCAAGGCTCGATTATGAAACGGCTAGCAGTGATATTAGCAGGTAGTACGCTTGCAATGAGTGGCTATGCGGCAAACTGGTTAGAGGTCTCAAAAAGCCAAACTGGCTCTGTTTTTAGCTTAGATGTGGATTCGATCGAACGCTCAGACATTCATATTATTGATGAAAAAGAGGTCGAAAATATTACCGTCTCAATCCGTAGAACCTATCCTGCGCCAAAAAACGTAAAAGAAAATGCAGAGGCGAAAGAAAGTAAAGGTAGTAAAGACACCAAAGAAGCTAAAGAGAAACTGAAAGATAGTAAAGAAACCAGCATTCATCATAGCGACCAACAATGGCTTATCTCATGTAAGGATGCAAGCTATTATCGTCGCGCTTATGTCAACTATGCTGCTGACGATAAAGTGTTAAAATCTTGGCAATCCGATAAACCGATACTGACAACCAAAGACTTTAAGCTGACCAAACCAAAAACGATTAGCCGCTTGCTCGTCGAACAGGCGTGTAAAAGTTATCAGCAAGACAAGTAACGCAGGTCAAGACGAACCAACAAAGTACATGCCATTAAAAAGCGCGCTGAACTATTAATTCAGCGCGCTTTTTATTATGCTAAAACCCATTTCTCTAAGCTTTTAAAACCGTATAAACAGGTACAGGAAACTCGCCATGCAGAGCAACCAAATCTAACAATACCAAGGCGCCAACGACCGTATGCTGCGCCGATTTGCATAGCTCATAAGCAGTCATCAGCGTGCCGCCAGTAGCCAAGATATCGTCAACCAACAATACCCGCTCCGGCGGCAAATTATTTTGCATCTCAAGCGTGTCTTTGCCGTATTCTAATGCATAGGCTTTGTTAGCAACCGGCGGCGGCAGTTTACCGGGTTTACGTAGCAAGATCATGCCTTTACCTAAACGTCCCGCCAACAAACTGGCAAATACAAAACCACGTGCCTCCACCGCACCCAAGCAATCAACGTCATCAAGCAAACCGGTAGGCAAAGCCGCGAGCATCTCGTCAATCACCGCATTGATATGACTGCGTAGTAACGGCGTAATATCATAAAAATCAATGCCAACTTTTGGGAAGTCTGGTACTGTGCGAATGATTTGCCAAAATGGATGTTCAGTATTGAGCGTATTAGATGAATCGGTTGTAATATTAACTTTAGTTGATGTAACGGCGGCATTCGCGCTCATAGTAACCCTTAACTTTTAAGACTTAAATAATGATATGACGGTGGTAAACAAGGCATCAATCGCTAAAAATAGCGGCGAGAATTATAGCACAATCAGCTTTTTAGTGGCGGCAAAATTGGCAAGAGCAGCACACCTAAAACCTTTAAAATGACGCGTAAGCACTTGATAAAAGCTGGTGAATCTCAATATACAAGTGTAAACTTAACTATGAAAATAACCGCTATATGCTAAACTACGTGCGTTTTTACACGCTGAATGTTGGCTAGAATGCTTAATAAATGCTTTAAAAACACCTATTAACATAGTTAGTAGAACTGGTAATAAAAACACCAGTAATCGTAATACTGGAAATAATCGATAGGACTATTTATGAAACGTTATGAATGTATTGTCTGCGGTTGGATATACGACGAAGAGCTTGGCTGCCCTGAAGAAGGCATCGCGCCTGGCACCAAATGGGAAGACATTCCAGACGACTGGACGTGCCCAGAATGCGGCGTTGGCAAGCTTGATTTTGAGATGCTCGAATTTTAAGCCAACGATCATCTAAATAGGATACTTCATGACAGAATCAAACCCCACCAATCACACAAACGCGCCTGTAAATTCAGAAGAAACCGACAATGCTTTAGTACTTAATGACAAAATGACGAATGATGCAACGCTTAGCTCTTCACCATCTAGCTCTTCAACGCTTAGCGCTGCGACAATTAACTCTCCAACAATCAGTTACCCAACGCCTGAATGGCAAAAGTTTGGCGACCATGCTTGGTATCCGTCTGATTTGAGCGAACATCTTTATCAAGCAATGATAGATATTGGTGATGGCATTGAGCTGTGCGTTGAAGCCGGTGGTGATCCCAAGAATCCGCCATTGCTTATGATTATGGGGCTGGGCTCACAAATGATCTTCTGGCCCGACAATTTTATCAAACGCTTTATCGATGCTGGGTTTTTTGTGATTCGTTTTGACAATCGCGATATCGGCTTGTCATCAAAAGTACAGATTGATGGTTTGCCGCGTATCAGTCAATTAAAAATGATGATGCGCTTGCAAACGGGTCTGTCGAATAAAGGCGCACCGGTTGCTTATAATTTGACCGACATGGCAGAAGACACGGCACGTTTAATCAAAGCCTTAAAACTTGGTAAAACGCATCTGCTTGGCGCTTCTATGGGCGGTATGATCGCTCAAATCGTCGCCGCGCGTTATCCGAGTTTGGTGCAGCGCATGGCATTGATGTTTACCACCACCAATCGAGCGTTTTTAAAACCGCCGAAACCTAAGCAGTTATATACCCTTATCAATCGTCCTGAGAGCCACTCTGAGCGCGATATCGTGCGTCATAGCGTCTGGTTTATGAAAACCGTTGGTACGCCAGGACACGTCAATGTGCGCATGGTACGTGATATTGCCAAGATACGTTATCAGCGTAATTTCCATCCACTTGGTACGGTACAACAGCTCAATGCTATCTTAGCTTCTGGCTCGATTAGCAAATATAGCAAACAAGTTAAAGCACCGACGATTGTGCTTCATGGCAGCGCTGATGGCCTATTACCCGCCTCGCAAGGACGGGTGGTTGCAAAGACCATACCCAATGCAACTTTTCATTTAATCGAAGGCATGGCACACGATATTCCCGAATACTATCAGCCTTATATGGTCGATTTGATTAGTAAGCACTTGCTAGAAAAATAACCGTTTAAGTTTAAGGTAAGTCCACCTCAAGCAAAAAAAGAGTGTCAGAACGATGAATGATCTATCGCTCTGACACTCTTTTTTTTACCGGCAAATTTAAGCGTGATATTAAATGATAAGTCTTAAGTATTAATCACAAGCAATGCTGTCACCCTCTTTATCAATACACATTTTATTGCCGTTTTCTAAATTGCCAATCCAAGCTTTGCCATTTGTAAATACAAATGCAGGTTGGTCTTTATAATAATCACTCACACTCACAGTGCTATTATCAAAGCGAAAAGGAATCACCAACTCGCCGCCTAAATTGACAAAGCCCCATTCATTATCGATACGCACGCCCGCCAAGCCTTCAGAAAATGGTCGCACTTCATCGAAAGAATAGGTAATCATAGAGATGTTATTCTCATCAACAAAACCCCATCTGCCGTCTTGTTGACGCGGCTGCAAGGTGGTAAAACCACGAGACGGTTCTAGCTTCTGCGATTCTTTGGCATTACTGCTATTATTCTTGATGTTATTAGCAGCGGCACTCTTCGCTGTTTGACTAGCAGCACTACTATTTGGGTCAGATATAGGTTTACCATTTTTATCCAACCAGTTGATGGCTTGATTTTTACGTACTCGCGTCATGCCGCTACGATAATCGTCAATGTCACTAATTGCAGCGGCAAATGGCACGATGGTTTTATTGCCCGTATCGACAACCCCATAATGACCGTTTTGCTTGACCACAATCCGATTTTCAGAGACGGGACGCGCCCAATTTTGTCCTTCTTTGAGCATATCGTACACCGCAGGGATCACCTCGCGACCTTGCATATTGACATAGCCCACCCGACCATTACGCAGCACTGGTAACAAGCCACCCGATATTTTATCGGCATCTACTTTTTGATAACGGGTTAAATCAAGCACACTTTTGCCTTGCTTATCAATCAAGGCAACTGGTGCACCGAAATCTTTTATCGCTAAGAAATAGCCACTACTAGAGGTACAAGAGACATTTTTATAATAGCTTTTGGGTATTTTGCAGCTGGCGGCTTGTGCATTTGACATCCCAAAAAACGTAGCAGCTATGGCGCTCATGACAAATAGACGCGCAATGAAACTGCGACGTGGCAGCAGTGTAGATAAGAAGTCTATTTGTCGTTTCGATATAGAACGTTGCAGCATAAGCAAACCTAGGCTAAAAGTAATAGAAGCACTGTGAATATATGGGGAGTTCATTGTAAAAACCATATAGCGGAACTGTCATAGATTTTTTGAAGCCTCTAGAGAGCGAAGCGCACAGCAAGCGAGGAAAATTTACGACAGTTTCGCACAAAAATATCATGTCTCTATTTTATATAAAATTCACTATATTAAGTTAAGTATTTGAAGAGTATCACTATTTTAAAACAGGATGTGCTTCAAAATACAAATAGATGATAGAGTAACAAATGGCAGCTTGTGCGCCAATGCTATTGCTGTAAGAAAGTGACCGCTTTATTTATCTATGGTGAGTGATAAGTCATTATAAAATAAATCGTGCCAAAGCATTCCAATTTAAGAGTAAAACACTGACAATATGGCCTGTCTATACAAATCAACTCTTTAGCAAACCACACTTAAAAAGCATTTTAAAAAAGTAACATAGTAATGAGATAAGGATATTGCATGGCTATCGCCTCTTCACGCTCCGCCGCTACTGGCTTGGTCATTGGTTGCGTTATTTTTGGTTTGGGCAGCTTAATTGTCGCCCATGTCGATATCGGTGGCTGGGCAATGTCATTTTGGCGACTGGCTATTTCTGGCGTGGTGTTTGCTATATTGGCTAAAATGACAGGGCAACGACTTCCGCGCTCAAAGCGTGCTGTTTTTTACGGTCTATTATCAGGCGCGTTTTTAGGACTCGATTTAGCGCTATGGCATGAGAGTATTTATGCGGTCGGTCCCGGTATCTCAACCTTATTAAATAGCTTGCAGATTTTCTTTTTAGCCGCCATTGGCTTTTTATACTTTAATGAGCGGCAGTCTATTTTGCAGCTCATCAGTTTATTTTTAGCCATGCTAGGCGTGGCAATGATAGGTAGCCCTGAGTTTGCACAAAATACCGCGGCGACTTGGGGGTTTGTCACGGGTATTGTTTCAGGCGCTATGCTTGCCGCGTCGATGACCTTTATCCGTAAAACCCATGATACTGAGCCAACGCCGATATTTATGCTGATGCAGCTGGTGAGTATCGGCGGCGTCATAGCAATGATTCTGCCGATGTTTATCTTTGATATGGGTAATATTTTGCCCAATACTTGGTCTGAGATTGGTTGGATATTGATTTATGGCACGGTGATGCAATGCTTGGCGTGGGGGCTTATCGCCTACTCGATTCCTAAGCTGTCTTTAGCATTGACAGGGCTGCTCTTATTAACCGAGCCCATTGCGGCCTTGGTGATTGATTATAGCTGGCTTGATAAACCGATTAATACGTTGCAATGGAGCGGCGCGCTACTGACGATGTTTGCCATTTATTTAGGGTCGTTAAAACCCAAGCCACGCGCGCTACGCCGTTATCGTTTTTTTGCCAGATTTTATAAACGAAATTATAAATAAAGCGGTAATGAATAAAAGCCACAATAAGTAAAAGCCACAATACTTATTGTGGCTTTTTTTACGATGAACAAATCAATCTTTTTGACGGTTAATCTTTTTGTCGATTAAATAAGGCATTCAGCACAATCGCCGCTAAAGTCGCGGTGCCAATTCCGCCTAAATCAAAGCCGCCAAGATGTAGACTAAAATTACCCGTACCCATAATAACGGTAACCGCGGCAATGATTAAATTGCTATTTTTGCTAAAGTCGATATGACTGTCTATCCAAATTTTTGCCCCAGCAATGGCAATCAAACCAAATACCACAATAGAGGCGCCGCCCAATAAAGCCGCCGGTATGGTCTGAATAATGGCACCAAACTTTGGCGACAAGCCGAGTAAAATAGCAACCAAACCCGCTATCACAAAAATCGTCGTGCTATAGACTTTGGTCACGGCCATGACACCGATATTTTCTGCATAAGTGGTCACCCCTGTGCCACCAAAGCCTGCTGAAAACGTCGTCGCCAAGCCATCAGCAAAAAATGCTCTGCCCATATAAGGCGTCACGCGCGCTTTAGTCATGCCTTCGACCGCTTTAAAATGCCCTAAGTTTTCGGCAATTAAGATAAAGGCGACAGGTGCAATCAAAATAATCGCACTCATCTCAAAATGCGGCGTATGAATACTTGGCAGACCAAACCATGAAGCCGCCGATACATTGCTAAAATCAATCGGTACGCCATAACCGAGTATGTTGGTCATAACAAAATAAGCAATATAAGATAGGATTAAACCAACCAGCAACAACAGACGGCGCAGCATACCGCGGGTAAATACTGCAACCCCACTGATAAGCAATACCGTCAGCGTCGCCATCCATGCATCAAACTGGTTAGCAGACACCCCTTGAATGGTCACAGGCGCCAAGTTTAGACCAATAATCATCACAATGGCACCGGTGACAATAGGCGGCATCAAACGCTCAATCCAGCCTGTACCCGTCTTCATCACCAACAAACCTATCAAGGCATAAATGATGCCGCAAGCCATGATACCGCCCAAGGCGACATTCAGATTGTCATTGAACCCCACGCCTGCATAGGCCGTAATCGCAATCACAGGACCAATAAAGGCAAAGCTTGAGCCCAAATAACTGGGCATGCGCCCGCCAGTAATGATAAAAAACATCACCGTACAAATACCGGACATCAAAATGGCTAAATTGGGGTCAAACCCCATTAATAATGGCGCGAGCACGGTCGAGCCAAACATCGCAAACGTATGCTGCACCCCTAATAAAACACTCTTGGCAGGTGGTACGTATTCATTAATACCGACCGGATCGCGATCCAAATTGCCGCTATACGGACGCCACGTTGGAAACCAGCGACCATTGTCAAAATCTGGATTGTGCGGATAACTCACCGCGGCGGCATCAATGCCAGCCGCTGCTAATGCATTATGAGAAGCTGGATGATTGCTTTTTGGCGTTGGAGAGTGAGGTTCAGGTGTTGTCATGCGCTGTCCTATTTGAGCTAAGAGAATACCAATCAGCTAAAAACTGTGAAAATACGGCTATGAAAATACAACTGTACATTGAGTCAAAACGATAATAGCGAAAATGTATTTTCTTACAGTAAATATAAATCGCTACATAAATGGCATTAAAAATAATGCTCGACTGTTTGCGCCATTATCTACACTATCGTGATGGCTGAATTACAGGATGTTACAAGGATATTGGTTGCGAGCATGATAACGGAGTTCTCTAATAAATAAAAGTTATTATTCAGCTGCCTTGTGTCCGCTTATACTGACAGGTATTCATAGATAACGTCGCAATTTTTAAATGCTCATCTCTTTTATTTAAATGAGCATATAAACAACGCTCTGTATCATCATAACACTGTATTTATCAGAGAGTTTTTGGACGGCCATCTATTATCTTTTCACACCAGTACTAAGGCCCTTCTATAACAGACGCTGATGCACTGACAATTTCTTGGTATTTTTATGATTAGTGTTTTCGACTTATTTAAAATTGGTATTGGACCGTCGAGCTCTCATACGGTTGGGCCTATGGTGGCAGCCAACTTATTTTTGACGTCATTGCTTAAGCAAAGCCCATTAACGACGATTAAGAATATTGAAATCGAGCTTTATGGTTCTTTGGCTGCTACTGGTAAAGGGCACGCAACCGATACAGCGATATACCTGGGCTTACTTGGACATACGCCAAGCACCATTGATACGTGCTTAACTGCTGAATATCTAGCGCCTATTTTTACAGATAAGCAGCTTAATCTATCGGGCAAACATAGTATCGACTTCGATACTGAGCGCGATATGTATTGGTATGATGATACGGTATTACCTTATCATCCGAATGCTTTGACCATCCGCGCGATATTAGCCGATGGTAGCAAATATCAGCAGACTTATTATTCAGTTGGTGGCGGTTTCGTTATCAACGAAGATGACGCCAATAATCCCGATGAGGACCATGCCAGCCCAACGATTGATATCGTTCCCTACCCTTTTAATAATGCCGCAGAATTGCTTGAGCAGTGCCGTGAACATGGACTAAGTATCAGCGAGTTGGTCCTTGCCAACGAATGCCATTACCGCAACCAAGCAGACGTCTTTAGCTACTTAGATACGATTTGGGATGTGATGCAGGACTGTGTGACTCAAGGCTGTAAAAACAGCGGTATTTTACCCGGCGGCCTTGATGTTAAACGTCGCGCCCACGATTTACACAATCAATTATGCGCTGAAAAAGGCCTACCTATCGCCAAGACTGATAAGCTGGCCGCGATGGACTGGGTCGACTTGTATGCCCTTGCCGTCAACGAAGAAAATGCCAATGGAGGTAAAGTCGTCACCGCCCCAACTAATGGTGCGGCGGGCATCATTCCGGCGGTCTTGCACTACTATCGTGATTTTCTGCCCAATTATAACCAAGATGGCGTGCGTAAATTCTTATTAAATGCCACCGCTATCGGCAGCTTAATTAAACAAAACGCTTCTATTTCAGGTGCTGAAGTTGGCTGCCAAGGGGAAGTCGGTTCAGCCTGTGCGATGGCAGGTTCGGCATTGGCTGAGATAATGGGCGGCTCGCCAGCGCAGTGTTTGAATGCCGCCGAGATTGGTATCGAGCACAATTTAGGTCTGACTTGTGATCCGATTGGTGGTTTGGTACAAGTCCCTTGTATCGAGCGTAATGCGATGGGCGCTGTCAAAGCCATCAACGCCGCGCGTCTTGCCTGCCGCGGCAATGGGCAGCACTTTGTCTCGCTAGACAAAGCGATTGAAACCATGAAGCAGACAGGCGCTGATATGTCTGATAAATACAAAGAAACCGCACGCGGCGGTCTGGCTATTTATGCTGATAACCGCATTCCCACTGCTACCCGCGGTGTCAGTGTCAATTACAGTCAATGTTAATTTGACTTCCTCCCCTCCCTAAAGTGAGGGGATTCCTACTACTAGACGCTCAAGCCCGAGCGCGAGAATGTTTTTTGCCGCATTAATATCACGGTCATGAGTGACACCGCACTCGCAAAGCCATTCTCTTATTCCAAGACCCGTCCTACCTTTCGGACTGTTTTGGCGTGAGCCACAACACGAACAAGTTTGGGTGGTGTAACTTTCATTTACCTCATCATAGTAGCAACCTGCGTTCTCGCACTTATAGGTCAGTTGCCGCTTAATCTCAAACCAACCTGCGTCATAGACAGATTTGGCTAGCTTGGTTGAGGTAAATGATTTTGAGTGAAGTTTGCCAATGATGATTATTTTATTAGTCTTAGCAAGGTTGGTAGTGAATTTATGAATCAAGTCTTGGCGTGTATGTTTAATCTTGGCGTGAATCGCCTTAATTCTTTGTTTGTTTTTAGCCCGCTGAGCAATGCCTAGTTTTTTAGCGTATTGCTGGGTGACTTTGGTTTTTAGTACTTCACCATTACTTGTCGTTGCTGAGTCCCTGCAGCCTAAATCAATACCTACTTGTTCAGTGCCACAAGTTGTTTTTGGAAATTCTTTAACGGTGATACAGGCATACCAGTGGCCACGACTGTCTTGTACAAGCTCACAGGTGTTGATGGTGTAGAGTGCTAGATTATAGCTATCCCAGACGTCGATGGTCAGCTTCTTGCCTTTAGCCAGGCTAAATTGAATGGTGGATTTAAGAGCTTTCTTTCCTGCTTTTTTGACACCTAAGTATTTGATTGCTGTTTTTTTAAAGGGAATCCAACCAAGTGATTTACGCTTAGATTTTGGGTTGTTGGTTCGCCAGTTTAGTTTGGCTTTTTTGAATTGCTTTCGAGATTTAGCATGGGTTTCGGTAATGGCTTGTAAGGTTTGACTGTGCAGGTTTAGCAGCTCGCCACTACCTTTTACATAAGCCGCAATATCATAAGCTGAAAAGAAATGATTGGTTCGCTGCCAGTGTTTAAAACTCAAGTCATTCACATAGTTCCACACAAAATTAACTGCGCCCGCTAAGGTATTTAGCTGATTGGCATGTTTGTCTTTGATGCGACACTTGAGCGTTTTCATAGAGTGATTATGGTCTTAATGAGTTTGGTTGACAAGTCTGTTTTAAGGCTGAGCGACACTAGTTGACGCCTAATGTCCACGCCCTAGAAGGGACGTGGTTTTACAGCGCTTTTTGATAAAATACGTTTACCTTTTTCTGTGACTAAAAAAAGCCTCTAATGATTAGAGGCTTTTCTATAATAAGCTACAACTAAAATTATTCAGCAGTTTTAGAAATCACTTCGTTTAGAATCCAAACTGGTTTAACCACTTTCGTTGCTTCATTCATAACCGCTTCTTGACGCACATCTAGAATATAGCGATAGTTTGGCTCATAAGTAAAGCCTTGAATATCACCATTTAGAGGCGTGTAGTTTTTCTGATAAGTCTGGCGATATTGTAGGCACTCTGACTCAACCATAGTACCACTCGCGGTGGGCAGCTCACACACCGCTTTAAGTGGTGCTATTTCAATTTTGAAACTTGGAATGTTAACCACTTTCACATTCACAGGCTCGCCTTCAACCACCATAGTACGCTCATCATTCATACCCATGGTAGAACAACCTGACAAGACAAAAGTCGTCATCAATGCCGCAATTGCTAATTTTTTCATTATTAAATCCTCAGTTTATTTATTAGTATTAATCATTACCTTTCAAACTCATTTTAATCAATTATCACTATTCAAAAGGTAGCAAGCAGTCATAAAGATACTGTTAATCAGAAAATCAATCTAAGCTCATCTAAAATAAAAACGAACACAATTGATATAAATTTCCTCAACTATTAATAGTACCGTCTATTGTTTACTGCAGTAAGTATAGGTCGCACCGATGCCTAGCCTCTATAACTGCTTTGTAAAGTAACGTCAGCTTTTGCAACTGCTGTTAATAAACGGTTTAAATTAGACCGTATTTAATACAAAAATATTGAACATAAAAAAACGCTCAAAGCTAACATTATAATGGATGGCTTTGAGCGTTTTTATAAAATGATAGATAACTTTTAACTGCGATAGTCCGCATTTATCTTAACGTAATCATAAGACAAATCGCAGGTATAAACGGTATCCTCGGCATCACCGCGGGCCAAATTAATATGAATAGTAATCTCAGGCTGGCTCATGACTTCTTTGCCCGCCGCTTCCGTATAACTTGGCGCCACACCGCCATTTTTACAAATCGTCACTTCATCTAAATAGACATCGACTTGCTCGGTATCAAGGTCGTCGATACCTGCATAACCAACCGCTGCTAAGATACGTCCCCAGTTGGCATCGCTGGCAAAAAACGCGGTCTTGACCAGTGGTGAATGCGCGACCGCATACGCCACATCGCAGCATTCTTGCGTGGTTTTGCCACCCGTGACTTTAACCGTCATAAACTTGGTTGCGCCTTCTCCATCTCGTACAATCAATTGTGCCAAACGTACAAAGACTGATGTCAAGGCATCAAATATCGGCTGATAATGTGGATGCTCTGGGCTGTCAATCACCTCTGAACTTGCCTTTCCGGTTGCAATCAACACGCAACAATCGTTGGTTGAGGTATCGCCATCGACAGTAATGCGATTAAAAGATTGCTCGTTAATTTTGCTCAGCATTTCTTGCAATAAATCAGCAGCGATATTGGCATCGGTCGCCACATAGCCAAGCATGGTTGCCATATTAGGACGTATCATACCCGAGCCTTTTGACATCCCAGTAATATGATAGCTGCTAGTGTCAACATCAACCTTTGCACTGGCAAGCTTTGGAATTGTATCAGTGGTACGAATACCATTTGCTGCTGCTAACCAATTATTAGCGCCCAAACTGGCTAACGCATTGTCTAAACCTGCGATGATGGCATCACTATTGAGTGGCTCACCTATTACGCCTGTCGAAAATGGCAATACAGAGCTGACGTCTACGCCAGCTTTGGCAGCTAAGGCCGCACAGATATCAAGCGCGCGGCGTTTACCGTCAGCGCCAGTCCCAGCATTGGCGTTGCCGGTATTGGTGATTAAATAGCGCGGACTGGCTTTGGCAAAATGTTCTCGTAACACGCGTACTGGCGCCGCACAAAAGGTGTTTTTGGTACTGACAACGGCAGTGTTGGCGCTATCAGCAATCTCTATCACCACCAAATCATCGCGATCTTTGTAGCGTACGCCTGCCGCGGTAGCGCTTAGTTTAATCCCATCAATAGGATAAATCGTATTAGGTACTGCAACGTTGCCGACAGCCATCATTCAATCCTTATTCATCAATGCTGATGTATTATTTATTGGTTATTGGTTATTCATTTTTAGTTGTGAAAAACTGGTACTAAAAATCTGATGTTAAAAGTCTATGGTTCAAGCCAGTTATTATACTTTATTTAAATCAAACGCTGCCCAAATTGGCGCATGATCAGAGGGTTTTTCCATGCCGCGTAGCTCATAGCTAATACCCGCATCAACGCAGTGCTCTATTAAATCTGCCGTACATAAAATGTGGTCGATACGCAGCCCGCGCTTAGGATCATCATTGAAACCGCGACTACGATAATCAAACCAGCTATATAATTCGGTGCTGTCTGGATAATGCAGACGATAAGTATCGGTCAGCTCTCGCGCCATCAAGTTATCATACCATTCGCGCTCTTCAGGTAAAAACGAGGTTTTTCCATTTTTAAGCCAGCGCTTGGCATTGGCCTCGCCGATACCAACATCGATATCTTTTGGGGCAATATTCATATCACCCATGATAACCAGCGAGCGCCCTTCTGCTTTTAGCGTATCAATATAAGTTATCAAATCTGCATAATAGGCACGCTTCATAGGAAACTTAGTCGGATGGTCTTGACTCTCGCCTTGCGGAAAATAACCGTTAAGCACATCCACTTCGCGACCGTCAAATACATAGCGGGCATGTATAAAGCGCTTTTGTGCCTCTTCATCTTCTCCCGGAAAACCTTTTTGCACAAAAATAGGGGCAATTTTAGATAACAATGCGACGCCGTAATGCGCTTTTTGACCAAAATACTCGACGTGATAGCCCAAACCTTCCACATCGGCAAGGGGGAACTGCTCATCATGTACTTTGGTTTCTTGCAGACCGATCACATCGGGGTCGATAATCTCTTTTATCGCCTCCAACTGATGTTGACGGGCGCGAATACCATTGATATTAAAACAAACAAAACGGGTCATAAACTATCCTATCATTATGAGTTAAAACAAAATCTTTCTATAACAAGTATTTTTATAAAATAAGGCAAGCAGTGAGACATTATAAATAACGGCCTATCATAACAGACATCAACCAGTCTAGCTGTTGCGCGCCTTTATCTCTTACGATAGAGTAGCTATCATGAGTAATAATCTAGGCATTATTACTTTTTTATTTTTATAACCTTATATATCAACATCTCAAACTTTACACGCTATTAATGGCGCAAACTTACTGAGCAACACGATAATGACAACCATGAATAAAAATACCGCTGCACCATCGATGCACATAACCACCCCGCTATTTGCTACTGATTACAATGTCTATATTAACCATACTGATGCAGGCGGCATTGTCTACCATGCCAATCATCTGGTGTTTTTTGAAAACTGCCGCCGCGACTGGTTCACCAAGCTTGGTTTAAATGGTTATTTTTTACAGACCGATGATGGTGAAATTCAGCATTTTGTCGTCAGCCAAGCAGATTTGCAATACAAAAAAGCCATTCTATTAGATGAGGTCATCAATGTCCGCATTGATAAGGTCGAGCTAAAACCTGCCAGCATTGTATTTTATCAAAGCATTCATCGCTCAGCGCCCAATGAAGAGGATATTGCTCAGAAACGCACCCCTCTTGCAAATACCACTTTATTAAGTCGCGCTAAAATCGTTATCGCTTGCGTGCAAAACCAAATCACGCCAGACTCTGCAAGCAATCATAGCGCACCCATGCGCCCTATTCGTGTACCGCAAAAATTACGCGAGAGCATTGAGCAAGCACTCACACAACATGCTAATAATTAAAATGATTGAACGAATAGGCTATGAGCGCCAATAAGACGGATAATAAGGCTTTTATGCTAGCATTTGAAGATATTTGGGTCCATAGCAAGCGCACGACTCCGCTCCCTAATTACCGCCGATGGCGCGAAAAATTCCAGAGAAGTTCAGCGTCCAATGATGTTCTATCCATTAACGACCGTGCATTGATAAGTGGTGCCAGTGGTACATTACTGGCTGGGCAAGTGACGGTTTTGACGGGCGCTTCTGGTAGTGGTAAGTCTGTCTTATTGCGCGTACTAGCAGGGCTTCTGCCTATGACAACTGGCGACGTTTGGCTACAAAGCGATGCGCAAAATAGAGATACTCGTGATAGCATTCATGAAATAGAACCCATGCATTGGCGCTCGCAGGTTGCCCTTCTCGCGCAGCAGCCACAATTGCTAGAAGGCAGCGTTATTGATAACTTGCAATTACCCTACCGCTTGGCAAGCCATCAACAAAAGCACTTTAATATCGACTGGCATATCGAGCAGCTTGAGCATTTAGAGCGTACCTCTGACTTATTACAACAAGACGCCAACACTCTGTCGGGTGGCGAACGGCAACTGATCAATACACTGCGTTTATTGCAATTAAACCCGCAAGTATTGTTATTGGATGAACCTACTGCAGCCTTAGACGTCGATACGTCAGCTAAACTCGTGCATTTGCTTATCAACTGGTTACGTCGTGAGCCGACGCGCACATTATTGTGGGTAACTCATGACACGCAGGATATTATGCCATTAGCAGATAAACATTGGCATATGGATGCCGGCGTTTTAACCAAAGTAGATTAACCTTGCCTTTATAACAAGCTCCCGTGATGAATACAGATAACATGCAAATCGTACTGACTTATGCTGATATTGCGCTTGCCAGCAGTTTGATTATTATCGTGCTGGTCGTGTCATGGTTTTTACGTCTAAGATTGACCAAAACACTTGTCATTGCTGCTGTCCGTACGGTGATACAGCTTAGCTTTATCGGCCTGATATTGGCATGGATTTTCGCTCGGGAACAATGGTACGAAGTATTAATTATTTTGACCATCATGACTTTGATTGCCGGTAGCGCTGCCAAAAATCGAGTCAAACACACGTATAAAGGTCTGTTAGTTGATACGTTAATCGCTGTCAGTGCATCAGCAGTATTGGTTACGGTCATCGCTATTAGTCTGATTTTGCAAGTGCAACCTTGGTATACACCGCAATTTATCATTCCTATACTGGGCTTAATACTCGGCAATTCTTTAACCGCTATCTCCCTGACTAGCAATCAGCTTATCGAAAACATCCATAGGCAACAAGGGCGTATCGAGATGATGTTAAGCCTTTCTGCCAAACCATTCGAAGCGGTGCATGAACAAATACGAGCGGCTATTATCAATGGCATGACGCCTACCCTAAACTCGATGCTGGTTGTCGGTATTGTCAGCTTACCAGGTATGATGACTGGGCAAATACTTGCCGGTGCCGACCCCACCCAAGCTGTGCGTTATCAGATTGTAACTATGTTTTTAATCTGCGTCAGTAGCACCCTTGGCTGTACGATAAGCGCTTTACTCATTTATCGACGATTTTTTAATAAAAAACAGCAGTTTATCTTACCATAAAGACCGTTGTTCATCTTTTAACTGCATAATGAATAAACTTATTTATCCACATTTTATATGTACTGGCCAGTACTCGCATGCTAATATTGTCTTTACTTAGATTCATGCTAATGTATTGCTTAAATGTATCATTATATCGTCGATACATTATATTTTAGTTGCAAAAAGATTTAGTAGTCCGTCAATAGATAAGGATGTTGTCAAATTCAGCGGCCATTGTTTTACGTCAGCGCTGATTTTTTTATTGACACGGATACGACTGCTTAACGATAGAAACTTAATTGAAATTCCAGGACGCTGACTATGACGTTGAATAAACCTTGGCTTGCCCAATATCCTAAGAGTGTGCCGAAAACTATCGATCCAGATAGATATGGCAGCATCGTGGAGCTGTATGAAGAGTGTTTTGACCGCTTTCGTCTGCATCCTATGAGTATCTGTATGGGCGTGACTCATACCTATGATGACATTGATAAGGCCTCTCTTGCCGTCGCCGCTTGGCTACAAGCACAAGGACTACCTCAAGGCAGTGTGGTTGCGCTGATGATGCCAAACGTGCCGCAATACTTGCCAACGATGATTGGTATTTTGCGCGCAGGTTACGTCTGTACGCCCGTCAACCCTCTTTACACTGGCCGTGAACTGCGCCATCAGTTAAATGATTCAGGTGCAAAGGTTATCTTTGTGGTGGATAATTTCGCTCAAGCACTCGAGCAAGTAATTGATGAGACGCAAATTAAGCGTATCGTCTTATCAAAAATGGGCGATATGATGGGCCTCAAAGGTATTTTAGTAAATACCATTATTCGTCAAGTCAAACGCCTGGTGCCCAAATACAAACTAAACGACCCTAAGCACGAAGTCACGAAGTTTCCCGATGTGCTCAAAAAAGGCAAAAACCTACCCTTCCAAAAGCCAAAAATGACTTTAGATCAAAAGGCATTTTTGCAATATACCGGTGGTACAACCGGACTTTCTAAAGGTGCGATTTTATCTCAGCGTAATATTGTCGCAGGAGCCATGCAATCAGAAGCATGGACGCGCCCTATTACGTCAGAGATTAACGAAGTCTATATCAATATGGTCATGGCCCTACCGCTGTATCATATTTTTGCCTTTATGCTAAGCTCACTGGGTATGCGCTCAGGTTATACCTTTATCTTGATACCCAATCCACGAGATATCCCTGGATTTATCAAAACCTTATCCAAACAACCGTTCCATATTTTCCCAGCAGTTAATACGTTGTTTAAAGGATTGCTTGATAATCCAAACTTTAAAGACCTTGATTTTAGCTCACTACGTATCTCACAAGCAGGCGGTATGGCAGCGACCGAACAGACGGCAGCACGCTGGTTAGAGGTTACTGGTTGCGCCATGGTTGAAGGTTGGGGTATGACTGAGGGCGTGGCTGTCGGCACTGCTAACGTTGTTACCGACCGTAAGTTTAACGGCACCATTGGCGTCCCAATCCCTAGCGTTGATGTCATCATCATAGATGAAGACGGCAATCGCGTCGGCGTCAATGAGGCTGGTGAGATGTGTGTTAAAGGCCCTAATGTCACCTCAGGTTATTTGAATAGAGACAGTAGCGAAGACTTTACTGAAGACGGTTACTTCCGCACGGGTGATATTGTCAGTATGGATGAAAAAGGCTACTTTAGATTATTAGATCGCAAAAAAGATATGATTTTGGTCTCAGGTTTTAACGTCTTCCCTAACGAAGTAGAATCCGTGATGCTTGATTGTGAAGGCATTCTTGATTGCGCGGTGATCGGTATTCCTGATGAGCGTCAAGGGGAAGCGGTCAAAATCTACGTTATTCCTGCTGACAATAACGTGACAAAAAGCTCGATCAAAGAGTTTGCTCTAGACAATTTAACCGGCTATAAATGTCCACGTTATATCGAGTTTGTCACTGAGCTACCAAAAAGTAACGTTGGTAAAGTATTGCGCCAAAAACTGCGTGAGAAGCATATGGCCGATAACCCTCAACGATAATCAAAGCAAATATCTATGCTCAAAAAGCGCTCTAGCTAAATGGTAGAGCGCTTTTTTATCTTAGCGTATTAAACTTTAGTATGGATGTTACTTATACTGTTGATATTCACACTGTCATAGTATTACTACTACCTTACTGTTTTTTTAGGCAAACCCTCTAGCAGACTTACACCTATTAGCTGCTATTATTTATATTGTTAACTAATTCTAATCTAAAAACACTTTCATCTTATATTTTTCACCATTCATCGGATTTTACTTGCAACATAGTTTTATTCTTTTATCAACCTTAACTATAAACTCATAAGTTTCTGTATTACCATAACGGGTTCAATAGCAGTTATGTTAATGTAACGCCAAAATATGTTACGCTATTGTTTATCATTTTATATTATTAGTTAGTATTAATAATATCCTCGATAACTGGCTATTTAGTCTACTTAAGCACTTGTTTCTAGTAGTTAAGTACCTTTCTAGTTAAACAATCTTGTAATTAAATCCATTTGTATAAAGGCCACCTTATTTTAGCAGTATGTGATTAAATGGGATAGCACGCGACAATCCATGGACTATACAGCTCTTCTGTAGAGCAAGGGTGGTATTGTTGACAGGGATGTGACTACTTTTTTATAGAACCTTAACTTATCACAAATTTAAGGACACTAAGTATGACCACTGATAAACCTTGGCTTGCTCAATACCCGTCGAACGTACCTAAAACCATCAATCCTGATCAGTATGAAAGCCTCATAGACCTTTATGAAGAATGCTTCGATCGCTTTCGTATGCACCCTATGACCATTTGTATGGGCGTCACGCACACCTATGGCGACGTGGATAAAGCCTCTCTTGCCGTGGCTGCATGGTTACAAGCCCAAGGGATTCCTAAAGGTAGTGTGGTTGCACTGATGATGCCAAACGTGCCGCAATATCTACCAACGATGATTGGTATTTTGCGCGCAGGCTACGTTTGCACTCCGATTAATCCGCTCTATACGGGTCGTGAGCTGCGCCATCAATTAAATGATTCTGGTGCTCAGATTATCTTTGTGGTGGATAATTTTGCCCAAGCGCTCGAGCAAGTGATCGAAGAGACGGACATCAAACGTATTGTCCTATCAAAAATGGGCGACATGATGGGTCTCAAAGGTATTTTGGTTAATACGGTTATCCGTCAGGTCAAACGCTTAGTGCCGAAATACAATCTTGACGATCCTAAATACAACGTTACCAAATTCCCTGACGTGCTTAAAAAAGGTAAAAGCCTACCGTTTCAAGCACCAAAAACATCTTTATCACAAAAAGCGATTTTGCAATATACCGGTGGTACCACAGGATTATCTAAAGGCGCGGTATTAACTCAGCGCAACGTCGTTGCCGCAGCGATGCAGTCAGAAGCCTGGTACCGACCTATCACCTCGGAAATTAACGAAGTCTATATTAATATGGTTATGGCGCTACCGCTGTATCATATTTTTGCTTATATGCTGAGCTTACTTGGCATGCGTTCTGGTTATACCTTTATTTTGGTACCAAATCCACGTGATATGCCTGGATTTATCAAAACATTATCCAAACAGCCGTTCCATATTTTCCCAGCGGTTAACACCTTATTTAAAGGCTTGCTTGATCAGCCAAACTTTAAAGACCTAGATTTTAGCTCATTACGTCTCTCGCAAGCCGGCGGTATGGCAGCTACTGAACAAACAGCAGCGCGCTGGTTAGAAGTGACTGGCTGCCCTATGTTAGAGGGTTGGGGTATGACTGAATGTGTAGCAGTCGGTACTAATAATATAGTCACCGACCGCAAATTTAACGGTACGATTGGCACTCCTGGTCCAAGCGTCGACATTATTGTTATCGATGAAGATGGTAAAAAGGTAGGCGTTAATCAGGCAGGTGAGATGTGTATCAAAGGTCCAAACGTCATGTCGGGTTACTTTAATAAAGACAGTAGCAGCGATTTTACCAAAGAGGGTTATTTTCGTACGGGCGATATCGTCAGCATGGATGAAAAAGGCTACTTTAGATTATTAGATCGCAAAAAAGATATGATTTTGGTCTCAGGATTTAACGTCTTCCCCAATGAAATCGAGTCAGTCATGCTCGATTGTAAAGGGATTATTGAGTGTGCGGTCATCGGCATTCCTGATGAACATCAAGGCGAGGCGGTAAAAATATATATCGTCCCTGCCGATAATAACGTCACTAAAAGTGATATCAAAGAATTCGCTATCGATAACTTGACCGGTTATAAATGCCCGCGTCATATCGAGTTTGTCAGTGAGCTACCAAAGAGTAATGTCGGTAAAATACTACGCCAAAAACTGCGTGAAAAACATATGTCAGATAATCCGCAAACACTGTAGTATTTAAACCTCTAAAGTTGCAAAAAAATAAAAGCCCGCTATATTTTATATAGCGGGCTTCTTGTTGTTTTCATTCTTTTTTTATTTCTGACATCGGTAATAAAGTACCCGCTATCAGCTAACTCTATTGACCACTTGTAATGGCAAATGCTTCATTGCTTGACCGACAATTGACCAAGGTAGGCTTGGTACGCAAGCTTCGTCTACTTCCACCTCAATCGCCGCAACAATGGCTTTAGTACCTGTTTCGGCATCCACTTCAAACGGCAAAGGTTTGGCATTTTCATTGATTTCCGTGCGCACATAACCTGGATAAATAGTCGACACTTTAATCGGCAATTTGGTCAATAACATATCCGCCCGGATACCTTCCGCTAGATGCGCCAAACCTGCTTTACTTGCGCCATAAGCGGTTAAATGCTTAGGTAAGCCGCGCATCGCTGACATACTTGATATCACCACCAGATGACCGCTATTTTGGGCCCGGAAGATATTCATCGCTGCTTCACATTGCGCAAGCGCTGAGATGAAGTTGATCTCTACGGTTTTGCGATTGGTATCAAAGCGCCCTTTGCCAATCCGGCGGCTATCGCCAACGCCAGCATTGACTACCACGCGATCGATATGACCAAAATCCGCTGCGAACGCATCAAATACGTCGAATATCGCATCGTAATCACTGACATCTAAGACGCGATATTCAATACGAATATCAGAATACTGAGCCGTTAGCTCGGTTTTTAGGTTCTCTAAACGCTCCGCACGGCGAGCACAAATAGCAAGGTTATAACCAAGTTTTGCAAATAACTTTGCCATACCCTCACCCAATCCTGAGCTTGCGCCAGTGATTAAAATCGTTTTGCCACGCCCAACCTGCTGCTTATTTAAACCTTTCAGATAGCGCGCCGGCTGAATGGCACTAAATAGCTGATTTTTATGGTGGTTAGCGCTACTGGTCACTAAGTTTATTAATTTATTTTTCATAAACCATCCTGTTGGTATTCATATAAATGACGTCGACTGTCTATCATAGCGTAAATCTATAGAGTAAGTTTAGCAGTTATAGTGTAAAACAAAGACGCAAGCTACTTAAAGCTGCGTAGAATCAAACTACTTTTACGCGGTAATGATTGATTTTAAAACCATAAAAAGCGGCTACCTAGCTACAGTAACCGCTTTATGATGTTTTTAAGTAGCTTCTTAATTATGGCTTTAAGATTTCATTTACTACTTTTTTAGCGCCAAGTCACAAAGCGTTTGCCCTCAGAAAATAAATGACTGTATTCGTTCAAAGACAACAGGCGACTCCGTTCATTTTTAAGCGTCAGCGATGTCACGCCGGTGTTAACCAAGCTTTTATTGATTTGATACGCGGTCGAGCTGCCTTGTTGCAACAACTGCGCGGTTATCGCAGCGATGATACCGCCTGAGGTAAACACCAAAACCGTACTATCAACGCCTAACTGCAAATTAGCAACTTGTTGACGTACTTGCTCAAGCGCCTGCTTGGCACGCTCATTAAACTGTAGCCAGCTTTCGATATAATCACTGTCGTTTTCGCCCGCATGCCAACGCTGCATTGCATCATCAAACAATTCTGCCAGCCGTGTGACTGGCACCTCGGCTTTAGCAATCTCAGCGGCAATTGCCACACGGCTAGCAAAAGCAGGATTAGATTTTATCAGTACATCTTTATGATTAAACTCATCAAACTGCGGCAGTACATAGCTATCAGGCTCATCTAAATTGATGGCAGCCATGCTTGGTTTTTCGTTACTCTCGCCAAAAGATGACTGATAACGTTGCCAAAAATGGCGGGCAGAATCCTGCTGCCTAACCAAACTACCGCTAAAAATTGCATCGATTCGGCGCTGGGTCGTTGCATAATGTTGTCCCAGCATTTGCGCCTGGATACTACCAAGCTCTGAGAGTTGGTCATAATCCTCTTGCCCAAATGACGCTTGACCATGACGTGCTAAAAGTATGGTTGTCATAAAACATTGCCTTATTAATCGTACTTTTTTAAATTTTTTAGATTGAATCAACGGCTATAAATTTGTGCATTTGATATGCGTTTAAAGCGCTTATTCTTTAGCTTTAGAATGACTTTGTCCAAAATAACTTTTTGGTAAAATGCCCTTGATAACCGTTTGAATCGGACTTGGCAGTTGCTCGATCATCGACGCATCGACGCCCATATCTTGCAGGTGTGGTTGCACGTGGCTTATAAATAAAGCCTCGCCTTCATACTGAGCAATCAGCTTAAGACATTTAGCATGTAAGACATGGACGATAATCCAAAAGTTCTTAAAAGCTGGATTGCTGGTTTGTTTATTATAATAACGATAATAAATCTGCTGCACGATGCCTGCTAGACGGAACAGCCCAAACACTTCATAAAACGTCCAGTTGTCTATCTTAAGACCGGTCTTTTCAAGATAATAGGCCACCACTTCATCGCGGGTCATCATACCTTTTAAGTGCGTTGGCTGGCGGCGAGATTGCTGCATGATGATGTTATCATCTTCTTCAATCCAGTACGCTAAAGCGCTGCCCAAATCCATCAAAGGATCACCCAAGGTAGCCATTTCCCAGTCAAGCACACCGATGACCTTGGTTGGATCATCAACCGCCAAAACCACATTATCAAAGCGCCAATCATTGTGAATAAGGCAGGTTTTGCTATCGGCAGGCGTATGTTTACCAAGCCATTGTCTTACCAAGGCAAAGCTTGGCACATTGGGCGTTTTGGCTTTGACATAACGCTTATCCCAGCCTGACACTTGGCGCTCGCAGTAGCCCTCGCCGCGTCCAAGATTTACCAAATCAGGGTGCTTGGTATAATCGACTTCATGCAATTCAATCAAAGCGTCGATGACATTGGTACATAAGACGCGCGTTTGCTCTGGATCTAAATCAACGCCTTTTGGCAAATTGGCACGCGGAATGATACCTTCCATACGTTCCATGACATAAAAATCTGCGCCAATAACGTCTTCATCAGTACAGAGCGCGACCATTTTTGGTACGTACGGATAAGCGTCCTTTAAAGCTTTTTGCACGGTATATTCGCGCACCATATCATGTGCCGATTTGGCTTTGGTGCCTTTTGGCGGACGGCGTAAAATTAAATCTTGACCTTTACCATCATCGTTATTTTTACTGCCATACTGCAAACGATAGGTCCAGTTTGAAGCGCCACCTGAGAATTGAGTAACGGTTGGCTGACCTTCTATATCAACGCCTTGCTCGCGTAACCAGTCGCTGACTGATGTGGCGTCGAGCTCTTCACCCTCGCGCACTTCGCCGCCTTTATCTAGGACTTTATTAACGGTTTGATTGTCAGCATCAGTATGGTTGGCATGATGTTCAGTTGCCATAAGACATTCCTTATCGTGTGGTCGTTTATTTTTTACCAGTTACTTGTTGTTTATAAAAGCTTAAGAGTTAAAAATTCACTATCAAATAATCGATAGTGAATTTTTGGTCATGCAATTTAAATGACAATTTAGCCGAGTTTTTAAGACTTAGCAGGTTTAGACGAACGGCTAAAACCTTGGCGTTTTAATTCTAATTTGGCAATCATGGTTTTATGTACTTCATCAGGACCATCGGCTAAACGTAGCGCTCGTGCTTGGGCAAAGAAAGCAGGCAACATCGTATCTTGACAAACACCCATGCCACCGTGGATTTGAATCGCCATATCAACCACTTCTTGCAAAACAGTCGGTGCAACGACTTTAATGGCAGAAATTTCAGTTAGGGCCGCTTTGGTCCCCTTCGCGTCCATTTTTTGCGCCGCGTATAGTGTCAATAAACGTGCTTGGTCAATTTTGATACGGGCGTCAGCAATACGCTCAAAGTTACCGCCTAATTGCAGTAGTGGCTTGCCAAAAGCGGTACGCTGCATACCGCGCTTAACCGCTAGCTCAAGAGACTTCTCAGCAGCACCAATACAGCGCATGCAATGGTGAATACGACCTGGTCCTAAGCGACCTTGTGCAATCTCAAAGCCCATACCTGGGCCACCGATAAAGTTACCAGATGGCACACGCACATTGTTAAAGCTGACTTCGCCATGACCGTGCGGTGCATCATAATCACCAAACACTTTTAACATACGCTCGATGTTAACGCCTGATGTTTTTGCTGGCACCAAGACCATCGAATGCTGATGGTGACGGTCTTTATTCTCATCAGGAGTATAAGCCATGACAATCAAAACATCGACGGCAGGGTCACCAAGACCCGATGACCACCACTTACTACCATTGATAACAATCTCATCGCCATCGACAACAGCAGTCGCCTGCATATTGGTTGCATCACTTGACGCCACATCCGGCTCAGTCATACAAAACACCGAACGCGTTTTACCTTCTAATATCGGCGTGAGCCACTTGTCTTGCTGCTCCTCTGAACCATAACGCCATAACAGCTCCATATTTCCGCTATCAGGGGCATTACAATTAAAGACATAAGGCGCGAGCAAACTGCGACCGGTGAGCTCGGCAATCGGTGCATAATCGGTAACCGAAAGCCCAGCGCCAAGCTTATCATCAGGCAAAAACAGATTCCATAAACCCGCCTCGCGTGCTTGTTTACGTAGACTCTCGTACTTTTCTGGCCAATGCCATTTGGTCCAATCGCCGTCTGGATTTTGCGCATGACAATCCGCCCAAAACTGTGCTTCTATTGGTTCGATTTGGGTTTCGATAAATTCTTTGACTTTGGTATGCATGGCTTGACCATGTTCGCTGGCGGTAAACATTAATGTGTCGGTAGACATAGTTGACATCCTTTTCTTTACTGATGATTAATGGCTCTTATAAAATTCACATCAAGATTCTATATATCAATACTTTATATATCGAGATTTCATAAAAAGATTAATGAGACTTTATAGTGTACGTGCGTATACTCTGTTTTATCTGTCCCATTTATAACACAGCATTTGGGATTAAACAGCAAAAAAGGCGCGACCCGCTAGGACACGCCTTTTACAAAATACAAACAATGCACGATTCAGTGTTGGAATGTTAAAACGCTAACTATCAAGCAACCTCATGATATTTAGACTTATTTTAGGATATTTAAACGAGTGTCTAAATCAAAACGTGCCAATGCATCTGGTAGCTTATCAATCGCCATGCTGAGTGTTGCTTCTGCGGCTTGTGACAAACCCAATTTTTCAGCAAGCGTTGGCTTTTGACGTGAATGCAGCGCATACACTTCATTATTTTCCATACGCTCTAAAATATAACTGTCAGAGGTTTGCAAGCTATCAATTAGGTTAAGTTTTAGCGCATCTTCCCCATACCAATGCTCACCAGTAGCGACTTTAGCGACATCCAATGTTGGGCGATAGGTATTAACGAAGTGTTTGAATAACTCGTGCGTCTGCTCCAGTTCTTCTTGATATTTAGCGCGGTCTTCGGCGTCATTTTCACCAAACACGGTCACGGTACGTTTATAATCACCCGCAGTAAACATCTCGTAATCAACATCATGACTTTTGAGCCATTTATGAAAGTTTGGTAATTGCGAGACCACACCGATTGAGCCAATCACCGCAAAGGGTGCGGCAACGATATTGTCGGCGACGCATGCCATCATATAACCGCCACTGGCCGCGACTTTGTCAACACAGACGGTAAGCTTTAGACCGGCATCTTTTAAACGAGCCAATTGTGCCGCTGCCAAGCCATAACCATGAACCAAACCGCCTCCTGACTCTAAGCGTACGACAACTTCATCGCCTTTATTAGCAGTACTGATGAGTGTGCTAATTTCTTCGCGTAAATGTTTCACCGCCGTGGCTTTGATATCGCCATCAAAATCAAGCACAAAAACTTGCTGCTTTTCTTCGCCATTTTTCTTTTTACTTTTACTTTTTACTTTTAATGCTTGCTTGGCTTTTTTCGCCATGGTCTTTTTAAGTTGTTTAAGCGCCGCTTTACCTTGCGTCGCCTCCATCAGATCTTCACGACGTTGCTTTTGGCTTTTATTGAGATGAATAACTCTTAGCTCAACAGGATTTTTAGAAGGATGAAAAAGCATAAGCAGGATTCCTTGATAGTTGAAATAAATAATTTTAATAGATAATTGAAGTGGTTTTAATACGGTCTAATAAGTTAGCTTGATATGCGCACAGTGGCTAGTATTTTCAAGCAAAATGACAATATTTAACCCAAGACAAATATTACTGAATAAATACGTCTACTACTGATACGTCCCTGCACTTCGTTTGAACACTACTGATTGGACGCCACAGGTTGTATAACAAAGGCAGATTAGGCATAATATGCGTTTACACCAAATTTTCTGCAGCCAACGTGATGACCATTTGTCTTATATCGCGTTATTCGTGCTTTTTTAGCTAAATGCTCAAAGGCACGGCGCTTATATTACACGCTAGCGGCTGCATTATTATATTTCGAATTGGGCTGACAACTGGATAATTATATTATGACGCAAAGCACTATGACGCATAGCGAATACCGAGACGAATATTGCG
Source organism: Psychrobacter sp. UBA3483 (assembly GCF_002377905.1). Taxonomy (GTDB): domain Bacteria; phylum Pseudomonadota; class Gammaproteobacteria; order Pseudomonadales; family Moraxellaceae; genus Psychrobacter. The sequence continues at coordinate 51,594 of NZ_DFQS01000072.1, read as the reverse complement.
GCGCTGTAACCGAAAGCTTACTTGAGCAAACCATTAGCATCGTAGGCTGGGTACATCGTCGTCGCGATCACGGTGGCGTGATTTTCTTAGACATGCGTGACCGCGCGGGTATCTTGCAGGTCGTCGTTGACCCAGATACGCCAGAAGCGTTCGCGACTGCTGATGCGGTACGTCCTGAATATGTTTTAAAAATTACCGGTCGCGTTCGCCGTCGTTACGAAGGTACTGAAAACGCTAATATGACCAGTGGTCAAATTGAGCTATTGGGCAAAGAGATTGAAGTATTGGCGAAATCTGAAACACCGCCTTTCCCATTAAATGATGAGAAAACCACGGTATCAGAAGATTTGCGTTTAAAATATCGCTACCTTGATATGCGTCGTCCGCAAATGCAAGAGCGTATGGTTTTTCGTGCTAAAGCCACCTCAACGATTCGTCGTTATCTAGACGACCATGGTTTCTTAGACGTTGAAACCCCCATCTTGACTCGTGCCACACCAGAAGGCGCACGCGATTATCTGGTGCCTTCACGCACTCGCCCGGGTAACTTCTTTGCCCTGCCGCAGTCACCACAGCTATTTAAACAGTTATTGATGGTGTCAGGATTTGATCGTTATTATCAAATCGCTAAGTGTTTCCGTGACGAAGACTTACGTGCTGACCGTCAGCCTGAATTTACCCAAGTCGATATTGAGACTTCTTTCTTAAATGAAGAAGAAATCATGAATATCAACGAAGGTCTTATCAAACATCTATTTAAAACCATGCTGGATGTTGAGTTTGAAGACTTCCCACGTATGACTTACGCGGAAGCCATGCGCGACTATGCCTCAGACAAGCCTGACTTACGTATTCCATTAAAACTGGTCGACGTTGCTGATTTAATGAAAGACGTTGATTTTAAAGTCTTTGCTGGACCTGCTAACGATCCTAAAGGCCGCGTTGCTGCCCTACGTATCCCTGGCGGCGCTTCGCTCAGCCGTAAGCAAATCGATGCTTATACCAAGTTTGTTGGTATTTATGGTGCGCGTGGTTTGGCTTATATTAAAGTCAACGACGCCAGCAACATCAACAACGGCGTGGATAAAGAATCTGGTCTACAGTCGCCTATCATCAAAAACATGACTGATGACGTATTGGCAAGCTTGATTGAGCGTACGGGTGCAGAGAGTAATGATATTATCTTCTTCGGTGCTGATAAAGCCAGTGTCGTCAACGATGCCATCGGTGCGTTACGTCAAAAAATTGGTCTAGACTTAGACATGCTGACCTGCGAATGGGCGCCTCTTTGGGTGACTGACTTCCCAATGTTTGAAGAAACGGATGATGGACGCTGGACGTCAATGCACCATCCGTTTACCAAACCAAAAGGGTCTGTTGAAGAATTAAAAACCAATCCTGAATCAGCGCTTTCTATCGCTTATGATATGGTGTTAAACGGTACTGAAATCGGCGGTGGTAGCTTACGTATCAATACCCTTGAGATGCAAAAAGCGGTATTTGAAGCGCTAGGTATCGATGAGGCTGAGGCCGAAGAGAAATTTAGCTTCTTACTTGATGCCCTAAAATTCGGTGCGCCGCCGCATGGTGGCTTAGCCTTTGGTTTGGATCGCCTTATTATGCTGATGGTCGGCGCAAGCTCTATCCGTGACGTGATTGCCTTCCCTAAAACCAAAACGGCTGAAGACCCATTGACGCAAGCGCCTGCGCCGGTAGATAGCAAACAGCTACGTGAACTTGGTATCCGTGTACGCGAAAAGGCTCAGCCTGATACCAATAAACCTGCACAATAAATGGTTTAGTCATGCGCAGATATTCTTTATATTGCCCATTATGTGATTCATCACCATGTGAATGGTCATGAATCCATATCATATCTTCAAATTCGTGCCACTGTCTGTTTTGCAGATGCTGGCACGTTTTGTTGCCTGGATAATACTAAAGATGCCAAACGTTAGCATTATGCGTACTGTGCGTATCAATATCGCATTAGTTGCGCCGTCGTTATCTGCTCATCAAAAACGCGTATTAACCAAAAAGATTATTTATCATCAATGTTTAACCAGTATCGAATCTATTAAAAGCTGGGCGATGCCACCGCAGTGGAGCATTGCCCAGATTCGTGACGTGCATAATAAAGAGTATTTATCAGAAGGGCTTGCCAATCCTAATGGTATGCTGGCGATTGTCCCGCATTTGGGTACGTGGGAGATGATGAACGCGTGGCTTAATCAGTTTGGCGCGCCAACGATTATGTATAAGCCAGTTAAAGGTGAGCTTACCAACGACTTTGTACTGCAAGGTCGCTCGCGTCTTAATGCGACACTGGTTCCGACCGATGGTAGTGGCGTCAAAGCGGTCTTTAAAACCTTAAAACAAGGCGGTTTTAGTATTGTGTTGCCTGATCACGTTCCTGAACCTTCAGGTGGCGTAATTGTGCCCTTTTTTGGTATTGAAACCTTAACCAGCACATTGGCGTCAAAACTTGCCAGTAAAACCAAGTGTGCGTTAGTTGGTTTATCTTGTATTCGCCGCGATGATGGACAAGGTTTTGACATTTATTGTTATAAGTTAGACGACCCTGCGCTATACGATCGCAATACTGAAACCGCTGCTCATGCGCTCAATATTGCCATGCAGCATATGATTGAAGCCCATTACAGTCATTATATGTGGGGTTATCGCCGTTTTAAACAAATTCCTTTATTAGACAACCCTTATAGGGCTGACGAAAAAGCTTTGGCTGATTTTATCAACGACAATATCCAAAAACCTGCCTTACATACTGATAAGCAAGTTTCTAATAATCCTGAAGTTTAATTCTAATGAGCAACATTCGTACAATCAGTTAAGCATCTAGAAATATCGTTAATGATAGCTATGCTAATATGAGCAAGCGGTCATCTATTAGGATATTTTTTGACTGAATAGTGACTGAGCAACTCTTCATTAACTTTAATATGAGTACATTATGGCGACTGACGTAACCAGCCTTTCATCGACCGAGCAAATACAAACCGATCATAGCACTGCCGAGCAGCGTTATATTATTTGTATGAAATGGGGCGATAAATATGGTCCTGAATACGTCAACCGTCTTTATAATATGGTCAGCCGTCACTTAACCCTTGATTTTCAGATGGTCTGTCTCACCGACGATAGTATGGGCATTAACCCTGCAGTTGCTTGTTACCCCATACCTGAAATGGATTTACCAGCAGGCCCTGAACGTGGCTGGAAAAAACTGACCACTTTTAAGCCAGAGTTATATGATTTAAAAGGCGTTGCCTTATTCTTAGACATCGATATCGTTATCGTCGATAATATTGATGCTTTTTTCACTTATAAAGCTGAGTATGAAGACAGCGTGATCATTATTCGTGACTGGAAAAAGCCATGGCGCATGATCGGTAATAGCTCGGTTTATCGTTTTAACATCGGTATGGGTAACTATCCTGATTTGCTCGCAAACTTTGAGCGCAACTTTGAAACTATTCGCACACAGGTTCGTCATGAGCAGGCATATCTTTCTAACTATCTGCGTGAGCATCATCACCTAGAGTACTGGGATAAAAACTGGTGTGTCAGTTTTAAATATCAGTGTATGGCACCTACTCCTTTAAATTTCGTACGTGCTCCGACGCTACCTGATGGCGCAAAAATTGTCATTTTTCATGGTGAGATTAATCCGCCAGACGCCATTAAAGGTGGCGGTGGTAAATGGTATCGTCATGTGAAGCCTAGCCCTTGGTTGCAAGAGTATTGGGTGTAATTAAGTTATAGAAACATCTGGAACCAAACATGGAACTACCTCCTAGCGCCACCTTTAATATTGACAATCAAAGTGTCTCTATTTCTGCTTTTGATGCAAGAGAAGCCGAACAAAATCTTCATCAGCAAGCAGTCAATATTATTGCTTCTGGGCCATCGATTGCAGATTTAGCATTTGCGGACTTAGTAGATACGGCAACTATTTTTGTGAATGGTAGTATTAGCCTAATGACTCAATACAATTTTGCCAATATAGTCGGTTATGTCATTAGTGATGCGCGCTTCGTCAAACATCAACCAGATATTCTAAACAAGTACTACACAGGCCAGCCTTTATATTCCACTCTGGCAGTGTTTGAAGCATTAGCAATCGCTTGTCCAAACATCATAAGCAAATACCATAACGCAATGCATATTATCTATCCTGCCGATAGACCTTGGACCGTGAAAACAAATCAGTCTTGGTTTGGTAGACTGCTATCAATACCATTCTCACCTAATAAAAAAATACCATTAGCATTATTAGCCGATCATCCCAACTTTGTTATCAGCATGCAGCATAAGCCTGCGCCTATCGGTCTGTCTTTAGATATAACGTATGGATTTATAGAAGCAGGAACAGTAGCGTACGTCGCAGCCCAGTTGGCTTATTCACGTCACGCTGGTGCGATTCACCTATATGGGATTGATTTATTGAATAGTGACCAACCTCGATTTTATGAGAATAAAGACGATAGCGCGCCTTGTAAATTAGATAAGGCAATCACTGATCGGATTGTGCCGTCTTTTAACCTGCTGGGTAAGACTTATAAAGAAAATAACGTACCTGTTATAAATCATTCACCAGTCTCTCAAGATCTATTCAATGAACTGAATTGATTACTTTTTTATTCTCTAAATGAATTATTAGACAAGAAATTTTGCTCAGATATAAGCTTCGATCAATATATAAACATTTACGAATAGGGTTTGTATTAAATGACAGCACCGAGTGGATGGCAAAGAAAAGCGATTTTACTGTTTAGAAAAATCTAAATTAAGAATTGTTAACAATACTACTGGATATATTTGAAATACTTATCTAATATAGCGCCGAAAAACCTTATCATTCATGTTTTATTATTAAATCTATAGAGCTTTCCATGACTTCAGCTTCAACTCCATCGTCTTTTGAAAAAATCAGTGCTTCGGATAGCTTTATCGTATGTTGTTTTTATACCGATGGTTATCGCAGTCATGCTTTAAATCTAAAGCAATCACTCGATGAATTTAACCTCAATTACTACTTTAAAGAAGTGGAAGATGCAGGTTACTGGGAAGCGAATACTCGCATCAAACCACACTTCATTTTAGAGTGTTTAAAGAAGTTCCCTAATAAAAATATTCTGTATTTAGATGCCGATGCACTGGTCAAAAAACCTTTAGATTATTTTAATAGTATTAATGCTGATGTCGCATTTTATAAGACTAAAGGGATGCCAGGTATGTCGCACGACTACCTGGCTAGTACTATGTTTTTTAGCAATACTGCCAATACTATGGCTTTAGTAGAACAATGGATAACCGAACAAGTAGACGGCAAACAAACACAAGTGGACCAAGACAGTTTGGATGTCGCTATGGAGAAACTTGGCGACACTTTAACCGTAGAAGCACTCAATCCCGGTTATATAAAAATATTCGATAAAGACTATGATGGTGAGATCTATATTGAACAATATCAAGCCAGCCGTGGTCATACTAAACTTAAACGGCAAAAGATACGGCGAAGAAACAGAGTGTTAATACTTTTATTTTTATCAATCATTTTAATATTAGCAATATTTTTTATCGTGTATTAACTTCTAATTTATTTTTTTATCAAACCTTTAATTTAATAAACTTTTTCTTTTCGTTACAAGCATTATTATTTAAAGAGAACTAACATAACTGGTAGTTATTTAAATCTATAAGTAAGACAACAATTAACGGTTTTCAATTCTATGAACGTATCTGCAACGATTTCTAACCAAATTGGCGAAGCCAAACATACTAATACCATAGCTTTCTGTGTTGATGATAACTATCTACCGTATGCTTTATTTGCTACTGAACAGTTTATAAACCTACATCCTGATTTGCCATGCGATATCTGCATATGTATGCCAGATATTAGTAGAGTACCTAAAAGCTTAAAGAAAAAACAGATTCGTTTCATTGAACTAGCAATCAGCGGTATAGACTCTCTTCCTGTAGGCCGACTCAGTCTCGCCGCTTATTATCGTCTATTTTTGCCACAGATTTTTGAAGATACTTATGAGTATATTATATATTTAGATGCAGATACGTACATTAGAAAGCCTTTCTATCCTGATTTATTGGAGCACGTAAAAAACTTTAAACCCAGTTTTTGCGTAGCAGCAGCCTCTGACATCATGGAGTTAAAATTCCGCTCTTCATTTAACGGAAAACAAACGAGAGTAGATAAAGTAGTCGATAAATATGTCAAATCTTATCATGAATCTAATCATATCTATCGTAATTCAGGAGTGTTAGTTTTTAACACAAAGAACTATGTGAAAGCTGAAGTGCTATCTAGAGTCTTCAACTATGCAATTGACAATGCTGGTAGCTTACAATGCCACGATCAAACTGCACTTAATAGAGTCTTGCTTAACGAAATTGAACTACTACCATTTGACTTTAATTGGCAAATAAATAAACTTACTTATAAATTTACAGACACAATAGACCCTTATATTATCCATTTTATTAGCAATAACAAACCTTGGCTCACAGACAATAAATATACCTCTAAATACCAGTTTTTCTATAAAGACTTCCTACTCTCTAACTTTCCTGAAATTACACCAGAGATATTAACGCTGTTTGACCAAAGGCGTAAAAATCCAAAGTATAGTAATCCTATTAGAGAATTTATCTCAAGAGAATGGCAACGCTTTAAGAGCCATCTATCAGAAAGCTTTATGCAAATATCAGGTTTTGAAAAAGCAAAAGACAAGTATAATATTATAAATATATTAAGCGACGAACCATTTTTAGTCTCTAGTAACTCCCTGACGAGGGAAAAGCATTAACTCTATACAATATCAATACTAAACAACTATCAAATTGAAGCCATTATTTTTGATGATTAACAGTACTCTCTTCAATTAATCGTATAATCACATTCTTTTTAGTATTAACAGATTCTAAAACTCATAATACAACAGATAAAAATCGTGCCCGTCTATGCCTATTCATCAATTGTCTCTATAATACGGAAAAACTTATAAACCAGACTTACTTTAAGTTGGTTGTATTATTATAAGGCTTGTATTATGACACCCGCTGAACAATCGTCCTCTTATGCTCAGCCTATAAATAATGGCATGGATATTACCCCTAAACAACAACCTATAGAATCTAAGTCTTGGCGCGGGTTTGGGTTATTTTTAATCGCCTACTTTTTAATTTGGTCTATCACTCCAAGCTTTCTAGCCAGCAGTGTACCCTTCGATGTTAGCGAGGGTATAAATTGGGGCAGCGAATGGCAATGGGGCTATTATAAGCATCCCCCATTATCGTCATGGATATTATACAGTTTTTATCAACTGTTTGGTCATGTTGGTCCTTATTTACTCAGCCAATTATCTGTCTTACTGACCTTAATTCTAATTTATCAGTTAGGTAAAAAGATTTGGTCACCGACCACCGCTCTAATTGGTAGCGCGTTAACTTTAGCGGTTCTGTACTACACTTACCCTAGCCTTGAGTTTAATCACAATGTCGCTCAGTTTCCCATTTGGGCAGGGTTGTACTTAGCGTTTTATCGATCTTTGACTCAAAATCGTCTCAGAGATTGGATATTACTGGGTGTGCTCGGTGGACTTGGCATGCTGACTAAGTACACCGTGATATTTTTACTGATACCAATGGCCTTGTATTTAGTGTTGCCGAAACAATGGCCACTTTTAAAACAACCAAAACCGTGGATAGCGGCTTTTGTTATGTTGGCCATCTTCGCACCGCATTTATATTGGTTAGCAACGCACGATTGGTTGCCCCTTAGTTATGCCAGTGGACGCTCGCAAGAGGTTGCTGCCGGGGCGTATAACATCAAGCGGCATTTTAGCTGGATAGGATTTATCATTGCTCAGCTTGTCGCCCATATTCCGCTATTTATCATGCTTGCTTTTAATCGTAAACGTTTATTAAAAACTCATGATTACAAGCACAGCTTACCGCAGGACGCAGCACTGCTTTGGTATATGTGGCTATCGCCAATGGCGGTATTGGTTATTTTAAGCTTGGTATTTGGGGTGGGCTTGCGTGATATGTGGGGTATGCCAATGTGGGCATTGTCAGGGTTGCTCGCTGCCTCCTTGATAGCACCTGCCACTCAATTATTAACCGCCATCAAACTAAGTAAAGCTCTAATTATTTGGTTGTCCCTTGTCACCGTACTAATGGTAGTATATGTGGGCTTCGGCGACAAGATTCGTCATAAGCCTTCTCGTATGCAGTGGCCGGAGCAGGCATTGGCAGTTCAAGCACAAACCACTTGGCAATCATTGAGTAGCTGTACGCTTGATAGCGTTTCAGGTGATCGCTGGCTTAGCGCATTAGTCGCGATGAATAGCAGCTTTCCCTCACAAATGATATCTGGTCCTGCCAGCCACTCGCCCTGGATGAACACTCAGCGCCTACAAGAGAATGGTACGTTAGTCATGTGGCAAGAGGGCGAAGAAGATATCGTACTGCCGCTGCTTGATGATGTTGATGATGCTATTGCCACTACTGAAGTAGACACCAGCCATAACAACGCTAATGCCTTAATTAAGCAGCAGGGTCAATGGCAGATTAATTGGCGTGACGGCAAGATAGAAAAACCGTTACTGATAAACTGGGTGGCTTATGTCCCAAGTCGCTGCTTTCAGGATTCAAAATAAAGCCTTATTTTTCAGTGGCTGGTAAATAGCCATTTATATGAATAAAATAATTGAGTGTTTATGCTAGATCAGTTGTCACAATCTCGCCCTTATTTGTCGATTATTATGCCTGCGTATAATGATGCTGAAGCCTTACAAGCCTTTTTGCCAGAAGTCTTCGCCTTTACGCAGACAATACGCGCGCCAGTAGAGATAGCATCGGCCGAGCAAAATATAGGGGGCTCAACAGCAATAATAGCAAGCTGTGAGATTATTATTGTTGATGATGGTAGCCGCGATAACTTAGTCGAGGTAGTCACACAGCTAATACCTACTCGTCCAGCAAATACAGAATTAGAGCTCATACGTTTATCGCGTAATTTTGGTAAAGAGCCTGCACTCAGTGCTGGTCTAGCAGCTGCGCGAGGTGAGATAGTTGCTATGATTGACGCCGATGGACAGCATCCTTTACCAGTACTCACGCAAATGTTAACGATGATTGAGCAATCCGATATTGATATGGTCGCCGGTATTCAGGCCAATCGCCCACATGAAAGCCGGCTTGCAAAAACTTTAAAAGGCAGTTTTTATCACTTCATCCAGGACAGTCAGCGTTATGAGATTCGTCCTAATGCTGGTGATTTCCGGGTGATGAATCGCAAGGTGCTAAATGCTTTACGCTCATTACCCGAGCGCCAACGTTTTATGAAAGGTTTGTATGCTTGGGTTGGTTTCAATACTGTCTATTTGCCCTTTACCGCTGCCAATCGCGATACTGGTGAAAGTAAATTTAACTATGGCAGTTTGTTTGAGTTGGCACTTGTAGGTATTACCTCCTTTTCTCAGCGACCATTGCGACTGATCTCACGCATAGGTTTTGCGGTCTCTGCATTGGCTTTTTTATACGGCTTATATATCGTGATAGATACCTTAATATTTGGTAGCGATGTCGCAGGCTGGGCAACGGTTGCCGCAGGAATTATGTTCTCTACTGGTATACAACTGGTTTGTATTGGCGTGATTGGCGAATATGTCGGTAGGCTCTATGAAGAGGTTAAGCAGCGACCACTGTATTTAATCGATGAAGTCATCAATAGCAAGTCTGCGCATACTACTCATCAATACGCTGATAGTTACCTACAGGCGACGACCAAAAGTGCAATGGACAAACCAGCTGATGAATAACACAGTAGAAACGCAATCGAATTCTATGCAAGCCCTTTGGTTTTTAGCCGTTGGTGCCAGTGCGGCTTTGGTGCATTTTTTAGTACTGGTCAGTATCGTCAATTTCACGACTGCCACGCCAGCATGGGCAAACGTAGGCGCTTTTTTAATTGCTTTTGTCGTAAGCTTTTTCGGGCATTTTTATTTTACCTTTAAACAATCAGAGTATTCAGATAACAGTATTCGGCCAAACAATAATCATATTCATAAAAAAAGGCATCTTCCTGCTTTAGGAAAATGGTTTAGTAGTTCCGCTGCAGGCTTTATTGCCAATCAAGGCTTATTCGTTTTAGGGCTACGTTGGTTTGGCGAGCAGTATTATATGCTGATATGGCTACTAGTCACGGGGGTCATAACAGTCATGACCTTTGCCTTGGGCAAATTTTGGGCGTTTAAATCATGAGCCATCCTCATTATCAAAAGCAAACTGCTTCGCTCTCTAACACTGCCCGCTCTGTGATTATTAACGTTGATGATTTAGGACTGTCTACTGCCGTCAACGATGCGGTCATTCATCTTGCCGAACTTGGGCGTATTGGTGCTAGCAGCTATATGGTTGGCGGTACAATTACGGATAGCAATATCAATCGTCTGAACCAACTCAATGTCGATATTGGCTTGCATTTAGATTTGACGGGGATATTCCCATCTGCCCTACGTGGTTCATTAAAATCAATCATTATTGCAAGCTACTTGCGTCATTTTAATCCCATGCAAGTAAGCGATGTTATTAAACAACAATTAGACGGATTTGAAGAGCGCTTTAATCGTGCGCCCATTTTTATAGATGGACATCAACATATTCATCAGTTTCCTGTTATTCGTGAGGGCTTGATTAAAGAGCTAACTAACCGCTATAGTGATGAGATAGCAAAAGACATGCTGAGCGCACGCGTCACTACACCGCTTATTAATGACGTAAAGTCTTGGATCATTTATATACTAGGTGGTTATGCTTGGCGAAAATCTTGTCAGCATCATCAAATCCTAACCAATGATAAATTTGGTGGGGTTTATGGTTTTGATGCTGATCGTCAGCAATTAGCAATGTTATGGGAAAAGTGGCTGCAAAGTGCACCGTGTCATACAGCTAACGTATTACCTACACTGATTATGTGTCATCCTGCCATTCCTGACAGTGGAAGTGATAGCTGGCAGGATGAAATCAAAGGGGCTCGTGAAATTGAGTATGAATGGTTAATCAGTGAAGACTTTGAAGAGTTATTAGCTCAGTATGAAGTAAAATTGATGCGCTGGTCAGATATAACATTAACCTCTTGAACCTTTAATAATTATCAAAGTCATAATAAAAGTGACGTAATGATAAAGAAAAAAAGCTAAGACTCATCAAGAATCTTAGCTTTTTTATTTGTACGATATGGTTTTAAAAATGAAATGCAGCTTTAAAAATTAATCAATAAAGCTTAACCAATCCATATACTGCTCATTACGGCCATGTACTACATCAAAGTATAAGGTTTGCAATTTCTCAGTCAATGGACCACGACCCCCATTACCGATGACACGGTCATCGTATTCACGAATAGGCGTCACTTCAGCCGCGGTACCGGTCATAAAAATTTCATCGGCTAAATAAAACTCATCACGAGTGATACGGCGTTCAACGACTTTGATGCCTAAATCATCAGCGAATTGAATGATGGTACGACGGGTAATGCCGTCAAGCGCACCGCCGCCCAAATCTGGGGTATGCAGTACACCATCTTTGACTAAGAACAAGTTCTCGCCCGCGCCTTGGCAGACGTAGCCTTGTGGATCCATCAAGATGGCTTCATCATAGCCATTACGCGTGACTTCTTGGTTGGCCATGATAGAGACAGGATAGTTACTTGAGGCTTTTGCCTTACACATGGTCACGTTGGTCATATGATGGGTAAATGATGACGTTTTTACACGGATACCGTTTTTGATACCCTCTTCACCAAGATATGCGCCCCAATGCCAAGCAGCAACCATGGCATTGATACTATTGCTACGTGATGACAGACCCAATTTTTCTGCACCAACCCAGATAAGCGGACGAATATAGGCTTCTGCCAAGTTGTTTTGCTTGACAACATCTTTGTGTGCTTGCTCAAGTGTTGCAGCATCATAAGGCACATTCATTTGGAATATTTTTGCAGAGCCCAATAGACGCTCAGTATGTTCTTTTAAGCGAAAAATTGCCGTGCGATTGTCAGCTGTTTGGTAAGCACGTACCCCTTCAAAAACCGCCATACCATAGTGCAAGCTATGCGTAAGCACATGAACCTTGGCATCTGGCTGTTCAATCATCGTGCCATTCATCCAAAGCTTACCTTCTTGTGTTGCCATATTCATCTAATAGTCCTTATGCTAGCGCTGACGTCTAACTTTTCTTGTTGAGTGTTAATGGTTAAATAAGTATTTTAATTAAAATTGCCTGCTGACACTGAGTGCCTATTTTTAGATGCAATTTCAGATGCAATTTTTCTATCTGCAAATTTAAGGTGCCAGTGATTATAGCACCGGCACGAGAGGCAAATACAATATTTTAGTTTATCACTGCATGGCTTTTATTCATATACCATTCGTTACAATGGCTATCAAAGCCCTACGCTTATTGCATTGAGCCTATAACGTAGCATCATTGTTTTATAGCAGGATTATTCAGTAGATTCTACACCCATCAAATGTTGCCACTGCGATTGTACTAAAGCGCGTGTTTCTGTCCAAAGCGATTCATCCACCAATAACGATTGCTCAGATAGTGCCAATTGATGGGTCGCGGCGCGGATACGTAAATACGCATCGGTCAAATCTTGGCAAACTTCTACTTCCCAAATACCAAGCGCGGCAACTTCTTCAAAAATACGTACGTTATCACTCCATTTGGTCAAGCTTGGATGTTCATGCGAATAAGCCAATACTGCAAACTGCGCCAAAAACTCAATATCGACAATGCCGCCCGCATCTTGCTTAAGGTGGAACTTGCCCGCTTGCTGCTGGTGCTGACTGGTGCCCAGATGCTTTTGCATTTTAATACGCATACTGGTGACTTCAATACGGACTTGCTCAATGGTACGCGGTAGCGCCAAAACGGTACGGCGAATGTCACAAAAACGCGCCGTAACCCGTTTATCACCGCAGATAGCCCGCGCCCGTACCAATGCTTGATGCTCCCAAGACCACGCTTTCTCAAGCTGGTAGGTTTCAAACGCATGACAAGAAACCACCATCATGCCTGCATTGCCCGAGGGACGCAGGCGCATATCGACTTCATAAGCACGGCCATCACGGGTTTGGGTATTAAGGTATGTCATGAGCTTTTGCGCCAAGCGGGCCGCAAATTTCATGCCACTGACCGATTTTTCACCCGTGGTCATGCCCTGCTCTTTTATTTTATGCAAAAACACCAAGTCTAAATCGGACGAATAGGACAACTCAAGCCCACCAAGCTTGCCATAGCCAATAATAGCAAAACCGCAATCTGCTTCCGTGACCGGATCGCCATCTTGACCAATCGGATAGCCATAGCGTTTGACGATTTCGGCAAAGGCGCGTTCAAGCGCGGCCTCGAGTACCACAGCGGCAATATAAGTCAGTGAATCTGACACTTTCATGATTGGGCGTTCTGCCAATACATCACTGGCAGCCACTGCCAACACTTGATTCTTTTTAAATAAACGCAGTACGCTAAGTAGCTCCTCTTCATCGTTCGGCTCTACGCGCAATAATTGTTGACGCAAGATATCCCGCAGCTCCCGCTTGTCTGGCAGATATCGATAGCGCTGCTGCAAAAAGGTATCTAAAAGTACCGGATAATGCGCCAACTCCTTAGCAATCCAAGGGCTCGCTGATAACATCGGAATCAGCTCAACGGTGGCATTGGGGTTTTCTGCAATCATCACCAAATAGATAGAGCGGCGGCAAATGGCTTCTAGCAAATTTATTAAACGCGGCAAAGCGGTATTAGCAAGTTGCTGCTGTTCTTCATGGACAAGGAGCGCGTGTACAATCACAGGATAAGCATCGTCCAAGCGTTCACGTGCTTCGTCGCTCAAATTTGCCACCATTTTTGACTGCCAAAAACCTTGTAAACGCTCACGATTTTCTTCAGTTAATACCTCATTTAAGCGCGCAATCTGCTCGTTTAACTGTTCAGGCTCAAACTCATCATCGTCTTGATCCGGTATCTGCCGTTCGGTAACCATACGCTCAAACGGTACATTGACATGATAGCGGTGCTGATTAAGTGTCGCTAATAGCCCTGCCCAATCATCAAAGCCAAGGGTAATTGCCAAATTATGCTGCCACTGCGAGTCATGCGGTAAGCGCTGCGTCTGCTGATCGTTAATCGCTTGAATACCGTGCTCAAGGCGTCGTAAAAAGCGATAAGCCGCTTGTAGCTCTTGATAAGTGCTCTCTTCTAAATACTCAAGTTGACACAGCGCCTGCATCGCCGCCAAACAAGACTTGACCTGTAGCTGCGGATGCCGACCGCCATAGATTAACTGAAAGGCTTGGACGATAAATTCAATATCTCGAATACCGCCTGCGCCAAGCTTGATATTATCCAAGTCTTCACGCTGAGCGACTTGATTTTGAATAAGTGATTTCATCTCTCTGAGGGCTGAAAAGGCACTATAGTCAACATAATAACGAAACACAAAAGGTTTAATCAGCGCTTGTATGTCGTCAAAAAACGGCTGCTCGATGTGCCCAACCACGCGGGCTTTGAGCCAAGCAAAACGCTCCCACGCTCGCCCGTGCTGAGCAAAATACTTTTGCAATGCTGATAAATGAATCGCCAAATCACTGCCATCGCCCCACGGACGCAAACGCATATCGACCCGAAATACGAAACCATCAGCAGTATTATTATCGAGCAGTCTAATAATACCTTGTCCAAGCCGGGTCATAAAACGCTTGTTATCAATACTGCGTGTGCCTTTTGCTTTGTCACCGTCTGTTTCACCACGCGCCTGATGAACAAAAATAAGGTCGATATCACTGGATAAATTGAGCTCATGCGCGCCAAGCTTACCCATTGCCATAATCGCCATATCATCGACTTGCACATTCCCCTTCGCATTAATAAAGGTCGGCTGCCCATATTGCGCAATCAGCTGCTGATAGGTATAGTCTTTGGCGAATAAAATGCAGCCATCCGCGAACTCAGACAGCTCATCGGTCAATTGCTCAAGCTCAATCATGCCCAAGGCATCTTGCCAAATCCAGCGCATCATTAGCAGCATACGTAAATGCCGTAAGCCGCTCATTACTTTGTCTTCATGGGCAAGCTGATAATTCTCATCCAACGTATAATCTTGAATCAGATCATCAATTTGCTGGCGCGTTAACGTGCTCTGTAATGGATAGCTGCGCAAAAACGTCTGGCAAGCGCCCGTTCGACTTTGCCAAACCTGATAAGCAAACTCGCTGGCAGTCTGTAGCACTTGTAGCTGCTCTGAGCTAGGCTGAAAGCCTGTACTACTAGGCATGGTAGATAGCATAACGACGACAACTCCTTGCAGCATAAAGCTATAAAAACCACATCAATCGCAAAAATTATTTTTACAATATTAACGCGGCTGTAAACAATCTTATTTTAGGATTTTTATAGTAGCATAAATCCTAAGCCATGCTACTGACAGCACTTTACTGACTAAGAACTGACGAACATAAGAAAGTTTTGCGAATAATGCTACAATAGCCAATACTTAAAAGACTTCAAAACTTAAGCCTTAAAATCTTGACTCCTAAAAGCCTTGTGGCTTGAAAGTCTTAAGGTGCTGTGCTTTTTTCTCTATACTCATTCATCATAAGTGACACCGCGATTATGACGACCACAACCCCGCTATTATTAATTACTGCTGATCCCAGCCATCCGCTGGCACATCTTGCGCTACGCTATGCGCGTACTTATCTAGCAAGCGCTGACACAAATAATAATGATGAGACCGATAACAGCGATAATAATGAAAACGTACCTACGCCATTGCATGTTTTTTTCTATGCCGATGCCGCCAATACCGCCAATCGCTTGCGCTGGCAGTCAGCAGACCAGATGAATATTACTAAAGAATGGCAAAAACTTGCTGAGCAATATCAATTGACGCTGCCCGTTTGCGTCAGTACGGCACTTAGCCGCGGTATTTCAGATAGCGAAAATAGTACACGCCATCAATTAGATAGCGAAAATCTGGCCGCTGGTTTTAAGCTGGTTGGACTGAGTGAGCTTGCTATGATGATGCAAGGTGACTGTCGTTTGCTGCAGTTTTAATAAGCGTTTTGCATGCCAACTCACTGTCAAAACAGCCAACTTAACAATAACCAGATTAAATAGCGGTTGGCGATAATCAGATTAGGAATACATCATGAAACTACTCATTCGCTTGCATACGCCTACCGAGATGATAAGTTATGAAGGCTGTGCGTTGGCTTTAACGTTAGCGACTTTTGGTCATGAGGTGCAGCTGTATTTGGATGCGCCGGTCTTTGGTTTTTTAATGCAGCCTGCATCACGTTTGCATGGCATGATTCAGTCGCTTGAGTTATATGATATGCCAGCCGCTTGGTTACCTGACGATGTGTTTAGTGGTTGGATTATGGGTATGTTACCGGCAGATTTGGCGACGCAGCTGACCTTGATACCAGAGGTGGTAAATTCGCAAGAATTTGACCAGATTTTGGTCTTTTAGTAGCAGCTTTTAGGGCTAGGACGAATCTACATTGTTACTATTTATTTTAGTACGACTATAAATACAGTAAGTAAGCGGACACGATTATGGCAACTTTATATCAATTACATAGCAGCATGGATACGCTCAGACGCAGCACAGAACAAATGGCATCGACGTGGCGTGCGGGTGACAGCATTATATTATTGGGCACAACGGTCGCTTTTATTGACTGGTTTAATGCTTATTTGGAAGACCTTGAGGACATCGAAACAAAAGATGTTGCTGCTATTTATGCCCTGAGCGAGGATGTGGCACAGCTCAATAATAATACAGCGGCAAAACTGAATGTATCTGCCAAATTAACGGCTATTTTAAGCGATGATGAGTGGGTCGCCTTAACTCAAAATACTCATGCGAGTGGTGCTATCTTTGATAAAGTGGTAACAATTGCTTTATGATGAATTCTAAAGATGATATTACGCCTGCTGAAACGGTCGCAGTTGCGTTAGACCAAGACGGGCATTTATGTGACCATACGATTTGGACACCTGCGATTGCGCAGCAACTTGCTGGCACTCTAGATGTGACTCTACATGCTGAACATTTAGCCATCTTACAGCAGGTACGCGCATTTTTTGTCAAATTCAATCACGCGCCAGCGACCCGCCCATTGATTAAATGGCTACAGCAAACCTTGCCTAAACATGACATCAGCAATCAAAAGCTCCAGCAGTTATTTAATACGGGTTTGGTTGCCCGTCATGTCAATCGGCTTGCAGGCTTGCCAAAACCGCCAAATTGTTTATAAAGCATGTGGTTTATAAATAAGCAATAAAAAGCGGTTAAAGAAAATTAAACGACTAATTTTCTTTAACCTCTTTTTATTCCAATCACACTGCTAGCTTCTTTATCTCTGCTCTATTTTGGGTCATAAACTGCCAAGGTGTCATAACCGATACTGCGACCTTCATCGCCGTCAAACCCTTGCTGTCGCCAAACCTCATACAAGCATATTGCCACGCTATTAGACAAATTTAAACTGCGCGAATCCGCAAGCATTGGTAAGCGTAGCCAATTATCAGCGCCGATATCGGTACGGATATCCTCTGGCAGCCCTGCCGTTTCAGAACCAAAAACCAGCGCAACATGATTTAATGATGGGCTATTAGACGCACTACTATCTAAATGCTGAGTTGTTTGCCTGCTAAAATCATAGTCATAAAACGGTTTACTCAGCTTGGTCGTCAGCGCGGTGATAATACCGCAACCAGCCGCTTGTAGCGCTTGCTTGGTCATTGCCCAATCGTCATGTACTTGCAGATGAGCGTATTCATGATAATCGAGACCTGCGCGGCGTAGCTTCTTATCATCGAGCTCAAACCCTAACGGCCTGACTAAATGTAACTGCGCCCCACTATTGGCACATAAGCGGATAATATTGCCAGTGTTGCTAGGCATTTTTGGCGCCACCAACACGATATGAATGGTCATACAAACTCCATAAATGATTTAAGCGTTTTGTCTAAACGTATATAACAGACGTAATCAAAAGTTACAGTTTACTGCCAATAATTACATTTTGATACTGGGCACTGATTTTAACTTTGATTATCATGACCCTAATGGATAGCGAGATAATTTAAAAACATTGTCCTTGTATCCTGTAACCCCTCAGTGAAACTTATGTAAAACGCTAAGTTCCATTGTTATGACTTATAACACTCTATCTTTTTGAGGAAAAATTATGAAAAAATTAGTTATCGCTTCTTTGACTGCTATGTTTGTACTAACTGGTTGCAACACTTTTAAAGGTCTAGGCCAAGACGTATCAAGTGCTGGTGGCGCTGTCACCGGTACTGCACAAGACGTACAAAACAAAATCTAAGTCTGAGCCTTTTTAGACTTATATTAAGGAAGCTTATCATTTGGTAAGCTTCTTTTTTTATCTGCCCACTTTATAAAAATACTCTTAATATCTGATTAAGATACCTTCTACCCAATGCTGTTGGCTGTAGGTGCTCATTATCATCTATCAATAGTCCTTGCTTAATAAGTTGATTGACCTCCAAATCGATACTCTCATAGCTCAGCCCTGTCCGATCTTCGAACAATGACCACGCCACGCCTTCATGCAAGCGTAGAGCGTTAAGCATAAACTCACTAACCAGCTCATCACTCGCAATTGCCTGCCAGCCTACCATTTTTGGCGTTTTGTGCTGGGCTGCTTCTTGGTAGCCGATATAGTCTTTGGGCATACGAGATTTGCTAAAGCGATAAATACCCGTCTCTGCTAATACCTTTTTCAATACCTCATCAGACACTTTATCAGCCGTTAATGTTTGATTTCCATATTTATCATCAATGGTGACTTTACCGTGCGCGCCCGCCCCTATTGCCAAATAGTCGCCAAACTGCCAATAATTGACGTTATGACGGCAAGGTTTATCAGACGCGCCTGCCCAAGCCGATACTTCATAATTGTCATAGCCCAAACGTTCAAGCAATGCCTGACCCGCTTGCTCGATATCCGCCAAGCTATCTTCATCGGGTAAAATGGGCTGACTGCGATAAAAAACCGTATTTGGCTCAATGGTCAACTGATACCAAGAAATATGTGTAGCCCCTGCCTCATGCGCCATTTGTATATCGTTCAGGGCTTCACTCATCGTTTGCTGCGGTAGCCCATGCATCAAATCGACGTTGACACGTTCAAATCCAGCGTGACGAGCGGCTTTAATGGCTGATAACGCTTGGGCTGGATTGTGAATACGCCCCAGCGTGGTGAGCTGGCTGGCAGCAAAGCTTTGTACGCCAATCGACAAACGATTGATGCCTACGTCTAAATACTGTGCAAATGGTGCATGCTCAAGGGTGCCTGGATTGGCCTCCATCGTCACTTCAATGTCACCTGCAAACTGAAAAATCTCACGCAAACCATCAAATAAACGTTGATACTGGGCAATGGGCAGTAGCGACGGTGTACCGCCACCGATGAATATTGAGCTGATTTCTCGCCCTTGTGTTAACGCTTGCTGTGATGCTGCATCAAGTAATAGCGTATCGACGTATTCACCATACATAGACAGCTGACTGTCCATCGGCAGCTCATGCGAATTAAAATCACAATAAGGACATTTTTTCACACACCAAGGAATATGGATATAAAGCGCCAACGGAATATCTTTTACCGCAAAAGCACTGTGCTGGTTACGATGAGGCAAATCAAGATCGTTGGGAGTATGAGAGGATTTGATATTTGACATAAGCGGACTTATCTATAAAGGAGTAGCTGCGGTCGTCAGCAGAAAGTAGCGCTAGGATAACGGCTGGGCGCGCTAAAGAAAAGCCTAATCAGCATAAATTGGCCATAAAAGTATTGGGAACAATCGGCGTTTGCAGCAATAGCTGATAGTGGTAATGCTAGATAAGCTCGATAACTACAAAGAATAGAAATGAACACACAATGAAAATAAATGATGAGCAGCTTTTAAAGCCATCACTATTAAATCGTTATGATTACACTAATAATTTTACAAGGATAAAAACCATGGCATATTGGCTTATCAAATCCAATCCCCGCTGTTTTAATATAGAAGATTTACAACGTGCAGGCACTGAGATGTGGGATGGGGTACGTAATTACCGCGCCCGCAACTTTATGCGTGACGATATGAAAGTTGATGACAAAGCATTTTTTTATCACTCTAGCGCCAAACCTTCTGGCGTCGCTGGTATCGTGACTATCAGCAGAGCTGGCTACCCTGACCCAACTCAGTTTCACCCCGAACATCGCCATTATGATCCTAAAGCAACTGAAGATGAGCCGCGCTGGTACATGGTAGATGTGACTTTTGAGCAGGCTTTTACGGATATACTGCCATTAGCGCAGCTTAAATTTTTGCCGGCGCTTGAGGACTCTTTATTGCTAAGAAAAGGCTGTGAGCAGCTGACCATTTTGCCGCTTGAACCCAAGCATTGGAACACGATTATGGATATGGCAGAAGAGCTAAATCTGTTGCCAGAGAATGATAGGATTTGACGGTAACGATGGCGTAAGAATTTTTATGGTATGAGTGCACATTTATCCACGCACATACCTGATAGATTTTGCTATATTTATGCACAGAAATTATTTTTTATTTACGCTTCTCTCTTATTGTTATAGCAATCGACCATCAGGACTCATTTATGAGCGCACCCAAGCTACTATTATCTGTGTTAACCGCCAGTATCCTCAGTATAACCCTCAGCGCCTGCGGCAGTGATGGCGATAAAGTTAAGAAAGAATATGATCGCGTAGAAGATCAGGTAAAAGACGAATACGATCGCGTGGAAGATAAAATCAAAGAGAAATATAAAGAGGTCGAAGATAAGTTGAGCGATGATGAGAAATCCATGGCTGAGATTTTGGAGTCGGTCTTTTTACCAGAGGAATCGCTTGATAAGTTCTTGGATAAACTAACGCCAGAAGGTGGTCGCGGTGGTCTTTATGTGGGTCACTTTGTTGAGATTGATGATGGTGACGACAGCGATATTGATATTGGTGCGGTATACTTTGATATCAGTAAAGATGGCGCTGGTAGTGTTGATGGTAGTTTTAGTTATCAGCAGCAAGCTTGCCAAGAAAACAATGTGCTAGGTATCAATTCAGCAATTAAAGTCGACAACTATATCGCTGGTAAAGTAACGGGCAGCCTTGATACATTAAAATTTCTAGATATTAAGTATGTCAGCGATTTAGGCATAGAGACACCAAACCTATTAACGACTTTTGCTGGTAACTTTGCAAAAAATGAAGCAGGTGCGCCTTGGAAAGGCAGTTTTGAGTACCAAGACGGTCTGGGCGGCAAAAAGTTATCAAGTGGTCAAGATAATTGTAATGTCAGCTATACCATTAGCGACCGCTCTAACTTTAAGACTTACCCACTTGATTATCAACTTGGCAAGCTAAACCTAGATATTACCGGTAATGGTAGTCAAAAAACGGTTACTTGGCAAAACCCTAGCCATACTATGCATATCTTGGTGAGTCAAATTGATGTTAATAAAGCAGAATCGGGCGCTAACGGTTATGTTCAGAATCTACTATTGAGCAATCTTGAAACCCAGTTTGCGCCTGTTATTCCCGATCGCTCAACCAATTATGCGATTGTCGTACAAGCATTCGATGCAAATAACAGCTTGATTGGCTATCAAGCTCTGGTGCAAGATTTACCTGAATCGTTATAAATAGTTGCTTTTATCTTTACTGCTATTCTAGCTAAAGAAGAGCCAAGTATGAACAAACATTGCTAAAACGCTGACCTCATGCTTTAGCTTATTTGCTATTTTTTCTGATGATGACCCCTCAATTCTACTTATGGATTGACGGGTCATTTTTCATTTTGGTCTTAGCTGTTTTATTTTTCAAACTATATATCTGTTGTTATTAACAATGAGTAAAAATGGACTTGCTCATATTATTTATCGGAGTATTATCGTCGCACCAATCCTATTTCACTGTTTCGCTATTAACTTGTTGATGGCAGCATTTGCTCATCCACAATAATTACTGCAAAGAATAAAAAGTTGCTCATTATGTTTTTCCCATTATCCTTTAGAGATTTTAAAAGTTACAGCTTACGCTTAGGCGTACTCGCCCTCCCCATCTTAATTACCCAGTTTTGCCAAGCAGCGCTTGGTGTCGTCGATGCCATTATGGCCGGTAAAGTCTCCGCCCTTGATTTGGCGGCCGTGGCTGTCGGCTCCGGTATTTGGCTACCACTGTTTTTATTGGCGACCGGTATTTTGATTGCCACCACGCCGCTTATCGGTGAAGCCATCGGCCAAAACAATCATAGCCAAGTGCCGCATATTACCCAGCAGTCGTTATGGACGGCCGGCGTGATTGGAATTCTTGGCTTTATCATTGTCAATCTAGCGCCCAACATACTTGGGGTAATGGGTGTGCCTGACACTATCCAACCTATCGCTGCTCAGTATTTACATGGGGTATCGTTCGGTTTTCCGGCAATTGCAGTCTATGCAGTGCTGCGCAGTTATTGTGAAGCGCTTGGCCGACCTGAGCCGGTGACGGTTATCAGTATCATCGGACTGCTTGCCGATATTCCGCTTAACTATATTTTTATACATGGTCTATTTGGTATGCCCGAGATGGGCGGCGCTGGTTGCGGGGTAGCAACGGCAATCGTACTTTGGATTAATGTCTTGCTATTAGCGACATATACTAGCTTTACCAAGCGTCAGCAGTTTGCCAGTACGCGCTTCTTTTATGCTTTTGCCAGCCCTAACCGCACGCAAATTAAAAAATTACTAAAACTTGGCATTCCGATTGGTATTTCTATCTTTTTTGAAGCCAGTTTATTTAGTTTAGGGGCACTAGTTATCAGTCCGCTCGGTGAGATTGCAACCGCTTCGCATCAAGTGGCATTATCCGTGACCTCGCAGCTGTTTATGATTCCCATATCAGTTGCGATGGCGCTGACCATTATGATTTCTAACCGCTTTGGTGAAAAAAATCTGATGGCACTGCGTCAAGTGTTAACCACAGGGCTTATATGGACGATTATTATTGCGCTGACGTCTATGCTCGGCGTTTGGTTATTTAGGCCGCAGTTGGCGGCGGCATTCACCGACAATCCTGTGGTACGTGCGCAAGCCATGCACTTACTTATTTTTGCTCTCGCTTATCAGTTATTTGATGGTTGGCAGGTCAATGTCGCCGGTATATTGCGCGGTATGCAAGATACGACTGTACCGATGTGGGTGACGCTGTTTTGCTATTGGCTGGTTGCTTTACCGCTCGGCGTCTACCTGGTGCGCTTCACTGACATTGGTGCGCAAGGGTTTTGGATGGCGCTCATCACAGGGTTATTCTTATCGTCTATATTACTAAGTCTGCGTCTGCGCTATCAGCAAAAACGCTTAGCGACATTATGGGCGTGATGCCGTCATAAGCTGTGTTCAAGCATGGCGTCCAGTAATGATTTAATCATTTTTACTGTCGAACGGTATAAGTCGTTCAATGAATGACTATTCAAACGTAGCGTCTAGTAACCGTGACTAGCGCTACTTTGTCACATCGACTATGATAAATCATTGAGCATTTCTTACGCTTAAGCATGCTTACGTCATAATATGTAAAAAAACTCAGTTAACAACTGTACATCGATTGCTCATTGGCGTGAATATAGGTATCATTAGCAATTACCAATACAATATTTAGTTACACTATTTTTTTCTAGAAATTAGTACAAGGCAAAATTAAAATTATGGATATTGAAAAAATACGCACCCTGATCGCACTCATGGAAGAAAGTGAACTGGTTAATTTAGAAATCAGTTCAGACGACGAACATATTAGTTTGACTCGTCACTATGATGCGCCGGCACCGACGATGATGGCTGCCCCTACTGCAGGTGCTGCGCCTGTCGCTGCCGCAGCAAAAGCCGCCGTCAAAGCTGGCAGCGTTGAAACCTCGCCAATGGTGGGTGTTTATTATTCAGCGCCAAGTCCTAATGATCCGCCATTTGTAAAGGTTGGTCAAAAAGTACAGGCAGGCGATACGCTTGGTATCATTGAAGCCATGAAAATCATGAATCCTCTTGAAGCGACTCAAAGCGGCGTTATTGACGAGATATTGGTGAATAACTCTGAAGTGGTACAGTTTGGTCAGCCAGTCATACGCTATAAAGCGTAACGCTATCTAGCAACCTTTACTTTGTAATGATTGAGACCTCGTTATTCTTCATCGACATCAGCGCTCGATTTGTCTAAATTTGATGTAGCGCCGTTTGCTGTTACGATGTCCAAAATAGCGAGGCTATCAATGACTGCCGCTTCGACAAGGATGACCCCATGATAAAAAAACTCCTCATCGCCAATAGAGGTGAGATTGCCCTACGTATCGTTCGAGCTTGCAAAGCGCTTGGTATAGAGACCGTTGGTGTTTATTCAACGGCGGATGCCAATTTAATGCATTTGCGCTTTGTTGATGAAGCAATCTGTATTGGCAAACCTAACGCCAACCAAAGCTATCTCGATATTAGCACCATTTTGACCGCAGCTGAAATCACCGGCGCTGATGCCATTCATCCCGGTTATGGTTTTTTGGCAGAAAATGCTGAGTTTGCTGAACGCGTCGAAGAAGCTGGTTTAACCTTTGTCGGTCCCAATGCTGACCACATCCGCTTAATGGGTAATAAAGTATCAGCCATTAATGCCATGAAAAAAGCGGGCGTACCAACAGTCCCCGGTTCAGTTGGTGCCGTCACTTTGCATAACGCTGAAGAGCAAGCGCGTAATATTGGCTTTCCCCTCTTGATTAAAGCTGCTTCTGGTGGCGGTGGCCGCGGTATGCGCGTTGTTGAGCGTTTTGATGAGCTTATCGGCCAAGTACAAGCTGCCAAGCAAGAGGCTGAGCTGTGGTTTGGTGATGATACCGTTTATATGGAGCGCTACCTTCAAAATCCGCGCCACGTAGAAGTACAGGTACTGGGGGATGGTAATGGCAATGCCATTCATCTATATGACCGCGACTGCTCATTGCAACGTCGTCACCAAAAAGTCTTAGAAGAAGCGCCTGCTCCTGATATCCCGGACGATGTACGTCAGCCTATTTTAGATGCCTGCGTCAAAGCATGCGAGCTGGTCAAATATCGCGGGGCGGGTACCTTTGAGTTTTTATTTGAAAATAATGAATACTTTTTTATTGAAATGAATACTCGGGTGCAGGTTGAGCATCCAGTCACTGAGATGATTACCGGTATCGATGTGGTCGTTGAACAGCTTAAAATCGCGGCTGGTTACGGTTTATCGTATCGTCAAAGCGAGATTGAAATTCAAGGCCATGCCATAGAGTGCCGTATCAATGCCGAAGATCCAGCGACCTTTATGCCTTGCCCAGGTACGGTCAATCAGTTGTTTGCCCCAAGTGGCGCGGGCGTGCGTTTTGACTCGCACCTCTACCCAGGTTACGAGATTCCAAGCTATTATGATTCATTGATTGGCAAGCTGATCTGTCATGGTCAGACGCGTCAGCAAGCGATATCTAAAACCCTGCATGCGCTTGATGAATTGGTGATTGAAGGTATCAAAACCAATATATCCTTGCATCGTGATGTGATTTTAGCGGATGATAAATTTGTTAATGAAGCGCAAAACATTCACTACCTAGAAAGAGAGTTGTTAACGAATAACAAAGACAAGGCGAACTCTTAGTCTTTTTTTAAGAACAAAACCAACAAAAAACCGCTACCTGAAAAGATAGCGGTCTTTTTATATATTCAGATTTTACAAAGAGATGCTCAAATCGTATAAACAACAATACAATGCTAAGGTAATATTCTGGTGAAATTCATAAAGCATTCTGTTCCTTCAGGGTCGGCACACCACTGCATTTTATTGCCATCATGATTTAAAAATGCTATTAATGCCTCGCCAGTTTGATCTACCTGATTGCCCGAGCAATCGACCTCATTATTGTCATAAACCGTTTTCAGCGCAATAATCGGCAAGCCTTCATCACGATGGGTGACTAAGTAGCGCCCGTAAGTCCATTCTTTACCGCTGACCGCCCACATCTCATTATCGGCAGCAAAATTATAAATTTCCCGACATTGATTAGACTTAGTGGTTGCGGTTAGCAGGTTTTTACTGCTACTTGGCTGCACCTTGACGATACGCTTTTCATTTTGGGTCAACACGCCGCCTTCAGCGTCAGCGCTTACTTTTGGCTCATCAATTTTACCTGCCGGCAACTTTGGCGCTGCTTGCTTGGCTTGCGCTTCTTTGGTCATGGTGATACCACTGTCTAAATCTATCTCCCATTGCCCAGCAATAGCGGGACTGATATGAGTGGTAACGGTAGGTTTGCTAACCGCTTCACCATTTGCTGGCAGTGACGCTAAAATAGATGCCAATGAAAATGAAACAAAGGATATAGGTTCCATAATTAACCTTTTTTAATATTATAATAATTAAATGATACGTACATTAGCGTAAGTCTTAGACACTAAAAACACAAGTAACATTATGCTATCAGTCGTACGACTTTGACCAACCATGACCTCAACCTAAACCTTCATCAATACCTTCATGTCCAATATTATTTTTAAAAATCACCTACCAAATATTAAGTGTATATACACAAAAATAGCGCCATGGCTAATTTGCAAAAGCCATGGCGCTATAGACTAGCATCTTAAACCGAACTATTTTAGCATCAGCTAAAGGCGATATTAAGCAACAACTGGGCTAGCCGCTTGAGCAAAGGCGGATAATGCGCCTTTAAGCATTGCTGATACGGTGCTACTACAAGTGCCAATGCCTGAGTAAACATCACCGTCGACATTTAACTGAATGTAAGCCGCGGCATTGGCGTTGGTTTTGTTGTCATTATTGGTATCATCATCGATGCCATTACCGCTATTGTGCTGCGGATTAATCGCATGCTCAGCGTAGTTGATGACATGGATAGATTTACCCGTATGCTGGGCAAGTCCGTCAATAAACGATGACAAGGGACCGTTACCCGTACCATCAATAGTGATGGTGTCGCCATTCATCTGTACTTGACCGTTAAAGTACACTTCGCCACCTTTATTATTGACACTATAATCTAAAAGCTCAAAACTGCCTTGCTGCAGATAAGTATTTTCAAAGGTTTGTAAGATTTCATCATTCTGCAATTCACGAGCAGCACTTTCCGCCTGTTTTTGGACCACGCCGCTAAAGTCAATCTGCATCCAGCGCGGCAAATTAAAGCCATAATTGCGCTGTAAGATATAAGCAACGCCGCCTTTACCAGACTGGCTATTGATACGAACCACGTCTTGATAGCTGCGACCAATGTGCGCCGGATCAATCGGCAAATAGGCAACATCCCAAACGTTATTGGTTTCATCTTGATGTTTTTCATTGTAATCAAGAGACTTTTTGATGGCATCTTGATGCGAGCCACTAAAGGCGGTAAAGACCAACTCGCCAACGTATGGATGACGCGGATGTAAGGGCAAGTTATTACACTCGCTCACCACTTGTACAATCTCACTCATATTACTAAAATCAAGCTCTGGGTCGATACCTTGACTAAACAAGTTCATCGCCATCACCATGATATCCATATTACCGGTACGCTCGCCATTGCCAAGCAAGGTACCCTCGATACGATCGGCACCAGCAAGCACGCCAAGCTCGGCAGCAGCCACCGCACAGCCACGGTCGTTATGCGTATGTAAGCTTACCGTGACATGCTCACGCTTAGCAATATGACGGCAAAAATACTCTACTTGGTCGGCAAATACGTTTGGCGTTGATGCTTCAACCGTCGCTGGCAAGTTTAAAATCACTTCTTGGCCGTTTTCAGGCTGCCAAACCTCACAAACCGCGTCACAGACTTCGACCGCATATTCAGTTTCTGTTTGGCTAAAGCTTTCAGGCGAATACTGGAATACCCATTCTGTTTCAGGATATTTGGCTGCGTATTCAACCAATAAATTAGCGCCAGCAATGGCAATCTCTTTAATTTCTGCTTTATCTTTAGCGTATACTTTTTCGCGTTGTACGCGGCTGGTTGAGTTATAGACGTGCACGATGGCACGCTTCGCGCCTTTTAATGACTCAAAAGTACGGGCAATCAAATGCTCACGCGCCTGCACCAATACTTGCAAGGTCACATCGTGAGGGACATGATTTTCTTCAATCAATTTGCGGGCAAAATCAAACTCTACTTGCGCCGCCGACGGGAAACCAATTTCAATCTCTTTAAAACCAACATCGACCAAGGTTTTAAAAAAGCGCATTTTTTGTTCAATGGTCATCGGATCAATCAGCGCCTGATTACCATCACGCAGGTCCACGCTTGCCCAAATTGGTGATTTCTCAATCGTTTTGCTCGGCCAAGTGCGATCTGTCAGCACAGGTGCAAACGCAAATGGACGATATTTACGGAAATCAAAAGCGGCATTTTTTGGGGTGATTTTTGCAGAGGTGTTGTCTACAGAGCGTGTTGCTTGATTAGGCATAATCAATCCTTAGATAGCATAAAGAGCTGAGTTGAAGTATAGGTTTTAACTGGGCAACTAACGACCAAGCACTCTTTATCATACGAGATAATAAAAGTTTATGCCATTATAATAACAAAGTTTCTATGCTAGAAATCAGCTTTATTTTACCGAAATCCATGTTGATTTAGTGATAAAAGTCATTATTAAAGCTATAATTAGGTCATTTCACTAAATAGATGATATTCGATGTTAAATAATCATACGGAAAACTCTTTACCCATAGATATTGACGATACCGACAAACAGATATTACGCTTATTACAAACCCAAGCACGTATGAGTATTACCGAGCTTGCCGAACGGGTCCACTTATCGGCGACCCCTTGCGCCCGCCGTATCAAACGCTTAGAAGATTCAGGCATCATCACTGGCTACCATACCCAAACCAATGCGCAAAAACTCGGTTACCCTCTGGCGGTATTTATCGCGATTAGTATGGATCGTCATACTGCAGATCGCTTTGAGCTTTTTGAAGAGAAAATCCAAAGTTTCGATGAGGTGGTGAGCTGTAGTATCGTCACCGGTCGAACCGAAGATTACTTAATTAAAGTGCGGGTGCGCGATATGGCACATTATGAAGAATTTTTATTGCATAGGCTCAATCGCATCGAAGGCGTCGCCCAAGTGCATACCAGCTTTGAGCTACGAGAAGTATTTAACCGTAGCGTGGTTTAGTTTGATGGTTAATGTGGCTGTGGCTGTTTCCCTTCATTAACTCTAGTTATCAATTAAACGAGGACTGCCGCTGGTTTTGACGCTGAAAAAAGAAAACTAAAACCAATCCTATTAATAAACCGCTAGCCGCGACCAATAAACCGGCGTTAAAATTGTCCTGTTGCCCGGCAAGCGCCACCGTGACCAACGGTCCCATAAACTGCCCTACTGCATACGCCAAAGTTGCCAGCCCAATTAATAAATTTGAGTAAGCGGGATTGATATTTTTAATCAAATTAAGTGTCATTGAAACCATACCGACAAAGGTCAAACCTAAAATCACCGCATTACCGTACAAGCCAATAGCGCCATCAAACCATATCGGTAAACACATGCCAAATGCCTGCAATAACGTTAACCCCATCAAGGTTTTACTCTCGCCAATACGCTTGGCAAGTGCGCCCCAAATAGGGTTCGATAGCATGGCAAAGATACCAACCACGAGCCAGACCAGTAATCCTGCATAGCTTTGCGTCGTCAGGCGCTGCGTGGCCATTACGGGCAAAAAAGTCGCTGAAGTAATATAACCAAACCCCGCCAGCACATAACTTGCCGACAGTAATACAATCGCCTTGCTATGACCAGCGGCCGCTTCATATAACGAACGTTTAAAATTACGATAAGCTTGCTGTATAGATAAGCGCTGATTGCTGCGGTTTAATTTAACAGGCTGTGATTTAAGAGATGATAGCTTAGAGGATTGTCGCTTAGGACATTGTAAGTTAGAGGACGATAATTTAGATGTTGGTAAGTCAGGTGAAATCAGATTTTGCGGTCTAATAGCATAAAGCAGCCATAATAACGGTAGACTGATAAGCCCTGCTACCAGCCAAATGATATCGAAATGATAGCCGAGTGTTAATAACCACCATGTCAAGACGGCAGAGGCGCTGATACCAACGCCAATACCAGCATAATGTAAGGCTGAAAGTACCGAGCGGCGCTCATGATTAAAGCTTTGAATCACTAGCGATGAGCTTAAAATCATCGCCACCCCACTGGCGATACCTGATAACAGCCGAATGACATACCAGCTATTCAATGACAGGTTTGGCACCACCAATAGCATGGTGGTAACGATGCTGACTGCTGTCCATGTTATGAGCATTTGCCATGTCAAACGCTGAGGCACAAACATCGCAATGAGTGCGCCAATAAAATAACCACTATAATTGACCGAGGCCAGCCAACCTGCAATGACCGTCGTTAACGATAATTGCGTCATGATATCAGGTAAGGTTGCGGTAAATAAAAACCGCCCAAACCCCATAACCACCGCCAAACAATACAACCCTATGCAAGCAATTGCTGTTTGATTGGTAATAATAGTAGCAGCACGGCTTTTAAAAGCAGTCATCATGACAGAGCCATTTTGTGGCAAGAAGCACACAATCCTTTGTGTTAAAAGCAGTCAAAAGCAGTGATACATAACCAATTAAAAATAGAATAAAAGAGTTATAAAAATAATGCTTATTATTAAGAGATATTTCGGATTGAACGACTCGCCTGCTGAGCTACTTCTGTTTGTCCTAGCATTTGCACCCGTTGATCGCTAAACATATCCATATCGGGAGCAAGCGTGCGCATAAAGCGATCAAAATAGAGCATCTGCTTGGTCAATAAAGCAAAATCACGTGGGAAATGAATGCCATGACGTTTACCGACCTCGACAATCTCTAACATCATTTTATTTAATTCATCAGCTTGCTCTTTACTATTAAAAGGCACGCCACTGGTAAAGGCTTTGTCTTCTGCCATAATGGTTTTCATCATACGCTGCAAGTCATTGCCTAGTGCAGCGACGTCAACTTGGTTGCCGCCGTGGGTCATTTCCATATCAACCATATGGCGCGCCATTGCTTGATAATCACTGTCTTGCATTGCCTGCATCATACCCATACAAGCGCGCCAACTCTCAGCTTTCAATTTACCAACGATACCAAAGTCCAAGAAGCCAATACGACCATCGGTTAATAGCATTAAATTACCGGCATGCAAATCCGCATGGAAACTATTACACAGCATCAAACTGGCAAACCAAGTATTAAGGGTATCTGCCATCACTTGCGCCGGATCATTACAATACTGACGCATGGATGCTTCATCTACCATAGAGACGCCGTATAAGCGGCTCATAGTCAGCACGCGCTTGGTAGTCAGCTCCTCATAGACGGTCGGTGCAACGACGCGTGTATTTCCTGATATCGCTAAAAACTGCTGAAAATCACGGATATTTTGCGCCTCAGCAATAAAATCGGTTTCGGCCAGCATCCGCAAACGAATCTCATCTATAATTGGCGCAATACTGGCAAAGCGCATCGAAGGCATTATTAGCTCAACCAATTTGGTCACGCCATGCAAGACGCCCAAATCCGTTTGCATAATGGTTTCAACGCCTGGTTTTTGTACCTTTAATACCACTTCATCGCCATTATGCAATCGCGCGGCATGAACTTGGGCAATAGACGCTGAAGCGAGTGGTTTTTCGTCGATATAAGCAAACATCTCCTCAAGCGTCAGGCCAGTG
This sequence comes from Psychrobacter sp. UBA3483, assembly GCF_002377905.1. Taxonomy (GTDB): domain Bacteria; phylum Pseudomonadota; class Gammaproteobacteria; order Pseudomonadales; family Moraxellaceae; genus Psychrobacter. Next base: position 19,717 of record NZ_DFQS01000072.1, on the reverse strand, counting down.
GCGACCAGCTCTTCTTTTAATACCTGTTCAATATAAGCATAAGATAGTGGCGTCGTTTGATCCAAACAGCTTTGAAACGCTTCTACATATTCGCGCGGGAATAATGATGGCGTACTGGCGATAAACTGCCCGATTTTGATATAAGTCGTACCTAATTGTTCAAAGGTTTCCTTTAGCAGCATCGCATCAGGTTTTTCACCTCTTGCGACTCTAAGCGCTGACAAACCAGCAACGCTTGCGGTTTGGCGAACACGATTAACGACATTAAAGGTATGCTTTAATAAATGCGGACGATGAATTTTCATAAAAAACAACTATGGTAATAAAAAGGAGATTATGAGGATGCAGAGACTGAAAAGGGTTAAGTATTCGCTAATCTTTAGTACAAATCGGACAGTGCGCATCTTTACGATAGCCCATCAGCCGTTGCTGCATCTGGCTACCATCCCATATTAACAGCTTATTTGTCAGTGGATTTTTGGTTAATCCTAGATATTGTAGCGCTGCATTGGCTTGCAAGTTACCCATAATAGGGGGCGTGGTGGCGAGTACCCCTGAATTGGCACAAGTACGTTCATCCGCTGCCGCATCCTCTGTTACCGAACCAAAGACGCAATGATAGCAGCCGGTATTTAAGTGTGGCTCATATAGTGCCAATTGTCCTTGCATGGCTATCGCTGAGGCGGATAATAACGGAATCTGGTAACGCACACTAATGCGGTTGATGATATCGCGAGTGGCAAAATTATCCGTGCAGTCTAAAAGTAAGTCAGGCTTACCAGATGCCATCTCAAGCAGCTCATAAGCATTGTCTTCACTCAATCTGGCCACTGTCCCACGCGCCCTAACCAAAGGGTTAATTTTGGTCAGCATATGAGCTGCCGTGAGCGCCTTAGGTTTGCCGATATCTTCAGGTAAAAATAGCGTTTGGCGTTGTAGATTACTGGCTTCAATCACATCATCATCAATCAGCTGCACTTGCCCAAGCCCTGCCCGCACTAACATCTCAGAAGCAGGACAACCGAGACCGCCCGCCCCAATCATCACGACTCGCGAGGCTTTCAAACGTAGCTGCGCATCGATATCCCAGCCATCAAGCAAAATCTGCCGCGCATAACGCAGCAGTTCTGCATCTGTTAGCTGCCCTGTTTCTTTAGAGTGCGTCATACTTTCTACCACTATTTTTTACCACAAGTTATAAGCAAAATATCTATTATTGAAAACCTATTCTTAAAGACTCACCTTTAAAAACTTACTCTTAAAAACCAATTATAACAGCCGACCTAAAGTCACCCTGTCATTACCGCCAAAGTCCTGCACAGTATGAACAGACTCAAAGCGATTGTCCAAAAATAGCTGACGAACCGCTAAACCTTGATCAAAACCATGCTCAATTGCTAAAAGCCCACCTTTACGTAAGTGTTGCGGTGCCTGCTTAACAATAAGCGCTATATCGGCAAGTCCATGATTGGGGGCGCTTAAGGCGCTAATCGGCTCGGCGACCAGTCTTGCTAAATGCTCATCTTCTTCATCAATATAAGGCGGATTAGATACAATCACATCAAATAATGGCTCATTCTGAGCAGACAGCACCTCATACCAACTGCTTTGGATAAACTTAATATCAGCAGCAACCTCATTTACCACTGCATTATGCCTAGCCACTTTTAACGCCTCTAGCGATAAATCAACGGCAACCACTTGCCATCTTTCAGCCTTATTGTTTGGCTGACGCTTATTTAACTCATGCGCGAGGCTAATCGCTATACAGCCTGAGCCAGTGCCTAAATCTAAGAGGCGCTTTGGTTTATTATCGTCATCGTTGCGGTTTGGTTGAGAGTTTATCCAAGCTAAAACTTGTTCAATCAGTACCTCAGTATCGGGTCTCGGTATCAATGTATGCTCATTGACTGTAAAATTCAGCGACCAAAATTCTTGCTGTCCCGTTAAATACGCCAAGGGCGTGCCCTGCTGCATCTTAGTCACACCCGCATAAAATTGCGTAAGCTCGCTATCGGTCAGTTGATAGTTTTCATCCGTGATTAAAAAAGAGCTTGGCTGCTCAATGACAAACAACAACCAATCAGTGAGCCAAAACGAGGGCAAATGACTGCTTGCAGCTGCATTCGTCAATTGCTGAATTTTTTGTTTTATTTGCCCAATGGTAGCTGCTTTCATAGATAACTCGTAAAATTACTGTTTACTAAATAAGCCTGTTGAACTGGCTATATGTCATGCATTAACTACTCTGAAGCGCGGGGCGGCTCTTTGGTATCCGTTAGGTTTGGATTGGCTTTGGTTAACTTATCGCCAATACCGCTGCCGCCTTCACCATCGCTATCGCTATCGCCATAAATATCGTCGTTATCACCAATAACGATATATTTATCAACAAAGTAAATCAGCGCTAAAATTGGAATACCAATCGCAAAGGTAAAAATAAAGAAGAACGGATAGCCCATACTATCAACGATAGAGCCCGAATAGCCACCCATGACTTTAGGTATCAAAGTCATCAATGAAGAAAAAATAGCGTATTGTACCGCGGTAAAACGGATAGAAGTCAATGCCGATAAGAAAGCAATAAATACGGCGCTAGCAAGACCAGCGGCTAAGTTATCAAAAATCACCGCCATATACATAATTGGCAAGCTGCCAGGATTATAAGTCAGCACCACAAATAATAAATTGGTCGCACAAGCGAGAATGGCGCCAATCATCATGGCGTGCATGATACGAAAACGCTGCGCCAATAGTCCGCCTAAAAAACCACCAGCGATCGCCATAATGACGCCAACCAGTTTGACCGCATTGGCAATATCGGTTTTACTAAAGCCCATGTCTTGATAAAAGACGTTTGATATCACCCCTGCCACAATGTCTGAGATACGGTACAAACCAATCAAGGCCAATAACAATAACGCCTTTTTACCATAGCGTCTAAAGAAATCTAAGATAGGCTCAATCCAGGTCGCCATCGCAATTTCTTTTTTCACTAAACCAACTTTAACCAAGGCATAACCCGCTGCCAGCGCTACGGCTAAGCTTGTTAGCAAATGCAGCGTCTCACTGATAAAGCTGACAAACACGCCATCAAACTCGGGCAATCCTTGCCCTATCAAAACATAGGCGGCGATAAATGCGACGACGGCAAAGACAAACAATAAAACCAATCTGACATAGTCTTCGCGGGTTTCAGCCACTAATGGCGCTTTATTGATAATTTTAGGTTGATTAATCATAAAATAAAGCAGCAGCAATGGCGCACAAGCAACCAATGCTAAAAAGTAGAACTTAATGCTCGGCATGGCTATCAGCGGTATCAGCGCAATGCTACTATCAAAAACTTTATTAATCAGAATATTGACAAGATATATGGCGCTAAACAACAACGCTGGTATTAATAGTAACGCTGAGTAAATCAAGAAAACTTTGAGGTTGTTTTTTTGTTTATTATTTTGCAGAATCTCGGCGGTTGGCTCATAACTGGCAAAGGTGGTCAATATGCCTAAAGTCATCACTCCGGCCATAATATAATAGGTATTACGCCACGCTTCATAACTATAAAAGCTTTCCGTCGAACCAAAATAATCTGCTAAATACAGCGCACCTGCCCCAGCGACAATCATACCAATGCGGTAACCTGACACATAAATAGAGGACAAAATAGACTGCATCGATGGCGGTGCCAGCTCAATGCGGTAAGCATCAATAACGATATCTTGGGTAGCAGAAGAAAAGCCCAGCAAAACCGCCGCACCCGCCATATAAACCAAAACGTCTTCACTAATAGGATTGACCGTCGCCATCAAAAAAATGGCCAATACAATCAGCAGCTGCGATACCACCATCCAGCTACGGCGGCGACCCAACCATTTGGTCAAAAAAGGCACTGGCAGCGCGTCGATTAATGGCGCCCAAATAAACTTAAATGAGTATCCCAATGCTGCCCAACTGAACATGGTGACGACACCGCGGTCAATGCCTGCTTCTCTTAACCATAACGACAGACTGGAAAAAATAAGCAAAATAGGAATACCGGCCGAAAACCCTAAAAACAGCATGATAATAACGCGCGAATCTAGATAAGCCTTGGCGGCTTCAGCCCATGATTTTTTGGCAATCGGTTGTTCAGGCGTTACAGGTTGGACAGCAGACATAATCACTCACCAAAAATTGAGATAAAAAACACAACTGCGCACAATTTTTATCAATCATTTCTCAGTAATACAGATAAAAAGGATCGATAAAAATTGCTCAGCGTTGTATAAAAACCATCGTTAGCACAAAATTGAATTATGGTACTTGAGAACGCTAACCTTGACTAGATGTTTTTGCATTAACTTAATAACCATAGCATTTGGCAACATATTTTATTTCTTTATGGTAACGTCGTGTATCAATAGCTCACCTAAATATTAAGACGATCTTTTTTTCATCGTCTATTGCCCCAAGCCCCTATTGTCAATTTAAGAAAAATAAATTATTCTATATTCCTAATCAGTATAAATTCATAGCCATTTATTATATACCAGAATAATAGCTTTGATTTACACTAGCGACTTATTGAATACTTGTAGGTTTTTATTTTTATATACAGACGAGGTTTGTATATTTATACATAGGGTTAAATGATGGCAATCGACGTAGTGGTCAATCAGCGGCATCTACAAATCCAACTTAAGCAGTTGGAAACAGTGTGGCATACGGTAATCAATGGCTATAATTTAAGTCAAGCAGCAACTGTGCTGCATACCAGCCAATCGAGTCTATCAAAACACATCGCGGCACTTGAGAACCAACTTAAAACTGAAGTGTTTGTGCGCCAAGGCAAACGTCTAACAGGGCTGACGACCATGGGCACAGCGCTCATGCCGCATATTGAGTCTATCTTTGCTGAAATCCGTACCATTGAAAATCTCAGTTTAGATTTTAATAACCCGAATATTGGCACACTGACAATTGCAACCACGCACACGCAAGCGCGTTATGTATTGCCAAAAGTGGTCAAAGAATTTAAAGATCGCTTCCCTAAAGTTAATTTAATTCTGCAACAAGCAGATCCCGAGACTATCGCCCAGATGGTTATTCGTGGGCAGGCGGATATTGGCATTGCGACCGAATCTTTGTTGCACAACGATTATCTACGCTGCTACCGTTATTACGACTGGACGCATCGGGTCATTGTACCAAGCGACCATGAGCTGGCAGGTTTAGAGTCGATTGATTTACCAACCCTTGCCAGCTACCCGATTGTCACTTATCACGGCGGCTTTACGGGACGCGGCGCTATTGATAAAACCTTTAGCGATGCAGGACTTGAGCCTGATATTGTACTCGCAGCCCTTGATGCCGATGTGATTAGCACTTATGTCGGCCTGGGATTGGGCATTGGTATTATCGCTGAAATGGCATTTGAGCCAAGCCATTATCATAATTTAACCGCCATTCCTGTCGATCATTTTGGGCGTTTTACCAGTTGGATGGCGGTACGTGATGATGCAGAAATCCGTCAATACGGACGCGCCTTTATGGAGCTATGCCAAAAGCAATTTAGTCAGTAGTTATTAACTGAGCCAGTAGCTTTTTAAAGAGTAGCTTTTTAAAACTCAGCGCTTAAGCAATTCATAATAACTTCAAGCATTTAGCTTAATCATCGTTTTTCTGATAAATACAAACGGCACCCTTATCAATAGATAGCGGTGCTTTTTTGCTCTTATAAAAGTGGCAAATTATTACGATTTGTTATTATCTTAAGTACTAACCTTTATATTCTCTACAACTGCCCCATCATATGAGCATTGAATCATCAGCCTGCTTTTTATTCCTGATATTTAAAAACTAACTATAAAAACGTCGTTGCAAGGCGACCGCATAAAAATAGGTGAATCATGAGCAACACAATTCCATTATCATTTTTAGACTTAGCACCCGTTCCCGAAGGCAAAACCATTGCTGAAGGCATTGCCCAAACCGTTGCTATCGCGCAGCAAGCAGAAAAATCTGGCTTCAACCGCTATTGGATGGCCGAGCATCACAATATGCCGGGTATCGCTAGTGCGGCGACGTCGGTGCTGTTATCGCACATCGGTAGCCAAACCAAGCGCATACGCATCGGGGCTGGTGGCGTCATGCTGCCCAACCATGCACCGCTTATCATTGCTGAGCAGTTTGGTACCTTACAGGCGTTATACGGTGACCGTATCGATTTAGGTTTAGGCCGCGCGCCAGGTACCGATGGTGCAACATTTCAGGCGCTGCGCCGTCAAATGCAAGATGCCGATCGTTTCCCGCAAGACGTCCAAGAGCTTATGTATTTCTTAGGTGATGGCACCGATGACAGTCCTGTGCAATCATTCCCAGGGGCGAAATCTAATATTCCTATTTGGATACTGGGCTCGTCTCTTTTTGGTGCCACTCTAGCAGCGCATTTAGGCCTACCCTATGTGTTTGCCTCGCATTTTGCGCCGCAGATGATGGCACAAGCGATTAATGCCTATCGCGAACAGTTTAAACCATCAGCGCATCTAGATAAGCCTTATGTAATGCTGGCGGCTAACCTGCTACTGGCTGACGACGATGCAACGGCGCATTATCACTTTACCTCAGCGCAGCAAAGCTTTGTCCGCTTGCGCCGCGGTGAGCGTGGACAAATGCCTATGCCAACTCATGATATGGACAGCATCTGGAGCCCTGCGGAAAAAATGATGGTAGACAACGCTTTATCGGTGTCATTTGTTGGTTCTGTCGAAACGGTCAAACCAAAACTGGCAGAATTTATCGCAAAGTATCAACCAGATGAGCTAATTGTCACCGCCAATGTTTATGACCAGGCAGCACGTCTGCGTTCACTGGAACTTACATCTGAGTTAAACTTGTTTACTTTACAATAACCCGCGCCGCTTGCATAATTATTGATAAACCTTAAGGAGATTATGGTCATGGAACCTTCTGCCTTTATCGGCTCATCAATATTTTTATACATCGTCGCTTTTATTGTGGTCTTGATTATTGGCGGTTATTTGACGTATCGTGTTAGCCCTAAACGCAAACATCGCCGCGTGAATAATCATGATAAAGACAATGTGAGATAACGACAATAAATCTTAAAAGTCCCCTTTTCTAATTTAAAAAGGGGACTTTTTTATAACGACTGTTTTTATTTTTATTAAAAGCGAAAGCATTTCTCATATACCTAACATTATTATCGATGCTATATCCACCCTAATCCGCGTAATATCGCCGCACCAATCGCCATACCAAACATTGCCACCACGGTGGTAAATGCTAAAATATTGGCCGCCAATATATCATTACCGCCCATGGCTTTCGCCATCACATAACTGGCCGCCGCCGTCGGTGACGCCACCATCAAAAACAGCACACCCATATGCACGCCTGATAAGCCAAAACCCAATCCGACTGCGATAGCGATTATAGGCGCAATCACAATACGTCCAATACTGGCTTGCATGGATAAACCTGACGGATGCAACATCGACTTTAAATCAATACTTGCACCCGCACAAATCAGCGCCAACGGCAATGCCACCGCTGCCAATAAGTCGCCAGTCGTATGAATAACCCCGCTAATAGGCGGCAGCGGCAGGGCTTTATAAGCAAAAGCTGCGACCAAGGCGATAATTAACGGATTGGTAAACAGTTTTTTGACAATCATTATGCTACGACTGACCCATGTATCGTCGGCGCTTTTGGACACCCGACTTAAGGTAATGACCGCTAAGATATTAAACAATATCGTCACCACGCCCATATAGACGGCACCAATACTTAAACCCTGCTCTCCATAAGCGTTGGCGACGGTTGCCAGACCGATAATCGCCATATTACTGCGAAAGATACCTTGTACAAACACCCCTTGGTCGGCAGGCTTATCGACAAAAGCCTTGGCATAAATCTCTGCGCCTATAAACAAAATAAAGGTCACAACAATACCAGCAATGATTAAAGTCATTTGTTTGGCATAATCGACCTCGCTATCAACCACGCTAAAAAATAGTAAGCACGGTAAACAATAATTAAAGACAAAGCTGGATGCTTGATCGATAAAAGCTTGGCTTGCCTCACCGCGCCTTTGCATAAAAAAACCCAACCACATCAAAACAAGGTTGGGCAATACAATAGTGATAGCAAAAATAATAGCAGCGGTCATAAATAAGCTCAGGTTATGAATATATCCAAAGCTATATTGTTAAATAAACAGCAATGGTGAGTAGGTATTTTAAAATGGGTTAGCTCAGATAACGGAAAGCTATTTTATTATAGTGTATATAACGCCGCTATTGCTGATTTGAATACGAGGGCGTGTTCTCAATTCAATCGATATATATCTAAATGGGCTAAAAATGATTAAAATTTTAAAATGAAAACACGCCCTAATCAGACTTTTTCACCCACTTGCCGTCCGAGTTTTTCTCATAACTGTTTTCGACAGCGGCCCATGCGGTAGCAAACCAGCGTGATTCATCGTCATATTGTTTACTGGCGCTATTGAATGCGGCCAAAAAAATTTCTTGCGCGTGCTTAGGCAGATTACCTTTTACCGAATCGGGCAGTTCAGATAATTTATCGTAAGGCATATCATTACTCCTTGCTAATTATTTTTCTTTTATCCTACTCTTAAACGAGCACGTCTTAAATTATCAAGTTTTAAATCAGGAAACTGTTTTGAAATTGTTAAGGTATTTGCCATAAAAAAGCCCATAACGCTTTGTCATTACGGGCTTCTTTTATAATCATAGGTTAAAGCTTTAAGATTTGCTAAACCGTTATTACGAGTTTAACGCCGCTTGGGCTTTCTTTTGTTTTTTGACGGTCATCGCCAATAGCTGAATGGCAGCAGGCGTGACCCCGCTGATGCGTCCCGCTTGGGCAAGCGTGGCAGGACGAATTTGCGCCAGCTTTTGCACAATCTCATTGGACAATCCCGACACCACACTATAATCAAAATCCATTGGCAAGGCAGTATTTTCCAAACGCTTCATCTGATCGATATCTTCTTGCTGACGGTCAATGTAGCCGGCGTATTTAACAGAAATCTCAATCTGCTCACCGACTTGGCTATCAACCTCTGAACCAGTAATCGCCGCGATATCAGTAAAATGTATTTGCGGACGTTTTAATAAATCATACGCAGTCGATTCTTTAGACAGCACCTCGCCTGTCTGCGCCGTGACTTGCTGACCTAAAGCATTAGCAGGAGTTGCCCAAATGTCTTTAAGACGCGAGGTTTCGGTAGCAATGGCTTCCATTTTTTCTTGATAGGCTTGCCAGCGCACATCATCTACCAAACCAAGCTTGCGACCCGTCTCAGTTAAGCGCTGATCAGCATTGTCTTCACGCAACAGCAAGCGATATTCGGCGCGGCTGGTAAACATACGATATGGCTCAGTGGTGCCATGTGTAATCAAATCATCGACCAGTACGCCAAGATATGCTTCATCGCGGCGCGGCGTCCAAACGTCAAACTCACTGTTTTCACAGGTGACCAGTGCCGCATTAGTACCGGCTAATAAACCTTGCACGCCCGCCTCTTCGTAGCCTGTCGTACCATTGATTTGACCGGCAAAGTACAAACGGTCAATCGATTTGGTCTCTAAAGTTGGCTTTAGATTTTGCGGATCAAAATAATCATACTCAATCGCATAGCCGGGACGCGTGATATGCGCATTTTCTAAGCCTTTCATACTATGGATAAAGTCTAATTGCACATCAAACGGCAAGCTGGTTGAGATACCGTTTGGATATAGCTCATGCGTGGTCAAACCTTCGGGCTCAATAAAAATTTGATGACTGTCTTTATCAGCAAAGCGGTGAATCTTATCTTCAATTGATGGACAATAACGTGGACCTACCCCTTCGATTTTGCCAGAAAACATCGGTGAGCGGTCTAGGTTTTCACGGATAATGTCATGGGTACGGGCATTGGTATGGGTAATATAGCAATTGACCTGTTCAGGATGCATGGACACATCGCCCATATAACTCATCACTGGTAGCGGTGTATCACCTGGCTGCACTGTCATGACACTAAAGTCAACGCTACGCGCATCGATACGCGCTGGCGTCCCTGTCTTTAGACGTCCAACGGGCAATTTCAATTCACGTAAACGGTCAGCAAGCTTGATAGAAGGCTGGTCGCCTGCGCGCCCCCCTTTTGAATTCTCAAGACCGATATGAATGACACCGCCTAAAAACGTACCTGAGGTCAGCACCACAGTTTGAGTGTTAAAAATAATACCGGTTGCCGTCACAACCGCTGTCGCGCGACCGTTTTCGACTAAGATATCATCAGCCGCTTGTTGGAATATATCCAAATTTGGCTGATTCTCTAAAGTATGACGAATGGCAGCTTTATAAAGAATGCGATCCGCTTGCGCGCGCGTGGCACGAACGGCAGCACCTTTACGACTATTTAACACGCGAAACTGGATACCAGATTTGTCAGTGGCCAATGCCATGGCGCCGCCAAGCGCATCAATCTCACGCACCAAATGCGACTTACCGATACCACCAATCGCAGGGTTACAGCTCATCTGCCCCAGCGTCTCGATATTATGCGTTAAAAGTAAAGTTTGCGCCCCCATACGTGCGGCCGCCAGAGCAGCTTCTGTGCCAGCATGACCACCGCCGATCACTACCACGTCGTAATTTTTTGGGTATTGCATGTATGCCTCACTTGACTCTCAACGCAACCGTGAGCCAGAGGCTATGGTTAAATAGCATGGCTGCCGGTAAATAAACGTCAGTCGAATTTAAAAAGAGATAACGACTCAGATGAGCCATTAAAGATAGGTTAGATAGCTGGTAATTATAACAATTTTTTGCCGCTTAAAAAACGTTATACGAAAAACTATTCAAATTAACTATTATTGCAATTAACGATCAAGGCACATCAATAGAAGCTTGATGAACCTAGGTGGGATTTATTTACCAGGGCTGAGCGGTACAATACGGTCGGACTGCCCACTTGCCAGCATATGGTGGCTGCCATAACCTTCTGGATTAATCTGCAAATAGGCATTCATCTGCCCAATAGCATCACCGTCATTACTGGCCAAGATTTGCTCTTTAATCATCTCAACCGGCGGCAACGGCAAGTTTTTTAACAGTGCCAAACGCTGAGCGTTATCGCCTTTATTAACCACAAGCTCGATAAGTTGACGCGCATCGATGGGTAAATCTGGGGTATTTTGCGCCAATAATGCCAAATGATAGGCACCGGCAGCATCTTGATCAGCGACGATACGCTGCTCAATAGCAATATAAGTCGCCTCGGTTGCACCGCCTGCCACGCTTAGCTGATGGATACATTTAAGGGCAGAATTTGGCTCACTGCCCGCCATATCGATTAAACGGGTTGATTCGTTTTTTAGATACTCGCGGCGTTTTTCGATAGCCGCTTGTTCAGCCGCCTCCTGCTGCTCCGTTAATTCTGTGTTTGGCAATTCCGTGTTTGCTAAGTGATTACTCATATAACTCTCGCTTTTAGGCAAAATATATTTATCTTGGACACTATATGGGGCTAAAAGCGATAAAAACAATAAATTGCATAGACAATAAAAAACCCGAATAGCCTTTCTTCATAAAGTAGAATGGCTATTCAGGTTTACTTTGCTGCAATTTCTAAATGATTTATTGAGGCTTATTAACTGCCCAATAAAAACGCTTAATCATTAAGCAGCAGGACTATTGGCTTCAACCAAAGGTTTTAGCTCGCCTGATTGGTACATCTGTAAAATGATGTCTGAACCACCCATCAATTCACCGTCAATCCATAATTGCGGGAACGTTGGCCAATTAGCAATCTTCGGTAACGTAGCACGAATTTCTGGGTTTTCTAGAATATTAACATAGGCAAACGGACGGCCAATTTGGGTCAAAACCTCAATCGACTTAGCAGAAAAACCACACTGTGGAAACTGCGGCGTGCCTTTCATATAAAGGATGACTTTATTGTCTTTGATTTGATCACGAATCAGCTGTTCAACATCGTTTGCAGCAGTATTTGGGGTTTGCTCACTCATAAAAGCTCCTATTTATTAAAACTATTATCAAAAAGAGATATGTCACGCTAAATTTGGCCTGTGGCTGCTACATGGGGCGATTGCCGTTTATTGCAACCCTCATCACTGACTACTAAGCCATTAGGGATTAAACATCAGGCATATTAACATCTGAAACGTTAACATCAGAAATAGTATTGCTAGCCATATTGTCGTCAGACATCATCATATTTGGTACCAATAATACCACGGCATTGGCCATAATACCCTCTTGGCGACCAGTAAAGCCCAGTTTTTCAGTCGTTGTGGCTTTAATGCTGACATTACTCACAGCTGTTTGCAAGTCACTGGCGATATTTTCACGCATTGCCAAATTATAGGGTGCCAATTTTGGGCGCTCACACATCACAGTAATATCAGCATTCCCTAAAGTATAACCGGCAGCTTGGACTTTACCATACACATAACGGAGTAGTACGCGCGAATCCAAACCAGCGTGCGCGGCATCGGTATCTGGGAAATGTTGCCCAATATCCCCAAGTGCCAATGCACCAAGCAGCGCGTCAGCAAGCGCATGGAGCACCACATCGCCATCAGAATGCGCAAGCAAACTATGGGTATGCTCTATCGGCACGCCAGCCAGTATCACATATTGCTGCTGCTCGCCCGTATTATGAAACGCATGGACATCGATACCTTGACCAATTTTTATCATTATTATTCCAAGTGAATTACTAAGTGAATGAAGGGTGATTGAAATAATTTAGAACTACTATCTAAATTTCTAAAGCGCTTTTAGGCAACTTGAGCTTGCATAGCTCGCCACCGCTTACGATTAACTGTTATAATATGACGCTTATTTTATCACAATACCCCGACCAAAATACCCCGTCCAGAAAACGAGATGACCTTATCAGTTGCCTAAGTTTATCACTCTTAGTCGTTTTATTGATAAATAGCGTCATTCCACACTTTGGATAAGGTATAAATTGTTGAGCAATTCTATGTCAGCCACGCCAAAAACCGCAAGTCTACCCGTTTCAGATTCTTTTAGCGTCCATCGTCCTTTGACGCTTGCCGATATCGAAAATCCTAGCAGCAAGCACGTCATCGTTGGTATGTCAGGCGGCGTTGACTCTTCCGTATCGGCTGTTTTACTCCAGCAAGCAGGCTTTAAAGTGGAAGGTCTGTTTATGAAGAACTGGGAAGAAGATGATGGTACCGAGTATTGTACGGCGATGGATGACCTAGCAGACGCGCAAGCGGTGTGTGACAAAATCGGCATCAAGCTGCATACCGCCAACTTTGCGATGGAATATTGGGATCGCGTGTTTGAGCATTTCTTGGCTGAGTACAAAGCTGGCCGCACCCCAAATCCAGATATTTTATGCAATAAAGAAATCAAATTTAAAGCGTTTTTAGATTATGCATTGACCCTTGGTGCTGATTATATTGCCACCGGTCACTATACGCGCCGCAGCCTGAACTATGAAAATAGCAACGGCGAAACCGTCGCCCAGCTCTTGTGTGGACTCGATAACAATAAAGATCAAAGCTACTTCTTACATGCGGTCGGCGGCGATAAAATCGCTAAAACGCTTTTCCCCGTTGGTGAGCTTGAAAAACCAGTCGTGCGTCAAATCGCTGAAGAACATGACTTGGCAACAGCTAAAAAGAAAGACTCTACTGGTATCTGCTTTATTGGTGAGCGCCGTTTTAAAGACTTTTTACAACAGTACTTGCCGGCGCAAAAAGGCGATATCGTTACCGACGACGGTCACGTGATAGGTCAGCATGATGGCTTGATGTATTATACTTTAGGTCAGCGCGGCGGCATCGGTATCGGCGGCGTCAAAGACCGTCCAGAAGAACCTTGGTTTGTACTCGCAAAAGATTTGCACAAAAACCGTTTGATCGTCGGTCAAGGTCATGAGCATCCGATGCTCATGAGTAATGAGCTGCAAGCTTATAAGCTTGACTGGGTTGACGGATTGCCGCCTGCCGATATTTTTAGCACGGAAGGTTTACGCTGTATGGCAAAATCTCGCTATCGTCAGCCCGATCAGGCCTGCCGTGTTTACGCGCTAAATGATGCCGGCTCTGAGGTTCGTGTGGTATTTGATGAGCCACAACGTGCCGTTACTCCTGGTCAATCAGCAGTATTTTATATCGATGAGGTGTGTCTTGGTGGCGGTGTAATTGCCTCTATTGATGCGCCTTGTGGGTTTTAATTCTTAGGTTTTACTCAACTACTAAGTAAACATTATAAGTCAATTGAGCAATTGGCTGAAGCTCTGAGGTAAATTGATAAAAGCGAATATCATAGCTTCCCGGCGTCCAGCCATCATATGGTTTAAAACTTACCCAATTCTGGTTACTGTCGGCGATAATATTCTTTTTCTCAAATAACAACACTTGTCCTGTTTGATTGTTGACCCATTTTACAAAAACAAAAGGGCTGGAAGGTACCTTCCCATCTGTGTCCAAATGCGCAAATAGTTTAGTATCTTTATTTAAGGTTGACGTATCTAAAGAGTTTGGCGGCATTACTTGACTTAAAGATAATTTGACATCGCCTACTAAGGGTTGATTGTCATTTGATTTGTATAGCTCTTCGACAGCTCGCTGGGCAAACCGTCTTTTATCTGAGATAACATCACTAGCGCCTTTTGCCATAAATTTGTCAACATACTGACCTAAGACGTAAGCCGGCATATCATTAACGATGCTTAAAGCTTGCTGCTGTGAGTAGTCGTTAATAGAAGGAGATAATCTCTTTGCGTTTGGATCAGCTGATAATTTTCCTGTTGCTATATTATTTGCGTAATCCTCTAACTCTACTAAAGTATTGCTTGCTTGATTAGAGCCATTTTGATTATTTATGTTTATAGGGATTTGTTGTTTTGTCTGTATAACCCGATCCATTTGCTGTTTGGTCATATACAAATAGGTGCTTAAAATACCGAATAAAAAGGCAACAAGAACAGATGAGATAAATAAGGTTTTGTCTTTCATAAGATATCATTGGTTTAATACTATAGTTGATTGAGTTGAAGGCTTCTGATTATAACTTTTAGAATATAAAAAAAGCATCCACTACCCGTGTGAATGCTTTTAAAAATAAATCGACTTATCTTTTTAAGCCGATAGATATTATTTAGCACATTGAACTATGTAACCATTAAAATTAAGGCTGCCAGCAGATATTCCTCCTGAGACTTTAGAGCCTAAAGTAACAGTATTACCCGAACATTCGTAGCTGCTCTCTTTACCACCATTAACATTAGGAATTGCGAAAGTACATGTGCCCTCTCTAGGCACATATACATTTTTACCTTCAGATTTACATTGGGCAACAGTAGGCTTAGGAGGGGTCGTAGGTTTTGTATTAGGATTCGTAGGTGCTGAATTAGAGCCAGTGTAAGATGAACCACTACTATCTGAATCACCCCCACAAGCAGTTAAAAACAAAGTAGAACCTAATAATAAGACGCCCAATAACTTATTCATTGTTTGTTCCTAGTTTGATATGAGTTTGAATTAATCCAGCAATATATCACTAGATATTTATTAAGTAAACATTGTTTTACTAATGTGAGATTTACTTTTTTAACCTACTGTTATTTATAAACAGGTTATAATTGTGCCACTAAAATTTCTGTACTGTGTTATTTACTATTTTATTTACTGTTAAATGAGGCTTGTTTATGACTCTACTTACCGCACTCTCCCCAATCGATGGCCGTTACGCATCTAAAGCCGACAGCTTGCGTCCTTACCTATCGGAATTTGGTTTGATTAAAGCCCGCGTTACCGTCGAGATTCGCTGGTTACAGTCATTGGCGGATAATAGCGCGATTGGTGAATTAGCAGCGTTTGATGCCGATACCAATGCCTTTTTAAACAGCATCGTTGATAATTTTAATGAAAACGACGCGCAAGCCATTAAAGATATCGAAGCGACCACCAATCACGATGTCAAAGCGGTTGAATACTTTATCAAAGACAAATTCCGTGGTAATCAGCAGTTAGAAGATAGCTTAGAGTTTATCCACTTTGCTTGTACCAGTGAAGATATCAACAATCTATCATATGCATTAATGCTAAAAGACAGCCGCGAAATTGTCGTTGCTAAAATGCAGCAAGTGACCGATAGCATCGTTGACTTGGCGCTTACTCATGCTGACCAGCCAATGTTGTCACGCACGCATGGTCAAACCGCTAGCCCAACGACGCTTGGTAAAGAGATGGCTAACGTCGCTTATCGCTTAGCCCGTCAAATCAAACAAATCGGTCAAGTTGAGCTACTCGGTAAAATTAACGGCGCGGTTGGTAACTATAATGCGCACTTCTCTGCCTACCCTGATGTTGATTGGCAAGCACACGCTGAGCAATTTATTGACCAACGTCTAGCGCTAACCTTTAACCCGTACACCACGCAAATTGAGCCGCATGACTATATCGCTGAATTGTTCGATGCGGTCAAACGTTTTAATACCATCTTGATCGATTTTAACCGTGATATTTGGCAATATATTAGCTTAGGCTATTTTAAGCAGCGCCTAAAAGACGGTGAAGTAGGTTCTTCTACCATGCCGCATAAGGTTAACCCCATTGATTTTGAAAACTCAGAAGGTAACTTGGGCGTGGCGAATGCGATGCTTGCTCACTTAGGTGAAAAACTACCGATTTCACGTATGCAGCGCGATTTGTCCGACTCTACCGTACTGCGTAATATCGGTGTTGGACTGGCACAAAGCATGATTGCCTATGATGCGTGTTTAAAAGGCGTTGGTAAGTTAGAACTAAACGCTCAGCGCTTAAATGACGATTTGGATCAAGCACAAGAAGTATTGGCTGAGCCAATCCAAACGGTCATGCGTCGCTACCGCGTTGAGAACCCGTACGAGAAACTTAAAGCTTTGACCCGCGGCAATGCCATGACGCGTGAAGCCATGCTAACTTTCGTTGAAAGTGATGAGTTGAATGCCGTCAGCGATACCGATAAAGAACGCCTTCGTGAGCTGACGCCTGCGACTTATACTGGTAATGCAGCTGAGCAAGCTCGCACGATTAAAGACTGGATTGCTAAGATTTAATCTCTGATCAAGCTTGAAGTAGCTAGCGGACATATTTTGAAATAAATATAAATGAGTAGGACTGCCTATTCATTTATATTAAGAAAAACATTAACCTTACCTACTATTACTTGTCTTAAAAGACAGTTAGTTAATGGGTAAGGTTTTATTTTTTATCTTTTTTATCATCGTCATCACTATCGCCCGGTATGATGGCTTTGCCGACCGCGACTGTACCTTTGACCACGCCTTTGGTAGTTTTATAAGCGATTTTAGCCGGCACGGTTACAACCTTGTGCACACAAGCTTGTAATAAAAATACGCTGGCGATAATAACGATAAAATGTAATTTTCTCATAAACTTCCTACGATTGATGGGATGTTCTGGTAGTAGCTATTGATATTGGTACGGTAACAATTACTATCAGATAGGCGATAATCATAAACCATTAAAACTTTCCTATAAAGCATCTCTTGTTATTTCTCTTATACCCATTTTTAGATATGGATTTTTCAATGACCACAATCCCTCTTTGCTTGCCCGACTCTATCACGCCTGAGCAGTTTTTAAGCGAATATTGGCAAAAAAAACCGCTCCTTATTAAGCAAGGCTTACCGCAGCTAATTGGTATGTTTGAGCCAGATGATATGCTGGGTCTGGCGCTAGAAGAAGATGCTTTGGCGCGCCTGCTGACCCAAGCCGCTACTAAGCAAGACGGCCTAGCGCAGTGGCAACTTAAAAAAAGCCCATTGGCTGAAAGCGATTTTCATAACCTACCAGCGCAGTGGACGGTACTGGTACAAAACCTTGAGCAATGGTCGCCTGAGCTTGGGCAATTGTGGCAAGCGTTTGACTTTATTCCGCAGTGGCAACGCGACGATATCATGGTGTCTTATGCGCCAAAAGGCGGCTCCGTCGGCAAGCATTATGACAATTACGATGTATTTTTAGCACAAGGCTATGGCCATCGTCGTTGGCAGCTTGGCAAATTTTGTGATAAAAACACCGAGTTTGTCGCCGATGAGCCGATCCGCTTGTTCGATGATATGGGCGAGATAATCTTTGATGAGGTATTAGAAGCGGGTGATGTGCTTTATGTACCGCCAAAATTATCGCACTTTGGCGTCGCGCAAGATGATTGCCTGACTTTTTCTTTTGGTTGCCGTCGTCCGAACTTGATGCAAATTATCGACAGTTTGGCTGATATCGCTACCAACGACAGCGATTTATTTATACCAATGCTACTGCCTCAAGCGCTGCAAGCGTCGGGTGAATTGGCAGCCAGCAGTATCGAGGCGATTAAAGAGCAGCTACTACAAATGCTGCAATCTGAGCGCGGCGATGATATCATTCGTCAAGCAGTATCTGAAGTGGTGAGTAAGCGCCAATATGATGCGCTGGTGCCAGAAGAAACGCTAGATACTGATGAGCTTATGCAGGCCCTATCAGAAGGCGCGACATTACAAGCCGACTATAGCAATCGTTTGCTGTATAGCCAAACCAATGATGGCGTGACGCTATATGCCAATGGTCAGCGCCTTGATGGTTTGGATACTGCTGCGGTCGCTGTGCTAATGCGTTTGGCCAATGGTGAGCATTTACACAGTCAAGATGTTGAGGGTATTGACCCAGACGATTTGAGCGAATGGTTAGAGAATGGTTGGGTATGGTTAGATTACGCTGAGTAATATAATACCTATAACCACTCGCCAATTATGAGTGTTGTTTAAAAATTTACCTTGAAATAAGCTGGCTATTTGTCAGCTTATTTTATGCCGCGCCTTTTTTATAACGGCTGATGCCAGCGATAATGGTTTCTTCAATCACTCTATCGTCGCCATGCATCATCAGCACAAATAACTGCTCATCGAGTGTTTTCGTCTGCGTCATTCGGCGCGCGAGTAGCTCTGTCGCGCCCATGTCTATTATCAAAAAATCCGCCTCTTTATTCGGCATAAAATTACCGATTTTATCGTCTAATAATAGCGACTGGGCGTTACCTAAAGTAATCTGATACAAGCCTTGATACGCGGATAACGGTTTGTTTTGTAGTTGTTGCACTTTATAAGCTTCCGATAAGGTGGTCAGCATCGACAAACTGGTTCCGGCGCCTACGTCAGTGGCGATACTAACGCCGGTATGACGTAAAGTCTTAGATAAATCAAACAAACCACTACCTAAAAATAAAGACTGGCATGATAAGCTTGACTGATAGTTATACGGGTATTGAGTAAGCTGACTGCCTATCTGACTACTGACTTGCTCAGGCTTAATCGGTTTGCGGTTTGAACTTTTTAATTTACCAATCGTGTATGCGTCAATTAAAAAGCGGTCATAAAGGTTTGGGTATAGGTGAGGCTAACTACCCTATTGAAAAAACGGAGAATATAAGCATGGGTCACACTCCTTTTTTGCTTAAAGTACCTCAACATTCCGTGTTGAAGCTGTCTATTAGCATTCAATGAATAAATGCTGACTAAACGGTTAACTTATAATAGCACTAACTTTATTTAACTTACGGTGGTGTTCTAAAAAGTATGCTGACATCACACATAGCCATAATTGACATAAAAGAACACCAGATCGAATACTTTTAAGTGATTATCGAGCTT
>NZ_DFQS01000020.1 GCF_002377905.1 Psychrobacter sp. UBA3483 | reverse complement strand
CATACTTTTTGAAACACCACCAAGAATTTAAGTGCCGATCAAATTGGTCAGTGGACTCACAATATGAAAATAAAAGCAGTCGATTTGCAGCTGCCTAAGTTTAAAATGGAACAAGATTATAAAATGGATGGGCTACTGGCTGAAATGGGAATGCCAATCGCTTTTGATAGTCGCGCTGACTTTAGCTTATTCAATGACGAGCAGTCATTAGCGGTAGATTCTATTATTCATAAAGCGGTGGTTGAGGTTGATGAAAAAGGTACAGTGGCGGCAGCTGCTACAAGTATAGTGCCAGTAGTCGTCTCAGCTAATTATGACGTTGAGTTTAATGCCAATCGTCCCTTTATGTTTATGATTAAAGACAATAAAACCGATGCCATATTGTTCTTAGGGCAAGTGAATAAACTATAGCAATGTGTATTTTGGAGCGATTTAATATGCAAAGATTCAAACAGAATTTAATGAGGAATATAACAATCTCGGTATTATCGTTCGGGCTGTCTGTATCCGCTATAGCAGCTGATTATATAGCAGAAGAAGCAACTGAACAGCTAGAAGGCAACTATACTCAGCAACAGCTTGCCAAGCTATATTTAGAGAATTTAGACTTGCCCGAAGATAGCAGGAAACCGTATGAATGGTTTGCCATTCGAGGATATGCTCCTGCTCAATTCATGCTGGGTCTCCAAGCTTATGATCCTATAAACAAGATCAAATGGTATCAGATAGCTGCTGATAACGGGCATACCTCTGCAATAGCCAATCTTGCCTATATCTATTATGCGGGTAAGTATGGCGTACCTCAGGATTACGCCAAGGCTTTTAAATTATATAAGACCTTAGCCGATACTGATGACATGCAGGCTCAGTATCAACTTGGAGAGATGTACTATCATGGTGCAGGTACGCCTCAAAGCTACAGTCAGGCTTTTACCTATTATCAGAAGGCCGCTGATAATGAAAAAATGGAGGCTCAATACACAAAAATGTATGCTGAGTATAGCTTGGGGCTTATGTATTATAGCGGTTTAGGTGTTGCCCAAGATTATAAAAAGGCCTTTCATATCTTTGAAAAGCTTGCTGCTCAAGGTGATACTGATGCTGAATATAACTTGGGAGTCATGTACGATCGCGGCTTAGGGGTTACTCAGGATAAGATCAAAGCAAAAGAATGGTTTGAGATAGCGGCTAGTCGGGAGAGTTATACTGGTCTTGGAAAGACTCATGCCGAATACCGTCTAGGGAAAATGTACTTTGAGGGAATAGATGTTGTACAAGACTATGATGTAGCCTTAAGCTGGTTCAAAAAAGCGGCGAGTAATAGTTACTTCTTGGGTCGTGGAGAGATGAGTAAAGGGCATTTACTGACACAATATCAGTTGGGTGATATGTATTATGATGGGATTGGCGTCACTCAGGATTATACTCAAGCCTTTAGATGGTATGAACAAGCGGCCAGAAATAGATACCGTAATACGGTTGATGGGTCATGGAGCAAAGGTAGTGAACGCGCTCAGTATCTTATAGCACTGATGTATTATAAGGGCTTAGGTGTTAATAAAGACAAAGCCATGGCAAAAGAGTGGTTAGAAGTATCTTGCGATAACGATTACCAAGCGAGTTGTGATTATCTTCAGAAACTCTCTAAATAAGGAATTTAGTTTTTAAAGATGATGGGTTTTAGGTTATTGAGATAACATCAGTGTACTCTACCGTATCCCTATAAAGCCGATTAAGCGCTTTTTAACTCAATGCCTAACATCCATTACAAATCTGGTTTGGGCAAGGTCATCCTGCTGTATAGACCATTTTTATCTTATAGTAAATGTATATCGTTTTTTATCGTATGAAGCGGCATAGGGCACTGCATCTCTAGAATAGGTCTTCTTATCCTGATCGGTATAGTCAATAGATATGGAGTCTTCATAGCTTGTGTATTGGATAGCATAGCGATAGGAGGAGTTAGGCGGCAAATCTCCGATTAAGTCCACTCTCTTGGAGCTGGTATACTTGACGCGTACGTCAGATATGAGATAAGGGCTTTCGTTATTTATGATAATTTTGCCTTTATCCTTCTCAAAATATGAGCAAGATATTAAAAGCATACTCATCAATCCTATTAGAACATTCTTATTAAAAACCATATTTCTCTCACTTTTACGATTTACTACTACTACTGGCTTATTAGAAATCGTGCAAAATCAGTAATGTACCTATTCGCTAATCACTTTTAGGCATTCTTAAGTTCAGTACAGCGCGCTTACCAAACTACACTAAACGATTGTATAGAGATGATACTAGAATGGCATCATCTTAACTCTACATTATTAGTGAAGCAGATATGAAGAATAACCAGTATTGTTATCTCAAAAAAGTACACTGTAATCGTGTCATAGGTGCATTGGCGGTCAGCAGCCTGTTATTGATTGTCAGTGGCTGTGATAGCACCATCAAAGAGTCGAAACCTACTGACACAGTAACCAATACCGCACCAAACTTAGACAACCCATCCTTGTTAGATAAGAATAAAAATAACTCTGATTATAAGGCTGTTAGTAAAGATGGCTTTATTGCGGCTGATGATGCCACTTCAACATCAGACGGCGTCGAAAAAGTCATTACTGCCAGCAACCAGTTCGCCGTTGATATGTACCAGTATATAAACGAGCAACCTGATCAAGCAGATAAGAACGTATTTTTCTCACCCTATAGTTTATCCACTGCTATGGCTATGATGTATGCCGCAGCAGAAGGGGAAACGAAGCAGCAAATTCAGAAAACCTTTCACTATCCGTCAATGGATATTCTTAACCCCAATAGTGCCGCGCTCTATAATCAATTTAATAAACCTAATTCCGACTACAAGCTTGCCACGGTTAACGACTTATGGATGGAACAAGTGTTAACGCCTACTAAGTCCTACGTAGACACCGTACAACGCTATTATGGCGGTCAAGTGACCAACCTTAATTTTAACGGCAGTCCTGAGCCTTCGCGGCTCATCATTAATAAAAAAATTGCTCAGCATACCAATCAGATGATTCCTGAGTTACTACCAAAGGGCAGCATTCCATCTAGTGTTGTTGCAGTATTAACTAACGCCGTTTACTTTAAGGGCGACTGGAAAATGCCTTTTGAGGCAAATAGCACCTATGAGCAGCCTTTTTATCCCCTCACAGGCGAACCCTCTGATGTCAAAATGATGAATATGCAGACTGATTTCGGCTATAGCGAGGACAAGCAAGTGCAGGTCGTGCAATTGCCTTACAAGGGCGATGACTTATCCATGTTAGTGGTATTACCCAAATCAAAAGGCAAAGTGGCGATGCAGCAGCTGGTGCGTGATTTGAGCGCTGATAAGATTAAAAAGTGGAATAAAGATCTAGTTACTCAAGAAGTGAATCTTTCCTTACCAAAGTTTAAGCTTACAGAGCGCTATGATATGAAAGGTTTGCTTTCAGAGATGGGTATGCCAAGCGCCTTTAAAGACAAAGCTACATTCAAACTATTTGATGAGCCTCTAGCGATAAAAGTTGATGATGTTTATCATCAGGCAGTGGTCATCGTCGATGAGAAAGGGACCGAAGCCGCAGCCGCGACAGCCATTGTAGCAGTAGAAGCTTCTGCTCCTATAAGTCAGCCAGTGGAATTTAAAGCCGATCATCCTTTTATGTTCATGATTAAAGACAACAAAACCGATGCGATATTGTTTTTAGGGCAAGTGAACAAACCTTAAAAGAGCGAATGACGGCAATAAGACTTAACCGACTGTTGATGAGACACTATGAAAAAAATGCTTAAGTTATTATCGTGTTCACTGTTGGTGATTTCCGTCGCCAGTGGATGTAATACGAAGACCACTGAAGAAGATGTGTTTCAATACAAGAATGCCTATGTTGGTGATAATAGTGCAGTCATAAATATCGTAAATCACTCTATGCAATCAGATAACTTCAAGGGGCTTGAACTCAAAACGAAAAAGACACCCTATGGGATTCTCTTAAATTATGATGGGTCAGAGTCAGAAAAGAATGATAAAAGAACCGTGATATATAACGCCACTTACTTATTTGCGTTGATTCAAAATGCAGAGTGGATAACGTTTGATTTTGATCATCAAGAATATAAAATAACAAGAAAAGCTCTAATAGAGTGGTACGGGGAAGATTTCAGCACATTACAAAGTGAAAAGGAGCTAAAAACGTTAATACAAAACAACTGGGATGATGAATACAGAGTAAATCAGTTATTCTGAAACCGCCAAGTATATATCTGTGCAGTTCCCTATACAGTAGCCGAGATAGTGGCTATTACAGTCACTACTCAGCTTTGGATATTATTATAATTCTAATTTATTGTTGAGCCCAATATGCAAAATAACCCACTTCGCTGCTTTAGATATGCAGCCCATAATCGTGTTATCAGCGCCTTAGCTATTACCAGCTTATTATTCGTAGTCAGTGGCTGTGACAGTACCACGAAAGAAGTTAAGCCTACTGACAACTTAGCCACAAACACATCGATTGCAGGTAATGCAGATTTTCCAGATAAAGCTAAAGTCCAGTTAACAGGAGCATTAACTATAACTACTAATGATGCTGAAAACTTAGTTCAATCCAGCGATAATGTTGATAGTAATATCAAATATATGAAAGTAGCGGATAGTGGTTTGCCAGAATTTGAAATTAATAGTTTGAAACGGGACTTTGAAAATTTAAATAAATACGGTAGCTATAGTGGAGGAAATATTACTCATGAATTTACTAAAGCTGGCGACCTGAAAGTTGCTTTGGAAAAAAATAATGGCTTAAAAAATATATTAAAAAAATTAAGTTTTACTCCTACTGATATAGAAGCATCACTTGGTAATGACTTTAAGCTTGTAGGCGCTGATTACTCAGGGGCTCTGAATAAAGGTAAGTTTAATTCTATTTTTAGATATTATGAAAATAATGATGGGAAACGATTTGAGATAAATGAGATGTATTTAACCTCTGAAAATAATTATTCTATTCACATATATATAGAATCATTGAATTTTTATTTAGCAGGTCATCTTGCTACTCTTCAAAATCTAAAAAGCGTTGAAAATAAAGAAATTTACAATCTTGATTTTAACGTAAACAAGAGAGTTTTTTCTATTAGTTCAGAGGGATTCAACTATTCAGAATTTCTACAAACGAGCATGAAAATAGCTGATTTAGCTGAAAAAAAATAACTGTTCTTCCCTAATTATATACTGCTTAGATTAACACATGAAGTGCAACTTCAAAGAGCAGGTGAAAAGTAGGCCTAGATGCGCTAGCATCAAAGCTACTATCCACCGCCAAAGTGAGATTGCAACTATGAGCTATACACATCTAAGCCTAGGGGAACGATATCAGATTTATGCCCTTAGAGGGGCACAACATAGTGTTAAGTTTATAGCAGGGGCGTTAGGCAGAAGTCCAAGCACCATATCAAGAGAGCTTAGACGCAATAAAAGCCTGCGAGGCTACCGAGCAAAGCATGCAGACAACACCGCTAAAGCGAGGCGAGCAAATAATGCCTTCACCATCATTTTAAACGTCTGGGACTGGGTCGTGACTAAGCTTAAACTGCAGTGGAGTCCTGAGCAAATAGCAGGCGTTCATAATGGAGTCAGTCACATGAGTATCTATCGTTACTTATGGACGGATAAGAGGCAAGGCGGCACGCTATGGCAATATTTAAGACGCAAAGCCAAACCCTATCGTCAAAGGCTTACCACTGNNTCCCGCATCGGTGATTGGGAAGCAGACACCATCATTGGTCAAAACCACAAACAAGCTATCGTGACAGTAGTAGAGCGAAAGACAGGTTTGGTTAAGATGAAGCGAGTGACTAAAAAGAGTGCTCATCTGGTCGCGGATGCGATGGTGGTAATGCTGACTCCAGTGAGACTACACGTTAAGACGATTACGTCCGACAATGGCAAGGAGTTTGCGGATCATAAAGCCATTAAGCAAAGACTCTATAGTGGGTTCTACTTTGCTGATGCTTATGCCTCATGGCAACGAGGAACAAACGAAAATACCAATGGCTTGATTAGAGAGTACTTGCCTAAAGGATGTGACTTTAGACAAGTATCTGATGATGAGGTTCAAAATATTGAAGACAGGTTAAACAACAGACCAAGAAAGCGTTTGGAGTTTAAAACGCCAAACCAGATGTTCTATTCCATTAATTAGCGTTGCACTTGGTGTGTTAATCTAGGAACTAAGATTAAGCAATGGAGTGCAGGCTTAGTAAGACAAGAGGTGGACCTTCAACTGCCAAAGTTTACGTTAGATGCGCGTTATCAGATGAAAACGTTGCTTGGTGATATGGGTATGACAAAAGCGTTTAATAATGAGGCTGAATTTAACTTATATGCTGATGGCCCACCGATAAAGCTCGATGAGGTTTATCATCAAGCGGTGGTCACCTTCGATGAAAAAGGGACCGAGGCAGCAGCAGCAACGGCGGCTGTAGGTATGTACACTGGTATGTCTTATCCCGTCGAATTTAAAGCCGACCATCCGTTTATGTTTGTGATTAAAGACAATAAAACCGATGCGATATTGTTTTTAGGGCAAGTGAATAAGCCGTAGCGATATCTATTTTGGAGCGATTAAATATGCAGCGTTTTCAATTGAATACCTTAAGTTGTTTGGCCGTTGTGATGGTTTTATTGTTTTCAGGCTGTGCCGCTAAAAATGAGCCTGTAGATAAATCATCTGAGGGAAAAGAAAAAGTACTGACTAAAGCTATTGAGGAGAAAGTAGAGATTTTAGAATATAGCCCTCCGCTTTATGAAAGCTCAGTAGATGGCGGTATTACAGTCGCTGATGGCACTTTATTGGTCGAAAACGGCTGTTTAATCATTAAACATGACAACTATAAAAACGAGGCGGTAATTAAAAGTGCTTTAGTATTTCCAGAAAACACGACCAGCATCAATGCTGGCATTCTTTTTCATCAAATCAGCGCCTATGACCAATATAAGATTGGTCAAGATTATCGTTTTGGTGGTTTTAGTGGCACGCTTAATGACAAGCGTATTAAACCTCACTCTAAGTGCCAATTAAATAAGGTATGGTTTGTGGCCTAAAAATGGAATGCTAGAGATAAGGAAAAACACGAAATGCATTTTTTATATCGCCTACCTATTTTGATCATACTATTTTTGTCCATGCAAACGGTATGGGCTTGTATGCCGCATTCACCAAATGATGTATTTATTGCTCGTCTGCAATCATCGCAGCCCACATTAATGGATAATCAGCAAAAAGGTTTTGACTTGCAATTTAGTAATTCACGCTTCGTTTTTCGCACCCTTAAAATGTGGTTTTTCTATTCCAAACCTGAGCAATGGCAAACTCATTCTGACTTCAAAAGTATTCAGCTCAATGACTTAATTATTGGTTTGGCTTATAACCAAGATGGCGGGAAACCAGCAGACTATACGGTAGTATCACTGGCAACATTAGGCTGTAAAGACGACAAATTAATAATTGGCAAACCGTTAGTGCCTTTTTTAGCATGGAACCGAGAAAACGGCAGTTGTCGCCATGATAGCCACGATGGTATTGGCATACTGGAGGGGTTTATGGGAGAGGATCAGGAATATTATTTACAGCAGCTACAATCCAAATATCCTACCTGTAATAAGCTGAACGCGGAGTTCCCTAGCGATACTAATAAAAATGAGTTGAGCAATAGCACTGAGTCAGCCAGTACGCATAGTACATCGGAACAAGACAGCCATCCTCAAACATCGTTTTGGGAGAAGATTAAATTATGGTTTGAGCAGTGGATATAACGCCCCTGTATTTAATGACAAATTACGGGAATATAAAATAAGGAGCTGCAATGAATGCTTTATATAGAATGGCAGTCTTAATGATACTTGGGTTAAGTTTGATGTCTTGTGATGCGCTATACAGTACGGGTACGACTAAGAGCACAGCAGAGGACAATCATCTTAATACAGCCGCAAGCTCATTAGACAAATCATTTGCCGCAACAGATATGAGCGACAGTGATTTCAATAAGTTAACACACGCCATACAACCAAATTTTTCAGATAGGCCGCTGCCACAATCCGACTTAACGTTGGCAGATAAGAACAAACGCTCTGATTGTGGTTTTGATATGCGCGTGGCTGATAAAGCAAAGCAGCTGACTTAGAGGGAGCTGTTAATCTAATACCATTGCTGATATCAAAACTCATTTTTTATATGTTACTTACTTACTGATCTGATCAAACGGGTGCGCCTCCCAAGTAGGGAATTGGAATTTAGCTGTAGGCTAATCATACAAATGATTAGGATTGTTGAGACAGTCTCAGCATACTTCATTAAGCACCTACCTTAAATGATTATAGAGAGATGATAACTATGACTATTCAAAATGAATGGAGCGCTAAAGAAAAAAGTATCGCTCAAATTATTAAAGAATTAAATACTTTTGAAGACCAAGAATTGATGGTTATGGTCTCAAGCGACGGCGGAAAGACATTGAAACCTGTTAAGCTACTTGGCAAAGAATTTGATAAAGACAATAAAGCTTATTGCACCCTGTTTATTTAAATGTTCTGACCTTCATTAATCCAATCTTTTATGAGACGCTCAATAAGCGGTAGAGATTCATGTTGATGCCTATAATAAATATTCAGTACCTCAACGCTGCCTGACTCTTCATCGCCAAAATTACTGAGCCAGTAATCAATGAGATTCTCCTTACTCGAATCATAAGACAGTTTGATGGCCTTATCATTAGTTGGATTAATGAAGCTGACATTGTCATCAGTATCTAGCAATTTACCATCCGCCCCATGTCTATTGAAATAGCTCTCCCAACTGTCGGTTCCGACTGTCTTTTTTATGGATTCCCACATTGCTAATGAATTAAGCGCTTTCATGACCTGCTCCGATTTGAAGTGTTAATGATAATTTGCTGATTATAAAAAGATGAACGCGTTTAAAACAAATATTCTAGTAAGAAAGCATTGCGGAAACTACTGTTGAATATGCCGTACAGAAATACACAGGTTGAGAACAGCCACATAATCGACAGGTAGAGTTTGTTTTGATCTGAAGTCCAGCCCCAAGAGCCAAATCTCTTTGTAATGTCAGAGAAAATAAGCCATCTGAAGAGTAAGCAAAGAAAAATATAAAGCACAATCCATTTAAGCATTCTACTGTCACCAGAGTTCATATTAAAATATAGAGTGAGTTAATTAAGTACGTTTACACCGTCACAAATAAACACTGCTTCCCAAAACATTACTTGTCTTCAGAGGTCTTATCTTCTACTGCTTCTACACTTTCGTCTAATTCATGATTAACGTTTTCCAGCTTATCAAGTTTTTCATAGAATATTTGCTTCTCATTCCCTTGATTGCTAAAAATCGCGAGGAAGCTGGAAATTTTATCGGCCGCAGAGCTATTGAAAATATCACCGTCACTGCTACTAAATGACTTGGTCTCTTTCACGCTTACGATATCTAAAAATATCCAAACTGCGGAAACCATCACCACTAGTATAACCAGCCATTTCAACACAATTTTTTTCATAAATACCTCATACGCTTATTGCTGACTCATCTATTATCTCAAAATTTGTTAGCATTTGTTTACTAAGTCAGTTTACACCCATCTATATAATCAATACATCATTGATATCAAAAGCATAAAACATTATGAATAACCACAACCCAATCAAAATTATGACGAACAAGCATATCGCCCGTAGTCTTGCCCTTAGTGGCTTATTGTTGATCATTACTGGCTGTAATAATAGCCTTGTAAACAACAAAGCCATCCAACCAGTCGCCAATATACCTGCCTTGCCAGACAAGACTAAAGAGCAAGCGGACTCTAAAGCTGATAGTAAAGATGTCCCTAATACTGCAGACGACTCTGCTTCAACGTCTGAAGGTATAAGCGCAGTAGTTAACGCTAACAACCAATTCGCAGTGACCATGTATCAACAGCTAAATGGTCAATCAAAGCAAGTGGATGCTAACGTATTTTTCTCACCTTATAGTCTAACCAGTGCTGTAGCCATGTTGTATGCCGCAGCGGAGGGCGACACCAAAGCGCAAATTCAAAAAACCTTTTACTACCCGTCTTTACCCATCCTGAACCCAAACAATGCCGCCCTCTATAATCAATTTAACAAACCCAGCCCAAACTATAAATTAAACACCATTAATGACTTATGGTTGCAAAAGGGGCGTACTCCCAACCAAGCCTATGTCGATACGGTGAAACGCTACTATGGTGGACAGGTCAATACGCTTGATTTTAAAAACAACACCGCAGCCGCTCGTCAAATGATTAATGACAAGATAGCCAAACATACCAATCAGATGATTCCTGAACTGCTATCAAAAGAGAGTGTTCAGCCGAATACCTCGGCGATATTGACCAATGCGGTTTACTTTAAAGCGGATTGGTTCAGTCGTTTCACGGTCAGTGGTGATATGCCTTTTCATTATTTCGATGGCAAAACCAGTGATGTAGATATGATGTTCCAGAATACTGACTTTAAGTATAGCGAAGATGAGCAAGTACAAGTCGTGGAGCTACCTTATAAGGGCAATGAACTATCGATGCTAGTGGTTTTACCAAAGTCAAAAGAGCCGTCAGGCATGCAGATGCTTATCAAGAATTTGTCGACGACACAAATTAATGATTGGACCAAACGTCTAAAGCAGCACGATATCAAACTCAATCTACCAAAGTTTAAGATAGACGAAGGCTACCCGATGAAAGCAGTGCTGATGGATATGGGCATGCCAAGCGCGTTTGGGAATCAAGCTAAGTTTAACGTGTTTGCAGATAGCTCACCCATCGCCATTGACGATATTCATCATCAAGCAGTGATCGATGTTAATGAAATAGGAACAGAGGCGGCAGCAGCGACAGGCGTCGTTGCCGTAGACATATCTGGTTCTATGCATCCACCAGTCGCGTTTAAAGCCGATCACCCGTTTATGTTTATGATTAAAGACAATAAAACCGATGCGATATTGTTTTTGGGTCAGGTGAATAAGCCTTAAGAGAGCGAATAATGAAACCAAAATTTAAATGGTATATGGTGCCGATATTGTTGATATCCGTTATAGCCTGCGATCCTGTCATTGAAATGACGAATACTAATCATAATGCCCAAACTATTAAAGTGGAAGATGAGAGTGCTGCCAACAAACCTACTGAAAACGAAGCACCCACGCGCAAGCAGCAAACGGTGTATGTGACTGCCCTTGATGTTGATTCGGATATGGGTGATGCCGCTGCGGCTCATGGGGTATTGAACACAAAGAATGGCTGTTTATATATGGATGACCTCTTACTCGTTGTAAGTAGCCCACATATTACCTGGACTCAAGACCCTTTTACGATATCCGATATCAATGAATTTATTTTTGAAATTGGTGATACTGTTTTAGTAGGTGGCTCACAAGCTGACTATAAAAATATGGCTTCATTTGCCAGTGATTGGAAAAACCCACCTTTAGCGACTTGTAAAGCTGAAAAAATCTGGTTAATGAATGGTATTAACATACCTCGGGAAGATCTACTATGACAAAGCATAAAATGAATAAAACACTAGCTACGCTACTTATTACTAGTAGCTTGCTTAGTGGTTGTACATCGACAGAAGACAGCAGTATTGATATTGTCTCTAAAATTCCCAAGGAGGATAAAACGATAGAAGTTATTCCTATTTCTACCGTTGCTCAGGACAGCAAAGAGACCCAAGTTGCCCCTATGAGTAAAGCTCAAGCATTAGCCATAGATGCAAAGCATTATGCACGAGCATATGAGGTTAGCCATGTTGAAGCAATGCGCCGTATGCTTGTCATGAATGATGCCCAAGAGCAGATTGATGCTATCAAAAAAGAATTTTCTGATAGGTTGGACGATGCTGGATTCACTAATGAGCCAGAGTTTGCGCTCATCGTAAGCCTATTTGGTGATGGTGCGCCACCTGATCGCACCATATACCGTAATGCTGACAAATTAGAGAACAAACCTATTATATTGTCAGCAGCGGATAAAGAAATGAGGGCAGAAGGCTTTGCTATCACTCAAATGGATATCGATAATGCTGTATCTCTTATTGAAAAACCAACTGCCATTAAAGTTAAATTTATCGATAATTCTAAATCCAAACCACTCACTCAAGAACAAAAAGACAACTATGCAGCGCGATATGAAGAATTACGTAAACGTATTCCAATGCTAGTAGGTATGGGTTATAAGGAAGATGAAGGGCTATTTGTTATAGACGTGCATGAGGATGATTCAAAAAAAGCAGGGTTCACACCAGAACAACTTAAAAAAATCGGTCAAGAAGTTATGAAATCACCAGTACGTATAAAATTTTACGATGGTTATGCTACTGAGGATGTAGCCCCTATAGAATAAAAAGGTAATGCTGTTATCATTTTTAGGGTATACCTAATAAGACTATCCAATAATATATTTGAGATCATCACGATAGGCATGTAAATGATAAATTGTAGTGTTATCTGGATTAACGAACAGGACGAACAGC
>NZ_DFQS01000062.1 GCF_002377905.1 Psychrobacter sp. UBA3483 | reverse complement strand
CAAGTTTAGGGGGTCAGTTCATCATAAGAGCGGTTTTTTTATGCTTGTATAATCTGTTCGGGATAAAAACAACACGCTAGTCACTCGGTATCGTTTTTAAAGTGAACCTAGTATATTTAATAGAATATTGTTTTAACTTCATAATAAAGGTTAATCAGTCCACGCATCACGGTTGGCTTCATCCTTTAGTTTCACAAAGTCATCGGGGTCAAATTTGATTTGCTCGCCGGTTTTACCTTCTTTAATTTGTCTTTCATAATCACGCAATATTCTGAGCGCGACCGGTGATAAGATTAAAATCGCCACTAAGTTAACCAGTGCCATGAGACCCATTGATAAATCAGCGAAGTTCCAAATGGCAGGCAAGCTAGCAATAGCACCGACAAACACCATACCCAAAACCATAAATCGGAAAATCATAATCATGACTTTGGCATTTTTTTCACCAGAGATAAATTCAAGATTGGACTCACCATAGCTGTAGTTGGCAATGATAGAGGTAAACGAGAAGAAGAAAATCGCAATCGCGACAAAAACTACGCCCATATCGCCCACATACTGCGACAGCGCCAATTGGGTTAATTGAATACCTTCTTGTTCGACATTTGGATCGACGACGCCTGAGAGAATAATAATAGCTGCCGTTGCCGTACAGATAACCAGCGTATCCATAAAGACACCGAGCATTTGCATAAAGCCTTGCACCGCTGGATGGTCAGGATGGCTTTTTGCCGTCGCCGCCGCATTGGGCGCTGAACCCATACCAGCTTCGTTAGAAAATAAACCACGCTTGATACCATTAATCATCGCCTGCGCAATACCATAACCAATCACACCGCCCGCCGCTTGCTCAAAACCAAAGGCTGATTTTACAATCAAGGCAATCGCGGCTGGGAATTCGCTAAAGTTGGTGATAATAATATAAAGCGCCAACAAGATATAAAGAATCGCCATAACCGGCACGATTTTTCCTGCAATACGCGCAACCGAGCGTAGCC
This sequence comes from Psychrobacter sp. UBA3483, assembly GCF_002377905.1. Classification (GTDB taxonomy): domain Bacteria; phylum Pseudomonadota; class Gammaproteobacteria; order Pseudomonadales; family Moraxellaceae; genus Psychrobacter. Next base: position 7,564 of record NZ_DFQS01000062.1, on the reverse strand, counting down.
CACCAAATACCACTGGGGCGACGAGCGCCACCAGTATTAAACCTGTCATCCAAGTTGGCACGCCAAACGCTTCATTGGTCGCCTGCGCAATCGTATTTGATTGGACACCGTTGAACGCCAAACCAAAAGCAACCAGCAAACAAAGCGAGAAAAATATCGCCAGCCAGCGCTTGCCCAAACCTTTTTCGATATAGTAAGCCGGTCCACCGCGGTAAACATTGTCATTATGGGGCACTTTATAAGCTTGTGCTAAGGTTGACTCGATAAAACTGGTCGACATACCGACAAGCGCCGTCATCCACATCCAAAACACCGCGCCCGGTCCACCAAGATAAATGGCAATTGCCACCCCAGCCAAATTACCGGTACCGACGCGCGCCGCTAGGGAAGTCATTAGCGCTTCAAATGAGCTGATACCGCCATCTTTACGTCCTTGATTTGACACTCGTAATAACTGCCACATATGCCCGAAGTGACGAAACTGAATAAAACGCGTAGCAACGGTAAAATATAGACCAGCCCCAATCAACACAAACATCAACAATCCATACCAAGGATTGCTGGCGATTAACCAATCATTATTACCCCAGATAATACTAACACCGTAATTGACGATGTTATTAAACCAGCCTGCTATGCCTTCGCTCATACCAACTCCTCACTTACTTGTATAAATATTGCTTATTTTTATATAGAAATACATTTAACTGATTATACAGCCCTTAATTTTGCTCAAACCCTCTACTAATAAGATGCCGTGTGCATTTTATAGAGATTAAGACACAGGCTACTATCAAATTTGGTTATTAATTTAGAAAGTCTATTTCTGAAATAAATGTTACTTACTATTGAACTCCTATAGAATGAAGAATGTAACAAAGCAGTAGCATTAGTTAGACATTTAACGTACGATTTCAGTAATATTGAATGCTGTAAGCATTTATAGAAGTCTACTCTCTTGCTAACAAGCTTTTTAAATACGCTAGATTGGATTTTATAGACATTAGCGTTCGGTTGATATTGACTTATTGGCATGAATGACTAGCGTATTAACAACTTTAAGACTCTTGTCAGGAAGACGGGATCGTAAAAAACAGCGGATTGTTGACCTTCGTCGTTTTTCCTCGATAAATCCCCTTTTTTTCTGCAAGACACTCTTAAAAAACCCTAGCATTTATGATGTTGTTTATTTTGTTAAGCCAGCTTTTAAAGTACCGCTGTCAAAAGCTTAATGTAGCAATAAATGACTGTTAAATCGCTTTATGATTGATTCACGTTTTAGTATTTGGTTTTTATCATTTTTCATTTGCGCATATTTTTTCAGCTAAGCTGTTGAGTCATTTTGTATGAATTGTCTATGGAATGTTTTTTATAGACACAATGTCGCTTGAGGCGATAGACAAGAATAACTCATTAAGCTCAAATCAAATATTATGTTTTTAGGCAAGACAAAAGGAGTTGTCCTATGGAAAACCACAACGATCCATCCGGTTATTGGCGTGCCAATATCCGTCTCATTATAGGTTGCCTCGTTATTTGGGCCCTCTGTTCTTACGGTTTCGGTATCTTATTTCGTCCATTATTAACAGGTATTCGAATAGGTGGAACTGACCTAGGATTTTGGTTCGCTCAGCAAGGTTCCATTGGCGTATTTATCATTTTAATTTTCTTCTACGCGTGGCGTATGAATAAGTTAGATAAACAATATGGTGTAGACGAGGATTAGCCCTATGAGTCAATTTACGATTAATATTATTTTTGTAGGTCTATCTTTCGCTTTATACTTCGGTATTGCATGGTGGGCACGTGCAGGTTCAACCAGTGAATTTTATGTTGCTGGCGGCGGTGTGCATCCAGTAGTAAACGGTATGGCAACGGCTGCTGACTGGATGAGTGCGGCGTCATTTATCTCGATGGCAGGTATTATTGCTACTGGTGGTTACGCGGCATCAACGTATTTGATGGGTTGGACGGGTGGTTACGTTCTACTGGCCATGCTTCTAGCCCCTTACCTACGTAAATTTGGTAAGTTCACGGTTCCAGATTTTATTGGCGACCGTTTTTATTCTAAGACCGCGGCTATGATTGCTGTGGTTTGTTTGATTATTGCCTCAACCACTTATGTTATCGGTCAGATGACCGGCGCTGGGGTGGCATTCTCACGCTTCTTAGAAGTGGATAATACTACCGGTCTGATTATTGCCGCGGTCGTCGTCTTCTTCTATGCCGTACTTGGTGGTATGAAAGGGATTACTTACACGCAGGTTGCGCAGTATGTGGTTCTGATGATTGCTTATACCATTCCTGCAGTCTTTATTTCACTTGAATTGACGGGTAATCCGATTCCGGGTCTTGGCTTGTTCTCAAACCATGTGGAAGCCGGTATTCCTATCTTAGCTAAGCTTGATCAAATCGTCGTTGACTTGGGCTTTACCGCTTATACTGCTGACGTGCCAAACAAGCTAAACATGGTGCTATTCACTTTATCACTGATGATTGGTACAGCGGGTCTACCGCACGTTATCATTCGCTTTTTCACCGTTCCTAAAGTTGCGGATGCGCGCTGGACGGCTGGTTGGACATTGGTTTTCATCTCGCTACTATACTTCACTGCCCCTGCAGTAGGTGCAATGGCGCGTCTAAACCTAATCGATACTATCTATCCACAAGGTGTTGAAGAGCCTGCGATCGATTACGATCAACGTCCAGACTGGATGAGAACGTGGGAAGAAACGGGTCTTATTAAATATAACGATTTAAATAATGATGGTCGTATCCAGTTCTATAGCGATAGCGGACTTGGTGCGGCGGAGCTAGCAGCAGCGGCTGCCACTACTGACGGCGGTGATGTTGCTGCAACGACGGCTGCAGTTGAAAAAGCAAAAGCTGAGCATGCTTTAGAGCGTGATGGTATCTTTGTCGACAGAGGCTGGGAAGGTAATGAGCTTGATGTCAACGCTGATATCTTAGTATTGGCTAACCCAGAAATTGCACAGCTACCAGGTTGGGTTATCGGTCTTATCGCCGCCGGTGGTTTGGCAGCAGCGCTTTCAACGGCAGCTGGTCTACTACTTGCTATCTCATCAGCAATCAGTCATGACTTGATTAAACGTAACTTAAATCCAAACATTACCGATGCAGGCGAGCTAAAAGTAGCCCGTATTACGATGGCAATTGCGATTGTGGTTGCGACATGGCTTGGTATTAACCCGCCAGGATTTGCAGCACAGGTCGTTGCATTAGCCTTTGGTATTGCAGGCGCTTCACTGTTCCCTGCACTGATGATGGGTATTTTCTCAAAACGTATTAACAACCTTGGCGCTATCGCTGGTATGTTAACGGGCTTAGTTAGCATCTTGGTTTATATCTTTATCTTTAAAGGCTGGTTCTTTATCAGTGGTACAGCAAGCTTCCCTGATACAGAAGAATACTGGTTGTTCGGTATCTCACCACTATCATTTGGTGCGGTTGGTGCATTATTGAACTTTATCGTGGCATTCGCCGTTTCTTATGCGACTGCGCCACCACCAGCACATATCCAAGAATTGGTTGAAAGTGTTCGTTCTCCACGCGGAGCTGGCGGCGCAATCGATCACTAATCTAGACGATGTTGTGTGCTATTATTTGTAATCTAATCACTCACCGGCAGCAGCTGCTTGTGAGTGATTTTTTTATCTCTTTATGAATTGGTTTTAAATGCGCTGATGGCGTTAAGGAAAAATTTTATGCTTTTTGAGTTTATCGCTACCATAGCTGCCGGATTTGGTATGGCTGGGATAGCATTAATCATAACTCACCTCAGCAAACTTGCAGGAAAAAAGGCCCCAAGATGGCTGATTCCATTATTTGGGGCGATTGGTATCTTTGGCTTTCAAATCAACCAAGAATATAGTTGGTTCGAGCAGCAAACTGCGCAGCTACCTAACGGCGTGCATGTGGTGAAAAAAGTCGAACAGAGCACTTGGTTTCGTCCTTGGTCATATATCAAACCACAAACTTTTCGCTTCATCGCCGCTGATAGCGGACACGCTCGCGCCAATGCAGATAATCCAGATATTTACTTGGTGAATTTATATTTGTTTGAGCGACGTCGAAGTGTGCAGCAAGTACAGCAAGTTATTGACTGTGCTGACCCTGCTCGCGCCGATTATGTATTGCAAGAAAAGGATAGTAAGCTGAGCATTGATGAGCATGTGAAGCAAACCACTAAATGGCGGCCATTAGAAAAAAATGACCCGTTATATATCAACGTCTGTATCAATAAAAGTTAATAACGCGTGTTGATACTGGTATAAGCATGCTTTGAGTTTGCTCCCACTAATACGCCGGCGCATAGACCACCAAAATGCGCCGCAAATGAGATGCCTTGCTGTGGCATCAAGCCTTGTTTGATGGTCAACCAATAGCCGGTGCCCATAACGATGCAAGCAAGCAGATAACCCCAGCGCCGCGCAAATACTGCTCCGCCTATCATGTAACCCAGCATCGCAAAACATAGCCCTGACGCGCCGATATGAATCGACAACGGCGAACCGATAATCCAAGTCGCCAATCCTGACGCCACGATCAATTTAATTACCGTACGATAAGCATTATTTTCAAAGAGTCCGAACAAAAATAAAATTTGTAATAACGTCAACGTATTGCCAAGTAAGTGAGAAAAATTGCCATGCATCGTCCATGACGCAAACACCCCAATCATACTGCCTAAATCTAGCGCACGTGGCACAATACCGAAAATATTCCATAGCCCGAAAAGCAGCGTTTCGTTGAGAAAAAACATGCCCCATATCGGTATAAGAACAAACACATATAAGCCAAAAACTTGCTTAATTCTGCGCGTTGTTAAGCTAAATAATTGCTGCCACTTCATAACAAACCTTATCTTTTAAACCTTTGAAGGTTATTAAAACCCTATTGCTCGCTCACAGAAGACAATGCGCTTTTCACAGGCTTAAATGACAATGATGAGGTGTCCTCTTCTGCCGTTAATACACTCTTAGCATGCAGCAATGAGGTCGAATGATAAGGAACCAACGCCGTTGGCATAAAATCACGCGCCGCATCAATATGTTTAACCGAATCATCAAAAAAGATGTGTGGCGCAAAAGTTTTTAATACGGCCGTCTTTTCAAGTCCGCCCAAAAAAAATGCCATATCGAGATCGACACCCCAATCACGTAGCGTTTTAATAGCACGCAAGTCGGCAGGGGCATTTCGGGCCGTAACCAAAGCTATCTTCATAGGAGACGTATGCAATCTTGCAGGCAAACGCTCCTGCATTTTTGACAGCTTAATCAACAGCTCGGCATAAGGGCCTTTTTCTATGGGCAAGTCACGCATTTTGGCTTCACGCTCATGAAAAGCGCGCAAGCCTTTTTGCTTATAAAGTAGCTCACCTGAATCATCAAATAACACCGCATCGCCATCAAAAGCAATACGTAGCTGCTGCGTATCAAGCTCATAAGTATTGACCGGAGTGGCATCCAATATCGCACAAGCACAAATATTGGCATCTGCCACCTGCTGCGCATCATCACGATTGGTGGTCAAAAACAAATCCACATTAAAATCTTTAATATAAGGGGCAATAGGGCTTCCAGAGATAAACGCCGAGCGCGAAATGGTTAAGCCATGCTCGCGAATCGCATTGAGCACTTGAATACCCGTATCCGGACTACTTTTTGAGACAATCACTACTTCAACCAGCGGTGTATCAATACTTGAACTCTGCCCTTCACAATCATGGCAATAATTATTTAAATTTAGCAACGCTTTAATAAGCGGATAACCGGCACCGATGCTGAGCGGATCGTTTTCACGTTCAGCCATATAATCGCGGAATTCTTTAATCGCTTCGTGAGGTCGCTGCTGCAATAACGCTACCAGATGATTTTCAGATTCTGACAAATCAAATAAAGCCGTCGCTGATATCGCAACAATTAAGGTATTGGTAAAATCTACAGCCATATTTTCCTACTCATTTTTTTATATACAATAAATGTCGCTCTTATAAAGCAGTCTAGCAATTTAAGCCAAACCCGTAAGTAGGCTTTTGATTATAGTATTTTATCTTTGGCCATAAAAAACTCCGATTGAGCCACTTATGGTAATTACCCCCGCATAACCTTCACTGTCTTAATATGCAAATTGCTTTTCAATGTATATTACTCACTCTATGGTTACACATTGTCACTACTTATCCTAAACTACCGTTTCTAAACTTTTGTAAAATCATTAAGGTATTAAATTCTAATTTATAACTACTAGGTAGCTGATGATGCTAAAAAAACTGTTTAAACCCAGATATGTCAAATATGACCCGAAATATATTACCTTGAGCGATGAAGACCATGAAATCATAGAGACGATTACCAACGATATTCGTCTCTATGTCAAAAAAAGCAAAGCGCTAAATGACATTGATCACCATGTACGCGCTGTCCATGCCAAAAGCTATTGTGGTCTAAAAGCTAAGTTTGAAATACTGGATGATATTCCTAAGGAATACGCGCAAGGCCTTTATGCAAAGCCGGGCATTCATGATGCTGTCATCCGCTTTTCTAATGCTGCCGCCGCAATTAGCGCAGATAGGAGACTGGGATTAGGACAAGGATTGGCTATTAAGATATTCGACGTGCCTGGTAAAAAACTGGCTCCAGGGGAGGAAGATAGTACTACTTTTGATTATGCGTTAGTCAATGGTCCTATATTTTTCACCAATAGCCTGAAAAACTACGCCTATCTTTCGAAATTAAATTTTGGCTTGAATGGTTATTTGGGAGATGGTCTACGGGGTAAAGGCAGGTTCGTGTTTCATTGGTTGACTAAATACGGTAAAGAATTCCCTGATATGGAAGGTCTGCGCTCACTGAACGCCTTCAGAAAGTTAGCAACCATTCCACCTAAAAACGCTTGGTTATACGATTATTTCTCCCAAGGCGCGTTTCGTCATGGAGACTATATGGCAAAAATCAGAGTTACCCCTACCAAAGCGTCAATGGATAAAATTAAACGTACCAATATTCACTTATTTACCGAAGACGAAGCGATTCGGCCAGTTATCATTGAGGAAATTAAAGAACATGACTATCAATTTGAAGTACAAGTTCAACTTTGTCGTAATATCAAAAAACAACCTATTGAACAGCTAACCAAAGAATGGAAAGAGTCTGATGCTCCATTTGTCACGGTCGCAACCTTGACGATACCTTGCCAAGACGTGCCTGATGACGGCAACCTTCAGGCAATAGAAGATTTGAGCTTTACCACTTTCCGCTGCCTCGAAGCCAATCGCCCTATTGGCGTCATACAACATTCTCGACTACGTGCTTACCAGGCCTCTTCTAAGGCTCGTCATGAGCATAATAACGCTAAGCGCAAAGAACCGACTAGCTTAAAAGAGGTTTTTAGCAAATCAGCGACCGAGTAATTACTCAAGATGATAGTAGACAGAGCCATCATTATTACAATTGATATTTTTTTATAAAACCCACTCCCAAAGAAAAGCCCCTTAGCAATTAAGCTAAGGGGCGATTCAGGAATAGAGAGCTGACGATGACCT
>NZ_DFQS01000069.1 GCF_002377905.1 Psychrobacter sp. UBA3483 | reverse complement strand
TTCGAAGTTGAGAGTGGGGTAAAAATAGATAGATTTTACACACCCATTGCCAATTTTATTAATTGAGCAATGGTAAAAACAACCAAAAATCCCGCCAAATATAAGCCTATAAACCAAGCCCATTGCGATTGTTTTTTACTGAGTTTTTTCATCACTATCTCCAAACTGCCTTTTAACTCCAAGCTATTTTCTAATAATCAGTTATCACATATTCATGAGCGGATTAAGATAAGCGCGGCTACTATCCTTACTAGATAGATAATAGCCGCAGCTTATTTAATACATGTGCTCGTGGTCGGTTTTACCTTTAAAAGTATAATACGCGAAAGCCGTGTAACTTAAGATAATAGGTAACATAATACCGGCGCCGATGAGCATAAAGGAGAGCGAAGTATCAGCCGCTGCTGCCTCATAAATTGTCATTTGATACGGTACGATATATGGGAATATCGCCATACAAACGCCGATATAACCCATCAGAAATAACGCAACGGTCAATAAAAATGGACGATACTCGCGCTCAGTAGTTAAATCTTTACGCATAAAGAAGAATAAGAGCAAGACGATAATTGGCATCGGCGCTAGATACAACAGCCCTGGTAAACTAAACCAGCCTTCCAGCGCTTCGATATCTGAAAAATACATAAATATCGTCACCGCAATCATTGCGATGATTAAGGCGGTGAGCAGCCAACCTGATACTTTGCGCGCCCAGACTTGTAGCGTGTGTTCGGTTTTGATAATCAGCCAAGTAGAGCCCAGTAGCGCATAACCAATCAATAGCGCAAAACCACACATGATAGAGAAAGGTGAGAACCAATCAAAAGGGCCACCCGTATACAGACGATTGCTGGCCTCTAAACCTTGGACCAGCGCCCCAAGCATAATACCTTGGGCAAACGTCGCAACGACAGAGCCGATAAAAAAGAAACCATCCCAAACGTAGCGATGGGCGGTGGCTTTAAAACGGAATTCAAACGCCACGCCGCGCATAATTAAGCCAAACAGCATAAAGATAACCGGCAGATAAAGACCGCTCATAATGATGCCGTAAGCGACAGGGAAGGCTGCAAATAAACCACCACCGCCCAGTACCAACCAAGTCTCGTTACCATCCCAAAAAGGCGCGATAGAGTTCATCATGCGGCTACGATTTTTATCAGAGCCTGCAAACGGGAATAGAATGCCGCAGCCCAAATCAAAACCATCTAGTAAGACGTAAATAAAGACTGATAACGCAATTAAGCCGCCCCAGATTAAGGGTAAATCTAATACATCACCATAGTTAAACATTAGCGTAACCCTCCATTATCGACGTCGTCAGCAGGTTCATCCAAACCTTCTTCAGGCCCTTTGGTTTTATCAGCAGCGCGCTTATCACCGCTTAGCGTGCGACCTTGGGCTTCAGTGACAGAGTGATCATAGAAATGATCATCCGACGGATCTTCGTACGGCTTGGGTCCTTGTGCAATGAGGCGCAAAATATAAAAGCTACCCGCGCCAAAGACAAAGGCATACAGAACGATAAAGCCAATCAAGGTTGTCGCCACTTGCTGCGCTGCGACCGGTGACATGCTTTCAGCAGTACGAATTACTTCATATATCGTATAAGGTTGACGCCCCGTTTCAGTCACAAACCAACCCGCAAGCAATGCTACAAAGCCAAGTGGCGTCATCATCATCCATGCACGGTGGAAGAGTTTGCTCTCAGGATCGAACTGCTGCTTTTTAAAGTACTTATAAAGGCTAAATAAACCAATGAGTACCATCAACATACCAATACCAACCATGATACGAAATGCCCAAAACACAATCATAACGGGCGGCTGATCTTCTGGTGCCCAATTTTTAAGACCCTTGACCTCGCCATCTAACGAATGTGTCAAAATTAAACCTGACACATAAGGAAGACTGACTTCATAGTTATTGGTCTGGTTTTTTTGGTCAGGTATCGCAAACAGCCGTAATGCTGCACCGCGTTCATCTTCCCAAATTCCTTCCATCGCCGCGACTTTAGCCGGTTGATGCTCTAAGGTATTTAAGCCATGCTCATCACCAATGAGGACTTGCGCTGGTGCCACAAATATCGCCATAATCATCGCCATGCCGAGCATAACCCGACCATGCTGCCGATGCTCAACGTGTCTTTTGGACTGCAGATAATAAGCGCCAATACCACCAACCACGAAAGCGGTGGTTAAGTATGCCGCCGTCATCATATGGGCGTAGCGATAAGGGAACGAAGGATTAAAGATAATCTCAATCCAATTGGTGGGATATAACAGGCCATCAGCGCCTAGCATAAAACCTTGCGGCGTTTGCATAAAGCTGTTGGCAGCTAAAATCCAAAATCCTGAAATCATCGTACCGATGGCAACAATGGCGGTAGAGGCAAAATGCATGCGTTTGCTTACCCGTCCCCAACCAAAGAGCATAATTCCTAAAAAGGAGGCTTCTAAGAAAAACGCCGTCAAGACCTCAAAAGCCAGTAGTGGCCCTAAGATATTTCCGGCTCTGTCGGAAAATACTGCCCAGTTGGTACCAAATTGGTAAGACATGACGACACCAGATACCACGCCCAATCCGAAGACGACAGCAAATATTTTTACCCAGTGTTTGTATACTTCAACATAAATAGCCTCGCCAGTTCTTAGCCAGCGAAACTCAAGAACGGTCAACCAACTGGCAAGACCGATAGAAAAAGCGGGGAAGATAATATGCCAGGAAATAACGAAGGCAAACTGAATGCGCGCGAGCATCAACGCATCCATTTGATCAATCATAAATGTAGCGAACATAAACGGTTACCCTTATCTGTTAGCTGAATAGCGTTGGCTTCCATGATACGCGCAAGTAACTGTCCGTAACCGTCCATCAATTAGGGCGCTTATTATTACGGGCAATCGCTAAGTATTAGTTAGCGGCAAATGTAATTAAGATAAAAATTTAACTAAAATAGCGTTCATTACCCTTATGTTTTATTCATTACCGTACGGTAAGACTCAGACATTCTAGAGTTGACTATTTAGCCAAAGTAAATAATTTATATCCTTATAAACTATTAAATATTCATCAAATGATAGTTTAAGTCATAGCAAACGTGTCAGTATTATGCGCTTCACCTTACGCACACGCAAGTTGCACAAGTGTGCTATCACACACCTATGCGTTCATAAACCACTTACAATATTAGCCAATAACCTTTGAAATAATAGTCATTGTTTAACTATTGTTATCAATAGATACCAAACAGTAATATAAAAAAACAAATTTTAATAATAAGAATTTAAAGCTTTTTATATAGGTAAAATTTAGTTTGCATCTTGCTGCTGTAATTGTTGATGTAAAATACGGCGTAAGGTCAAAATGGTTTGCGGGTTTTCTTGTATGCTATGACCGCCGTTGATGACCGTCTCTGAGGCCGCACCATCGAGGTGAGCGCTGGTGTAGGGCACGATACCATCTGACAGCTGCTCGGTGAGTGCTTGCCCAACCTCCCCATCGACTGTCACGGCGGCGACCAGCGGCTGACCTGGCAACTCATCACTATCCGTTAACAGCGGGTTGTTATCATCGATGCCGATAGCGTCCTCTGTATTGTCATCCTCTGCTATTTCTTCGGACAAATCGAGCTTTGCCCCAGCAGGTTGCATTTCTGCCAAACCTCTGGTGATATCGGCATCGTTATTGGCGATGATTGAATGATAGGTGATACGGTCGTTGATACGGATGTCTTTGGTTAATTGAATAAAAGATGATTTGTCACTTAATTGACTGGCGCCATTTTGTAGATATAGGGCGCCGAGCGGGTTTTGAGCCAAATCACCTTGTATAGCTAAGGTGGCTAAGTTATCGGTCACCGTTTTTACCAAGCCAACGGGCAGATAAACTATGCGGCGTAGTGCCCGAGTAAACCAGCGGTCGGCGTAATCAGTACCGCGAAACGGCGACGATAAAAATACCGCCGTATCTACTTGCGGTAAGGTTTTAAGCTCAAAACGCTCTTTCAGCTGCTCTTTGCCTGCAGATTGTTTGATTGCTTCACGTATTTGGCGCTTTTCACTCATGGACAGTACGTTTTGGTCGTCAAGTCGGTCTAAATCATCGAGCAAATTTTCGTCAGACAGCATCATACGCGCAATGATACCGCCCATACTGTGGCTGATAATGACGCTATTTTTGCTAGCAATATTTTGCCCAGTGGGATCGGTTTTTTCATAAGTGGTATTGATGAGCTTTTGGATTTGATAGCGATTTTCCAAAATAGGCAGATTGGTGGGATAAAAAATCTGCCAAACTTGATAGTTATTACGCAGTTTGTCGTCATTAAAAATATCGTTGGTCAAATTTACCCACGTTGCTGGGCTTGACGCCAAACCATGCAGCATGATGATGACGCGCTTATCAGGGTCATAGGGCTCGAGCATAAAGAGTTTGGGTAAACTGGTTTCTTTTTTACGGGTAATCAGGTTTAGATAACCGACGCCATCGAGCTGGTTTTCTGCCAGCCATAAGCCGTAACCCGCCGAAAAGTTTGCCGCCAATGGATAATCGTCACCTAAAATATTGGCGCTCTCGCTGCGGTAAGGATTATATAAATGAATATCAAGCTGTTTGCTACTCAGCGTATCAAGTACACTGTTGCCAGTCGGCTTAATCAGACCAGTCATCAGTAAGTGTCCGGTTGGATAAATGCGCGTACTGGCATCATCACTGTCCAAGCTTTCTTTTGAACTTTGATTTACATCGCTCATCGTTTGACGCTTGCTTTCTTGATGGAGTCTGCCTGTCCTATCTGCTAACGATGAAACCAATAACTGACGAATGGTGGTGGTATAGCGGTCATCTAATGAAGCCACCAAGCTGATACCCAAACCTGGACGCTTACTAATAGAGTTTAGTCCAGAGAGGCGCAGCTCATAGGTCGAGACCAAATCGGTTAGGGCAGCGGTTTGTTGATTGGCATTTTTGAGGTAGGTATTTTCATTGGGTAAATAGACATTGAGATTGTAGTCGTCTATTTGCATTTTCATGACTTTGATTTGGTCGGTTGCTCGCCCCTTGACGGCCGTGCGGTTGGCAATCGCTGCTTGCTCGCTACCAGTCACCTTACTTGCCGACGTTGGCAAGTATTCTACCTTGGTATCACCCATCATCTTACCGCCCCCATCAGCCGTCTGATAGAGTTGGGTAATCACATCGTTACTGGCAGCGTTATAGATGTCTTGAGTTTGGATATCCATCTCGCTTGGAATACGACTTTGCGCTTGTGAGCGTTTGGTTTCTTTATCAGCACCTTCAAAATCATGCTCTAAACTGTCGTAAAATAAATAGGTATAACTGGTTTTAATGGCATCAAACAAACGTTCTTGATAGCCAATCAAGCAGCTATCGGTTCTTTTTTGCTGCGCTTTAGCATCAGCGTCGCTTAAAGGCGCGTTGGCATAGTAAGGATCAAGTGGTGGGCGGGCAAGGGCATTGCGGCAATCTTTAGATTCGCCAAGCTGGCGCGCTTTTGCGTAGTGCAATTCAGCAAAAACCGCCAATGCTGGGCGATAATGTTCATTTAGCATGCTGTCGGTAAGCTGCGTTAGGCAGAGGTTAAACTGCTGCATACAAGCTTGTTCATTTAGCCCGGCTGACAATAAGACTGAAGCGGTGTCGCTACTCAGTTTGTTATCGGTGACGATATTGCCGCGCTGAGCCGCAATGGTCTTTGCTGAGGCCTGTTTATTGACTGAAACGGTGCTACAGGCAGGCAATAGCGACATTGCTGCGACCACTGCCAACAAAGTGAGGGGTTTATTGTTATTCTTATTTTCTGGCGACGGTATACCGTTGGCAGGGTCAGCAAATATCATAGATTATTCCAGTAATAATGATCAGCAAGGCATCATAAATAAGTGATAAATATCACCTTTATATAGCAGCATGAGTGTAACGTAAGTTGAGCTATTCGACTATTGTATTTGTTATCTCATATTCAGTCATCTTATATTCATATAGTATGAAATACTATCGAAAAGATGGGGAGGGTACTGCTTAAAATGCCGTATGGATGTTTTCATATTAGACACAAAAAAGCGCGCTTATATTATTAAAAATAATTGAAGCGCGCCTTTCCTTGGTCTTTAAATAGGTAAGAGTTGGTTATTATTTTGCCAACCAGCTAACCTATTCAGCTTTACATAACGAAGATCTAAGTGCTTGGTTTGATGTTAATATCTGGAGCAGGGATATCCCAAATATAGAATTTACCGTCCTCGATCAGCTTAATTTGTTGACGAATAACCGCATTATCAGGGTTTTGTTGTGCCAAGCGGCGTAAACGCTCTAACGCTTTATCACGGCGATCACTTAATAAGTCAGATTGCGCAAGACTTTGCTCAGCTTCGGTGTAACCAAGAGTAACGGCTTGATCAAGATATTTTTGACCTTCTTTAAAACCGCCCCCTTCTGAGAGCATCATGCCATAGATAAAATTGGCTTCGCCGCTATTTGGTTTAAGTTTAATGGCGCGATCGATATATTGTCCGCCACGTACCGTGTATTCTGAGCCTAAATCTAAGTTACGTCCCATGCCATTGAGTTTGGCGGCGCGAACTAAGACATCATATGAAGCATTTGGCGCTTTGGCATACGGTTCAATCCACTCGGTCATGACTTTAATTTTTTCACGGGCGTTGTGGCGTTGGGTACGGTTGGGAAAATTTGGTGGATAATGGCGCGCATTTGGCGACACTTCTTTAATGAAGTCATCGAGTAAGCTGACGTCCAGTTTATCAGTGCCAAGTCCTTGCTGCTGCGGTATGAGCACGGTAGGCACAAAGCTGATATCTGAAATAGTCACTTGCGGCGCTGGGATATTTGGCAGCTGACCACTGCGTAAATCAATACCCGTTGCGGTGATAGGTCCGCGCTCATAAACGCGCGTCGTACCGGTCAACTCGGACGTGTCTGGTGTTGGTACGGCTGGTGGTTGGACAGCATTTTGCGCAGTATTTAAAGGTACACGATTTGGCTGTGTAATAGCCTGCTGGATATTCTGGACATTGCCTTGTTGCGCATTACTTTGCTGCATATTACTAGCTTCAGTATTGGCTGATGGCGCTATGTTAGTTGGTTGAGCAGTATTCTGCACAACGTTATTTTGAGCGCCAGCCTCAACTCCAACATTGGCTTGGGCATCAGCTTGCGCCGTGCTGATCGTTGCATTTGGTTTTGCTAGGCGAATGATACGTTTACTAGAATCGATAGCGCTAGGTACTGCTGTGCTGCTCGTAGCAGGCGCTGCGGTGGCGTCCGCTTCTGCTGCATTTACTGGCGCTGATAGCAGCATAGCACAGGCTGCTGCTAGTGCCGTTAGAGTCGCAAACCTAGGCGCTTTACTAGAGTGCGATACTTTATTACAAATAGGCGTTTGGCTGATGGCTTTCATAAAAATAATTACCTTGTTTAATCGTTGTCGTTTATCAGTTATTGTAGTTACTGACTTGTTATCTATTCATCCATTGATTGATCGTTAGGTTTTGGCATTCCGTAAAATCGTACAAATTTTTCATACCCTAGCAAATTAATCTGACTGCTAACAGTAGTAGGATTGTTAAAAGTACAGAATAATGCCGTAACTGAAGCCACTATAACAAAAATGTAGCTGAGTAGTGCTTTACGTATTATAGATGATAAACGGTTATAAATGATAAGCCGTGGCTTTCATGCGATTGGCCATCCAGCGCATTGTGTGGCGTACCAGTGGCGACAATGCCGCGCCGCCATTGGCCAGTGCCAACTCGCGGTGATGTAATTCTTCAATATCCATTTGCGCCAGTATTTCTCTTGAGCGTTGATCTTGCGGTGGCAATTGACCGATATGATCTTGTAAATGCTCACTAACTTGCGCTTCGGTTTCGGCGACAAAGCCCAAGCTAAACTCATTAGAAATCGCCCCTGCTACCGCGCCAAGACCAAATGACATGCCATACCATAGGGGCGTAAAAATACTAGGATGGCTGCCAAGCTCATCTAAGCGAACCTCGCACCACACTAAGTGGTCGACCTCTTCTTCAGCCGACTGTTGCATGGCTTGCTTGACGTCATCGTTTTTTGCGGCAAACGCTTGCCCGTGATACAGCCCTTGGGCACAGACTTCGCCCGTATGATTGATACGCATCAAGCCTGCGACATGACGCGCTTCGTTGATACTCAGCTCAGGAATCTCATCACTGCTGACAGGCAGCGGGCGAGTGCTAGGATTTGAATGCGGTACGACCGCTCGCAATGCTTTATCTACCCCAAGTAATAGCTGGTCAATTTTTGATAAGGAACGCTGCGCCATGGTTCACTCCTGATGGCTGTATGAATTATAAATAAAATTTACGGTAGACAGATTTAAGTTATTTAATATACCACTTAGCCTATCAAACAACACTTATCGAATCACTATAACAAACAATAGACAATCTCGGCAGCGAAATTATTGGCTTGCCGATTCACATTGTTATATGGCTAGTCGTATCGATTCTGCTCGTCGTCATGGGTTTGGATAACGGCCTGTTTGACATGTTTATTAAGCTTGAGATATAAAAATATACCAAAAATAATATTTAATAAGCCGGTGACTAAAAACAGTTGCGGCAAATTTAGCCCCAGCGCATTTAATATCACAATCGAGAAAATCGCCGAACACACCATAAAGATGGCATTAAAGATATTATTGGCGCCAACAATGCGCGCACGATGGCTTTTTGGCGCATAAGCCTGCATAGAAGCATATAAAGGCACGATGTATAAACCGCCGCTAAAGCCCAAAAAGAACAAGTCGGCAAAGACGCGCCAGCTACCGCTCAGACCCCATAAATCACTGATACCAAATAGGGCAGCCGAGCTGGCATTGATATTGAGCCCTGACAAAGAAAAATATAAATCAATGGCAAAAATGCTAAGACCTGCAATACCAAAGGGCAGTAAGCGCAGACTGACTTGGTTTTTGGTCAAGGATTTGCACAGTAGTGAGCCAATCGACACCCCAACTGAAAATAGCGTTAATAGAAAAATGACTACGGACTCATCGCCATGCAAAATGACTTTGCTGAATTCTGGCGTTTGGGTCAAAAACGTCGCGCCATAAAACCAAAACCAGCTATTACCAAGAATGACAAAGAATAAAAAAGGTAAGGAGTATAAATAACGCACCGTCGCCATACTGGTGGTAAAGATATTCCAATTAATCTTCAAATTAGGCTGCATCGCTGGCATGATGGGAATAAAACGGGCGGCAAAATAGCCTATCGCCGCGACAAAAAGCACCGTCATACTTATCCAAAATAGCGGCTCGGTAATTTGAGTCAATACCCCAGCGATAATCATACCAAGCAAAATAGCAAGTGAGGTACCCATTTGAAACAAACCATTGGCACCGACCAGCTCATTTTCCCTCATTGCTTGCGGCAAGTACGCATACTTAATTGGCCCAAAAAACGTCGATTGCGTCCCCATCAAAAACAGTGCCACAAATAACAGCGCGTACCATTCAAAGACAAAGCCGACAGCAGCAATAATCATGATGCATATCTCAAGCAATTTGATTAAGCGCGTCAGTTTTGATTTTTCAAACTTATCAGCAATTTGCCCTGCCAATGCCGAAAATAAAAAGTACGGCAAAATAAACAACATCGCCGCCAAGTTATTTAAAATACTGACTTCCATGCCCAATTGGCTGGCAGCAGTATAGGTTAGCACCAGTATCAGTGCTTGCTTAAAAACATTGTCATTAAAAGCACCCAAAAATTGGGTAAAAAACATGGCATTAAACCGGCGATGTTTAAAGAGTTGAAACTGATTGGCCATGAAGATTCCTACAGATGGGTCGCGGCTAATAAAGAAGAAAACAAGCTTTTACGTAGCTATTGGTAGATAAACAATTATCAATACTATCAAAAACTTATCGAAATATAGCATAGGTTTTATCAATGTTAAGCCGTATAATAGCAAGGCTTTGGTAAAAATACATGGGCACGGTGCTATGATTTGAGAATTAACTAAGTTATGATTTGTAAATTTTAGCCGTCCAAACCTTTAATTTCAGCGAACTGCTCTACGTTTATTCACCGGTAAGACGGGGCGATTGGCATCGACCGTTAATTGTGCCGCGTGAGGTGATAGGAAATAAATATGAAACATCAGCCTTCAACTCTAGCGCGCCACTCATCGGGGATAGTGCCTACTGCTGCGTCAAATGCGCCGCTGTGTTCGGCTAAATTTGCCCATCTTACTCATATAAATCCTATGGATAACCCTTGTCTTTATTTTACGCGTACGACTCTGTCTCGGGCATTGGCCACCAGTTTGGTTGGTTTTGGGGTCAGTTTTGGTATCGCGCCTGTCACATTTGCCGCCACCGATTTAAATACTAATGCGGTCAATAATGCAAGCAGCAGCCAACTTATCAAAAATAGCGGAAATGATGCGACCACTGCACAGTCGCAACGACAATCGCAGCCACCAACGCCAAAACCGCCTTCTAACTCTTCGGCTCAGTCCTCGTCTAAACGCCCACTTTCTAAAGATGCCTATGAAGACAGCCAGCTTGATATTGCTTTGGACGCCTTACGTCTAAAAAAAGCCGTTGAAGAAGGTATTATCGATCAATCAGTATTGGATGATTATAGTGAGCAGAACTTAGGTATTAAAAATCCTAACAAAAACGCCACCACGCAAGCAAATACCACGGATAAGTCCCAGTTATCAAATAATGATATCGATAGTATTAATGACTTTGCTAGTGCTATCGGTAATGGCATAGATAGTCTAGACAACAACCAAGCATTTGACCGCAATGAAAACTTAGAACAACAAGTTAATAGCGTGCAGCAGCAAGGTTATCAGATGATGACACCTGCCGAGATTGATCGCGAGCTGGCGGCGATGGATAAGCAAAACGCTCAAGATATCGGCAATATTAATCAAAGTAATGCTGTTAATAATATCGATGGCATGCGTTATGACGACAATGACTTTCAAGCTTTGGATGCAGCATTTGATGCGCCTGTTGCAAGGTTAGACGATAGCACGCCGCCAATTGGGCTGGATGTGAGTTTGGATACCACCAATCTACCCGCACCGAGTAATCTTGAAACCTTGGGTAGAAATGAGGCGGCTGCTAAGCAGGCGGAGATAGATGATGTGATGTCGCGTCCTATTGACGTCAGCGATTCGGTTGGTAGTGGCACTGGCGATAGTACGGCCAGCGTAGACATGAATAGTGGTGGAGAAGATGCTCAGTCAGCTAACGCCCAGTCGGACAGCATCAATCCTGATGATTATTTGCCTAACTATGAAAACGATGTAAATGCGGTAAAAGAAAGTATCGAGCAAGCGGCGAAACCCAAACCGATAGCACGTAATAAAAAAGGCAATATTGTTAAGCGTCTTTATAATCGCTTTTTTAATGGTGGCGTCGTCACCCTACCGCATGTTGAGACGACCATTTATTTGCAACAAGCCGCAGCAGATAATTTAAACGATAATAGCAAAAACAATGCTCAAAACGGCCCAAGAAACACGAGGCCAACATTAACCAAAGCCGATGATGATATTCAGCCCTTTAAAAATATTAAAGCTGCCATTGATGATACCACTGTGCAGTCTGTGGTTGATTTCACTGCTGCGCTGCCGCGTCTACGCCAAAGCGCCTTAGATGCCGCCAAAGCCGTCGGCTACTATGATGTAACCTTACGTTTGCGTCAGCCAAACACAGATACCATCGATGTCATCATTGAAAAGTTAGGCGAGCCGGTACGCGTTGATAGTCGTATCGTCGATATTCGCGGCGAAGGTAGCGAGCAAGAAGAATTTGCCAAGCTGGAAAAAGACCTGCCGCCACAAGAGGGCGATATCTTTAACCATCGAGTTTATAAAGACAGCAAAGCGGCGCTTGAGTCCCTCAGTGATACCTATGGTTACTTTGATCAATATTGGCTCAATAAGTCGGTCGATATTATCTTGCCCGATAATACCGCCGATGTGTCGCTGGTTTATAATACTGGCGATCGTTACAAGTTTGATGAAGTGGTGTTTTTTACTTATGATCAAGAGTCAGGGACGCTAACCCGCGATCCTGAAAAGCTGCCGGTTGAATTGTCGTTATTAAAGCAGTTGGTTGGCTTTGAAGAAGGCGAGCCATTTTATCGTCCGGCCGTGACCAAGTTTAGTAACGATTTATCGGCGACCCGTTATTTTAATACTGTTAACGTCGAGACGATTTTGCCGCCAGACGAGCGTACAGAAAGCAGTACTTTAGCCTTTGATAACACGCCTAATAGCCGTAGTGCTGATACTACCGATGACGACTTCGATAGCAATAATGCGGAGCAAAATGAGGCAGTCATTAACGAAAATGACGCTGAGCGCTACGCCACGAGCGGTGAGACGGTCAATCCAGCGGACATCGCTGCTATCGAGTTTGAAGCCGATGAAGAAACCTTGGGTAAACTGCAAGCCATTAAACAAAAAGCCGAACGTTTAAGCCGTCTGCCAGATGATCGGGTATTGGATGAAAAAGACCAAAAAGCGAACAGCATTTTGGGTAAAATTAGTGATTCTATTAGTAATGTCGCGCAAAAAATATTCCCTGATGAAAAAAGCATCCTTGCTGATGAAAACTTTGTCCCGCCGACGCTTGCTGGGCGTAAAACCCCGCAGGATGTGTTAGAAAACAAAAAAGTGCCACTGTACGTCTTTGTCTCGGCGAACAAACCACGTGATGCTCAAGTCGGTCTCGGTTATGGTACCGACACCGGGGTACGCGCCACTGCCAAGATAGATTATAATCTGCTCAATCGTAAAGGCTATCAAGCAGGTGCGGAAACCGAAGTATCGCGAATCACCAAAAATGTTGCCGTTTATGGCAGTCGACCATGGAAGCATCCGCTAAATGATAAGTTGGATGCTCGTTTGACCTATGAAGAAGAGGTCATCGATCAAGGCGAGGGTAATTTTGACTTATCTACCAGAACCTTAAAAGCAGCATTGGCACGTAATATCCGCCGTGAAAACGGTTGGGATCGTAGCTATTCTGTGCGCTACCGCTTGGATGAACTAGAAACTGGCGTCGATGAGGAAGAGTTAGACAATCTTCCGATACGCTTTACTTCCTCAAAACCCAAGCAACAAGCATTATTGTTTGGTTATGGCATGAGCAAGACTGACGTTGATAGCACCACCAATCCTACGCGCGGTATTCGTCAGTATTACTCTCTTGAAGCAGGTTCAGAAAGCGTGATCAGCGATACGGACATGGCGATAGCTCGCGCCGGCGTGAGCGGTATTTATAGCTTTGGTGCTGACGATAAGCACCAAGTGCTGGGCAGTTTAAATACTGGTTATATCTGGGCGGATGATTTTTACGAAGTGCCTTATAAACTGCGCTTCTTTGCGGGCGGCGATCAAAGTATTCGCGGTTATGATTACGAGAGCTTATCACCGATTGATAAAGGCTATCTCACTGGCGGGCAAATCCTCGCAGTCGGTAGCGCGGAATATAACTACGAATTTAAACCAGGTTTCCGCGGGGCGGTGTTTACCGATGTCGGTAATGCTTATGACAAAGATTTTGAAACCGACACCAAAGTTGGCGTCGGCGTCGGTATCCGCTGGGCGTCGCCGGTCGGTGTGGTACGTGTCGATGTTGCCGCTGGCGTGACGGAAGATAGTATCCCTGTTAGACTGCATCTGTTTATCGGGTCGCCTTTATAAATGGCTGCTATAAGTACATCTAACACCAGTGCTTATAACCTGCTCTAATAGAAACTAAAAACAGCCTTATTTTTCATTCTAGCGCTTGCTGGTAATCCTTCTTTAACATAGCTGAGTGTCATGTTGACCAAAAATACCCCGCCAAATAAGCCATCGGATGAAGATCCAGCACAGCGCGATGCCCGCGCTGTCAGACGTTGGTTTCCCCTGTCTTTTTTGCTCAAATTAACGGTCCTTATTCTTATTGTGCTGGCGATTATGTTCGCCATATTTTTATATGCGGTCGGTACTGAGTCAGGCACAAAGTTTATCTTAGAAAAAATCAGTGCCGAGACGGGGGTTAAGTTTAAATATGGTCGTGGTAATTTGCGCGATGGTATTTGGGTCAGTGATATCGATATCAACGCCACCGAAGACCTTGAGATATTGGTCGACAAAGCCTACATAAAAATAGGCTGGCGCGCGGTATTTGCTAAAGAAGTACATCTGCGCGATGCCGATATTCAAACCATTGAAATTATCAATAATAAACCACCTACGGGCGAACCGTTTGATTATAAAACCCTTAGTTTGCCGGTCAATCTGCGTTTTGATCAAGCAAAAATAAAAACCATCATGTATAAGCAAATCACCAAAGACCCTATCGTTGTGCATAATATTGAAGCACGAGATTTGACGTGGGTTGGTAGCGTGGTGAACGTCGGGCGCGGCAAATTACAGTATGCTGATATTGTAAAAGTCAGTGCTTTAAAAGGTCAGGCGGATTTACAAGGCGACTATCCTTTAGATTTGAGCGCTATTGTTGAGGTGAGCGCATTAGAAAAAGCCTATATCGACCCTTTAAATATCACAGCAACCGGTACGCTAAAACGTACCGTTGGTAAAGTCCGTAGCCGCTATAACGATAGCGATGTCAGTGGTGATTTTGTGGTGCAAGGCTTGGATGAAGGTTCGCCGTTTCAAGCGAAGCTTAAATGGGATGATATTTTAATTCCTTATGCTGATAGCCAAAATATCCACCTAAAAAGCGGTATGGCGACCGCGTCGGGTGTCATCTCGGAGATACGTTTGCGTATCAATACCGAGCTGACTGCCAAAGATATCCCTTCAGGTCACTATCAAGGTCGCGGTATTATCGCCAACAGTCAGCTGCGCGTTGATCGCTTGGATGCGCAAGTACCAGCAGGCAACTTAACGCTGCAAGGCATATTAGATTGGAAAGAGAGTTTTGATGCGGTAGTCCGCGCCACGGGCAGTAATTTTGATATTCGTCAGGCGATTCCAGATGAGTATGCTGACTTTAAACCTTATGCGCCGCAAAAGCTCAATGGTCGTTTATCGGTACATTATCAGCATAAAAATAAAAATGGCAATCTAGAGATGGATGCAGATTTGCGTCAGCGCGATGGTGAGCATCTCAATGCCAATATTGTTCGCGGTAAAACGCCAGCTCGTGGTCGAAGCACTAACTCTAAACAAGTCACACCTTGGTATGTCGACGCCAAATGGCAAAATCTGGTACGTCGAAATGTCCCAAATATCGGTAATATTAATAGCCCAAGCGGACAAGCAGACGTCATTATTCGCGGCTCAAACTTATCAGTCGACGCAAATGCGGTCATCAACGAGCTAAATGCCGCGCCCAAAGGCAACTACGATGTGCGTGTGCGTAAAGCCGGTGACGTGATTAATATCAACCGTCTTAATTACAAAGGCATAGTAGGCGACCTATCTGGCACAGGACAGATTCAACTGGCCAATAAAAAACGCCCGCTAACGTGGCAGATTGACGCGCGTACCACGGGTTTGTTACCCAAGCAATATCGTAGTGATTTACCACTTGAGCGTCTAAGTGGGCGTATCAATGCGCGTGGACGTATGCTCAATATCAGTAAAAACCGCGTCAAAGGTCAGCGTCATATCATCAGTTTTAATAATACGGATTTAAAAGCAAACCTCGATGCCAGCCAAGATAGTCGTGCTATTGGTATCACGGGCAGCGGTGATGCCAGCGTCGATATTATCGGCGGCGAGCTATCTGTTTTTGACGCCCGTTTTGATGGTCATGTTGATACCGCTGATGTGCCAAAAGGTCGCTTATCGATTGATGCTGCTGGTACGCCAAAATTGATTCGTATTCGTAAACTCAACTATAACGGTGAAGCCGGCGCAGTAAAAGCAAACGGTGTCATTGACTTACGTCAAAACATTGGCTGGACGGTCGATGGCCGCTTTGACAAATTTAACCTTGGCTATTTTTTACCCAATAATGCTGCCATTATCACTGGTGATTTAAAAACCAGCGGTGTGTGGCAAACGCCGCCAAAGAACCAAGCTAATGCTAACGCAAAGGGTAAGCTAAAAAACTTCGCGGTAAATTTTGATGGTGTATTGGACGCTGAGCAACTGCCAGCCGGTAAACTTAGCATTGACGCCAGTGGTGACGCGCAGCTGATTCGTATCAAGCGTTTCCGCCATGTTGGCGCCGCAGGTAGTATCGATGCTAATGGTACGGTCGATGTGCGTAAAGGTATCGCTTGGGACATCAAGGCGGTGATGAATCGCTTTAACTTGGGTTATTTCTTTAAAAATATCCCAAGTACCATCACTGGCACTATTGATACCGATGGGCGCTGGGGTGACAATCAGCAAATCGTTAATATCAAACAAGTTAACCTAAGTGGCGTGCTAAAAGGCCAGCCGCTCAGTGCCAAAGGTAGTTTGGCGGCGAAGCTGCGCTTACCGAAAGACTTGAGCAGTTATTTTAAACGCTTACAAGCACAAGATGCACAGGGGCAGTATCAGCAAGTTAATGCGCTAATCGATAGCTTAAATGCCAATAATTTGGTGCTACGTTGGGGCGACAATTATCTTACTGCTAATGGCAATGCTAAGCAGCTACAAGCTAAGATTAATATCACCAGTCTTGACCAGCTATCAGATAAGCTTGCTGGTAAAGTGACGGGCGGCGCAACCTTGTCGCAGCCGGTAGGACAGGCTCTACCCACGATTTATATCGACTTGGTTGGTGAGCGTCTAGCGCTACCGGGCTTTATTTTGCGTCAAGGGCGTATCCGCGGTAAGCTGGTCAATTTGGCCAATAGCCCAAGTCAACTTATTGTTAGCGCCGAAGGGTTGGACGTTGCAGGTCAGAGCTTTAAAAAAGTCAATGCGACTTTTAATGGCACTGAGCAGGCACATGTAGTCAATCTTGAGGTGGCAAATGATGAGCTTGCTATCGCCGCTCGGCTTAAGGGTGGTTTTAATCGCGATAAGCTCAGTTGGTCAGGCGTGATTGGTAAAGGGCGTATCAAATCAAAATATGCGACGTTAAACCAACTACAACCTGCGCAATTAATTGTCAATTTACCCAAAAAACAGGGTAATAATTCTACTGACTTAAAAGTGCAGCTTGCCGCCCACTGTTGGCAGGCGACCGACCAAACGGGCAAGCTGTGTTTACGTGAGAATCTCATTGCTTCACCAGCGGCAGGTCAAGTCAATTTAGCGGTACAAAATCTGGATACCTCGCTATTCTCGGTCTTTTTACCCAAAGATATCGATTGGCAAGCGAAGATTAATGGTAAAGCCATCGTCGGTTGGCAACGTGGTCGTCCGCCGACAATTAATACCACGCTGTATTCTGACAACGGCAAAATCGGCTTGATTCAAGATGGCGATAGTCAGCCGGTTACCTTACCTTATAAGCGTGTATCTGTTATTGCTTTATCAGTCCCTGAAGGCATCAAACTGCGCACGGATATCAATACTGGTCGCGGTGCGCGTGGCTATGCTGAGGTTATCGTTGACCCTTATAAAACGCCGAAACCCATCTCGGGTGCGCTGGTGCTCAATGAGCTGAATCTGGCAGTGTTTAAGCCTTTCTTCCCCGGTATGCGGGTGCTCGAAGGTAATATCACCATGGCAGGTGGCTTGGGCGGTACGCTCGATAAACCGCAGTTTTATGGTGATGTGAAATTGGCAGATGGCCGTATTGCGATGCTTGATTTGCCTATCAACCTAAGAAAAGTTAATGTCGATGGCAAAATTCGCGGTACGCAGGCAACTATCGATGGCACCTTTAATAGTGGTACCGGTACGGGTAAACTGACCGGTACAGTGAATTGGCAACAAAAACTGCAAGCCAAGCTCAGTATTATCGGCGAGCGTTTGGTTTTAACCCAGCCGCCATTATTGTTGGCTGAGATTAACCCTGATATCGACATTATAGTGCGTCCGGGTGACCGTTATGTCAATATCACTGGCGCGGTCAGTGTGCCATCAGCAACCATTCGTCCACCAGAAGCCAGTGAAGACATCATTATTCAAACCGAAGATGCGGTTGTGCTTGATCGCCGTTTGATTGGTAATATTGATGAAGTTTTAGCCATCTCAAAACCTTGGTCAATCAATGCCGACATTGGTATCGACTTGGGCGACGATATCAATTTCCGCGGTTTTGGTGCAGTAATTCCGTTAGCAGGGGCGATTAATGTCACCCAAAATGGCACAGGCGTTATGCGCGCCAAAGGCGTCGTGCAGGTTTCTCGTCGTACCAATGTCAATGTTTTTGGTCAGAGCTTAGAGCTGAATTACGGTCAGGTGCGTTTTAATGGCGATGTGATGAAACCAAATCTGAGCATTGAAGCGGTGAAAACCATTAGCGGTAAAACCGTTGGTGTGCGCGTTAAAGGCAATACAGAGAATCCAAACATTATCGTCTTTAATAATGCCGGTCTTACCCAGCAGCAAGCGATGAATGCCTTGATAACTGGCCGTATTAATAATAAGAGTGCGACGCAAATTAGTGAGCAAGGCTTTAAATCGCAAGTGACGAATAACCTTGCAGCGGCAGGACTAAGCTTTGGACTGAGTGGCACACGCAATCTGACCAATCAAATAGGTCAAGCGTTTGGCTTCCAAAGCCTAACCGTTGATGCTTCAGGCAGTAGCGAAGACACCAACGTCAACGTCACCGGTTATGTGACGCCTGACTTATATATTCGCTACGGCGTGGGGGTGTTTAATGCGCAAAATAGCCTATCTATCCGTTATCAGTTGACGCGCCGGATTTATGTCGAAGCAACTTCAGCGGCGGAGAATGCGGTCGATGTGGTTTATAGTTGGCAGTTCTAATTAGCTAGGCTTCTAATAGCCTAGCTATCAGCTTTTAGGTCGCTTGTTAGTGGTTCATTTAATGCAATAAAAAACGCCTTTATTAAAAGGCGTTTTTTATTGCGGCGCGCGGTTTATTTATTTGGTCAAAATTAAGCGGTTATTGCGCGTTAAGCGTAAGCGGTATTCTTCGCCTTCGTGCTCGATACGTACCTCTTTAGTCAGCGCAAATAGGTGCTGTGATTGCAGAGTAGGTAGACGGTTTTCGCGGCAGTTTAAATAACGAGAGATGACCATGCTCATAGTAAATTCCTTTTGATAAAATAATTAAAGATAAGGCTGTAGGGTAAAGTAAGTTATTAACGATAATAATTATCATTTACATTGAGAGCTTTTGCAAGCTATTTGATAAAATAAATCACAGTGATTATGTAAACTTATATAAAGCAGCATTTACAAAGTTTATAAATCGAAACATTGGTATAGGTATAAAGGACAGTAGAATGAGCAGTCATTCAGAGACTTCAAGCAAAAATTCGTTCGCTAAAAATGAAGTACGTAGCCATCAACCGCTAAAAATCGTTAATGTTGCGGTGGCAGTCATTTATTATCAGCATCAGTATTTGCTCGGTTTTAGACATGCATCGCAGCATCAAGGTAATCGTTATGAGTTTGTAGGCGGCAAGATAGATGCGAATGAAACCACTCAGCAAGCGCTGATACGCGAAGTCGCTGAAGAGACGGGTATTGATATCGCGAATAATACTGCGGTAAAACTTGGGCGGCTGCATCATGACTATGGCGACAAGCAGGTTTGCTTACAGGTTTACAAGGTAGCACTAAGTGCGCAGCAGTATGAGCAGCATAAAGATTGCCAGCAGGGATTAGAAGGGCAGGCGCTAGCTTGGGTGGATAAATCGAAGTTATTGGCAGGAGAGTATCATCTGCCAGCCGCCAATAAGACCATTCTTGCATGGTTGCGCTTACCACAGCAGATAGCAATTACTTATTCATTGGCACACTTTAACGACGCGGCTGATTCAGCAGCAGCTTGGATGCACTATCATGCCATGCATTTAGCACACGATGCTTGGGTTTATGTCCGACCAAAAGCCATGGATACAGATAATAATATAGCGCAGTTATTACGCTTGCGTGCAGATATTCAGGCAATTGTACCTGCCGAATTTGAAAGCAGCCAAGCGTATCAACAAGTCATAAACCACCAAATCGTTGTAAAGCAGTTAACCCAGACGCAGCTTATGCAGGGGTCAAGTGATATCAATAACGATATTGACCAAAGCAAAAATGCAATTCACGACGATTTTTCTGCAAACGACTTATTAAACTATCCACTAATCATAAGCTGCCACGACGCCGAAAGTATTGCTGCCGCTAATAAGTTGGCACATAAACGTTTAGAGCAGCAATTACCGCCCGTTATTGGTATTTTTCTATCACCAGTTTTAGCAACCCAAACCCATCCTGATGCCGAGCCGCTTGGCTGGCAAGCATGGTCAGAATTAGCAGAATTAGCAAATATGCCAGTGATTGGACTCGGTGGTCTATCGCCAGAAATGAGCGTAAAAGCAGAGCAGTATGGCGGCATTGCTGTTGCTGGCATCCGTCAATTTTTACGGTAATTTTTAACATGGTTTTTAGACTATTTGAGAGTATGTTTTAGGCTAATAATCAATCAAAACATAAAAGGAGATTGCAAAGCTAAAAGCAAATATAAGGCTATACAAGAGTGGGGTTTAATGGGGGGCAAACCCCTGATTTTAAATCTGTTTTTACACAACGTAACTATGTATGGCTTGTATGCCGTAAATATAGAATTACTTACAAACCGTTGCGTTTTCCTACATTGCTACACTGTTTTGCTTCGTCCTTTGCCATTAATATAAACCTGCAAATTACCAAAGGGCGCGAAAATCATTTTATTTTGTTAAGGGCGATTCATCTAGCAACTATTTATTCAAACACTTGCTATTCAATAAATTGCTATTCAACCACTTATTATCCACCGTGATTTTATTCATCGCAGCGCCACTTAAAGGTATAGGGCATATAGGTTAAACAGTATCTAATTTCCAGTCATCCCTCTTCTTTATTGAAAGTGATTATTGAGACTTATTCATACTGAGTTAATCGCTATAAAATTTTATAAATAAAAATTTTTAACTATCACTATTAATAAATGGTACTCCTATGAAAACCAATAAGTTACCTAAGTCAGCATGGCCTGATTCGCAGGCAGCTGGTTCTCAATCGCAGCAGACTAAATTAAGTCAGCATTACCTTGATAAAAACTATTTAAAAAAAGGTTATCGCAATACAGATAATAATTCACAATCGAGTGATGCCAGCAATGACGCCAGCTATCATAATGATAGCGCAAACGATGTGTCAGTAGACGATGTTGCCCTAAAGGCATCAGCAACAGATAATGAATTTGGCTATAAAAAGATTGGACAAAACGCGCTTATAGCCGCCACGCCTGCATTGATTCAGAAAAGCAATCACCGTCAATATAACGATAATACAAGTGCAAAAAGCACTCAAGATTTGCAAAGCAATAGTTTTCAAGATAGGGGCGGATACGAAAAAGCGCCTGCTTATAAAAAAGTGCAAAAAACTACCGATATCAATATTGACGCTGCTGTAGACAGCTCAGCGAAAAGCTTAATTGAAAGTAATAACTTCAATAAGTCTATTACTGCTGAAACTGTTGATACAGACAACGTCAATGAAGATATGGGTTTACCAACAATACCAGAGCGTATATTTATGAATGGACTTATCAAGCATACAGGTATTGCCTTAGCCATTATTATCCCATTGGCTGCGTTCTCAGCCTATGCAGCGACGCCGCCCGTCAATACCGCGGCTAAAGCTACTGTGACCGCTAATGTAACGACGGATAAAACCAGCACAGAAACCTTATCTATTAAGCCAAATGCGATTATCCATAAATCTGCTAGCGTACCAACCACAGTTGATAGCGTTGATCTTAAAAAATACGCTGGTACTTGGTACGAGATAGGTCGTTTACCGATGTATTTTCAGCGCAACTGTGCCAGTGATGTGACGGCGACGTATGTTGAAAAAACTGACGGTTCAGGCATTAAGGTGATTAATCAATGCAAAGCGCAAGATGGTTCGGCTATTAGTGCAGAAGGTTTAGCAAAACCCGCTGATGCGACCGGTAGTAAATTGAAAGTTACTTTTTTACCGTCGTGGATTCGCTGGGTGCCTGTTGGCCGCGCTGATTATTGGGTACTGGCGCGTGATGCAGATTACAAAACGGCATTGGTTGGTACACCGGATAAAGATTATTTATGGTTGCTGGCCCGCTCCCCAAATGTCAGCCAAGAAACGTATGCAAAATATCGCCAAATTGCGCAAAAGCAGGGCTACGACTTAAAAGAGTTTAAACTTACCCCGCAGACCAATCAGACGGTAAAGTTGGTTCCTTAAGCTTTTTATCATCATATATGGCATAACCATATAAGTATTTTATAATTATCCTATTTTTGTTTGATTTATCGTTAATTGAAAAGAGAGCAGCAGTGCAAGCTGCCTTTATTTTTAGGCAGCAACTTATAAAGCGCTAAAAAACGCGATAAGTGCGACTTATTCGGTTATCACTAGCAAAATAAGGCGTTTTAGGCTAAAATCTACCTTATCTAAAGACAGTGAAGATAAAGACTGTGACGATAGTTACTGATAGTTACTATTGCCAATCACTACCGCCAAAGTCGAGAATGACCGTTTTAAAATCATTATTTAAACTAATGATAACCTATCTATTTATATTTCTTCCTATTTTACTGCTACCTAATTACTGACCAAAAGGATGTTTCTCGTGAGCAACGCTGATACCTTACGCCAATTACATCAAGACCACTTGAACAATTACAATCAACAAGAGCAACAAGCCATCGAGCTTATGGGGCTACTAAATAAGCTTTATAATGAGCAAGATGTACAAGTGACTTTGTTTGGTGATACGCTAGACACAACTTCTGTGGGTCGAATATTGGCATTGCATCAAAAAGTCGCGCTACGTGATAAAGGTGCTAAATCTATCGATGTGGCGGATACCCTAGCGATGGTTAAGGCGCTTGCAGACCATAAAAATATCCAAGCGGCGCGTATCGATGTTGGTCAACTGATTGCTAATGACAGTGATTTACAAGCGGCATTAAAGTCTACTAAAAATGACAACGCTGTTAGCAATGGCGCAACTGACGTAGTGCTATATGGTTTTGGTCGTATTGGCCGTATCTTAACGCGCCTATTGTTGTCACAAGCTTCAAGCGCTAAAGGCTTACAGCTAAAGGCAATCGTCGTACGTCCTGCGGCAGCGGGCGATTTGGCCAAGCGCGCCTCATTGCTAGAGCGTGATTCGATTCATGGTAGCTTTGCTGGTGGCGTGGTTGTCGATGATGAAAACAATGGTTTGATTATTAATGGCCGTTTTGTACAAGTGATTTATGCCAAAGACCCAAGCGAGATTGACTATACCGCTTATGGTATCAACGATGCATTGGTCATTGATAATACAGGTATTTGGAAAGATGAAGCTGGTCTTGGCAAGCATTTGCAATCGACTGGTGTGAAAAAAGTACTCTTAACAGCACCAGCTGGTGGTGAGATTAAAAACGTCGTTTATGGTGTAAACAACGATACGGTCGGCGATGACACTATCGTCAGTGCAGCGAGCTGTACGACCAACGCGATTACCCCAACGCTCAAAGTGTTAAATGATGAGTACGGTATCGAGAATGGTCACGTTGAAACCATTCATTCGTTCACCAACGATCAAAACTTAATTGATAATTATCATAAAGCTGATCGCCGTGGTCGTAGTGCAGTATTGAATATGGTTATTACCAGTACTGGCGCGGCAAAAGCGGTCGGTAAAGCGCTACCAGAGCTTAGCGGTAAATTAACGGGTAATGCCATCCGTGTACCGACGCCAAACGTCAGCTTAGCGATTTTGAATTTAAACCTTAAAACGGCGCCAGCCAGTGCTGATGCGTTAAACGAGTTCATGCGTAAAGTGTCTAATAGCAGTCAGTGGCAAACTCAGATTGCTTATACAGACTCTACAGAAGCGGTATCGACTGACTTTGTTGGTGATACGCATGTGGGTATTGTCGATGCGCAGGCGACTATTTTGACAGACAATCATGCTATTGTTTATATTTGGTATGATAACGAAGTCGGCTATAGCACGCAGGTGTTACGTTTGGCCACGCAAATGGCTGGCATCAGCTACGCGCAAATTCCAGCGTAGAAATTTGCACAGTTGCTATCTTAGCAGTTTGTATTTAGATAAAATACTAAGGCAAGATAGCGCGACGAAAGTAATTTTTATCCTAGATAAATCGGTGTAAATTATTCATGGCAGTACTCAAACACCCGATAGTCCGAATGGTTATCGGGTGTTGTTGTCATGATAAATGCGAAGAGTGGTATGAGATGCTAGCGAGTACCATTTTTAAAGAAGATTTTATATTTTTAAGTTGTCCATAACTACCCAAACATATAGCTACTACCTAAAGTACAGTCGCTGACTGTAGCCAGTTGATCAACTGGATGGTAAATAAAGGAACGTAAGATGCGATTTATTGATGAAGCCGTCGTAACGGTAAAAGCAGGTGACGGTGGTAACGGAATCGCCAGTTTTCGCCGAGAAAAGTATGTCCCACGCGGTGGCCCTGACGGTGGCGATGGCGGTAAGGGCGGAGATGTCTATGTCATTGCAGATGACAATACCAACACCTTAGTTGACTACCGTTATACCCGTCGTTATGACGCCATGCGCGGTGAAAACGGTCATAGTAAGAACTGTTCAGGTAAAGGGTCTGACGATATCTATTTGTCAGTTCCAATTGGTACGACCGTAGTCGATACTGAAACTGACGAAGTATTAGGCGATTTGATTGAAATTGGTCAAACGCTACTGATTGCCAAAGGCGGCGACGGCGGTCTGGGTAATACCCATTTTAAAAGCTCAACCAACCAAGCACCGCGCAAAGCCACTTCAGGTTTTGAAGGCGAGTTAAAAGTGCTTAAGTTTGAGCTAAAAGTAGTTGCTGACGTTGGCCTGATTGGTTTACCTAACGCGGGTAAATCAACCTTTATCCGTCAGGTATCTGCTGCAAAACCTAAGGTTGCTGATTATCCCTTTACTACCTTAGTGCCAAACTTAGGGGTGGTTGATATTGGTCGTCACCGCTCATTTGTGATGGCGGACATTCCTGGTTTAATCGAAGGCGCCTCAGAAGGGGCTGGGCTTGGTATTCGTTTTTTAAAGCATGTCGCTCGTACGCGCCGTCTGTTACACTTGGTTGATGTAAAACCGATCGATGGCAGCGACCCAGTAGAGAATGCCCGCGTGATTTTAAATGAGCTTGAGCGTTTTTCGCCTGAATTGGCCAATTTGCCACAGATTTTGGTGCTAAATAAAATTGATCAGGTTGCCGAAGAAGACTTAAATGAGCTTTGTACTCATATCGTCGCTGAGCTTGGTTGGACAGGTATGGTATTTCGTACCGCAACCTTGACCGGTGAAGGCGTTGATGCGATTAAGTATCATTTGATGAATGAGATCGAGCGCGAGCGCGAGCGTGAAATCGAAGATCCTATTTTTGCAGAAGCCCAAAAAGAGCGTTTTGAGCGCTTAGAAGCAGAAGTTCGTTTGAATACCGAAGCGCAGCGTGAAGCCTATCGTGCGGCTCGTAAAGCAGCGCGTGAAGGTACCAATTTAGACGACGATGACGATTTCGACGATGGCGTCGAAGTGGTATACGTTCCTTAATATATCTGCGCTTAAATGTATCTGACTTTAAATATATTTAGGGTTAAATTGGCAAAAATTAATGTTTCGTTTTTTAAATAGGTGTGCGTACAGTTTTTAATATAATCCACAT
Source organism: Psychrobacter sp. UBA3483 (assembly GCF_002377905.1). Taxonomy (GTDB): domain Bacteria; phylum Pseudomonadota; class Gammaproteobacteria; order Pseudomonadales; family Moraxellaceae; genus Psychrobacter. The sequence continues at coordinate 24,827 of NZ_DFQS01000069.1, read as the reverse complement.
AATTCATTTACCCTAGTAACAGGAGTTTATATGGCAGTTGACATAGAGAACACGACAGAAGAAGCAAGGTTTGTTAAGCAAGCTCGCAACTTTGATATTCGGCGCGTTATTGTCAAGATTGGCTCATCGCTATTAACCAATAATGGACGAGGGCTTGATCGAACTGCCATTTACGAATGGGCAAAGCAGATTGCCAAACTGCATAAGCAAGGCGTGGAAGTATTACTTGTGTCATCAGGTGCTGTCGCTGAAGGCGTGGTACGGATGAATCTGGACGAGCGCCCAAGAAAACTGGCGGCGCTACAAGCTTGTGCGTCCATCGGGCAGATGGGCTTGATTGAAACCTGGTGGTCAGCACTAATTCAGCATGGTATTCAAAGCTCGCAACTATTATTAACTCATGATGATTTGTCTAATCGTAGTCGCTATTTAAATACCACGGGAGCATTGACGCAGTTATTAGAATGGCGCGTACTGCCCGTGATTAATGAAAACGATACCATTACCATTGATGAGATTAAATTCGGCGATAATGACACCTTAGGCGCGATGGCAGCGGCGATGGTCAATGCCGATTTATACATTATCTTAACCGATCAAGAAGGCGTCTTTACTGATAATCCGCGTAATAACCCGAATGCCAAAATGATTCGCCAAGAGCGTGCGATGGCCGATTATTTATTCGATATCGCCGGTGACGGCGGCAAACTTGGTCGCGGTGGTATGCTGACGAAAATCCGTGCTGGACGCTTGGCTGCCATGGGCGGTTGTCCAACAGTTATCGTGAGCGGCGCTATCGACGATGTCATTACGCGCGTGGTTTCTGGCGAAGCCGTTGGTACGTTATTAACCACTAATGACGAAGATAAAATCATAGCTCGTAAACAGTGGCTAGCGGCGCATTTGCGCATGTCAGGTACGCTTATTGTGGATGCTGGAGCTGCAAAAGCGGTTGTCGAACATCACAAGAGCTTATTACCAGTTGGCGTCGTCGAAGTCCGCGGTGATTTTGATGAAGGGGATGTGGTTGAAATTGTCAATCAAGACACGGGCGAGCGTATCGCTGTTGGTCAAGTAAACTTCTCATCGCGTGACGCCTGCCGTGTGGCTCGCGAGCGTACAGAGCAGTTTGATAGAATTCTTGGTAACAAAGAAGAGCGCGTAGTCATGGTACATCGCGACAATTTAGCGTTAACCGTGTAGTTGTACCCATTTAATCGGTAGGTGTTGTCAAAGCTTAATAGTTAATGGCATTTAACGTAGCAGGCCGTTATCGCATGACGATAGAGTTTTTATCGTTAAATGTCTTTTTTGAGGCATGATAAGTCTATGCCTTATAAGCGTTTATTAACCTTTTCTTTCACTTATTTTAGCTAGCCCTGTTATTTATTTTATTGAATACAGGGCTATTTTGGAGAGTTGTACATGAGTGCTTCAGACAGTAACAATGCGCTTGAGCAGAACTTTGCGCCTTTAAAAAACGATAGATTGCTACGAGCACTCCGCTTTGAGCCCATAGATACCACGCCCGTATGGATGATGCGTCAAGCCGGCCGTTATTTACCAGAATATAAAGCCACCCGCGCCGAAGCTGGTGATTTTATGAGTCTATGTAAAGATACGGCGCGTGCGACCGAAGTGACCTTGCAGCCGCTGCGTCGTTATGACTTGGACGCCGCGATTTTATTCAGTGATATTTTGACCATTCCTGATGCCATGGGGCTAGGACTATATTTTGAAACAGGCGAGGGTCCGAAGTTTAAGCATCCGATTCGTACGCAAGCGGATTTAGACCGATTACCCGTGCTTAATATGAATGACTCGCTTGATTATGTCATGCGCGCGGTGACAAGTATTCGTAAAGCACTAAACGGACAAGTACCGTTATTCGGCTTCTCTGGCAGTCCTTGGACGCTAGCGACTTACATGATTGAAGGCGGCAGCTCAAAAGATTACCGCTATACCAAAGGTTTTTTATATAGCAATCCTGAATTTTTACATCAATTGTTAGATAAATTGGCAACGTCAGTGATTGATTATTTGGATGCGCAAGTGGTTGCTGGCGCACAAATATTGCAGATATTTGACAGCTGGGGCGGGGCGCTTGGTCATCGTCAGTTTGTGAATTTCTCGCATGCCTATAATAAGCGTATTGTCACTGAGCTAAAGATACGTCATCCAGAAATCCCAGTCGTGCTATTTACTAAAGGCGGTGGGTTGTGGCTTGATGTGCAAGCGGATAGTGAGGCCGATGCGCTAGGTTTAGACTGGACGATGCCTATTGATCGCGCCCGTCAAGTATTGACAGAAAGTCAGCGCCAATTGACCAAGCAACATAAAAAACTACAAAGTAGCAAAGCCATTCAGGGTAATTTAGACCCCGCAACCTTGTACGGCTCGCCTGCGACCATCCGTGCTGAAGTCAACGCCATGCTCGATAGCGCTTACGCCAGTGGCGAAAAAACCGGCTATGTGGCAAACTTAGGTCATGGTATTACCCAGTGGGTCAACCCTGATAATGCCAAAGTCTTTATCGATGCGGTACATGACTATAAAATCTAAAGCCGTTAATTATTAAAAATAATCGCTTAGCATTGTTTGTATGAACATTGCTAATTTAGACAGCACTAGTAATAGCGCTTATATTTAGCAGCTATAAGGTTTAACTTTGATGTAGGCCTTATAGCTATCTAAGCATTTACGCATTAAAAGAAAAAGGAATATCTTATGATTTCAGCAGCGATTGTCGGCGGCACAGGCTATACAGGTATTGAGCTGATTCGCTTATTATCTGCTCATCCTGAAGTGTCTATTGATTTGCTAACCTCGCGTAGCGAAGCTGGCACCCGCGCTGATGAGGTATTCCCAAGTTTACGCGGTATCTCAGATATCGTTTTTAGTGATTTGGGCGATGAGACACTTGCTACCTTACAAAAATGCGACGTGGTGTTTTTTGCCACCCCACATGGCGTGGCGATGAAGCAAGCTGAGGCATTAACGGCAGCGGGCGTCAAGGTTATTGATTTGGCGGCGGATTTTCGCTTGCAGTCATTAGCAGATTTTGAGCACTGGTATCAGCAAGCACATGCTTGTCCTGACTTACTTAAGTCGGCCGTTTATGGCTTACCTGAAGTTAACCGCGAAAAATTGGCCGATGCGTTGGTCGTTGGCAACCCTGGTTGCTATCCAACCACCGCTATTTTGGGCTTAAAGCCTATTATCGATGCGCAAAACCAGCAAGCCCAAAGGCTGGTTGAGTCACGTATCGTTATCGATGCAAAATCTGGTGTCTCCGGTGCGGGTCGGCAAGCGAAGCTTGCGCTTAACTATGCGGAAACCACCGATAATTTCAAAGCTTATAGCGTTGAAGGTCATCGGCATTTACCAGAGATTGAGCAGGGCGTTGCTCAATTGTTAGAGAGCCAGTTTGACCATCGTATCCGTTTTTTACCGCATCTGGTACCAATGATACGCGGCATGCTTAGCTCTATTCATTTAGAGCTTACCGAAGCAGGTGCTGCTATCGATTGGCAGCAAGTGTTTGAGACAAGCTATGCGGCAGAGCCGTTTATCGATGTGATGCCAAAGGGGCTTTATCCTGATACGCGCAGCGTGCGAGCCAGTAATCGTTTGCGTATTGGTATTCACCAAGACAATGCGCGTGCTGAGCTGACGGTGATTGTCGTTCAGGACAATTTGGTGAAAGGTGCCGCTGGGCAAGCAGTACAAAATATGAATGTGATGTTTGGTTTCGATGAATCGATGGGCTTAGACTTTGCCCCTATCGTTCCTTAACAGATGTCTAGCCATTAACAAATCCCTCATATTTATGGTGCTAGGTATTGATTATAAATTCCGCTATAATAACCTGCCTTTACTGTTAAGAGATATCGTCTAAATGCGTTTGAAGAGTGCACCACGCCTTTGCCAACAGCCTGCACGAGTATCGTGCCAAGACTCTGTTTCCTATGATGTGGGGCACGATTCGCATCTCTCTTATTCTCATTACCATCAGAGTCATGCGCTGATAAATAGCCCTATTATTAGCAACTCGCTTATTAAGAATAAGCAACGAGGCGCTTCTACCTTAGTATTAGCATTATTTGTGGTGGCGGTATTGGTAACAGCTGGGGTCGGACTCGCATTTGGCCATAAACTTGGCTATCAGCGCGGCTATTATTCGATGCAAGCAGAAACTCAGCAAGCGGTGATTACCAGTAAAGAAGCCACGCAAGAGCTAAAGGATTTACGCCTTAGCAGCAAAATTGCGACCAATGAAGCAGCTACTGCTAAGCAAGAGTTAGAAATAAGTTTGGCAAATTTAGAAGAGCTACGTGAAAATCAACAGGAATTGATGGTTGAAAATAAACAACTAGCCCAGCTTAATGAGATATATGCCGAGCTTGTTAGTGAACAAGGTGGTATGCCTTTACAAATACTCGGGGCAAAAATAAAACCATTACCTGAAAACGCTTTTGAGTACGGCTTTGATGTGGCTATGCTTGCCAGCGACGGCAAAGCTAAGCGCTTAAAACCTACTTTGACCTTGCTGAATGACAATGACTTTGTAGAAGTGCCGCTTGAGCCGGCAAGTTATACCATCGATGGCATAACACGTATTCGTGGCCGCTTTATGATGCCAACAGGCTTTAAACCTTTGCAGGTTAAACTAAGCTTAAATGCTGGTGGGCAGGAAGTAGAGCAATTATACGACTGGAAGCTTGGAGATAAGGTTGATAGCATGCCGCTATCATTATTGGACTTACCAGAAGTTGATGAAAGTCCCATTGAGCCTTAAGCTTTTGATATTCGATGGAGAGTTTATTTTTTATTGAACTTTAAATTTTTAATGTGTTAATACTTTCGTGTCTTATGCTTAGTGATATATAGACAGGTCTGCCAATCCTTTTTAATCCTCTTTTATGCTGTTACAGCATCGCTATTAATTTGTACTCTAATTATGATAAAACAAACGATATTACATTCAACGCCAACCGTTGCGGATTGGCATTTCCCAAATACGCCGCCGCGTCTGGCGCAAGATGGCGATACCGAAGGTGAAACTTCACCGCAAGCCGATGTATTGGTAGCAGAGCCGGAAGTGGCAAAACCGCCGATGTATGCAGTGGTCATGTATAACGATAACTACACGCCGATGGAGTTTGTCGTCTATGTGCTACAATCAGAGTTTCGTCATAGTATGGATACAGCGGTTGAAATTATGCTGACCATTCACAATAGCAGCAAAGGCATTGCGGGTATTTATCCAAAAGACATCGCTGAAACCAAAGCCAAAAAAGTCAATAGCTTGGCGCACCGTGAAGGTTATCCTTTATTGACTCAAATCGAGCCCCATCAGGGCGAATAATTTTTTAGCCTATTTTGTCTTAAGTTTTCTCTACTTTCGGTTGATTCTACTCACTTCTCTATTTTTTACCTTTTTATTTATTACAAGGACTCTGCTGTAGCGCAAACCTGCTGAGTGCTTTACTGGTTTGCGCTAGCCTGTTGATTGACTTGATTCCCTCATCGTTAAATTTATTTAAGTACTTTAATTTTCTCTTATAAATCTTTGTAGCCTTGCATTTACTACTTGATTTTTCTTTCATATCGCCCATATATTAAAGTATACCCTTGTACACTTAACCGTAGTAAACCCCACATTTTTTCATATCGTTTTAACACCTTTTATCTCTGTTATATTCAACCGTGAATTTTAAAAATAGCCGCTCGAAGCGCTTTATTGCCTATTTGTCACTTTAATACTGCATAATAAATACTGCGCAATAAAGGTCTAGTGGACACTTCGATACATTTTAGTCAGCGTTAAAAGATTGACTATGTTTAAGTATCATGTTGAGATAAAGGTAAGACGCAAATAGTACTCAAGCCATGGAAGACATCATTCAATAATATGCAGTAATGTCTGTTAATAATCCCAACATTGCCCTTGAACAATCTATCTATCGCCCTGATTTAGTTACTAACTCATTCATAAAGCTATCAATAATAAGATAGGTACAACCGTAGGAAGTCCTTATGTTAAGTCGTCATCTTGAAGTTTCTTTGCGTTTAGCAATGACACTTGCGCGCCAAAAATCGCATGAGTATCTCACTGTTGAACATCTCCTATTGGCGTTATTAGAAAATACCAATGCTGCCAATACGTTGACTGCTTGCAATGCCAATGTGTCAGCGTTGCGTAGTGAGCTAGAAGCCTATATTAATAAGCATACGCCAACCGTGGACGCAGATTCTGAACAATCGCCACAACCAACCCAGAGCTTTGACCGCATTTTGCAGCGTGCTATTTTCCACGTGCAGTCTATTGGTGGCGGGCGTTTGGTGGAAGGTTCTGATATTTTGGTATCGATGTTTTCTGAGCATGATACTTACGCCGTTTATTTGCTTAAAAAGCAGGGCATCAGCCGCCTTGAGCTGACCCAGTATTTATCACATGGTCAAGACAAGGACGAGCCATCTGAGCCACGTGCTTCCATGACTGGTGAGCGCCGTAGTGCGTCAGAAAAAACCAGTAAAGATCCTTTGGTTGAATTTGCAACCAACTTAAACCAACGCGCCGCTGAAGGCAAAACCGACCCACTCATCGGTCGTGGCCCTGAGATTGAACGCGCCGCTCAAGTATTATGCCGTCGCCGTAAAAATAACCCACTATTGGTGGGTGAGCCAGGCGTGGGTAAGACCTCGATTGCCGAAGGTTTGGCGTGGTTGATTATCAATGATAAAGCACCGAAGCCACTCAACGGCTGCGTGATTTATAGCCTAGATATAGGCTCATTAATCGCTGGTACTAAGTATCGCGGGGATTTTGAAAAACGCATGAAATCGCTACTTGATGCGCTAAAGAAAAAGCCTAATGCGATTTTGTTTATCGATGAGATTCATATGATTATTGGCGCAGGCTCGTCAATGAGTAGCAATATGGACGTCTCAAACTTAATCAAACCAGCGCTTGCCAATGGTGAGCTGCGCTGTATTGGTTCAACAACCTTTACTGAATATCGTCAGGTGTTCGAAAAAGACCATGCCTTGTCACGTCGTTTTCAAAAGATTGATGTGAAAGAACCAAGTGTCGATGACAGTATCGATATTTTACGTGGGTTGAAACCGCGTTATGAAGAGTTTCATAACGTCGAATATACCGACGAAGCCTTGGTCACTGCTGTGCAATTATCGGCAAAACACATTCACGAGCGCTTTTTACCCGATAAAGCCATCGATGTCATCGATGAAGCGGGTGCTTATAAGCGCTTAGGTATCGTCGCGGATTTGGACGATATTGATGTTGAAGAAAGCTTTATTGCTAACTTAGAACAAGACTTTGATGCGCAAATCGATGCGGATGAAGAAGGTCTAGATGGTAGTCTTGACGACGACAGTAGCCATGACACAGATAGTGTTAATGAAATGCAAGAAGAAGCAGATACGGCAAAAGCCAATGATAAGGCCAATGGGTCTAAGAAATCTAAAGGCAAACGCGCACCGATAAAAATCGATGTTGCTGATATCGAAGCCATCATTGCTAAGCTTGCGCGTATTCCGCCCAAATCCGTATCAAGTGATGATAAGAGCATTCTTGAGCATTTAGATCGTGATCTTAAACACTTGGTATTTGGTCAAGATGAAGCGATTGAAACCTTGGCGGATGCGATTAAACTGTCGCGTGCCGGTCTAAAAGCGCCGGATAAACCAATTGGCTCGTTTATGTTTGCTGGTCCAACGGGGGTTGGTAAAACAGAAGTATCGCGTCAATTAGCAAACCTATTGGGTGTTGAGTTGGTTCGCTTTGATATGTCAGAGTACATGGAAGCGCATACGGCGTCACGTCTGATTGGTGCGCCTCCTGGTTATGTTGGTTATGATCAAGGTGGTTTGCTGACTGAAAAAATCAATCAGCATCCGCATTGCGTGTTGTTACTTGATGAAATCGAAAAAGCACACCCTGATGTCTTTAACTTGTTATTACAAGTGATGGATCATGGTACTTTGACTGATAACAACGGCCGCGTGGCTATCTTTAAGCAAGTTATCGTCATTATGACCACTAACGTCGGCGCTGAAAGTATTAGCCGCTCTTCGATGGGCTTCACCCAGCAAGATCACAGCCGCGACAATACCGAAGCGCTCAAACGCGTCTTTACCCCTGAATTCCGTAACCGTTTGGATGCGATTATTCAGTTCAACGCCTTAGATACGTCGGTTGTGGTTTCTGTGGTCGATAAGTTCTTGGTTGAGCTACAAGTACAGCTCGATGATAAGCAAGTGACGCTCGAGATTGACGATGAAGTCCGCGATTACTTGGCGGAAAAAGGCTATGATCGCCTAATGGGTGCGCGTCCTATGCAGCGCCTCATTCAAGACGAGATTAAAAAACCACTCGCAAGTATGATTTTGTTTGGCGACTTGGTAAACGGCGGAGTAGTACATTTAAGCTTAGAGCCCAAAGAAGCCAATGAGCAAGACGGCGAGGCTATTAAGCTTGATAAAACTAGCGGTAAATCTTCGGATAAAGGCTCAGCCGACAGTCGTATTATCTTAACGGTCGTTGAAACCCATGAGCCGCATCCAGACTCTGAGTCATTAGCTAGCTAAGTTTTTGCTATTGATATAATAACGACGGTTACAGCGTTATAAAAACGGTTACAATGGTAGCCGTTTTTTTATTGCTATAATTTATTGAATGACCGTATTTCTTATCCTCCTATAAAAAATAAAAAAGGACCTATCATGGAATTATTTGATGAAAAATCTACGAAGAGCGATGCTCAAAAGCAAGCAATTTTGGATAATGTGCGCTTACCAGAAGACTGGAAACAAGCCTTAGCAGAAGAATTGACCTCTGATAATATGGATAACTTGCGCGCTTTTTTAAAAGAAGCTTATCAATCAGATGATAGTATTTATCCGCCAGCGCCCTTAATGTTTAATGCATTAAATCTAACGCCGTTATCGCAGGTGAAAGTTGTGATACTGGGTCAAGACCCTTATCATGGACCAGGGCAAGCAATGGGTTTATCGTTTTCAGTACCAAAAGCCATACCAAAACCGCCGTCTTTAAATAATGTACTAAAAGAGATGGCGAGTGACATTGGTATCGCCCCGTCAAAACATGGCGATTTAACCTATTGGGCGCAGCAAGGGGTACTATTGCTCAATAGTTCTTTGACGGTTAAAGAAAGCGAGCCTAATAGCCATCAAAATAAAGGGTGGGAGCAGTTTACCGACGCGGTCATTGATGTGGTCAATGAACAAACTGAGCATACGGTATTTATATTGTGGGGCAGTAAAGCGCAGAAAAAGGGTAAATATATCAATACCGATAAACATTTGATTCTGACCGCTGTACATCCATCGCCGTTGGCTGCTAACCGTGGTGGGTTTTTTGGTTCTAAGCCATTTTCTAAGACCAATGATTATCTAATACAGCATGGTCAAACGCCCATCGATTGGCAGTTACCGCAATAAATGAAAAATATGCAAAATATAAGCTTGCAGCACTATCCGCCAGTTAACCACCACCTTGCTACAGGTCAATTTTGGTCAGTCGAAGATGTCAACTGGATGCAACAAGCACTTAACCTTGCTAAGCAAGGCGCTGCGCGTGAAGAAGTGCCCGTAGGAGCGATACTGGTACATAATCAGCAGATGATAGGGCAAGGTTTTAATGAGCCGATTGGACGCCATGATGCGACTGCGCATGCTGAGATAGTTGCATTAAGAGATGCCTGCAGGCGTTTAAACAACTATCGCTTGCCACTTCAGACAACGCTATATGTGACTTTAGAGCCGTGTACCATGTGTATTGGGGCGCTGATTCATGCTCGTGTCGACAAGCTTGTCTATGCTGCTAGTGAGCCGAGAGCTGGCATGGTTGGTAGTCAAATGAACTTGGCTGCCGAACCTTTTTATAATCATCGTATTCAAGTGTATAAAGGCTTATGTCATGAACATAGCAGTCAGATGCTAAAGGCTTTTTTTCGTGAGCGTCGGCAAGCGTCCAAACGAAAAAAAAGATAAAAAAACCGTTCAAATGATTAACAAGATATTAGTCTCACTGCTAGTGATAGGGAGCTATGTTTGCTATACTATCGCCCTATTTGCTTACGAATCTGTCTATTACCGTGCAAGCGTTTGATAGCGCAGGGAAATTCTTTGTTTACCACGATGTCAGCTCTGCCGACGATTAAGTGAGTGTTATGTCTGCTTTTACACCTGATACTAATGACAATAGTGATATTCGCTCATTGCGCTATCCAGTTATCTGTATTGATGGTCCAAGTGGGGCAGGTAAAGGCACGGTTACGTGGCGCTTAGCGCAAACCTTGGGCTATCAGCTGCTTGATTCAGGGGCATTATATCGCATTGTTGGTCTAAAGGCGTTTGAAGCAGGTCTGATTACAGCAGATGCCAGCCAAGCGATTGATGAGACTGCGTTATTAGAATTGACCCAAAGCTTACAGATCGTTTTTGAGCCCAATAGCGATTCAGGGCGCGTGGATATCATTGTCAATGGCACTAAGATTGGCGAGCAAGTACGTAACGAAACCGTTGGCGGTTATGCTTCACAAGTCGCAGTTTATCCAAAGGTGCGTCAAGCGCTGCTTAAATTGCAGCAAGACATGGCAACCCAATCAGGATTGGTCGCTGATGGTCGCGACATGGGCACGGTAGTTTTCCCCGATGCCGATGTAAAGGTCTATCTGACCGCAAGCGCTACCGCTCGTGCAGAGCGCCGCGTGGCACAGCTATTAAAAGCTGGGCAGGCGGCTGATTTCGATGCGATTCTGGCAACGATTAAAGCGCGAGATGAGCGTGATGAAAACCGAGCAACGGCACCGTCAAAACCGGCTGAAGATGCACTGGTTTTAGATAGCTCAAACCTAGACGCTGACGCGGTTTATGAGTTGGTAAAAAAACATTGTCAAGATAAAGGTGTTTGTTTTAATCGTTAATAAAAACAACATATTAAGTACTAAAAGGTTTCCTATGGCTTCCGTTTTAGTATAAAATTGTATAAATATAAGTAAGACAGTCGTTGCTAGTGAGTTCGCTACAAAATCGCTTATTAGCAACAACCGTTTTTTTATATGACTGCATAAGATATAAAACCAGTATTCTCGTTTTATACAGTCATACATTTGATCCGTACTGTGCTGGACAGGATACGGCTATACAAAGGTAGACATAATGGAATCATTTGCTGAACTATTTGAAGCGAGCATCGAAGAAACAGGTCTTGATATCGAGCGTGGCTCGGTTATCACTGGTACTGTTGTAGCCATCGATAGCGATTGGATCACAGTAGATACTGGTCTTAAATCTGAAGGTATCGTCGCTCGTGAAGAGTTTTTAAGCGAAGAAGGCGAACTTGAAGTTGAAGTTGGCGACACAGTCGACGTCGTGGTTGAAGCGGTTGATAACGGTATGGGTCAAACCTTACTGTCACGCGAAAAAGCCAAACGCGTTGAGACTTGGAATTTCCTTGAGAAAATCTCTGACAACGATGAGATCGTTAAAGGTATTATTTCTAGCAAAGTAAAAGGCGGCTTTACCGTTGATATCGGTTCAGTTCGCGCGTTCCTACCAGGTTCATTGGTAGACGTCCGTCCGATTCGTGATACCACGCATCTAGAAGGCAAAGAGCTAGAATTTAAAGTTATCAAACTTGATCAAAAACGTAACAACGTGGTAGTTAGTCGCCGCGCTGTTATGGAAGCTGAAAACTCAGCTGAGCGTGAAGAGCTATTGAACAAGCTTGAAGAAGGTATCGAGATCGAAGGTATCGTGAAGAACCTAACTGATTACGGTGCATTCGTTGATCTTGGTGGTATTGATGGTCTATTACACATCACTGACATGGCATGGCGCCGTATCAAGCACCCATCTGAGGTGGTTGAAGTTGGTCAAGATCTAAAAGTTAAAGTATTGAAGTTTGACCGTGAGCGTAATCGCGTAAGCTTGGGTCTAAAACAACTTGGTACTGATCCTTGGGATAACGTTGGCGGCACTTACCCAGTAGGTAGTGTGGTTAAAGCACGCGTCACCAACCTAACTGATTATGGTTGTTTCGCTGAAATCTCTGAAGGTATCGAAGGTCTAGTACACGTATCAGAAATGGATCATACTAACAAAAACATCCACCCATCAAAAGTTGTACAAGTGGGTGACGAAGTTGAAGTGATGATTCTGGACATCGACGAAGAGCGTCGCCGTATCAGCTTAGGTATCAAACAAACTCTTGCTAACCCATGGGATGAGTTTGATAAGAAACATGAGCGCGGTGATAAAATTACTGGTACGATCAAATCAATCACTGACTTCGGTATCTTTATCGGTCTAGACGGTGGTATTGATGGTCTGGTTCATCTATCTGATATCTCTTGGAACGAAACTGGCGAAGAAGCTATCCGTAACTACAATAAAGGCGACACCGTTGAAGCAATGGTATTGTCTGTAGATTCAGAAGCCAACCGTATCAGCTTAGGCATCAAACAATTAAGCTCTGATCCATTCAACGAATACCTAGTCAACAATGACCGCGGTGCTATCGTTAATGGTAAAGTAAAAGAAGTAGATGCTAAAGGCGCTACTATTGAGCTTGCTGATGAAGTAGAAGCTTACTTACGTGCCTCTGAGATTCAACGTGACCGCGTTGAAGATGCAACCAAGCATCTATCTGTTGGTGATGATGTTGAAGCGAAAATCATCAGTGTTGATCGTAAAACTCGTAACATCAACTTGTCAATCAAAGCAAAAGACGAAGCTGAAGAGCGTCAAGCGATTAAAGAACTGGGAAGCACTGGTACGACTGCTGCCGCCGGTTCTGATGCACAGCCAAAAACCATTGGTGACTTGATCAAAGAACAAATGCAGTAAGCGGTAGTTTGTTGATATAGTTATACTATAAAAAGAAAGCGACTCCGGTCGCTTTTTTTTATGATTAAATTTGAGTAGGCGGTAAATGAAGAAGGATTTGCTGTAAAAGGGCAAACTCTTATTCCTATTTAGACCAATATCCGCTATCATTTGCAACATTGAGTAACGAGATATGAACGTAAAATTAAACAGTCCTCAATTGTTTAATGTACTTCATCATCATCTTATCCATTAATCAATAAGGTCCATGTGATAATGCAGCAAGCAATTAACAAGTCCGAATTTATTAGTAATCTGAGTGCGAATTGTGACAACATGACAGACACTGTCGTCGATGATGCAGTACGCGAAATATTAAATTTGATGACCGATACCTTAGCCAATGATGGCCGAGTAGAGGTGCGTGGCTTTGGTAGTTTCTGTCTTCATCATCGCCGTGCCCGTATGGGACGCAACCCTAAAACAGGCGAAAGCGTTCCAGTACCTGCGAAAGCCATTCCACACTTTAAGCCGGGCAAAGCGCTACGTGAAGCTGTCAATGCTAAGGTAGCGAACGGTTAATAAAGCAGAGCCGTCAGAATGTCCGCGTTCTTTGTTAAACGGTTCATACGATTCAACATAAAAGGATATTTTTGATGCGCATTTTACTGCTGATTTTACTGTTTCTAAGTTTTGCCTATTCGTTAGGGTTGGTATTGGCCAATAATACTGAAGTTGGGGTGAATCTACTTTTTTCTCAAGCACCGACGATGAATTTGGGCTTATTACTGATTCTGTGCTTAATACTAGGCATTGTGATTGGCATGCTACTCGCGCTGCTTATCTTCCGCGTGCTACAAAATAAGTGGGAAATCTCACGGCTACAAAAGCTAAATGCCAATCTGCAAGAGCAAGTGACGCAGGCTAATATCGTCATTGACCGTCAGGCAAACGCACCATCGGTACAAGAAGCGGTTTACGGCGCGACAGCGACCAATGTACAAGATGACAGCGTTATTGATATAGACGATGGTGCTACTTTAACCAAGCAAAAGCGTGAGCATTGAGTGCACACTAAGCATTCTTATATTGAGACGTTTATATAATCATTTAATAAACTGATAGAACGTGGCACAACTATGAATAACATCATCCATTCTCCAGTCGTCGTTGCACTGGATAATATGACTGAAGATGCCTCCTTAGCGCTAGCTGACCAATTAGACCCAGCATTATGTCGCTTAAAAGTCGGCAAAGAGCTGTTTACCCGCTGTGGCCCTGACATTGTTAAAGCACTACATCAGCGTGATTTTGACGTGTTTTTGGACTTAAAATTTCACGACATTCCTAATACCACGGCACAAGCGGTACTCGCAGCAGCCGAGCTTGGTGTATGGATGGTCAATGTGCATGCAAGCGCGGGCCTTGAGGCCATGTCGTTAGCCAAGCAGCGCTTGTCAGACGGTAATTTTGAAACCCTGCTAATCGCTGTTACTGTGCTGACTTCTATGGATAATCAGGCACTGACGCAAACAGGTATCACTGATGGTCTAGATGCCCAAGTAAGCCGTTTGGCACAACTGACCAAGCAAGCGGGCCTTGATGGGGTGGTATGCTCAGCACAAGAGGCCAAAACGCTTAAAGCATTATGTGGGCAGGATTTTAAGCTGGTCACCCCTGGTATTCGTCTGCTAGACGACAATGCTGATGATCAAAAACGCATCTGTACACCGAAGCAAGCGTTAGCAGATGGTTCTGATTATTTGGTGATTGGTCGCTCAATCACCCAAGCTGTTGATCCTTTGGCCAAATTACAATTGATAATTAATAGTATCTAGTGCTATAGATTCACCATACAATAAAAAAGACAGCCTAATTCGCTGTCTTTTTTACTTTTTGCCCATTATTAAAAAGCTGCTACACTGGTTAAATTTACGCTAATCGTAAGCTGAGGAAAAAGCTGACTTTTGCAAATAGTCTGATTGGATAATAGTAAAACCTATGAAATTACAGATTTTAAGTGACTTACATATTGACAGTTATGCGCGGCAGTCGTATCCACTAGGGCGCATCCCTAAAACGGATGCAGACGTGCTGCTCGTAGCGGGAGATACTGCCAATAGTGATGATGGTATGGCATGGCTACAAGAGCAGGCAGCGCATTTGCAAGTACCTTTGATTACTATCGCGGGCAATCATGAATACTTCGGCGAAGATGTGCTGCATTTTGATAAAAAGCTAGCCACTTGGGATAATTATAATAATGAACTAGAGCAGGGCGTGCGCTTTTTACAGTGTCAGTATATGGATATTGGTGAAGTGCGGATTCTGGGTTGTACGTTATGGACGGACTATCAATATCAAGCCGATGCCGATACGATGGCAGCAGCTAGGCGTTTTATGCGCGATTACAAGCAGATTTATGCGGGTGGCGAGCTGTTCTCTCCTGAAGTATCGATACAAATCCATACTGAGCATCGTCAGTGGCTACAGCAAGCGCTGATAACGGCGCAAGCATTGGGTAAAAAAACGGTGGTCATGAGTCATCATAGTATTAGCCCGTTATCGGTGTCTGAGAAATTTGCCAACTTGCCGAGTAATGCCGCCTTTGTCAGTGATTTATCGAGCTGGATGCATGAAGATTGGGCACCTGTGCTATGGGTACATGGCCATACTCATGAAGCCTTTGATTATCAAATTAATAAAACGCGGGTGATAGTCAATCCGCGTGCTTATCCTAATGAGGTGAGCAGTACCGAATTGGCGTTTGTTTGGAACAAAGTGGTGGATATTGGCTAAATCCTGTTAACCAAGCGCTTATATCGATATATAGCTGAATAAGCTATAGTGCAACTGAGCTTATATTTTGTTCATTCTCATCAATAAATCTGCTACGCTTACTATCATGAGTAAATTACCTAATAATATCCCATCGGGACTATCGACGCCGATTGAAAAGCCTACTAGCCTCCGGCCAAGCGTACCTGCACCTTCTCATTTACCTGACAGTATGATGTCTTCGGTCGGTTTGTTGCCAGTAGATAAAAGACTGATTTTATTTACCAGACATTCTTTACGTGAGCGCTCTGATGGTAATGGGTTTGCCAGTTACCAATTACCACTAACGCCCAAGGGCCGTGTATTAGCAAAGTCTTGGGGGCGCTGGTTAGCAGAACATCTGCCGTATTCGCTTGATGTTGATAGTATCTCAAGCCCAATTGGTCGCTGTATTGATACCGCGCAGCTGATGCAAGAAGGGGCGGGACTACGACGTGATATTGCCCATCAATCGCTACTGGTTGAACCGGGTAGTCTGGTAACTGAACCTGAGATTGCCAACCCAATTTTTAAAGAAATTGGCGTGCTCAATTTTATCAATCGCTTTTTACAAGGCAATCTTGAGGGCACGAAAAACGCTTATCAAGGTGGGCTCGATCTTTTATCGCTTTTTTATCAGAATCAGCCGCAACATGGGCATTTAATGCTCGCCGTCAGTCATGATACGTTACTATCAGCGTTTTTAGCAGTGATGCTAGACGTGGTTGAGATTGATTGGAATGATTGGCCAAAGATGATGGAAGGGGTGTTTTTGTGGTTTGATGATAAGCCTTTTGAGCAGGCTAATGCCTATTTCGTTTGGCGCGGGCAAGTATATATCCGTCCGATCAGTGATTTACTAAAATGCTACCGTGCCGCTGGTTTTCATCCAAGCAAATTGCTATTGCCACCAGAGGTAAAATGGACATAGACCTTATTCTTGAAGTATTTAATTAGCCTTATAATATTTTTAAAATAGTAATGGTTAACTTTTAAATAGGCATAAAAAAACCTTGCTCCAGTATGAAAACCAGTAGCAAGGTTTTGGTCATCACACTATCAAGTGCGATGCGGTCTAAACGCAACCAATCTTAAGCTTGTAAGCCTTTGATGGTTTTGTTTAGGCGGCTCTTACGACGAGCAGCTTTATTCTTATGAATAATACCTTTGTCAGCCATACGATCAAGAACCGGTACCGCTTTTTTGTAAGCTTCGGTAGCCGCGTCATAATCTTTAGCAGCGATAGCCGCATCAACACGTTTTAGATAAGTACGAACCATAGAGCGTTGTGACGCAGAGTTCTGACGACGTTTGGTGTTTTGACGGGCGCGTTTACGAGCTTGTGCAGTATTAGCCACGCGTATCTCCTTGATAAAGACAGATAAAAATATGAATGTTGATTGCAATAATAATGGGTTTAACAATCATCGGTGACGAGCAGCCTCTCGCCAAACATGATGTCGATGTCTATTATGAGGGCACTTATCTGTTATTAAAGTACCTAATAGTAATAGAGCATCGCTCGCGCCAGAACTGTTTGGAATAATTAAACAGCGTTGACGTGTAAAGCCGGTTATCTTAGCAAATTATTGCGCTTAGAACAATATATTTGATGATTAATGCTAAAAGAAGTTATGCTAGCCGAACTTAAAGGTTTAATTAAAGGATTTATCGCCCTAACAAGTGAATTATCTAACAAAAGTTAAACTTAAAAGTCTGTATTATTCCAATAAACCTAGGCGTTGATAAAATCTTTTACAATAAATTGTGTAGAATAGCGCTAGGGAGCTGTTAATTTAGGTATGATACCAAAGCAAACAATTTCTATAAGACATCATTTTTAGCATTACAAACACCCCAACATGATATAAACGGATAGGCTATGCAGCGAAAAGCAATTGTAATTGGCGCAACAGGGTTGGTCGGACAGCATCTTGTTAAGCAGCTTAGTGAGCTTTATGACACGTTGATTGTGATTGCACGGCGGCCGCCTCGCTACATCAATGCCAGCATGCGCTTTTATCAGGTCAATGATTTTGATAACTTGGCTGAAATATTTGCCAGCGTCGGCGCAGATAGTAAGACCGATGCCTTTAGCTGCCTTGGTACCACCAAAAAACAAGCAGGTAGTGATGAAGCGTTTCGAAAAGTTGACCACGACTATAATGTCAATTTTGCCACATTATGCCGTGCGAAAGGCGTAGAAAACTTCTTTTTATTGTCTTCAATGAATGCCGATATCGACAGCCGTTTTTTATACAATCGGGTCAAAGCGGAAACAGAGCAGTCTATTATGGCGCTAGGTTTTACCCAGTTGGTGATTTTTCGGCCATCATTATTACTTGGCAAGCATAAAGGCCGCCCACTTGAAAGCTTTGGTCAAAAAGCCTTTAAACTGATCTCGCCAATCGTCCCCGAGTCATTATCCTTGCATCCTATTTCTGCCAAGCGCGTTGCCAGTGCGATGGCGATGAGTGCGCATGAGGTGTATCAGCGTAATAAATATCGTAGTGAGCCTACCATTACAGACACGGAAATTATCGAAAATAAACAGCTACTAGCAATGACCAAAGTCAAAAAATAGCCTAAGCATAAATTAATAAAAACTCAGATTTCATGATAGATAATTCAACTATTTAACTTAACAAGGAGCGTCACGATGTCAGATACAGCAGAAACAACCACAATGAATAAAGACAACTTTGTCACTTGTGATTTATTAGATGCCAATCCTGAGTCGCAGGTATGCCTGCCCAATATCGAAGGCAAATCGTTTTATAGCTTTGGCGGTAAAGACAGATTTTGTGGTGAAATCGTGACGGTAAAATGCTTTGAAGACAATAGCCGCGTAAAATCCTTATTGAATAGCGATGGCAAAGATAAAGACGGCAATGGTAAAGTCTTGGTCGTTGACGGTGGTGGTTCAATGCGTTGCGCGTTGCTCGGCGATATGATTGCGCAATCAGCGATTGACAATGGCTGGGCAGGGGTGGTGGTATATGGCTGCGTGCGTGATGTAGATGATATGGCACAAATGGATATCGGCGTCATGGCGCTTGGTTGCATCCCGCGCAAATCAAATCGCCGTGATGAAGGCCAAACTGACATTGAAATCCGCTTTGGTGATTTAACGTTAAACTCAGGTATGTTTGTTTATGCCGACAATAACGGCATTATCGCGAGCGAAAAACCATTGATTTAAAAACAGCTTATACTTTAACAGTAGCTTAATGGTTATAACTCCGAGACCTCAGCTTAATCGTTGAGGTTTTTACATTTAAGTAGCTTGTCTTTATAGATGAATATGCGTTTTATCAATTGTTTAGATTTTGATTTTTTCATAACAAGGCTAAGTGACAAACCGTTACGGCATAAATTTTGGTAATTGCGCAAATATTCGTATAATAGCTTTCTGACTCTTAACGTTGACCCTATCCTTTATGTCTATCACTGCTTTGACCGACGCCTTTGACCCTATTAACCAGCAGTTATTTCCTATCCAGAATACCGAGCGGCGCTGGCTGGCGCCTGTGCATGGAGCAGTCAGTAGTTTGTGGCTGGCAAGTCTGGTACAAACGCCGCTATGGGATGTGGCCGATCGTCTAAAGATCGTGGTGACGCGTGACCAAAATCAGCTTAACCAGATAGAGACGGAGCTGGCATTTTGCGGCGTCGATGCTTATGTGTTTCCCGATTGGGAAACGCTGACCTATGACGAGCTGTCTCCGCATCAAGACATTGTGAGCGAGCGCATCAATCTATTGACTGATATGCCAACCTCAGGCGTGCTACTGATATCGGTACAAGCATTAATGCACCGTGTCGCACCGCCAAGCTGGTTGATAGGACAGCATTTTGATTTGAGTGTCGGTGATCGATTCGATATCAATACTCAGCGCGAACTATTGGCAAAGGCGGGTTATCGCGCGGTTGAGAACGTTTTTGAGCCGGGCGAATTTGCCGTACGTGGTAGTATCATTGATATCTTTGCCATGGGTCAGCCATTTCCGCTACGCCTAGATTTATTCGACGATGAAATTGAGACCATTCGCTTTTTTAATCCGCAGACCCAACGCACATTGACCGTTGATGACCTCAAAACCATGATGAGTGGCAACGATAGCAGCATGGGCAAAGAGTCGCTATCGCTGCTGCATAAACTGCCAGATATCTCAAAGCCCATTAAGCAATTTCAAATACTACCAGCCAAAGAGTTTCCGCTCGATGAAGGACGGGAGACGTTCCGCACCAACTTTGCCGCCATGTTCCCCAATGCCAGTAGCCGCAAATCTGAGCTGCATAAAGATGTGATGGCAGGTATCGCTAGTAGCGGACTTGAGTATTATCAGCCACTGTTTTTTGATTTAAAGGATTGGCAGGCAGAGAGTAGTTTGTTTTCCTACTTACCAAGCGATGCGCTGTTTATCACCGATGAGCTGATTAACGAAAAACAGGCAGATTATTGGTCACAAATTCAGCGCCGATATGAAGAGCGGCGTCATGATATTGACAAGCCCATCGTCGCACCTGAATGGTTGTATCTACTATCAAATAGTCTAAATGAACATCTTAATCATTACCCGCGAGTGATACTCAGTGCGCGTAATAAGCTTGCGACCATGATCGATATCGCTGCGACTGATAGCATTGATAACGATGACGCAACCTTAGCCCCTAAGCAGCTATCACTGACGCCAAAAAAACAGGGGCTAGTGACGTTAAGCGCGCAAGAGCCGCCGCAACTGGCAGTGAACCACCAAAAAGCTGAGCCCCTTACCGAACTGTTAGCATTTTTAGCGCTACAAGAACAAACAGCAACACCTGTATTAATTGTGGCAGAAACAGCGGGTCGGCGTGAGATTTTGATTGAACTGTTTAAAGGCAAAATTGATATCAAAGCCTACGATAGCTTTGAGGCTTTTTTAGCAGCGGACAAATCGAAGAATAATAGTAATAAATTACCGCAAGTCGGATTGACCATCGCGCCCATTGAGCGCGGGGTTTATGTCCCTGAGCGCTTGGTGGTGATTAGCGAGACGCAATTATTTGGCCGGCAAGTGCTGCAAACGCGCCGACGCCGACAAAGCGGGGTGTCAGAAGAGTTTTTGGTTAAAAGTGTCACCGAGATAACCGAAGGCAGCCCAGTGGTGCATATCGAGCATGGTATTGGGCGTTACAATGGTCTGATTACACTCGATGTCGGCGATGGTGAGCAAGAGTTTATTCACTTAAAGTACGCTGATGACGCCAGTATCTATGTGCCGGTTGCGAATTTACAAATGATTAATCGCTATAGCGGCGGAGATCCTGCACTTGCGCCATTACATAAAATTGGCAGCGGTAAATGGGATAAAGCCAAGCAAAAAGCGCTTGAGCAAATCCATGACGTGGCGGCCGAGCTGCTTAATATGCAAGCACGGCGCGAAGCGAAAGTCGGTATTCATTTTAAAATCGACCCATCACAGTATGAGCTATTTGCCAGTCAATTTGCTTTTGAAGAAACGCCTGATCAAGCCAATGCCATCCATGCAGTTATGGAAGACATGCGGCAGAATCAGCCGATGGATCGTCTTATTTGCGGCGATGTTGGTTTTGGTAAAACAGAAGTCGCTATGCGTGCGGCGTTCATTGCAGTGAGTGCCGGTTATCAAGTGGCGGTGTTGGTGCCGACAACCTTGCTCGCCGGTCAACATGAAGACAATTTCCGCGACCGTTTTGCTGATTGGCCGGTACGTATCGAAACCCTGTCACGCTTTGGTGGTAAAAAACATCAAGAGACGGTATTGGCTGATTTGGCAGCGGGTAAGGTTGATATCGTCATTGGCACGCATAAACTTCTGCAACCTGATGTGAAGTTCTCTAATCTCGGTTTGATGATTGTCGATGAAGAACATCGCTTTGGGGTGCGTCATAAAGAGCGTATCAAGGCGATTCAGACCGATGTAGACAGTATGTCGATGACGGCGACGCCAATCCCTAGGACGCTTAATATGGCGCTATCAGGTATGCGTGATATGTCGATTATTGCCACCCCGCCTGCACGTCGTCTGGCGATTAAGACTTTTGTTATGCAAAAGACTGATGCCTTATTAAAAGAAGCCATCTTGCGTGAGCTACTACGCGGCGGACAGGTTTATCTATTGCATAATGATGTGGCAAGTATTGAGCGCATGGCAGAAACCGTACGTGAACTGGTGCCTGAAGCACGAGTAGGGGTGGCTCATGGGCAAATGCAAGAGCGCCAACTTGAACAAGTCATGCAGCAGTTTTATCATAAAAAGTTCAACGTGCTAGTCTGCTCGACCATTATCGAAACCGGTATCGATGTTCCCAATGCCAATACCATTATCATCGAGCGCGCAGATAAGTTTGGTTTGGCGCAATTGCATCAGCTGCGCGGTCGCGTCGGCCGGAGTCATCATCAGGCGTATTGCTACTTGCTAGTACCTTCTATCAAAGGGCTTAAAGGCGATGCCAAGCGCCGTCTGCATGCGATTGAACGCGCCAATACGTTGGGCGCAGGCTTTATGCTGGCAAGTGAAGACTTGGAGATTCGCGGCGCGGGTGAAATCCTTGGTAAACAGCAAAGTGGTAACATGCAAGCGATTGGCTTTAGCTTATATATGGATATGCTTGAGCGCGCAACGAAGGCGATTAAAGCCGGTAAAGAGCCAGATTTAAGCACGCCATTGTCGCTGACCAGTGAAATCAATTTGCACAGCTCGGCGCTAATACCAGAAGAATATTTGCACGATGTGCATCAGCGCTTATTGTTTTACAAACGTATTAGTAATGCTGATGATAAAGAAGCCTTGACCGATATTCGTACCGAAATGATTGACCGTTTTGGGACATTACCCGACCAGACTAAGCAATTATTTGCCGTTCATGGACTGCGTATACAAGCTGAACCGCTCAAGATTAATAAGATTGATGCCAATAGCAGCAGCCTAACACTAGAATTTGCGCCTGATACGCCGGTCGACGCCTTAGCGATTATTCAGCTGATTCAAAAAGACGGTCAGCACTATCGTATGAACGGTGCATCTGGTATACGCTATCAAGATAGCAATAAGCTGGCAACACCGCAGCAGCGTGTCAGCGTCATTCAAGACCTATTGCGCTATTTTAGCGAGCATACAGTGACAGAGTCTGCCTAGCTTTGTTTGTTTATATCGCTAAACCAAGCACATTTACGAAATCGTTTAAGTACAGCAAATGCCATACGCTAAGACAATCAGTCACGGCGCTATTTTATCGCTTGGATAACTGATAAAATAGCGGCATCTTATATTTAGCCTGCTGTTTCTTTAAGCATAATGCTTTAAGCGTATTATAGTTTAGTAAATTCAGTTCTGCTTTTTGGTATTTTAATTCCATTTATTTGAGCGTCATAACAAGAGAACCGTCATTATGTTCCAACTTCATCATAAACTTGCAGCCGACAGTTTTTTAGTGGGTGATTTCCCATTATCAACCTGTCGTTTAATCAATGATTGTCAGTTTCCATGGTTAATATTGGTACCGCGGGTATCAGGTATCAAAGAATTGTACGAGCTATCTGAGGCAGACCAAGCGCAGTTTTTGCGTGAGTCGAGCTGGTTATCAAGCCAACTTGCTAAGACTTTCCAAGCAGATAAAATGAATGTCGCTGCCCTCGGTAATCAAGTACCGCAGCTACATTTTCATCATATCGTCCGCTATCAAAACGACATGCAATGGCCAAATCCAGTATGGGGCATTCCTGCCGTTCCTTATACCAAAGAAGTGTTGGCGCAAATGCAGCAAACGCTAATGATGGCGCTGCGTGGTCATCACCAAATGCCGTTCGATTGGCAAATGTAGTTAAGCTTTAGATAATGGTTGATAAATGTGACTTCAGTACTTTTTATTTAAGTCGTTTTATCTAAGCCATCTTATTTAAGTAGGTATGCTCAAAGTAAAATCATAGTAAAGTGGTTTTTAAGGGCAATTGAAGGTTTGGTTGCTATAAAATATTTTACATTTGTTTGTTAATCGTTATATTAGAGAGTGGGTTGGTTAAATGGATATAGCCAACTTATGTACTCGCAGCCGTTTTCGTGGATTGATGTACATTGGTAGTTATCAATAGTTATCATTGATTAAGCGCGCATCACAGGTTGCGGGATATTTAATCTTAGACTGAGATACTTCAGTTGAAGATTTTACTCTATGTTAAGGATAACAAATGGCTACTTCCTCTATCGCACCTCCACTATTACGACCTTTTATGTTACTCATCTCTATTTGTACCACTGTATTGAACCTAACGGCATGTGAGACGGATTCAACGGAGTCTGCTTCAACACAGTCGGCATCCGTACAATCTGTGGCAGCCTTGTCCGATTTGGGGCCAACGATTAGTGAAAATGCTACTGCCGCAGCGGACAGCTCTGTCACGTTAAATCGTAGCGCTTCTGCTATGTCTATGAGAACAATGCCGACAAGTCAGTATCTCGTTGGTAGTGGTAAGGCAGATATCACCGGAGCTGCTGCCGAAACTGGCATGTTTGGTTATGCGGCGGGGTAGGTGGTACAAGGTATCAACGACCGTTTGTACTCTTATGCTTTTATTATCGGCGAAGCGGATAAAAATGCGGGCAAACGCGTCGTCTATGTATCAGCAGATATGGGCGCTATGTTTACCGCGGTAAAACTTGAGGTCATTAAACGTCTAAAAGCGGATTATGGTGACTTATATAACGATGACAATGTCATGCTCACCGCCACGCATACCTATGTGAGTAACGCCGGCTACTCACATCAGCAGCTGTATCAAATTGCCAGTACCGATGACACGCTAGCAGGCTATAGCAGCCAAAACTTCAATGCTATCGTCAATGGTATTGTCACCTCAATTAAACGCGCTCACGCTACCTTGACGCCAGGGACGTTATCTTTGGCGCAAGGCGAGCTAAAGGGTGCAACAGTCAATCGCTCAGAATTTGCCTATAACAATAATAAAGACGCTAAAGATTTTGATAGTAATGTCAATGAAACCATGACCCAGTTGCGTCTTAATAACGCCGATGGCACCCCAGTAGGTCTGATCAATTGGTTTGCGCTGCATCCAACCAGTTTTAGTAATAAATTTGGTGGTGTATCAGAAAGTA